>CAZHJU010000004.1:114684-126306 GCA_964533495.1 uncultured Bordetella sp. | reverse complement strand
AATCCGCCGTAGGGCTGGAACAGGTCGGGGTAGCTCTCGTTGCCGCCGAGGCCGAGGCCGGCGGCGATGTTCAGCGACATCTGGTGGCCGCCGTGTCGTCCCTTGGCGAGCAGCCAGGACGCACGCAACGTCGGTGCTACGCCCGGCTCGGCAAGGAACTGGACGAACTTTACGCAAGCCTAGTGACCTACAGCGCACGTTGCGCTCGGCAGCGGGCGCGGTGGTGACGCTCGATCGCGAGGGTCAAGCTGTCGTTCTGCGGGGGCTATTGCGGGAGGCCGAAGCCAAGGCGCTGCGCACGCTTGCCCAAGCGAAGGGCGGCATTGCCGTCGACACCCCGGCAGACAAACCCGCTGAGCCGAAAAGCGGGATTTCCGAGAAGCTGGCGCGGCGCCTGAGCGCACACCGCACAGCGGCGTTGCAAGTGGCACTGGCACGCAACCCGCAAGTGGCGCTCGCGGCGCTGGCCTTTAACATGGTGGGGAAGGTGCTGCGCGACTGTTACGCGGCTGAGTTGCCGGTCGGCGTTTCGTTCAGGGTGCAGGACCGGCTGTCCGTCAAGCGTTGTCGTGGCTTCATCGAGGCTTCGATTCGTCCTGTCATCGCCACGCTGGCATGGAAGTATTCCGTCATCTTCCATGACCAGCCAGGAGGTGACGAGCATGGCCGACACCATTCAACAAGAACCTGTATTGCTCCGGCGCAAGCAGGTCCAGGCACGCACGGGTTTATCGCGCAGCATGATCTACCAGTACATCAAGGAGGGCGCGTTCCCCAAGCCCGTGCCGCTCGGTGCGCGGGCGGTTGGCTGGATCGAATCCGAGGTCAGCGAGTGGATCGCCGAGCGGGTGAGGATCGCCCGCGGCAAAGCGCCGGGCTGACGCTCACGCCGCCTTGCCGCCGAGACGCATCAGTTCGGCGTCGGTCTTCACCTGGTCCAGGTAGTCCGCCCAGCGCTGCATCATCCGCACGCGCTCCTCGATGAACTGCGCGCGGTCATAGGCCGCATCGACCTTGTTGCCCTTGGCATGGGCAAGCTGCATGTCGATCACTTCGTGCCGGTAGCGCAGTTTCTCCTTGATCGTGCTCATGGCCAGCGCCCGGAAGCCGTGGCCGGTCATCTTCCCTTGGTAACCCAGCCGCCGCAGCGCCATGAGGATCGCGCCATTACTCATGGGCTTCCTGGGCTCGCGTTGGTTGCGGAATAGATAACGACTGTTTCTGTTCAGGGTTTTCAGTTGCCGTAGTGCCTGGACAGCCTGCCGAGCGAGGGGGACCAAGTGCGGACGCCTCATCTTCATGCGCTCCTTGGGGATTTCCCACAGTGCTGCGTCCAGGTCGAACTCCGTCCATTCGGCTTCGATCAGTTCGGAGGTGCGCACGAAGGTGAGCATCATGAGTCGCAGCGCGAGCCGTGTCTGCATGTAAAGCCGCGCTTCGTTGTGCTCTAGCGCCAGCAGGAACGCGGGCAGTTCCTTTACGTCAATGGCGGCGAAGTGGCCATGCCGCTGCGGTTTCAGAGCATCGCGCAGGTCCGGGGTCGGATCACGCTCCGCATAGCCCGTCGCCACGGCGTAGCGGAAAACCTGCCCGATGGTCTGTTTGAGCCGCCGCGTGAGTTCCAGCGCGCCGCGGCTTTCGGTCTTGCGCAACACCATGAGCACCTGGGGTGGGGTGATGCTGGCGATGGGCTTGCTGCCCATGTGTGGAAATACGTCCTTCTCCAGCCGGTGCAGCTTGTCCTTGGCTGTGCCCGGCTCCCAGCCGTCTTTCTTTTGTTCGTGCCACTCGCGCGCAATGGCCTCGAAAGTCTGCGCACTGTTGAGCTTCGCCTGTTCCTTCTGTTCCTGCTTGGCGATGCCCGGATCGGTGCCTGCGCGCAGCAGGTCACGGGCGCTCTCGCGCAGCTTGCGAGCCTGGAGCAGCGAAACCTCCGGATAAATGCCCAGCGCCAGCCGCTTCTCCTTCTCGTTGAAGCGGTACTTCAGTCGCCAGTATTTGCCCCCGGAGGGCGAGACTTCCAGATAGAGCCCGTGCGCATCGAACAGGCGACGCGCTCGATCAACAGGCTTCGCGCGTTTGCACGCAGTGTCGGTGAGTGCCATGTGTCCTCCCCATCGTGGAAGGTCCAATTTGGGGGCATCTCGAAAATAGGGCAGAAAAATGTGCCCCCAGAAATGCCCCCAAAATGGCCCGGATTCGGTAGGGTTTTATTTTACGACTGAGGACAGGAAACCCGCAATCTCCTATGAAAAACGCGGGCTCAGCGGACTTCCTTGGATTTCTTCAAACAAGGTCTTGGCGGAGAGGGAGGGATTCGAACCCTCGTTACGGGTTTCCCCGTAAACACGCTTTCCAGGCGTGCGACTTAAACCACTCATCCACCTCTCCGGAGGGCGGCATTCTATCAGATCACGGCGCGATTACAGGCGGCAGGCCGCTCATGATCTCGGGCGGCGCAGCGTTCACTGCGTTTCCGGTGCGGCGCGGAGACGATTGACCGGTTCAGCCTACTTCGGTGCCTGTTTGAGCTGGTCGAGGATCGCCGGATTTTCCAGCGTCGACACGTCCTGCTGAATATCCTCCCCTCTGGCGATCGAGCGCAGCAGCCGGCGCATGATCTTGCCGGAGCGGGTTTTCGGCAGGTTGTCGCCGAAGCGGATGTCGCGCGGCTTGGCGATCGGGCCGATTTCCTTGCCGACCCAGTCCTGCAGTTCCTTGATCAGCTTTTTCGCGTTTTCGCCTTCGGGGCGGGCCTGCTTGAGCACGACGAAGGCGACCACGGCCTCGCCGGTGAGATCGTCGGGGCGGCCGACGACCGCGGCCTCGGCGACGAGGCCGGTGTTGGCGACCAGTGCCGATTCGATTTCCATCGTGCCGAGGCGGTGGCCGGAGACGTTGAGCACGTCGTCGATGCGGCCCATGATGCGGATGTAGCCGTCCTCGTCATAGGTTGCGCCGTCGCCGGCGAGGTAATACTTGCCGTGGAAATCCTCCGGGAAGTAGGTTTTTTTGAAACGCTCCGGGTCGCCCCAGATCGTGCGCAGCATCGCAGGCCAGGGTTTCTTGATCACCAGGATGCCGCCCTTGCCTTTGCCGATGGACTGTCCGGTTTCGTCGACGATGTCGGCGATGATGCCCGGCAGCGACAGCGTCGCCGAGCCCGGCTTGGTCGGTGTCGCGCCGGGCAGCGGCGTGATCATGTGGCCGCCGGTTTCGGTCTGCCACCAGGTGTCGACGATCGGGCAGCGGCCGCCGCCGACGGTGTCGCGGTACCACATCCAGGCTTCGGGATTGATCGGCTCGCCGACGGTGCCGAGGATGCGCAGGCTCGACAGGTCGTATTTCTTCGGCAGGTCGCCGCCGGCCTTGATCAGCGAGCGGATCGCCGTGGGCGCGGTGTAGAACACGGTGACCCTGTGATCCTGGATCATTTTCCAGAAGCGTCCGGCATCGGGCCAGGTGGGCACGCCCTCGAACACGACTTCGGTGCCGCCGCAGGCCAGCGGTCCGTAACAGACGTAGGAATGGCCGGTGACCCAGCCGATGTCCGCCGTGCACCAGAAGATGTCGTCCGGCTTGTGGTCGAAGGTCCATTGCATCGTCAGGATCATCCACAGCAGGTAGCCGCCGGTGGAATGCTGGATGCCTTTCGGCCTGCCGGTGGAACCCGAGGTATACAGGATGAACAGCGGGTGCTCGGCGCCGACCCATTCCGGCTCGCAGTGTTCCGGCTGGTCTTTCACCAGGTCGTGCAGCCAGACATCGACCGCCGGATTCCAGTCGACCCGGCCGCCGGTGCGCCGGTAGGTGACGACCGACCGGATGCTGTCGCAGCCGCCCATCGCCAGGGCTTCGTCGACGGCGATTTTCAGGGGCAGGGGCCTGCCGCCGCGCATCTGCTCGTCGGCGGTCAGCACCGCCACCGCGCCGGCATCGATGATCCGTTCGTGCAGGCTTTTCGCCGAGAAGCCGCCGAACACCACCGAGTGGACGGCGCCGATGCGCGCGCAGGCCTGCATCGCGACGATGGCCTCGATCGACATCGGCATGTAGATGATGACGCGATCGCCCTTTTTGATGCCGCGCGATTTCAGTCCGTTGGCCATGCGACAGGTGCGGGCGTAAAGGTCGCGGTAACTGGCGCGGGTGATTTTGCCGTCGTCGGCCTCGAAAATGACCGCGGTCTTGTCGGGCTGGGTCTGCAGGTGGCGGTCGAGGCAGTTGTGGGAGGCGTTCAGCGTGCCGTCGGCGAACCAGCGGAAAAACGGCGCGTTCGAGTCGTCCAGCGTCTGCGAGAACGGTTTTTTCCACAGCACATGCTCCCGCGCCAGCCGGGCCCAGAAGCCGGTGTAGTCCTTTTCCGCTTCCGCGCAGAGTGCATGGTAGGCCTCCATGCCGGAGATGTTCGCGTTCGCAGCCAGCGCCGGCGGCGGCGGGAAGATGCGGTTTTCCTGCAGCACGGACTCGATGGTGGCGGATGGCGTGGTCGGCATGGTGCTTCTCCGGTAACTGGTGCTTTTCATCGATGGTCGCCGATCGGCCGGCGCGCGCAGGCCGCTGCCGATGCTTCCCCGGATGTCATGGAAGCACTAACCCTTTGCCTTGTAAAGGTGGCGGCGGTGCATTGACGTGGCAAAAAACGCTTTGAACGTGCATACTTGCGACTTTCCACGGCGGGCCTCCCCGCATCGCATGGTAGTGAATCTGGTCAGGTCCGGAAGGAAGCAGCCACAGCTATTCTCTGCGAGTGCCGGGGGTCAGGCTCGCCACCCCATTTGCCGCGGCGGCATTGCCGCCGCGGCTGATCGCGGTGAATGCGGGCGGCAGTGAAGCAGGGCAGCGAAGCAGTCAAGACAGGGCAGGCAGTTCCAATAAATGCAGGCAGCCCAGCTGCCGCTGAGCAACAGGGGGGCAGGGGAATGCGTGGTGCCAAGCGTATGCTGGCACGGGTGGCCATGTCCGCCATGCTGGCGGCGGGTGCGGCACCGGTGCTGGCGCTGGACGGCGTTTCGGCCGAAATCGGCAAAAACGGCGGTTACGAAATGGCACGCATCGGCGCGCAGTGGCAGTGGCAGCAGCGCTGGCTGGACCGCGGCGGCCGGCATATCGGCGGTTACTGGGACTTGTCCGCCGGGCAATGGCGCGGCGACGTGCCTGCCGGGCAGAACGACGGGATCACCGACATCGGTTTCACGCCCACCCTGCGCTGGCAGGCCAACGACCTGCGGGGTTTTTACGTTGAGGGTGGCATCGGGGCGCATGTCCTGTCGCGCACTTCCATGGGCGGCCGGCGTTTCAGCACCGGTTTCCAGTTCGGCGACCACCTCGGTTTCGGCTACCGCTTCGGCGCGAAGGGCGCCTACGACCTGAGCTACCGCTTCCAGCACCTGTCCAACGGCGGCATCAAGAAGCCCAACGACGGCATCGATTTCCACCAGATCCGCCTGCAGTACTGGTCCCGCTGAACCGGGCGCCGTCGCGGGGCGCCTTTGCCGGTAAAATGCCGGCATTGAGAGTCTGCATTGACTGTCCGTATTTGATCGTCCTTTTTTTCTACTGAGCGCTGATCGTCGTGACCCAGGTACTGGCCCGCAAGTGGCGTCCCCGCAGTTTCACCGAACTGGTCGGCCAGGAACATGTGGTGCGCGCGTTGACCAATGCGCTGGAACAGCAGCGGCTGCACCACGCCTACCTGTTCACGGGCACCCGCGGCGTCGGCAAGACCACGCTGGCGCGCATCCTGGCGAAGTCGCTGAACTGCGAAACCGGCGTCACCGCCGCGCCCTGCGGCAAGTGCGCGGCCTGCACCGAGATCGACGCCGGCCGTTTCGTCGACCTGATCGAACTCGACGCGGCGTCCAATACCCAGGTCGACAACATGCGCGAACTGCTGGAGAACGCGCTGTACGCGCCGACCGGCGGGCGCTACAAAGTCTACATCATCGACGAGGTGCACATGCTGTCGCGCTCGGCGTTCAACGCGATGCTGAAGACGCTGGAAGAGCCGCCGGGCCACGTCAAGTTCATCCTCGCGACCACCGATCCGCAGAAAATTCCGGTGACGGTGCTGTCGCGCTGCCTGCAGTTCGGCCTGAAGCAGATACCGCCGCAGCAGATCCGCGACCGGCTGACCGAAGTGCTGGCCGCCGAAAACGTGCCGGCGGACGCGGGTTCGGTGGCGCTGGTCGCGCGCGCGGCGGAGGGCAGTCTGCGCGATGCGCTGAGCCTGCTCGACCAGGCCATCGCCCACGGCGGCGGCAAGCTCGACGAAGCCTCGACGCGGGACATGCTCGGCGCGGTGGACCGCACTTATCTCCACACGATCCTGCGCGCGCTCGCGGCGCAGGACGGGCCGGGGCTGGTCGCGGCCGCGACGCAGATGGCCGAACGCAGCCTGTCCTTCGAATCGGCGCTGCAGGAACTGGCCTCGCTGCTGCACCGGCTGGCGCTGGCGCAGGTGGTGCCGCAGACCGTCGCCGACGACGATCCGGATGCCGCGGCGGTCCGCGAACTGGCGCAGGCCTTCGCCGCGGAGGATCTGCAACTGCATTACCAGATCGCCGCGCAGGGGCGGGCGGAGATCGGCCTCGCGCCGGACGAGCACGCGGGATTCATGATGACGCTGCTGCGCATGCTGGCTTTCGCGCCGGCCGGTGCGGGTGCCGCCGTAACGGCCCCGCTGGCGGCAGCGCCGCGGGCTGCAGCTCCGGTCGCGGGCTACGCAGCGGCGCCTGTCGCGCCATCCGCGGCGGCTGCGCCGTCGGCCTGGGCGGACCTGGTGGGCCAGCTGGGCCTGAGCGCGATGGCCAACCAGCTGGCGCTGCGCTGCGAAATGACGAAGCGCACGGCGGACCTGATCGAGCTGCGCATTTCTCCGGCCGACGAGCGCCTGTTCGACAAGCCGTACCGCGACAAGCTGGGCGCCGCGCTGCGCCAGGTGCTGGGCGCGCAGCTGAAGGTGGCGTTCACCACCGGCGAGGTGGCCGGCGTGTCGCCGAAAGCCATCACCGACCGCAAGGCGGAGCAGCGCCAGGCCGCCGCGGTCGCCGAAATCCGCGAGGATCCTTTCGTGCGCGAACTGATCGAAGACTTCGACGGTTCGCTCGAGGACGCCTCGATCAAGCCCAAGTGAGCGGGCGAAACAACCGAGAACGGGGAATGCCATCATGATGAAAGGCCAGCTTGCGGGACTGATGAAGCAGGCGCAGCAGATGCAGGACAACATGCGCAAGATGCAGGAGCAGCTCGCGCAGATTGAGGTCGAGGGGCAGGCCGGCGCGGGCATGGTCAAGGTGGTGATGACCTGCCGCCACGACGTGAAGCGGGTGACCATCGATCCCGCGGCGCTCGGCGACGACAAGGACATGCTGGAAGACCTGATCGCCGCGGCGGTCAACGATGCCGTGCGCAAGGCCGAGGCGACCAGCCAGGAAAAGATGGCCGGCGTCACCGCCGGCCTGCCGCTGCCGCCCGGCATGAAATTGCCATTTTAAAAAATATCAATAAAAACAAGTACTTATAAAAGTGAATGCTCCGCCCGCGCTGCAGTCCCTGATCGAAGCGCTGCGCTGCCTGCCGGGTGTCGGGCCGCGCTCGGCGCAGCGCATGGCCTTTCATCTGCTGCAGCGCGACCGGCCCGGTGCCGAGCGCCTCGCGGTGACGCTGGGATCGGCGCTGGCGCGGGTGCGTCATTGCGAGCAGTGCAACAATTTTTCCGAGGAACTGGTGTGTGCGCTGTGCCTGTCGCCGCGGCGCAATCGCGGCCTGCTGTGCGTGGTCGAGACGCCGGGCGACCTGCTGATGATGGAGCAGGCGCAGTGTTATGACGGACTGTATTTCGTGCTGATGGGCGCGCTGTCGCCGCTCGACGGCATCGGGCCGCGCGACATCCACCTCGAACGCCTGCTGCAGCGGGCGGCTGACGGCGTGGTGAAGGAGGTCATGCTCGCCACCAATTTCACCGTCGAGGGCGAGGCCACCGCGCACTATGCCGGCGAACTGCTGCGCGCCAAGGGCGTCAGGGTCACGCGCATCGCCCGCGGCCTGCCGGTGGGCGGCGAACTGGAGCATGTCGACAGCGGCACGCTGGCGCAGGCGGTGATGGAACGGCGCAGCGTATGAGGCGGAAAACCGGAGCGAAACCGCAATCGAAACCGGGGTCCGCCAGACCGCGGCGTGGCCCGCTGCGGCCGCCGGCATCCGCGGCCGCGCACAAACCCGGAAAGCCGCCGCGCCCGGCGCAGACACCGGCGGCGGCGCCGGCCACCGGAGAAATCCGCGGCGAAAAACTGCACAAGGTGCTCGCCCAGGCGGGCTTCGGCTCGCGGCGCGCGATGGAGGAGCGCATCCGCGCCGGCGAGGTCACCGTCAACGGCAAGGTGGCCGGCATCGGCGACCGGGTGACGGCGGAGGACCGCGTCAAGGTCGGCGACCGCATCCTGCGCTGGTCGCAGTCCGACCGGTTGCCGCGCGTGCTGCTGTACCACAAGCCGGAAGGCGAGATCGTCAGCAACGACGATCCGCAGGGCCGGCCGACGGTGTTCGCGAAACTGCCGCCGGCGAAGGGCGCCAAATGGCTGGCAATCGGGCGCCTCGATTTCAACACCAGCGGCCTGTTGATCTTCACCACCTCGGGCGACCTGGCGAACCGGATGATGCATCCGCGGTTTGCGGTGGACCG
Source organism: uncultured Bordetella sp. (assembly GCA_964533495.1). Classification (GTDB taxonomy): domain Bacteria; phylum Pseudomonadota; class Gammaproteobacteria; order Burkholderiales; family SG8-41. The sequence continues at coordinate 117,623 of CAZHJU010000004.1, read as the reverse complement.
CGAGTATGCGGTGCGCGTGCTCGGCACGGTGCACCCGGCGGCGCTGGACGCGCTGCGCGCGGGCGTGCGGCTGGAGGACGGCGTCGCGCGTTTCGAGCAACTGGAGGAGGAAGGCGGCGAGGGCGCCAACCGCTGGTTCCGCGTGCTGCTGAAGGAGGGGCGCAACCGCATCGTGCGCCGCCTGTTCGAATCCCAGAACCTGACCGTCAGCCGGCTGATGCGGGTGCGTTTCGGCATCGTCGCGCTGCCGCCGCAGTTGAAACGCGGTCAGTTCATCGAGCTGTCCGCCGCCGACGTCGCGGGCCTGCAGGCATGGCTCGGGAATCCCGCGCAGGCGGAGGCCGCAGCGCCTCCCGCTGCAACAGCAGCACGCAGTCGTCCCCGCCGCTCGTCTCCGCCCAGATAAACGGCAGCCGCGGAAAGGCGCGCTCGACGCGCGCGCGGTAGTGGCCGACCTCCATCACCAGCCAGCCTCCGGGTGTAAGGTGATCCGGCGCTTCATCCAGGATGCGCCGCACGAGATCCAGCCCGTCACGGCCGCCGTGCAATGCCAGTTCCGGTTCGTGCCGGTACTCGGCCGGCAGGCGACGCATCGCCGTGTCGCCCACATACGGCGGATTGCTGAGGATCAGGTCGTAATGCCGGCCGTGGAGCGCCGCGAACAGGTCGGAGCGCAGCAGGCGCAGGCGGGAAACCAGCCAGTGGTCGCGGACGTTGCGCCGCGCGACGGCGAGCGCGGCGGCGGAGAGATCGACCGCGTCGACGGCGGCTCGCGGGAATGCATGGGCGGCGACGATGGCCAGGCAGCCCGAGCCGGTGCACAGGTCGAGGACGGTTTCCGGATCGCGGCGGCCGGGCAGCCAGGGCCGCAGGCGGTCGCGCAGCAGTTCGGCGATGTACGAGCGCGGCACGATGACGCGCGGATCGACATAAAAGCGGTGTTCGCCGAGCCAGGCTTCCCGCGTGAGATATGCGGCCGGGATGCGTTCGGCGATGCGGCGGTCGAACAGTGCCTGCGCGCGCCGCGCGACGGCCGCGGCCAGCGGACGGTCGAGCCGCGACGGCAGGTCTTCGAACGGGCAGCCCAGCGCATGCACCATCAGCCAGGCCGCTTCGTCACCGGCGTTCAGCGTACCGTGACCGTAGGCCAGCCGGGCCTTGCGGAAGCGGGTGGCGGCGGCGGCGATCAGTTGCCGCGGCGTGACAGGCGGCAATCCGGCCACTTTACAAAAATATCAATAAAAACAAGTACTTATAGAATCAACCCAGGGCATCGAGATTGAGCTTGATGCTCGACAGGTCGGTGGTCGTGGTGCCTGCCGCCTTGCCGTCGTTCCCCGGCTCCTGATCTTGCTGGGCGCCGCCGTTCTTGGGGGCATTGCTGATCAGATTGTGCAGGTTGCTCGGCGAGTCCGCGTTGGCGAGGGCTTCCTCCATCGTGATGCGCCCGGCCCGGTAGTGTTCGAACAGCGCCTGCTCGAAAGTCTTCGAGCCCGGCGACAGGCTCTGCTCCATGGCGTCCTTGATCTGGTTGATCTCGCCGGCCTTGATCAGTTCCTGGATGTGCTTGGTGTTGAGCATGACCTCGACCGCGGCGACGCGCTTGCCGTCGACGGACTTGACCAGGCGCTGCGAGATCACGGCGCGCAGCGCGATCGACAGGTCGGCCTGCAGGCTTTCCCGCGCCTCGCGCGGAAAGAAGCCGATGATGCGGTTCAGCGCGTTGTAGCTGTTGTTGGCGTGCAGCGTCGACATGCACAGGTGGCCGGTCTGCGCGAACAGCAGCGAGCTCTGCAGCGTCTCGCGGTCGCGGATCTCGCCGACCATCAGCAGGTCCGGCGCCTCGCGCATCGCGCTGATCAGCGCGGCCTCGTAGGTATGGGTGTCGACGCGGACCTCGCGCTGGTTGACGATGGATTTTTTGTGTTTGAAGATGAATTCGATCGGATCCTCGATGGTGAGGATGTGGCCGGTCTTGATCGTGTTGCGGTAGTCGATCATCGACGCCATCGTCGTCGATTTGCCGGAGCCGGTGGAGCCGACGATCAGGATCAGCCCGAGCTTCTCCATGATCACGTCCTTCAGGACCGCTGGCAGGCCCAGCGTTTCGAAGGCCGGGACGTCCGGCTTGACGAAGCGGATGACCATTGCCACGGTGTTTTTCTGGCGGAAGATGTTGACGCGGAAGTTGCCGAGCTCGCCGCCGCTCTGGGCGAAGTTCATCTCGTGCTTCGTTTCGAACTCCTGGACCTGCGCCTGGGTCATCAACTCGTAGCAGATCTTCCTGACCTGCTCCGGGTCGAGCGCCTGGTTGTTGATCGGCAGCACCGTGCCGTTGATCTTGATCTGGATCGGCGCGCCGGCGGTGAAGAACATGTCCGACGCCTGCTTGTCGGCCATCAGCTTGAACAGCGGTGTGACGAACATGGTGCGATTCCCCCGTTATGCCCGGTAGGGCCCGCCGCATTGCACGGCTACCGGGCCATTCTGCACAGTTTCGCCGGCCTTGCAAAGCGGCCGGCGCACGCGGCTCAGTCGTCGCTGCGCAGCAGGTCGTTGATGCTGGTCTTGGCGCGGGTCTTGGCGTCGACGCGCTTGACGATCACCGCGCAGTACAGATTGCACTTGCCGTCCGGCGAAGGCAGCGAGCCGGACACCACCACGGAGCCGGCCGGCACGCGGCCGTAGAGCACCTGGCCCGTGGCGCGGTCGTAGATCTTGGTGCTCTGGCCGATGAAGACCCCCATCGACACCACCGACCCTTCCTCGACCACCACGCCCTCGACGATCTCCGAGCGCGCGCCGATGAAGCAGTTGTCCTCGATGATGGTCGGGTTGGCCTGCAGCGGCTCCAGCACGCCGCCGATGCCCACGCCGCCCGACAGGTGCACGTTCTTGCCGATCTGCGCGCACGAGCCCACCGTGGCCCAGGTGTCGAC
>CAZHJU010000004.1:0-114674 GCA_964533495.1 uncultured Bordetella sp. | reverse complement strand
CTCGTCGACATAGGCGCCGATATTGACGTAGGAGGGCATCAGGATCACGTTTTTTGCGATGTATGAGCCGCGGCGCGCCACGGCCGGCGGCACCACGCGGAAACCGCCGGCGCGGAAGGCGGCATCGTCGTAGTTCGCGAATTTGGGCGCGACCTTGTCGAAATAGCGGCTGGTGCCGTCCTGCATGACGGCGTTGTCCTGCAGCCGGAAGGACAGCAGCACCGCCTTCTTGGCCCATTCGCTGGTCTGCCACTGGCCGTTCTTCTTCCCGGCCACGCGCAGCGTGCCGGCGTCGAGCAGGGCGATGGTTTCGTCGACGGCGGCGCGCACGCCGGCGGGCGCCTTCGCGGGGGACAGGTCGGCGCGGTTTTCCCAAGCCTGTTCGATGGTGTTCTGCAATGCTTGCATGTCGGTTTCTCCTGCCTGTGATCTCTATTTGTGGTTAAAGCGAGGCGGCGAACCGCTTCAGGCGCTGCGCCGCCTCGACGCATTCGTCCACGCCGGCGACCAGCGCGATGCGCACGCGGCCGGCACCGGGGTTGATGCCGCGCGCTTCGCGGGCGAGGTAGCTGCCCGGCAGCACGCTGACCGCTTCGGCGGCATGCAGCCTGCTGGTGAAGTCGATATCGTCAATCGGCGTTTCCAGCCACAGGTAAAAGGCTGCGTCGGGCCATTTCACCGGCATGGCCGGTTTCAGGATGGCGATGGCCTTTTCGAATTTCTCGCGGTACAGCGCCCGGTTCTCGCGCACATGCGCTTCGTCATTCCAGGCGGCGATGCTCGCGGCCTGCACCGGCGGGCTCATCGCGCTGCCGTGGTAGGTCCGGTAGAGATAGTATTTTTTCAGGATGGCGGCATCGCCGGCGACGAAACCCGAGCGCATGCCCGGCACGTTGGAACGCTTGGACAGGCTCGAAAACACCACCAGGTTGCGGTAATCGGCGCGGCCCAGCTTCGCGGCGGCTTCCAGCGCGCCCATCGGCGGGCTGGATTCGTCGAAATAGATCTCGGAATAGCATTCGTCGGAGGCGATCACGTAGCCGTAACGGTCGGCGTGCGCGAACAGGCGTTTCCAGTCCTCCAGCCCCAGCACCTTGCCGGTCGGGTTGCCGGGCGAGCAGACGATCAGGATCTGGGTGCGGCGCCAGATCTCTTCCGGCAACTGTTCGAGATCGAAGGCGTAATCCTGCCCGGGCAGATTGTGAATGAACTGCGGCTCGGCGCCGGCGAGCAGCGCCGCGCCCTCGTAGATCTGGTAGAAAGGATTGGGGCAGACGACCACCGGTTTGCCGCGGCGGGTGTCGATGACGGTCTGCACGAAGGAAAACAGGGCTTCGCGGCTGCCGTTGACCGGCAGCACCTGGGTGGCCGGATCCGGGGCTGCGATGCCGTAGCGGCGGCCGATCCACCCGGCGATGGCCTGGCGCAGGGCATCGGTGCCCAGGGTTGCCGGGTAGGCCGAAAGCCCGTCCAGTCCGGCCACCAGCGCGTCGCGGATGAAGGCCGGTGTCGGATGCTTGGGTTCGCCGATATGGAGGGCGACCGGCTTGACCCCGGCGGGCGGCGCGTGTCCGGCCAGCAGTGCGTTGAGGCGCTGGAACGGATAGCTTTGCAGCAGTTCGAGGCGGGGGTTCACGTCGGCGTGTGGCCTTTTGCGGCTGTGGCTGTGGTACGGTCAGCGGACGGGAACGCCGGGTTCCAGCAGCGGTATTTCCGGCACCTGGTCGGGCCTGAAGCCGCGTTTGACGTGCTGCGCGGTGACCGTCGTGAAGATGCCGCCGCGCACGTAGAAGCGGGCGGTCAGGCGCATCCAGCGCGGGCGGGTCGCGCGCACCAGGTCGTCGAGGATGCGGTTGGTCGCCGCTTCGTGGAAGGCGCCTTCGTTGCGGAACGACCAGACATAGAGCTTCAGGCTTTTCAGTTCCACGCACAGCCGGTCGGGCACGTAATCGAGGATCAGCGTCGCGAAGTCGGGCTGGCCGGTTTTCGGGCACAGGCACGTAAATTCCGGTATTTCCATGTGAATCCGGAAGTCGCGCGCGGGTGCCGGGTTGGCGAAGGTTTCCAGTTGTCGCGAAGGCTGCGTCGGCATGAGCGGGCGATTGTCTGTCTGGCGGGGCAATTCAGTTAAAATGCGCGCTGAATTCTACCCGTTTGGCCTTGCCTTACAACTTTTTCTTGGCAGAACAGCACCTTGCGTCTCAAGCAAATCAATCTCGCCGGCTTCAAGTCCTTCGTCGACCCCACGCACATCCCCGTGCCCGGCCAACTGGTCGGCGTGGTCGGCCCCAACGGCTGCGGCAAATCCAACATCATCGACGCGGTGCGCTGGGTGCTCGGGGAAACCTCGGCGAAGCATCTGCGCGGCGCGACCATGCAGGACGTGCTGTTCAACGGCTCGGGCGACCGCAAGCCGGTGAACCGCGCCAGCGTGGAACTGGTGTTCGACAACAGCCTCGGCAAGGCGGCCGGGCAGTGGTCGAGCTACGCCGAGATCTCGGTCAAGCGCATGCTCGAGCGCGACGGCGATTCGTCGTACTACATCAACAACATCCATGTCCGCCGCCGCGACGTGGCGGACATTTTCCTCGGCACCGGCCTCGGCGCGCGCGCCTACGCGATCATCGAGCAGGGCATGATCTCGCGCGTCATCGAGGCCAAGCCGGAGGAGTTGCGGGTTTTCCTGGAAGAGGCCGCGGGCGTGTCAAAATACCGCGAACGCCGCCGGGAAACCGAGCTGCGCCTGCGCGATACCCGGGAAAATCTCGCCCGTGTCGACGACATCCGCCAGGAGCTGGACAAGCAGCTGACCCACTTGCAGGGCCAGGCCGAGGTGGCCACGCGTTACCACGCGCTGCAGGCCGAGGTGACGGGCACCCAGCAGTTGCTGTGGTTCGCGCGGCGCCAGGAATCGGCGGCGACGCGCAACCGCCATGCCCGGGACATCGAGCGGCTCGGCAACGAACTGGAGGCGGAAACCGCCCGGCTGCGCGATGCCGAGCGCCGCCTCGAGGAACTGCGCAACGGGCATTACCGCGCCGGCGACGAAGTGCATGCCGCCCAGGGCGCGCTGTACGAAACCAATGCCGAGATCGCCCGCCTGGAGCAGCAGATCGCGCACATTCGCGAGAACCGCAGCCGGGTCGAGCAGCAGATCGGCAGCCTCGGCGGCCAGCTGGCGTCGTCGGAAAGCCAGTTGGAGCAGGCGCAGTCCAGCCTGGCGCAGTGGCAGGAAGAACACGCGCAGGCCGGGCAGCGGATCGCCGGCTGCGAAGCCCGCATCGCGGAGGAGCGCGAAAAGCTGCCGCTGGTCGAGGAAGGCTGGCGGGGCGCGAGCCTGCGCCGGGACGAGCTGCAGCAGGCCATGGGGCAGGTGGAGCGGTCGCGCCAGGTGGAACAGACCAAGCTGGAGCATGCGGCGCGGGTGCTGGAGCGGCTGGCCGTGCGCAACGAGCGGCTTTACGAAGAGCAGAACGGACTGGAGAAACCGGACACCGCCGCGCTGGAGTCCCTGCGCGCGCAGACACTGGCCGTCGAAGCGGAGCTGGAAGAACGTCGCGAAACCCTGGCGGCGAAGGAACAGGCGCTGCCCGGACTGGAGCAGGAACTCGAAACACGATCCGCCGCGCTGGACCAGGCGGTCCAGGGCATCACCGCGACCGAAGCGCGGGTCGAGGCGCTGCGGCAGTTGCAGGACAGGCTTGCGCACGGTTCGGGGATGGACGACTGGATCGCGGCGCGGGGCATGGACGGCGCGCAGCGCCTGTGGCAGGGCATCGCCATCGAAACCGGTTACGAGGACGCGCTCGAGGCCGTGCTGCGCGAGCGGTTGAACGCGGTGACGCTGGACGGATTGGACGCCTGCGGCAGCTGGGACATGCCGCCGGGCAAGCTGGCCGTGGCGGAAACCGGTGGTACGAACGATGATGCATCCGCGCCGGTTCCGGCTGGCGCGGTGCCGCTGTCACGGTTCGTGACCTGCCGCGATGCGCGGCTGGCGCCGGCGCTGGCGGACTGGCTGGGCGGTGCTTTCGTCATCGACAGCCTGTCGTCGGGATTGGCGTTGCGCCGGCAGCTGGTGCTGGGTGCCGTGCTGGTGACGCGCGACGGCTGCCTGCTGACCCGGCACACCCTCACTTATCACGCGCCGGATTCCGAGCTGCACGGCGTGCTGTCGCGGCAGCGCGAAATCGAGGCACTGGATGCCGAAGCCGCCGCGAAAAAGGCCGCGCTGGACGGCCTGCGCACGGCAGTGGATGGGCAGGCGGCGCTGATCGCCGAAGCGAAATCGGAACTGGCCGTGCTGCGGCAGGAGGTCGCGGGGCTGCAGCAGAAACACCATGCCCTGCAGGTCGAAGGCGTGCGCCTGACCGAGCAGACGCAGCGGCTGACGCAGCGCGGCGAGCAGATTGCCGCGGAACTGGCGGAGATCGCCGAGCAGGTGTTGACCGAGACCGGCCAGCGCGAGGACGCTTCGGCACAACTGCTGCAGTTGGGCGAGCAGGCTTCCGGTTATGCCGGCGAGCTGGAAACGGCGCAGGCGCAGTTCCGCGAGGCGCAGGAACTGCTCGACCGGCAGCGGGAAACCCTGCAGCGCGCGGACCGCGAGCTTCAGGAGGCGCAGTTCCAGGGCAAGACCTCCGCCGCCAAGGTCGAGGAGGTCGGCCGCGCGATTGCCGCGTCCGGCGAGGCGATCGAACGCCTGCGGCAGGCGCTGGCAACAGAACAGGAGTCGCTGTCGCGGCTGGACGAGTCGTCCTGGCAGAGCCAGCTGCAGATCTCGCTGTCGCTGCGCGGCACCAAGGAGCAGGCGCTGGCGGAAGCCCGCGATGTGCTCGAAGCGACCGAGGCGCAGCTGAAGGAGATCGAGCAGGAGCGCATGGCGGCCGAGCAGAAACTGGAGCCGCTGCGCGTCCGCATCAGCGAAGTGAAGCTGAAGGAACACGAGGCGCGCATCAACGAGGAGCAGTATGCGCAGCAGCTGGCCGAGGCCGGCGTCGACGAGGTCGCGCTGCAGCAACAGCTCGAGGAAAAAGGCGTCCGCGCCGGCGCGCTGCAGTCCGAAATCAACCGCCTGAACGGGGAAATCAAGTCGCTTGGGGCCGTGAACCTGGCGGCCCTCGAGGAGCTCGAGACGGCGCGCGAGCGCAAAACCTATCTCGATGCGCAGTCGGAGGATCTGACGGCCGCGATGAACACCCTGGAAGACGCGATCCGCCGCATCGACCGCGAGACCCGCGAGCGCCTGCAGTCGACCTTCGACGAGGTCAACGCGCATTTCTCGCGGATGTTCCCGGCGCTGTTCGGCGGCGGCAACGCCAGGCTGCTGCTGACCGGCGAGGAAATTCTCGACAGCGGCATCCAGGTGATTGCCCAGCCGCCGGGCAAGAAGAACAGCTCGATCCACCTGCTGTCCGGCGGTGAAAAGGCGCTGACCGCGATGTCGCTGGTGTTCTCGATTTTCCAGCTCAACCCGGCGCCGTTCTGCATGCTGGACGAGGTGGATGCGCCGCTCGACGACCACAACACCGGCCGCTTCTGCGAGCTGGTGAAGAAAATGTCGGAGCAGTCGCAGTTCGTGTTCATCAGCCACAACAAGATCACGATGGAAATCGCCAATCAGCTGCTCGGGGTGACCATGCAGGAACCCGGCGTCTCGCGCATCGTCGCGGTGGACATCGACGCGGCGATGAAACTCACGGAAGAGGCGGCCTGACGGCCGGACGCCGATGAGCGACCTGCAGATCGCATTGGCGGCAATCGGGCTGGTGGTGGTCGGCGGGGTCTACGCGTTCAACCTGTGGCAGGAACGCAAGTTGCGGCAGCGCCTGCAGCGGGCGTTCGAGGGTGAGCGCGATGACGTGCTGCTGAAAACCCCGGCCCCGGCGGCGGATCAGGCGGAGCCGCAGGCCGAGCCGCGCATCGAGCCCAGGATCGGCGATGCCGCCGTGCCGGCGCCGGCGGGCGGCGCCGCGGATCCGGCCATCGAGTTCATCGCCTTGATCCGCGCGGAACAGCCGGTCGGCGACGCGGCCCTCAGGGAACTGCTGTCGCAGCTGGCGACGTTCGGCAAGCCGGCGCGGGTGTTCGGCCGCGACGGGGGCATGTGGCGCCTGCTGGACCGGGGCAGCCATGCCGGATGCCGTGAACTGCAGGCGGTGCTGCAACTGGTCAACCGTTTGGGGCCGGTGCATGCGCCCCAGCTCAACGGATTCTGCGATGCGCTGCGCGAGTGGTCGGCCCGGCACGGCGCCACGGCCGAGTTCGGGGATATAGCGGCGGCCCTGGAAACGGCGCGCGCGCTGGATGCGTTCTGCGGCGACATGGATGTGGCCATCGGCGTGAATGTGGTGGCGCCGTCCGGGAACGCGTTTTCCGCGGAGCAGGTGGCCGAAGCCGCGGCGGCGGCGGGTTTCAGCCTGGAGCCTGACGGGCTGTTTCACCTGCACGATGCGGATGGCCATACGCTGTTCACGATGGAAAACCACGAACCCGAGCCGTTCGCGCAGGGAAACCTTGCCGCGATGCAGACCACCGGGCTGACGCTGCTGCTCGACGTGCCGCGGATCGCCGACGGCATCGCCGTGCTCGATCACATGGTGCAGGCCGGAACGGCCATGGCCGGAAGCCTGGGCGGCATGCTGGTCGATGACAACAGGAATCCGCTGCAGCAGGCCGGGCTGGCGCGCATCAGGCAGCAGCTGGAGGAAATCCATGCTGCGATGGCGGCGAGCGACATTGCGGCGGGAAGCCCGCGGGCGCTGCGGTTGTTTGCATGATTTCCGCGTCGCTGCGCGAGCGCGTGGCGCGGTTGCGCGAGGACATCGAGCGTTACAGCCGCAGCTACCATGAGCTCGACGATCCGCTGGTTCCGGATGCCGAATACGACCGGCTGTTCCGCGAGCTGCAGCAGATAGAGAACGAGCATCCCGAGCTGGATTCCCCGGATTCGCCCACCCGCCGCGTCGGCGGCGCGCCCCGCGACGACCTGCCGGAAGTGCGCCATGCGGTGCCCATGCTGTCCATCCGCACCGAAACCGATTCCGGTCCCGGCGGCGCGGCCGCTTTCGACGGTCGCATGCGGCGCGAGCTGAAGCTGGGCGCCGATGATCCGCCCGTCGAATACGTGGCCGAGCTGAAGTTCGACGGCATCGCGATCAGCCTTCGTTACGAGTCGGGGGTGCTGCTGCGGGCGGCGACGAGGGGGGACGGCGAGGTCGGCGAGGATGTCACGCCCAACGTCCGCACCGTGCGCAGCGTGCCGCTGCGCCTCGCCGGCGATGCCTGTCCGCCGGTGCTGGAGGTGCGCGGTGAAATTTTCATGCGGCGCGACGATTTCGAGAGGCTCAACGAGCGCCAGCGGATCGACGGACAGAAGGTGTTCATCAATCCGCGCAACGCGACGGCGGGTTTCATCCGGCAGCTCGATTCGAGGGTGACGGCGAGCCGCCCGCTTTCTTTCTACGCTTACGGCATCGGTGAAACCGCCGGATGGAACATGCCGGATACCCAGGAGGGCATTCTGGATGCTCTCGCCGGCTTCGGTTTCCCGGTCTCGGACGAACGCGCCGTGGCGCGGGGGGCGGATGGCCTGATGCAGTTCCACGGCCGGATCGCGGTGATGCGCGACCGGTTGCCGTTCGACATCGACGGCGTGGTGTACAAGGTGAATTCGCTGGATCTGCAGGACAGGCTGGGTTACGTGTCGCGCGAGCCACGCTGGGCCTGTGCGCACAAGTTCCCGGCGCAGGAGGAGATGACGCTGGTGCGCGGCATCGAGGTCCAGGTCGGCAGGACGGGCAAGCTGACGCCGGTCGCCAAACTGGATCCGGTCTTCGTCGGCGGCGTGACGGTGAGCAATGCCACCCTGCACAATGAAAGTTTCGTGCACAGCCTGGGCCTGAGGGTCGGCGATACGGTCATCGTGCGCCGGGCGGGCGACGTCATTCCGCAGGTCGTCGCCGTGGTGGAGGAAAGGCGGCCTGCTGGTACCGTCGAATTCATGATGCCGGCGCAATGCCCCGTGTGCGGTTCGACGGTGGTTCGGGACGAGGAAGAGAAGGATCATCGCTGCGCCGGAGGCCTCTATTGCCCGGCGCAGCGCAAGCAGGCCCTGCTGCATTTCGCGTCCCGCCGCGCGATGAACATCGAAGGTCTCGGCGACAGGCTCGTCGAGCAGCTGGTGGACGGGGATCTCGTCAAAAGCCCGGCGGATCTCTATCGCCTGGACGTGGCGGTGCTTGCCGCGCTTGACCGCATGGGCGAGAAGTCCGCCGCGAACCTGGTCGAAGCCATCGGCCGCAGCCGCCAGACGACCTTGTCCCGGTTCATATTTGCGCTGGGCATACGCAACACCGGCGAAGCCACGGCCCGCGATCTGGCGCTGTATTTCGGCAGTCTGGACGCACTGGTGGCGGCCGACGAGGCGGTGCTGCAGCAGGTGTCCGACGTGGGGCCGGTGGTTGCGGCCAGCATCGTCCGGTTCTTCCGGGAGCCGCACAACCGGGAGGTCGTGGACGACTTGCGGAATCAGGGGGTGAACTGGCCTGAAGGCGAGGCGCAAGGTCCCCTCAGCCTGCCCCTGTCGGGCAAGACTTTCGTGCTGACCGGCACGCTGCCGGGTCTCAGCCGCGATGAGGCCAAGGAGCGGATACTCGCCAAAGGCGGGAAAGTGGCCGGCAGCGTGTCGAAAAAAACGGATTATGTGGTCGCGGGCGGCGAAGCCGGCAGCAAGCTGGAAAAGGCACAGGCGCTGGGCGTGGCGGTGATCGACGAGGCGGGCCTGCTGGCCCTGCTTGAGCAACAGGACTAAGGGCAAGGGGAACGTTCCATGGCGGCAAAAAAGGCGTCGATACGCAAGGCGGTTTTTCCGGTGGCCGGCCTCGGCACCCGTTTCCTGCCGGCGACAAAGGCAAGTCCCAAGGAAATGCTGCCGGTGGTCGACAAGCCGCTGATCCAGTACGCCGTCGAGGAAGCGGTGGCGGCGGGCGTGAGCGAACTGATTTTCGTGACCGGTCGCGGCAAGCGCGCGATCGAGGACCATTTCGACCAGGCCGTGGAACTGGAGCTGGCCCTGGAGAAAAACGGCCGCAGGGAGCTGCTGGCCGAGGTCAGGGACATACTGCCGCCCGGCGTCAGCTGCATGTTCGTGCGCCAGGCGCAGCCGCTGGGCCTGGGGCATGCGGTGCTGTGCGCGCAGCCGGCGGTGGGGAACGAACCGTTCGCGGTGCTGCTGGCGGACGATCTGATCGATGCACGCATTCCGGTGCTGGCGCAGATGGAGAAACTGCACCGCGCCGGTGGTGCATCGGTCGTTGCCGTGCAGCGGGTGCCGCGTCCGGAGATCTCGCGTTATGGCGTCGTGGCGGTTGCGTCGCGCTCGAAGTCGCCGCATGTGATCAGCGGCATCGTCGAGAAGCCGCCGGCGGCCGAGGCGCCTTCGCGGCTGGGCGTGGTGGGGCGTTACATTCTCAGCCCCGGCATTTTCGGCGAGCTGTCGCGTTCACGCGCGGGTGCCGGCGGGGAAATCCAGCTGACCGATGCCATTGCGCGGCTGCAACGGAAGGAAACGGTGCTTGCCTGGGAGTTTTCCGGGCGCCGTTATGACTGCGGGACCAAGCTCGGGTATCTGGAGGCCAATGTCGAACTGGCGGAAAAACATCCGGAAATCGGCGGCACATTCCGCCGTTATCTGCGCGGCCGCCTGCGCCGGGGCGTCTGAAACATCGGTGCCGGCCAGAATATAATCACGTGCTAATATTTTTCCGCACACAACCACCCTGCGAGATGCGACATGGCTAACAAACTGATGATCATCATGGTCAACACCGATCCTTCCAACGGCCCGGAACTGGGGGCACCGTTTTTCCAGGCCACCGTGGCGGCGGCCATGGACTACGAAGTGGAGGTCATACTGACCGCGCGTGCCGGGGAACTGGCGAAAAAGGGCGTTGCGGAGAAGCTGTTCGTCAAGGAAGGATCGCCCAAAAGCGTCTACGATTTCATCAAGGACGCGCACGAGGCGGGCGTTCATTTCAAGGTCTGCACGCCGACCCTCGAGCTATGGGGCGACGACCTGATTCCGGAAGTCACCGAAACCGTCGGCGGCGCCTATGTCATCGAGCAGGCCATGGATGACGATGTCGTCACCTTCACCTACTGACACCACCGGTCCGGCATCACCGCCCCGACTGCCATCACCGGCCCTGCCGCCGGGGGCGGAACTGATCGTTTCGGCGGGCGAGATCCGTTCTGCGCTTGAAAGGGTGTCCCGGGAAATCACGGCGGTTCTGGCCGACCGGCATCCGCTGGTGCTGGCGGTGATGCGGGGCGGCGTGGTGTTTGCCGGGCAGTTGCTGCCGATGCTGCCGTTCCGGCTCGATTTCGATTATGTGGATGCGACCCGATACGGCGATGCGACCCGCGGCGGCGAACTGCAGTGGCGGGTCGACGTGCCGGCATCCGTGCGCGGGCGCGTCGTGCTGGTGCTGGACGACATACTGGACGAGGGGCTTACCCTTGCCGCCATCCGCGACCGGCTGCTGGCCGCGGGTGCGCTGCAGGTGTTGATCGCGGTATTCGCGGACAAGCGGCTGCCCCGGGCAAAGCCCGTTGCCGCGGATTTTGCCGGGGTCGGGGTTCCCGACCGTTACGTGTTCGGTTTCGGCATGGACGTGCGCGGTGAATGGCGCAACCTGCCGGCCGTCTACGCCTTGCGCGGGGACTGAGAGTCCATGCCCCTGCTCGGCATCATCGGCGGCAGCGGATTGAACCGGATCGCGGCGCTCGAAGACGCGCGCCGCGAGGTCCTGTCCACACCCTACGGCGAGCCTTCGGCGGCGCTGACCTTCGGCAGGTTGCGCGGCAGGGAAGTCGTCTTTCTCGCGCGGCATGGCGATGGACATGTCATCGCGCCGCACCGGATCAACTACCGGGCCAATATCCGGGCCTTGCATGATTGCGGAGCGCGCGACGTCGTCGCGGTGACCACCGTCGGCGGCATCCTGGAAGACCTGGAGCCGGGCGCTCTGGTGGTGCCGGACCAGATCATCGATTACACCCATGGCCGTGCGTCCACTTTTTTTGACGGCGTGGACCAGCCGCTGGACCATGTCGATTTCACGCAGCCGTTCTGCGCAACGATGCGCGGCAGGCTGCTGCGCGCGGGCGCGGACGCCGGGGAGCGCCTGCGCGACGGCGGGGTTTACGGGGCCACGCAGGGACCGCGGCTGGAGACGGCGGCGGAAATCCGCCGCATGGCGCGCGACGGCGCCGGCATCGTGGGCATGACCGGCATGCCGGAGGCAGCGCTGGCCCGCGAGATCGGGCTTTGTTACGCCATGCTGGCGGTGGTGGTCAATGCCGCGGCCGGCATCGGCGCCAGCCGCAAGGGCATTGCGCCGGAAGAGATCCGGGCGGTTTCCGAAGCGGCGATGAAACGGGTGGGGATCCTGCTGGCCGGGATCGCGGGCGGTCATGGCGGTTAGGGAAGTGCTGCGGATGGGGGACCCGCGCCTGTTGCAGGTCGCGCGCCCGGTGGAGCGGTTCGGGACGCCGGAATTGCGGGCGCTGATTGCCGACATGGAGGACACCATGCAGGCGCTGGACGGCGCCGGGCTGGCGGCGCCGCAGATCGGCGTCGGACTGCGCGTGGTGATTTTCGGCATTGCCGCGAATCCGCGTTATCCGGACGCCGAGCCGGTGCCGAGGACGGTGCTGATCAATCCGGTGATCAGGCCGCTGGATGGCGGACTGGAAGAGGGCTGGGAAGGCTGCCTGTCGGTGCCGGGCATGCGCGGACTGGTTCCCCGTCACCTGCGCCTGCATTATTCCGGCTTCGACGTGGCGGGGATTGCCATCGAGCGCAGCGTCCACGGCTTTCATGCGCGCGTGGTGCAGCACGAATGCGATCACCTCGACGGGGTGCTGTATCCCATGCGCATCCGCGACCTGCGCAACTTCGGCTTCACCGAAACGCTGTTCCCGGGCCAGTCCCTGCAAGACGACTGATCGGGGGATTAGCGGATGCGAAGCTGCTCCAGCAGCTCGCTTTCGAAGCGCACCGTGGTTTTCGGGTTGTTCAAGGCCGCGCCGCTGACGACAAAGGTGTCTTCCGCGCGCGCGCCCAGCGTGTTGATTTTCGCGGCATGCAGGTTGATGTCGAACGCGGTGAGCGTGCGCGAGATGCGGGACAGCAGTCCCGGCCGGTCGCCCGCGACGATCGACAGCATGCGGTAATGGCCGCGCTCGCCGGCCTGGATGTTCACTTCCGGCGTGATCGGGAAATGGCGCAACTGGCGGCCCACCCGGGGCTTTATCAAGGGGGGGAGCACTTCCCTGCGGGACAGCCGTTCCGTCAGCTCGTACTCGATGTAGCTGATCAGGTCGCGGTATTCCGGCTGGCGGTTCGAGCTGTCCTGGATGTGGAAGGTATCCAGCGCATAACCGTGCCGGGTGGTGTGGATCCGGGCTTCGAAGATGTCGAAGCTGATGCCTTCGAAAAAACCGCAGATCCGCGAAAACAGCTCTTTCTGGTCGGCGACGTACACCAGCACCTGGAGGCCCTCGCCGATGGGCGAGAGCCGCGCCTTGACCACCGGAGCCGGAGAGTCGACGCGGTGGTGCAGGTGCCGGGTGTGCCAGGCGATTTCCTGCGCTTCGTGGCCCAGGAAGTAGGCGGTGTCGAGCTGCTGCCAGAATTCCCGGTAATCGGATTCCGGTATCGCGTACAGGCGCAGGCGCGCCATCGCATCTTCCTGGCGCGCGCGCTGCCCGTGCTGACGGTCGCTGCGTTCGCCGGTCAGCAGGCGCCGGGTGGCGTGGAACAGGTCCTCCAGCAGCTTGGCCTTCCAGGCGTTCCATACTTTCGGGCTGGTGCCGCGGATGTCGGCGACGGTCAGCAGGTAGAGCGCGACCAGCCGGCGTTCGTTTCCGACCCGCTGCGCGAAGGCGCGCACCGTGTCGGGGTCCGACAGATCCTGCTTCTGCGCGGTGGCCGACATGACCAGGTGCTGCTCGACCAGCCAGGCGACGAGTTCGGCGTCGGCGGACGGCAGGCCGTGCGCCCTGCAGAAACGCAGGGCATCCACCTTGCCGAGCTCCGAGTGATCGCCGCCGCGGCCTTTGGCGATGTCATGGAACAGGCCGGCGAGGTAGAGCAGTTCCGGCCTGTCGAATTCGCTCATCAACCGGCTGCAGAGCGGGAATTCGTGGGCCAGTTCGGGCACCGCGAAGCGGCGCACGTTGCGCACCACCTTGAGGATGTGCTCGTCGACGGTGTAGACGTGATACAGGTCGTGCTGCATCTGCCCGGTGACCCGGCCGAAGGCGGGGATGTAGCGGCCGAGGATGTCGAACTGGTGCATGCGCCGCAGTTCGCGGATCATCCGCGTCGGGCTGCGCAGGATGTCCAGGAACAGGGCGCGCATCCGCGGATCCCGCCGTGCCGCCGGGTTGATGCGGCGGCGGGCGCGCCACAATGCGCGCAGGGTGACCGCGCCGATGCCCTTGATTTCATGGTGCTGCTGGAGCAGTGAAAAGGCCTCGAGGATGGCGCAGGGGTCGCGCTCGAAAATGGTTTCGTCCGGCGCGGACAGCAGCTCTCCGCGCACGACGAACCGCGGATTGAGCGGCTTGACCATCGAGCGGTTGGCCGGAGGCGCGATCCGCAGCGCGAGATTCTGCAGCAGGATGGTGTTGAGCTGCGATACCGATTTTGCGGTCTGGTAATAGCGCTGCATCAGCCGTTCGCTGGCCCGGCGTCCGCCGCGGTTGGCGAAGCCGAGCTGGGTGGCGAGGGCGGTCTGGTGATCGAAAAGCAGGCGGTCCTCGCGGCGCCTGGCGAGGTAATGCAGGCGGATGCGCAGGATTTCCAGCGTCCGTTGGTGCCGGCTGATCGCGCGCGCCTCGTCCCCGGTGATGAAGCCGCGCCGGGCCAGTTCCAGCCAGGTCCGTCCCAGGCCTGCGGCGCGCGATATCCACAGTATGGTGTTGAGATCGCGCAGGCCGCCCGGACTTTCCTTGACGTTGGGCTCGAGGTTCGTCGCCTGGTGGCGGGAATGCCGTTCCTGCTGCTCGATGCGCTTGGCGTCGAGGAAGGCGGCGGGGTCCATGGATTGCTGGAGCCGGCGTGTGAATTTCCGGTAAAGGTCGCGGTTGCCGCCGAGCAGGCGGGATTCCAGCAGGTTGGTCTGCACCGTGATGTCGCCCGCGGCCACTTCGAAGCACTCGTCCAGCGTGCGCACGCTGTGGCCGACGTCGAGGCCGATGTCCCAGAAAGTGCCGACCAGGCTTTCGAGTTTTTCGCGAAGCGCGGCACCCGGAGCATCGGGCAGCAGGATCAGGATGTCGACGTCGGAGTGCGGAAAGAGCTGGCCGCGGCCGTAGCCGCCGACCGCGACCAGCGCGATGTCGCCCGGCATGTTTTGCGCCTTCCAGGCCAGGCGCAGGTGGCGGTCGGTGAGCAGCGAGAGGCGCCGGAGCACTTCGTGTCCGGTCTGCCCGGCCTCGAACTGCCGTTGCAGGGCCAGGCGGTCGCCGGCCAGCGCCGCGCGTTGTGCATCCCGCGGTCCTGGGCGAGGCCGGATGACCGGATCGGCGTGCTGCATGCGGGGCACCTGCCGGTTCAGATCAGGCGGGCGGGGGAGTTCCCGCGGAAACCGTCAGCACTTCGTAACCGTTTTCGGTCACCAGCACGGTGTGTTCCCATTGCGCCGACAGGCTGTGGTCCTTGGTGACGATGGTCCAGCCGTCGGCCATCTGGCGGATGTCGGGCTTGCCGGCGTTGATCATCGGTTCGACGGTGAAAATCATGCCGGCTTCCAGGCGCAGGCCCATGCCCGGTCGTCCGTAGTGCAGGATCTGCGGCTCTTCATGGAAATTCCTGCCGATGCCGTGGCCGCAGAACTCGCGGACCACGCTGCAGCCCTGCTGCTCGGCGTGAACCTGGATCGCATGACCGATGTCGCCCAGCGTGCTTCCCGGCCGGACCGCGCGGATGCCGCGCCACATGCACTCGTAGGTGAGGTCGATCAGGCGGCGCGCCTGTATGGACGGCTGACCGACGCAGAACATGCGGCTGGTGTCGCCATGGAAGCCATCCTTGATGACCGTGATGTCGATGTTGATGATGTCGCCGTTGCGAAGTTTCTTTTCGCCCGGAACGCCGTGGCAGACCACGTGGTTCACCGAGGTGCAGATTGATTTCGGATAGGGCGTGTAGCCGGGCGGGGTGTAGTTCAGCGGCGCGGGTACCGTGTGTTGCACGTTGACCATGTAGTCATGGCACAGCCGGTCGAGTTCGCCGGTGGTGATTCCCGGCTTGACGTGCGGGGCGATGAAATCGAGGACTTCGGCGGCCAGCCGGCCGGCGACGCGCATCTGCCCGATTTCTTCCCTGTTTTTGAGGTTTACGGCCATTGACGGAGGCGGCATTGCACGCCGGGCGGCAATGCGGCGGATTGTGTTGTTGCGGGGACGGGCGATTCTAACAGGTTGTAACCATTCAAAAAATTCGGATTTCCGGAAATTTTTCAAAGGCTGCGCACGATTGAATCCGGTGGCGCGGGCGGCTTGAGGGGTAATGTCTTTGCGTGTTAAAATAACGAGTTAGCTCGATTCTTGGCGATCCCGGTTTTCCGGGGCTCCGGTGAACCGGATTGCCGGGTCGTGCAACAAAACCCCACACACCTGCCGTCGTTAAGGGTGCCCGGATTTCCGGGTTGCAATGGACAGGTGGCGGATCAACCCTAACTGGAGATTCAGGTCATGTCAGTCACCATGCGTGAAATGCTTGAGGCCGGCGTTCATTTCGGCCACCAGACGCGTTACTGGAACCCGAGAATGGCGCCGTACATTTTCGGTCATCGCAACAAGATTCACATCGTCAACCTCGAGAAGACGATGGCCATGTACCAGGATGCGGTCAAGTTCGTGCGCCAGCTGGCGTCGAACAAGGGCACCATCCTGTTTGTCGGCACCAAGCGCCAGGCCCGGGAAATCGTGCGCGAGGAAGCGCAGCGCTGCAGCTCCCCCTATGTCGATTACCGCTGGCTGGGCGGCATGCTCACCAACTACAAGACGGTCAAGGGATCGATCCAGCGCCTGAAGGACATGATGACGATGCACGAGGACGGATCGTTCGAGAAGCTGTCCAAGAAGGAAGCGCTGCAGTACGAGCGCGAAATCGCCAAGCTTGAGCGCAGCCTCGGCGGCATCAAGGACATGACCAGCCTGCCGGATGCGCTGTTCGTGATCGATGTCGGCTACCAGAAGGGCGCGATCTCGGAGGCGAAGAAGCTCGGAATCCCGGTCATCGGCATCGTCGACACCAATCATTCCCCCGAGGGCGTGGATTACGTCATTCCCGGCAACGACGACTCCAGCCGCGCGATCAAGCTTTATGCGCGCGGCATGGCGGATGCCGTGCTCGAAGGGCGCAGCACCAGCATCAAGGAGATTGTCGGCGGCGGCTCGGACGAGTTTGTCGAGGTCGAGGACGCCGAAACCGCGGCTTCCTGAGACGGCTCCACGATACATTCAAGGGGCTGCTCAGCCCCTTTTTTTTAAATTGGCGTAAGAGGAACTGCAGCAATGGCGGAAATAACGGCGGGCATGGTGCGGGAACTCCGGGAAAAGACCGATGCCCCGATGATGGAGTGCAAGAAGGCGCTGACCGAAGCCGGCGGCGATCTGGCCAAGGCGGAGGAAATCCTGCGGGTCAAGCTGGGCAACAAGGCCAGCAAGGCGGCTTCGCGTGTTGCGGCCGAAGGCGTGGTTGCGACCCACGTTGCGGCAGACGGCCGGCTGGGCGCGATCATCGAAGTGAACTGTGAGACCGACTTTGTCGCCAAGAACGGGGACTTCCTCGCCTTTGCCGGCGCGCTTGCGCGGCTGGTGGCCGAGCAGAAGCCCGCCGATGTCGCCGCCTTGTCGGCGCTGGCCCTGGACGGCGCGGCGGTGGAGGAGCGGCGCAAGGCCCTGGTCGGCAAGATCGGCGAGAACCTGTCGATCCGCCGTTTCGAGCGCATCGAGGCCAAGGGCCGGCTGGCGACCTACATCCACGGTGGCGCCAAGATCGGCGTGATGCTCGACCTTGTCGGCGGTGATGACACGCTGGGCAAGGATATCGCGATGCACATCGCCGCGAGCAAGCCCAAGTCGCTGGACGCTTCCGGCGTGCCGGCCGAGGCGATCGAGGCCGAGCGCCGGGTGGCGACGGAGAAGGCCGCGGAAGACGCCGCCAAATCCGGCAAAACCATTCCTCCCGAAATCATGGCCAAACGCGTCGAGGGGTCGGTGCAGAAATTCCTCAAGGAAGTGACGCTGCTCGGTCAGCCGTTCGTCAAGAACGACAAGCAGACCATTGAGCAACTGCTGAAATCCGCGAACGCCAGCGTGGCCCGTTTCGAGCTGTACGTGGTCGGCGAAGGCATCGAAAAGAAGAAGGATGACTTTGCCGCCGAAGTGATGGCGCAGGTTGGCCAGGCAAAGCAAAAATAATCAATAAAAACAAGGATTTATAGATGCCTGTTTCTCCGGCCCACTCTCCGGCCTACAAGCGCATCCTGCTCAAGCTGAGCGGCGAGGCATTGATGGGTGATGACAGCTATGGCATCAATCGCGACACCATCAGCCGTATCGTCGCCGAAATCGCGGAAGTCGCGCGGCTTGGCGTGGAGGTCGCGGTGGTCATCGGGGGCGGCAACATATTCCGCGGCGTGGCGCCCGGCGCAGCCCACATGGACCGGGCCACGGCGGATTACATGGGCATGCTGGCGACGGTCATGAACGCGCTGGCGATCCAGGATGCGATGCGCCAGATCGGTCTGTTGAGCCGCGTCCAGTCCGCGCTGAACATCGAGCAGGTGGTCGAGCCGTACATCCGCGGCAAGGCGATGCGTTACCTGGAGGAGGGCAAAATCGTCATCTTTGCGGCGGGCACCGGCAATCCCTTTTTCACGACGGATACGGCGGCGGCGCTGCGCGGGATGGAAATGAATGTCGATCTGGTGCTCAAGGCGACCAAGGTGGACGGTGTCTACACCGATGATCCCAAGACGCATCCCGGCGCGATGCGTTACCAGCGTCTGACCTTCGACGAGGCGATCATCAAAAACCTGAAGGTGATGGACGCGACGGCGTTGACCCTCTGCCGGGACCAGAAGCTGCCGATCAACGTGTTCAGCATTTTCAAGCCGCAGGCGCTGAAACGGGTGGTGATGGGCGAGGACGAGGGAACGATGGTGCATGTCTGACTGGAGGCTGCGATGATTGCTGACGTGAAGAAAAATGCCGAGCAGAAAATGAAAAAGACGGTCGAGGCGCTGAAGCTCGACCTGGGCAAGATCAGGACCGGCCGCGCGCATACCGGCCTGCTGGACCACGTGATGGTGGATTACTACGGTAACCCGACGCCCCTGCCGCAGGTGGCCAATGTGACCCTGCTGGATGGCCGCACGATCGGCGTCAGCCCGTGGGAGAAAAAAATGGTCACCGCGGTCGAGAAGGCGATCCGCGATTCCGACCTCGGCCTCAATCCGGCGACCCAGGGCGACATCGTCAGGGTGCCGATGCCGGCGCTGACCGAGGAGCGGCGCAAGGACCTGATCAAGGTCGTGCGGCACGAAGGGGAGAATGCGAAGGTGGCCGTGCGCAATGTCCGGCGCGATGCCAACAACCAGCTGAAGGACATGCTCAAGAAAAAGGAAGTCGCGGAAGACGAGGAGCGGCGCGCGCAGGACGACATCCAGAAGCTGACCGACCGCGCCATCGCGGATATCGACAAGGCGCTGGAGGTCAAGGAAGCCGACCTCATGGCGATCTGACGCGCCGACGTGTTCAGTTCGACGCAGGCAATACCCGAGGTTGACGCGGTTCCGCGCCATGTCGCCATCATCATGGATGGCAACGGGCGCTGGGCGAAGCGGCGCTTTCTGCCGCGCGTCGCCGGGCACCGCCGCGGCGTCGAGGCGGTGCGCGACACGGTGCGGGCCTGCGCGGAGCGGGGCATCGGCGCGCTGACGCTGTTTGCGTTCAGCAGCGAGAACTGGCGGCGGCCGGCCGACGAGGTTTCCCTGCTGATGCAGTTGTTCGTCAGCGCGCTGCAGCAGGAGGTCGAGCGGTTGCACCAGAGCAACGTCAGGTTCCGTGTGATCGGCGACCTTTCGCGTTTTGATCCGCTGCTGACCGGGCTCATCGGCGACGCGCAGCGCCTGACCGCGGGTAATCGCGGCCTGGTGCTGACGGTCGCCGCCAATTACGGCGGTCGCTGGGACATCATGCAGGCGGTCAATCGCCTGCGTCAGTCGGCAATCGGAACCGATGCGCCGTGGACCGAAAACGACCTGCTGCCGCACCTGTCGCTGGGCGACCTGCCGGAACCCGATCTGTTCATCCGCACCGGAGGCGAGCAGCGCATCAGCAATTTCCTGCTCTGGCAACTGGCGTATACCGAGCTCTATTTCACCGATACCCTGTGGCCCGATTTCGACGCGAAAGCCCTTGATCAGGCGATTGTCTCGTACCGCAGCCGCGAGCGCCGCTTCGGCCGCACCAGCGAACAGCTGACCGCCGGAACCGCCGGGCGCAGCGCGACCGGCTGAAGCCGCCGCGCCGCCGGCCCGTCACAGCGATGCTGCGCACCAGGATCGTCACTGCCGCCATACTGCTGCCGCTGTTCGTCGGCGGCCTGTTTTTTCTTTCCTCGTTCTGGTGGGCCGTGGCGTTGCTGCCGCTGCTGCTGGCGGGAGGCTGGGAGTGGGGGGCGCTCGCTGGCTTCGGACGGACCGGGCAGGGCGCTTTTTGCGCTGTGCTTGCGGCTTGCGCGCTGACGATGCTGGCCGGTCTGAACGATCATTTCCCGGTTCTCGACGGTGTCGTTTTCGGCCTTGCCGTCGCCTTCTGGTTTCTGCTGGCGCCGATCTGGCTGTGGCGGGGCTGGCGGTTGCGCGACTGGCGCATCCTGGCGGTTGCCGGCTGGATCCTGATCGTGCCGACCTGGCTCGCCCTGGTGCGTCTCCAGCAGTGGCCCTGGGTGCTGCTGGCGATTCTCGGGGTGGTCTGGATCGCCGACAGCGCCGCCTATTTCGCCGGGCATGTCTGGGGACGTCGCAAGCTCGCGCCCGCGATCAGCCCCGGAAAAACCTGGGAGGGTGTGGCCGGGGCTGCGGTCGGTGTCGCGGTGTATCATGCCTTGGTATGGCATTTCGGTTTTTCCGGCGCGGCGCCGCAGGCCGCGACAGCGGCAATCCTGCTGGTCGCCTGCCTGTTGCCCCTGAGCATTCTGGGCGACCTGTTCGAGTCCTGGATCAAGCGCCAGGCGGGCGTCAAGGACAGCGGCAGGCTGCTGCCCGGCCACGGCGGCGTGCTGGACCGCATTGACGCATTGACGGCGACGCTGCCGCTGGCCGCCCTCGTTGTGCCGTGGCTGCTGCAGCGGACGTGATGACATGGAATATCTGACGATACTGGGATCCACCGGCAGCATCGGCGCGAGCACGCTGGACGTGGTGGCGCGCCATCCGCAGCGCTTTCGCGTCGCGGCGCTGACTGCACGATCGCAGGTCGACGTGCTGTACCAGCAGTGCTGCCGCTTCGAGCCCCGTTATGCGGTGCTGCTCGATGACGGCGCAGCGGAACGCCTGCAGTCCCGCCTGCGCGCGGCGGGAATCGGCACCGAGGTGCTGAGCGGCGTTGCGGCGCTCGAGAAGGTTGCGGCACTGGCGGAAGCCGGCATCGTGGTTGCTGCAATCGTGGGCATCGCGGGGTTGCGCGCCACGCTGGCCGCCGCCAGATCCGGCAAGAAAATCCTGCTTGCGAACAAGGAATCGCTGGTGACGGCAGGCGCTCTGTTCATGTCCGCGGTTCGCGCCAGCGGCGCCGAACTGCTGCCGATCGACAGCGAACACAACGCGGTTTTCCAGTCGCTGCCGCAATCCGGCGGCGGATCGCTGGCGGACCGCGGCGTGCGGCGCATCCTGCTGACTGCATCCGGAGGCCCGTTCCGCACGCTGCCGCCGGCAAGAATGGCCGCCGTGACGCCCGAGGAGGCCGTCGCCCACCCGAACTGGGTGATGGGGCGCAAGATTTCGGTGGATTCCGCGACCATGATGAACAAGGGACTCGAGGTGATCGAGGCGCACTGGCTGTTCTCGGCGCCGCCGGAGGTCATCGAGGTCGTGATCCATCCGCAAAGCGTCGTGCATTCGCTGGTCGAATACTGCGACGGTTCGGTGATCGCGCAACTGGGCAATCCGGACATGCGCACGCCGATTGCGCATGCGCTGGGACACCCGCAGCGCATTACCTCCGGCGCGGATTTCCTGGATCTGGCCCGTGTCGGCAACCTGAGTTTCGAGGCGCCTGACCTCGCGCGTTTTCCCTGCCTGCGCCTCGCCTACGATGCATTGCGCGCCGGGGATTCCGCGGTGGTCGCGCTGAACGCGGCCAATGAGGTGGCAGTGGCCGAATTCCTGGAGCGCAGGATCGCGTACACCGACATTCCGGCGCTTGTCGAGCAGATCGTGGCAAAGACACCCGTGCATGCCGTGAATTCGGTCGAGGATGTCGAGCGCGTCGACATGGAAGCGCGGGCGGAGGCGCTCGCCGCCTGTATCGGACGGGGCTCCCGGCGTTCCGTCCATGCCGGTTGAGGGAGGATTGCGGTGCTGACTGTTATTGCTTTCATCGTCGCGCTCAGCGTGCTGGTCGTCGTGCACGAGTTCGGGCACTACTGGGTGGCCAGGCGCTGCGGCGTGAAGGTGCTCCGTTTTTCGGTGGGTTTCGGCAAGCCGCTGTGGTCGAAAACCATGGGGCGGGACGGAACGGAATGGGTTCTTGCGGCAATCCCGCTGGGCGGCTATGTCAAGATGCTGGACGAGCGGGAAGGCGATGTCCCGGCGCATGAACTGCAGCGTGCATTCAATCGCAAGCCGGTATGGCAGCGTTTTGCCATCGTTCTTGCCGGGCCGGCGGCGAATTTTGTCGCAGCCGTCCTGCTGTACTGGGTGCTTTTTGTCCATGGCATACCCGGACTGATTCCGGTGGTGGCCGATCCGCCTCCCGCCAGCATTGCCGCGCAGGCCGGTTTCACGGCGGGCGAAACCGTGATTGCGGTCGATGGCGTTCCGGCCAAAACCTGGCAGGATTTCCGCTGGATTGTCCTGCAGCGGGCGCTGGACCGCCGGACGGTTTCCGTCGAGTTGCAAGGCCTGCAGGGCGGGAAGGTGGCGCGCGAACTGCGGTTCGACGGGCTGGCGCCGGGGGAGATCGAAGGCGATGTGCTCGGCGCGCTGGGGCTGCAGCGGCAGCGGCTGGTGCTGCCGCCGGTCATCGGGGAAGTGACCGGGAATGGCGCGGCGGCGCGGGCCGGCCTGCGGGGCGGGGATCGCATCGTGGCGATCAACGGCGAGCGGCCGGATACCTGGGATGCCGTTGTGCAGAAGGTGCGCGCGGCCGCGGGTGAACCTCTGCAGTTTCGCGTCCAGCGCGGTGAAATCGATCTGCCGCCCCTGACGGTGACGCCCGACACGATAGAGGAGGGAGGCCTGCGCTTCGGACGTGTCGGCGCTTCTCCGCGGATGGAGCCGGCGCTGATGAAGGGCATGATTGCCGATGTCAGTTACGGGCCGCTTGAAAGCGCGTGGCGTGCCGTTGCCAAGACCTGGGAAACCGCGCTGTTCAGCCTGCGCATGCTCGGCAAGATGGTGCTCGGCGAAGTCTCCGTCAAGAATCTGAGCGGCCCCATCACCATCGCCGATTATGCGGGGCAATCCGCGCAGAACGGCTGGATTTCCTACCTGCTGTTTCTGGCGCTGATCAGCATCAGCCTGGGCGTCCTGAACTTGTTGCCGATCCCGTTATTGGACGGAGGGCACTTGATGTATTATTCGGTCGAGATTTTCACCGGTAAACCGGTGTCCGACAGGATCATGGAGATCGGACAGCAAGTCGGCATGACCCTGTTGTTCGCCCTAATGGCTTTTGCTCTCTACAACGATATCAACCGCCTGATCGGCAGTTAAATATGGCATTTCCGCGTTGGCTGTTCGTGGTTCTGGCGTTTCTGGCGGCCCCATCACTGGCGATAGAGCCCTTTGTCATCAAGGATATCCGTGTGGAGGGTATCCAGCGGATCGAAGCCGGGACGGTTTTCAGCTACTTGCCGGTCAAGGTCGGCGAAACGATGACCGACGAGAAGGCGGCACAGGCCATCCGCACGCTTTTCGGCACCGGCTTTTTCAAGGATGTGTCGATAGAGGCGGAAGGCAATGTCCTGGTCGTGGCGCTGCAGGAGCGTCCTTCGATTGCGCAGATCGATTTTGTCGGCGTGAAGGAATTCGAGAAGGATGCGCTGCTCAAGAGCCTGCGCCAGATCGGCCTGGGCGACGGGCGCATTTTTGACCGCGCCCTGCTCGACCGCGCGGAGCAGGAGCTCAAGCGCCAGTATCTCAGCAGGGGGCGCTACGCGGTCGCGGTGACGACCACGATCACGCCGCTCGAGAGGAACCGTGTTTCGATCAATTTCAGCGTTGACGAAGGCGATGTGGCCAAGATCCGGCAGATCAACATCGTCGGCGCCAAGTCGTTCCGCGAGAAGGATCTCGTCGACCTTTTCATCCTGCGCACCCCGGGGTGGATGACCTGGTGGAGCAAGCATGACCAGTATTCCAGGCAAAAGCTGTCGGCCGACCTGGAGAGCCTGCGCTCCCATTACCTGGACCGCGGTTATCTCGAGTTCAGCGTCGATTCCACCCAAGTGACGATATCGCCGGACAAGAAGGACATCTTCATCAGCGTCAGCATCACCGAGGGACCGAAGTACACGGTGTCGGATGTCAAGGTTGCCGGTGAACTCCTGCTGCCCGAGGCCGAAATTCTGAAGCTGATCACCGTCAAGCCGGGCGAGACCTATTCGCGAGCGCGCATTGCCGAATCGACCAAGAACATCAGCGACCGGCTTGGCAATGACGGTTACGCCTTTGCCAACGTCAATGCGGCGCCCGATCTGGATCGCGCCAAGAACCAGGCCGTCTTCACGTTTTTCATCGATCCCGGCCGGCGGGTTTACGTGCGCCGCATCAATATCGCCGGAAACAACCGTACGCGCGACGAAGTCATACGGCGCGAGATGCGCCAGCTCGAGGGCGGCTGGTATTCGGGCGAGAAAATCAATCTGTCGCGCAGCAGGGTCGACAGGCTGGGCTATTTCACCGAAGTCAGCGTGGAGACGCCGTCGGTGACCGGCACCACGGACCAGGTCGATGTGAATTTCTCGGTGGTGGAAAAGCCCACCGGAAACATTCTTCTTGGCGCGGGATTCGGCAGCGGGGAGGGCATCACGCTGTCGGGCGCGGTCACGCAGCAGAACATTTTCGGCTCGGGCAAGCATGTTTCGTTGCAACTGAATTCCGGCAGGATCAACACGGTGTACGCGTTGTCCTACACCGATCCGTATTTCACCGTGGATGGCATCAGTCAGGGATTCGACGTCTATTCGCGGAAAGTGGATGCCTTTGCGGGCGGCATTGGCAGGTATGCGTCAAAATCGCTGGGCGCCGGCATTCGTTTCGGCATACCCGTGACGGAGCGGGACACGATCAACTACGGCCTGGCCTACGAAGAGACCGAAATCACCACCTTTCCGGACAGTCCGCTGTTTTACCTTGATTATGTCTCGACCTTCGGCAAGGTAACCGACGCGGTGCTTGCCAACGCGGGCTGGGTGCGCGACGGCAGGGACAGCCTGATTTACCCGACCAAGGGCACATTGCAGCGGGCAACCGGAGAGATCACCGTTCCCGGCGGTTCGTTGAAGTATTTCAAGGCGACCTACCAGTACCAGCGGTATTTCCCGCTGACCCGCCATTACACGCTGATGCTCAACGGGGAGGCGGGCTACGGCGAGGGGCTGGACGACAAGCCGCTGCCGTTTTTCAAGAACTTTTTCGCCGGCGGTGTAAACTCCGTCCGTGGCTATCGGAATTCGACCATCGGTCCCAAGGACCAGAACGGCGATCCCCGCGGCGGCAGCCACCGGCTGGTGGGCAATGCGGAGTTCCTGTTTCCGTTTCCAGGGCTCCAGAATGACAAGTCGGTCCGCCTCAGCGGTTTTGTTGATGCCGGGATGATTTCGGAGAAATTCGACTCCGGTGATTTCCGCTACTCAACCGGATTGTCGCTGTTCTGGTCTTCGCCGATGGGGCCGATCAGGATCAGCGTCGCTGCGCCGCTCAACGCGCAGAGCAATGACAGGAAGCAGGCATTCCAGTTCACGTTTGGCGGCGCTTTCTGAGGCAGGGTTGTGCGACCGCGCAGAGTTTCAAGGAGAGCATGTTGAAGAGATTATTGCACTGTGGATTGGCCGGCATGATGTTGTGCCTTGCGGCAACGGCGACTGCTGCCGACCTCAAAATCGGCTTTATCGATCAGGAACGCATCACCCGGGAGAGCGCGCCGGCGGAGCGCGCGAGCAAGCAGTTGGAGAAGGAGTTCGCGCCGCGGGCGCAGGAACTGCAGCGGCGGGAGGCGCAGATCAAGACCCTCCAGGGGCAGCTCGAGAAGGACGCGCTGACCATGGGAGAGGGCGATCGGCGCGCCAAGGAACAGGAACTCGGGCGCCTGTCGCTGGATTTCCAGCGCATGCAGCGGGAGTATCGCGAGGATCTGAACCTCCGCCGCAACCAGGAACTGGGCGCCCTGTTTGAACGCGCCAACCGCATCATCAGGCAGATCGCGGAGGCCGAGAAGTACGACATCATTCTCCAGGAAGCGGTGTACCGCAATCCGAAGATCGACATCACCGACAAGGTCCTGAAGGCGCTGGCGGACGGCAAGTAGCCGTTTTCCGCATCGTACCGCGATGCCGATTTCCGATGCTGCCCGACCGATGCAGAGCCAGCCGCATCCGCCGCTCAGTCTCGGCGACATAGTCGGCCGCCTCGGCGGGGAACTGGTCGGGGATCCCGGGGTGAAGGTGCGGCAGGTGGCCACGCTGGAAACGGCGTCGCCGGAGACCATCGCCTTTTTCGCCAATGAACGCTACCTCGCGCAGCTCAAGGCGACCCGGGCCGGCGCGGTGATTGTCGGCATGCCCCTTCGCGGCAGGCTCGACGTGCCGCATATCGTCGCGGCCAATCCCTATGCCTACTTTGCCAGGGTGTCGGCGCTGTTCAATCCGGTCCGCGCGCCGGCTTCAGGGGTCCATGCGGCCGCGGTTATCGATCCCCGCGCGCGAATCGGGGCAGGCGTGCATGTCGGCGCGCATGCGATCATCGAGGAAGGCGCCGAAATCGGCGATGGCTGCAGCATCGGTGCCGGCAGCTACATCGGCGCGGGGGCGTCGATCGGGGCGGGCGGGATGATTTATCCGAACGTCACGGTTTACCGCGACTGCATTCTCGGCGAACGGGCCATCGTGCATTCCGGCGTGGTCATCGGCGCGGACGGCTTCGGCATCGCGATGGAAGGCGAGCGCTGGCTCAAGGTGCCGCAGATCGGCCGCGTCAGGGTAGGCAGCGACGTCGAGATCGGCGCCAATACGACCATAGACCGCGGCGCGATAGACGACACGGTGATCGAGGACGGCGTGAAACTCGACAACCAGATCCAGGTCGCCCACAACGTGCGCATCGGCGCGCATACCGCGATCGCGGCCTGCGTCGGCATCGCCGGCAGTTCCAAGATCGGCCGTTTCTGCCGCATCGGCGGCGCATCCGGCATCGCGGGACACCTGTCGATCGCGGACCATGTCGAGATATCGGCGCATACCCTGGTCACCAAGTCGATCGGCGAAGCCGGCACCTACACCGGCGCCTATCCATTCGAGAGCAACCGGGACTGGCGCCGCAACGCCGCCAGCCTGCGCAAGCTCGGCGAGCTGACCTCCAGGGTCCGCGCGCTCGAACAGGAATTGCAGTTGCGCAAGAAAGGAAAATCATGAACAGCATGGACATCACCGAGGTCCTGCGCTACCTGCCACACCGCTATCCCTTCCTGCTGATCGACCGGGTGCTGTCGTACGAGGCCGGAAAGGACATCGTCGCGCTCAAGAACGTCACCATCAACGAGCCCTTTTTCACCGGTCATTTTCCGCACCATCCGGTGATGCCCGGCGTGCTGATCGTGGAGGCGATGGCGCAGGCGGCGGCCATACTTTCCTTCGTCACGATGGGCGCGAAGGCCGACGACAAGTCGATTTATTATTTTGTCGGCATCGACAATGCGCGGTTCAAGCGGCCGGTCACGGCGGGAGACGCGCTGCATCTGCATGTCAGGCTGTCAAGGCATGTCCGCGGCATCTGGAAGTTTGCCGCGGAGGCGCGCGTCGGCGACGTGGTGGCGGCCGAGGCGGAGCTGATGTGCACCGTGCGCGACCTTCCGGAAAACGCCGCCTGAGGAATGCCGGATGGTTCACCGTGTTCATCCGACGGCCATCATCGATCCAGAGGCGCGGCTGGCCGACGGCGTGTCGGTGGGGCCGTATTCGGTGATCGGCCCCGGCGTCGAGATCGGAGAGGCGACCCGCATCGGCCCGCATGTCGTGATCGGCGAACATACCCGGATCGGCAGGCGCAACGTGATTTACCAGTTCTGCTCGATCGGCGAGGCGCCGCAGGACAAGAAATATGCCGGCGAGCCGACGCGCCTCGAGATCGGCGACGACAACACGATCCGCGAGTTCTGCACCTTCAATCGCGGAACCGCGCAGGATGCCGGCGTCACCCGGGTGGGCAACCATAACTGGATCATGGCCTATGTGCATCTGGCGCATGACTGCCAGGTCGGTGATCATGCGATTTTCGCCAACAACGCGCAGCTTGCCGGGCATGTGCATGTCGGCAACCACGCGATACTGGGCGGATTCACCGTGGTTCACCAGTTCTGCCGCATCGGCGCCCACAGTATCACCGCGATGGGCACCATCCTGCTGCAGGATCTGCCGCCCTTTGTGACGGCTTCGGGCAATCCCGCGCAGCCCCACGGCGTCAATTCCGAAGGCCTGCGCCGGCGCGGCTACACGCCGGAGGCGATCGCCGCCGTCAAGCGCGCCTACAAGACGCTTTACAAGTCGGGATTGTCATTCGAGGAAGCCGGCAGGCAGATCGCCGCCGGGGCGGCGGGGCAGCCGGCGCTGCAGCCGCTGGCGGAGTTCCTGGCGGCGCCGGGACGCGGCGTCATCCGCTGAATACCGTGACCGTGCAGACTACACCGGCGGGTCCGCTGGTCGGCATCGTCGCGGGCGAACCTTCGGGAGACCTGCTGGGCGGGGCGCTGGTGCAGGCCCTGGCGAAACGCCTGCCTGGCGCGCGATTCGTCGGCATCGGCGGACCGAAGATGACCGCGGCCGGCGTGCGTTCGCTGTTTCCGATGGAGAAGCTCTCGGTGCGCGGCTATGTCGAGGTGCTGCGCCATTACCGGGAAATCATCGGCATCCGCCGCAGCCTGAAGAATCATTTCCTCGCCGAGCGGCCCGCCGTGTTCATCGGCATCGACGCGCCGGATTTCAATCTCGATCTGGGGGCGGACCTCAAGGCGGCCGGCA
Organism: uncultured Bordetella sp.; assembly: GCA_964533495.1. GTDB lineage: Bacteria > Pseudomonadota > Gammaproteobacteria > Burkholderiales > SG8-41. The sequence goes on along the minus strand of CAZHJU010000004.1, from coordinate 86,134 downwards.
TTCCGTCCGTGCATTATGTGAGCCCCGCCATCTGGGCCTGGCGGGGCGGACGCATCCGCAAGATCCGCCGCTCGGTGTCGCGGATGCTGACGGTGTTTCCCTTCGAGGCGGCGATCTATGAAAAAGCGGGGGTGCCGGTGAGTTATGTCGGCCACCCGCTGGCGGACATGCTGGCCGCCGTCCCTTCGCGGGAGGAGGCACGCGCGGAGCTGCGTATCCCCGTCGGCGCGCCGGTGGTCGCGCTGCTGCCGGGGAGCCGGGTCAGCGAGCTCGAATACCTTGCCGACGTGTTTGTCGCGGCGGCGGAAAAGATCGCCGCGGCCGTCGACGGGGTGCGGCTGCTGGTGCCGCTGGTCAACCGCCGGACCCGCGATCTGTTCGAGGCCGCGCTGTACCGGCGCCAGAGCGGCGAGCTCGAAATCAAGCTGCTGTTCGGCCACGCCCATGACGCGATGGCCGCCGCCGATGTCGTGCTGGTGGCTTCGGGCACCGCGACGCTGGAGGCGGCGCTGCTGCAGAGGGCGATGGTGATCACCTATCGCATGCCGCGGCTCAGCTGGTGGATCATGAACAGCCGGCGTTACCAGCCCTGGGTCGGCCTGCCCAACATCCTGGCCGGGGAATTCGTGGTGCCGGAACTGCTGCAGGATGCCGCCACACCGGAGACGCTGTCGGCGGCCGTCATCGATTTGTTGCGGGACGGCGACAAACGCAGGGCGATCGAGCAGCGTTTCGCACGGATGGCGGCGGAGCTGCGGCATGACGCGGCCGAACGCGCGGCCGAGGCGGTAGTGCCTTACCTGACCGGCGGCGCGCGATGAATGCCGTGGTCTGCGGCGTCGACGAGGCGGGGCGGGGGCCGCTGGCCGGGCCGGTGTTTGCGGCCGCGGTGATGCTCGGGGATCCGTCACCTGTTGCGGGGCTTGCAGATTCCAAGAAGCTGACGGCGAAGCGCCGGGATGTCCTGGCCGACGCGATCAGGAAACACGCGGTCTGCTGGGCGGTGGCCAGCGCCAGCGTGGAGGAAATCGATGCGATCAACATTCTGCAGGCGAGTTTGCTTGCGATGCGCCGCGCGGTGACGGCATTGCGGCTGCAGCCGGAGTCGATACTGGTCGATGGCTTGCATGTGCCCAGGGTGGCCATGCCGGCCCGGGCCATCGTGCAGGGCGATGCCCTGGTGCCCGCGATCTCGGCGGCATCGATACTGGCGAAAACGGCGCGCGATGCGCAGATGCTCGAACTGCATGCCGTCTACCCCGAATACGGTTTCGACCGGCACAAGGGCTACGGCACGGCGCTGCACATGGCGGCCTTGCGCCGTCTGGGGCCGACACCGGCACACCGGCAAAGTTTTTCTCCGGTGCGGGAGTCAAAAAATATAAATAAAAACAAATAGTTATAGTTTTATGGGATATGGCGCACCTGTTCTCCGCCGCGGTGTCGATCGGTTGCCGGCGTAAGCGGGACGGCCGTTTTCGCGAGGCCACGGCCTGCGGCATCATCGGCCGTGTGCCGGTCCGGGGATTTCTGCGCCGGCGCCATCGCGGATGGCGCGCGGCGGCGTTGCGGCCGTTGTCGCGGGAACGCGCGGTAGTGACGGAACAACGGCGATTTTCATCGGCGGGGTACCCGGGTACACTCGGAATCCGTAAAGAAACCCGTAAAGCAGAATCCCCCGTTTGCCGATGGCTGTCTCCGAATCCGCTCCGGTTTCCAGGCCAAGCACGCTGCCCGGCAGAGTGCGGGCACGTTACGCTGCAGCGGACATACCCGGCGAACCACCATAACTCAAACAGAAACTGCCGGTCGTGAACCTGCCGCTGCCGGACATCCATGTAGTCCTGGCCCTGTTGCCTGGCGCAATTTCCGCATGCCGGCCGGCGCGGCGTCTTCGCCGGATCGAAGGCCTGCATTGAGGAACTGCATCCCGTGAAGAGCATTACCTCCGCCGACAATCCGCGGTTCCGCGCATTGCTAAAACTGGCGCAGTCCTCGCGCGAACGGCGCAGCACGGGCCTTTCGCTGCTGGACGGCATCCATCTGGTCGCCGCCTATGCGGAACATGTGGGAATGCCGGGCGAAATCGTGCTCAGCCGCAGCGGCGCGGAAAACGCCGAAGTGCGCGGGCTGCTGGCAGGGCGGAGCGCCGATGATGCGCTGCTGCTGCCCGATGCGCTGTTCCGCCAGCTGTCGTCGGTGGCCACGCCCACCGGCATCATTGCGGTGGTGCCGACGCCGCGGGTGGCCGTGCCGGAACGGCTCGCAGGCGCCAGCGTCTGGCTGGAGGATATTCAGGATCCCGGCAACCTCGGCTCGATCCTGCGGTCGGCGGCGGCGGCCGGCATCGAAACGGTATGCCTGTCGCGGCATTCGGTGCACGCCTGGTCGCCGCGGGTGCTGCGTGCCGGCATGGGCGCCCATTTCGCGCTGCGCATTATCGAGGGCGCGGACCTGCAGGCGCTGGCGCGGGTCTATTCGGGAACGCTTGTGGCCACCGCGGTGCATCAAGGGGTTCCGGTCTTCGACGCGGACCTGGCCGGCGATGTGGCCCTGCTGTTCGGCAACGAGGGTGCCGGCCTTTCTCCGGAACTGGCGGCCCTGGCCGGGCAGACCGTCCGCATTCCGATGCCGGGCCGCGCCGAATCGCTCAACGTGGGAGCTGCCGCCGCGGTCTGCCTGTTCGAGCGGGTGCGGCAGTTGCGGGCTCAGTAGATCCGCCGCTCCAGCCGGGCTTCCTGCAGGATCGTGGTGGCGAGTTCCTCGACCGATTTGCTGGTGGCGTCGAGATAGGGGATGCCTTCCTGGCGCATCAGCGCTTCGGCCTCGCGGATTTCGAATTCGCAGTTGGCCAGCGTGGCGTACTTGCTGCCGGGCCGCCGCTCGTTGCGGATCTGCTGCAGCCGGGATGGTTTGATGGTCAGCCCGTACAGCCTGTTGCGCAGCGACTTGATCTGCGCCGGCAACTGCATGCTGCTGAAATCCTCGGGGATCAGCGGGTAGTTCGCGGCCCGGATGCCGAACTGCATCGCCAGGTAGAGGCAGGTCGGCGTTTTCCCGCAACGCGAGACCCCGACGAGGATGATGTCCGCCTCGGTCAGTTCACGCTTCGAGACGCCGTCGTCGTGCGACAACGCGTAGTTCACCGCCTCGATCCGGTGGTGATAGTTGACGAAATCTTCGGTGCTGTGCGAACGGCCGATGGCGTGGGAGGCCTTGACGCCCAGTTCCTTTTCCAGCGGAGCGATGAAAATCTCAAAGGAATCAAGGAACAAGGCATTGGCGGTGGCCACGATGCCGGAGATTTCGGTGTTGACCAGCGTGCTGATGACGATGGGACGCACGCCGTCCGCGATTCCCGTGGCGTTGATCTGCCGGACAAAGGCGTGGGCCTTGTCCGCCGTGTCGATGAACGGCACGGTCACTTCCTTCAATTTGGCCCCGTCGAACTGGGTCAGCAGGCTGTGGCCCAGCATTTCGGCCGTGATGCCGGTGCGATCGGATACAAAAAAAGCCGTGCGGGAGGAATTCATGCTCGGAACCGGTAGGGGGTTTCGGTAAAATATCGCCTTTTGGCGCAGCTTACAAATCAAGGACAAGGGCATGGGCGGCAAGGAACTGGTGGTTGAGCTCGGCGCGTTGCGGATGAGCGACGTCGGGCGAGTCGGTGGCAAGAACGCATCCCTGGGAGAAATGATCAGCCAATTGGCCGGCGCGGGGGTGCGCGTTCCCGGCGGTTTTGCGACGACTTCCGATGCCTATCGCCTGTTTCTTGCGCAGAACGGGCTCGCCGACAGGATTTCGAAGCGTCTTTCCGCCCTGAATGCCGACGACGTCAATGCCCTGACCGCGGCGGGCAGTGAAATCCGCGGCTGGATCGTCGCCCAGGAATTCAGCGCCGATTTCCGCAAGGCGATCGAGACGGCCTACGGGAAACTGGTCGCCGATTCCGGTGCCGACGTGTCGTTCGCGGTGCGTTCCTCGGCGACCGCGGAAGACCTGCCGGATGCCTCTTTTGCCGGCCAGCAGGAAACCTATCTCAATGTGCACGGCCTCGACAACCTGCTCGAAGCGATCCGCCACGTGTTCGCGTCGCTCTACAACGACCGCGCGATTTCCTACCGCGTGCACAAGGGCTTCACCCATGACGAGGTCGCGCTGTCGGCGGCGGTGCAGCGCATGGTGCGCAGCGACAAGGGGTCGAGCGGCGTGATGTTCACGCTCGACACCGAATCCGGCTTCGACCAGGTGGTGTTCATCACCTCGGCCTACGGGCTCGGCGAAACGGTGGTGCAGGGGCAGGTCAATCCCGACGAATTCTATGTCTACAAGCGCGGGCTCAAGGAAGGCAGGAGCGCGATCCTGCGGCGCGGGCTGGGTTCGAAGGCGCTGCGCATGGTGTTCACCGAAAACCGCGCCGCGGGCAAATCGGTGCAGACCATCGAGGTGCCCGAGGCGGAACGGCGCAAGTTCTCGATCAGCGATGCCGAAGTCAACGAACTGGCCCGTTACGCGATGATCATCGAAGCCCATTATCAGCGGCCGATGGACATCGAATGGGGCAGGGACGGCAACGACGGCAAGCTCTACATCCTGCAGGCGCGGCCGGAGACGGTGAAGGCCAGCGAGAAGGTCGACACCCTGCGCCGTTACCGCCTCAAGGAGCGTTCGGAAGTGCTGGCGACCGGCCGCGCCATCGGCCAGCGCATCGGCAGCGGGCCGGTGCGGCTGATCAAGAGCGCGGCGGAGATGGACCGCGTCAAGCCCGGCGACGTGCTGGTGACGGACATGACCGATCCCGACTGGGAGCCCGTGATGAAGCGGGCGGCGGCCATCGTCACCAACCGCGGCGGCCGGACCTGCCATGCGGCGATCATCGCGCGCGAGCTGGGCATTCCCGCGGTGGTCGGCTGTGGCGACGCCACCCAGGTGTTGAAGGATGGAAAACCGGTCACCGTGTCCTGCGCGGAAGGGGATACCGGATTCGTCTATCGCGGTGAGTTGCAGACCGAAGTGATCGATCTTTCACTGTCGAGCATGCCGAAATGCCCGGTCAAGATCACCATGAACGTCGGCAATCCGGAACTGGCCTTCGAGTTCCAGCGCCTGCCCAACGAAGGTGTCGGCCTTGCCCGCCTCGAATTCATCATCGCGCGCATGATCGGCGTCCATCCCAAGGCGGTGCTGGCCTATCCCGACCTCGGCGCGGACCTCAAGCTCGCGGTCGAGGAGCACAGCGCCGGCTATGCCGATCCGGTGAGCTTCTACGTCGACAAGCTGGCCGAAGGCGTCGCCACACTGGGCGCGGCGTTCTGGCCGAAGCCGGTGATCGTGCGGCTGTCCGATTTCAAGTCGAACGAATATTCCAGTCTCACCGGCGGTTCGCGTTATGAGCCGCACGAGGAAAATCCGATGCTCGGTTTCCGCGGGGCCTCGCGCTACGTGTCGCCGGCGTTCAAGGACTGCTTCGAGCTCGAATGCCGCGCCATGAAAAAGGTCCGCGACGAGATGGGGCTGACCAACGTCGAGATCATGGTGCCTTTCATCCGCACGGTCGAAGAGGGCAGGCGGGTGCTGAAGCTGCTGGCGGAAAACGGCCTCGAGCGCGGCAAAAACGGCCTGCGCATCATCATGATGTGCGAGATTCCGTCGAACGCGATCCTTGCCGACCGGTTTCTCGAGCATTTCGACGGCTTCTCGATCGGTTCCAACGACATGACGCAGATGACGCTGGCGCTGGACCGCGACTCGGGCATCATCGCCGACGCCTTCGACGAGCGCGATCCGGCGGTCAAGCACATGCTGCACCTGGCGATCGCGGCCTGCCGCAAGGCCGGCAAGTACGTGGGCATCTGCGGGCAGGGGCCTTCCGACCATCCGGACCTCGCGGAGTGGCTGGTGAAGGAAGGGATCGAAAGCCTGTCACTGAATCCCGACACCGTGGTCGAGACCTGGCTGTACCTGGCCCGCGGTGGCAAGCCTGCTTGATTGGAAGGCGGCGGGATTTGCGATAAAATAAACAAACTTTGGCTTGCCTGAGCGTCGGCCCAAATGAAATGACCAAATATATCTTTGTCACTGGTGGTGTTGTTTCCTCCCTGGGCAAAGGTATCGCTGCCGCCTCCCTCGCCGCAATCCTCGAATCCCGCGGCATCAGGGTTTCGATGCTCAAACTGGATCCCTACATCAACGTGGATCCGGGCACGATGAGTCCCTTCCAGCACGGCGAAGTGTTCGTCACCGAGGACGGCGCCGAGACCGATCTCGACCTCGGTCATTACGAGCGCTTCATCAATGCCCGCATGGGCAAGCGCAACAATTTCACCACCGGCCAGATCTACGAAAGCGTCATCAAGAAGGAGCGCCGCGGCGATTACCTCGGCGGCACGGTGCAGGTGATTCCGCACATCACCGACGAGATCAAGCAATACGTCCGGCGCGGCGCCGGCGACGCCGAAATCGCGCTGGTCGAGATCGGCGGCACGGTCGGCGACATCGAGTCATTGCCCTTCCTCGAGGCGATCCGCCAGATGGGCATCGAGGTCGGCCGCGACAACGCCTGCTTCATCCACCTGACGCTGGTGCCGTACATCGCCTCCGCCGGCGAAATCAAGACCAAGCCGACGCAGCACTCGGTCAAGGAGCTGCGCGAGATCGGCATCCAGCCCGACGTGCTGCTGTGCCGCGCCGACCGGCCGCTGCCCGACGGCGAGCGGCGCAAGATCGCGCTGTTCACCAATGTCGGCGTCGATGCGGTGATTTCCGCGGTCGACGTCGACAGCATCTACAAGATACCGGGCAAGCTGCACGAGCAGGGGCTGGACGACATCGTCTGCCGGAAGCTCGGCATCGATCCGCCGCCGGCCGACCTGTCGACCTGGGATCGCGTGATCCACGCGCTGGAGCACCCGCGGCACGAGGTCAGCATCGCGCTGGTCGGCAAGTACGTGGATCTGACCGAGTCCTACAAATCGCTGTCGGAAGCGCTGATCCATGCCGGCATCCATACCGGCTCGAAAATCCGCATCCATTACGTCGACTCCGAAAGCATCGAAAAAAACGGCATCGGCTGCCTGGAGGCCATGGATGCGATCCTGGTGCCGGGCGGATTCGGCAAGCGCGGCGTCGAAGGCAAGATCAAGGCGATACGCCATGCCCGGGAGCATGGGGTGCCGTATCTGGGCATCTGCTTGGGCATGCAGCTCGCGGTGATCGAATATGCGCGTCACCTTGCCGGGCTGGCCGGCGCCCATAGCACCGAGTTCGATGCGGAAACGCCGCATCCGGTGGTGGCGCTGATCACCGAATGGCAGGACCGCGACGGCAGGGTGGAGCATCGCGATGCCTCCTCCGACCTCGGCGGCACCATGCGCCTGGGCGGCCAGGAGTGCGAACTGAAAGCCGGCTCGCTTGCCCGGAAAATCTACGGCGCCGATCGCATCGTCGAGCGTCATCGCCACCGTTACGAGGTCAACAACCACTACCTGCCGCGCCTGCTGGAAGCCGGGCTCAGCGTCAGCGGCCGGTCGCTCACCGGCGATCTCTGCGAGATGGTGGAAATTCCCGGCCATCCGTGGTTCGTCGGCTGCCAGTTCCATCCCGAATTCACCTCGACGCCGCGCGGCGGCCATCCCCTGTTCAAGTCCTTCGTCGAGGCCGCCCTGAAGAACGCGGGCGCCCGGCAACAGGCTCCGCGGCCCGCGCGCGCCTCGGCGGCGACCTGAACCCGTCCCGGACCGGCCCATGAAACTCTGCGGATTCGAAGTCGGGCTCGACCGGCCGATGTTCCTGATTGCCGGACCCGATACGCTCGAGAGCGAGCAGATGTGCCTCGATGTCGCGGGTCAGCTGAAGGAGCAGACCGCGCGGCTGCGCATGCCTTACGTGTTCAAGGGTTCTTTCGACAAGGCCAACCGCACCTCGGGCAAAAGCTACCGCGGCCCCGGCATCGAAGAGGGGCTGCGCATACTCGAATCGGTAAAGCGGCAGATCGGCGTGCCGGTGCTGACCGACGTGCACGAAGACACGCCGCTCGCCGAAGTCGCCGCGGTGGTCGATGTGATCCAGACCCCGGCCTTCCTGTGCCGGCAGACCAATTTCATCCGCAGCGCGGCGGGCCAGGGAAAACCGGTCAACATCAAGAAGGGCCAGTTCCTGTCGCCCTGGGAAATGGCCAACGTCGTCGACAAGGCGCGCAGCACCGGCAACGGGCAGATCATGGTCTGCGAGCGCGGCTTCAGCTTCGGTTACAACAACCTGGTCGTCGACATGCGCGGCTTGGCCGCGATGCGCGGCACCGGCTGTCCGGTCGTGTTCGACGCCACCCATTCGGTGCAGTTGCCCGGAGGGCAGGGCAACGCCAGCGGCGGCCAGCGCGAACACATACCGGTGCTGGCGCGCGCCGCGGTGGCGGCCGGGGTCTCCGGCGTGTTCATGGAAACCCATCCGAAGCCGGACGAGGCGCTGTGCGACGGCCCGAATTCCTGGCCGCTCGCCCTGATGGGCGAACTGCTGGACATCCTTCACGCGCTCGACGCAGCGGTCAAAAGCCGCCGCCTCGTCGAGCAGCACGTATAACCATCAGCGACAGGACAGGACATGAGTGCAATCGTCGACGTCATAGGCAGGGAAATTCTGGATTCCCGCGGCAATCCGACCGTGGAGGCCGACGTGCTGCTGGAATCCGGCATCCTGGGCAGGGCCGCGGTGCCTTCCGGGGCGTCCACCGGCAGCCGCGAGGCCATCGAGCTGCGCGACGGCGACAAGCAGCGTTACGGCGGCAAGGGCGTGCTGCAGGCGGTGGAACACGTGAACACCGAGATTTGCGAAGCGGTGATCGGCGTCGACGCCACCGAGCAGGCTTTCGTCGATCGCACGCTGCTGGATCTCGACGGCACCGAAAACAAGTCGCGGCTGGGCGCCAACGCGATGCTGGCGGTGTCGATGGCGGTGGCTCGCGCCGCCGCCGAGGAATCCGGCCTGCCGCTGCACCGTTATCTCGGCGGCGCCGGCGCGATGGCGATGCCGGTGCCGATGATGAACGTCATCAACGGCGGCGCGCATGCCGACAACGGCCTGGACATGCAGGAATTCATGATCGTGCCCGTGGGCGCCGGGAGTTTCCGCGAGGCGCTGCGCTGCGGCGCGGAAGTGTTCCATGCGCTGCGCAAACTGCTGACGGACCGCGGCCTGGCGACCGCGGTCGGCGACGAGGGCGGCTTCGCACCGCGGCTGCCGAAGCACGAAGCCGCGATCCAGGTCATCCTCGAGGCCGTCGAAGCCGCGGGTTACCGCCCCGGCGAGGACGTCGCGCTGGCGCTGGACTGCGCGAGTTCGGAATTTTTCGAGGACGGCGAATACACGCTGCGCTCGGAGGGCCTCAGCCTGAAGGCGCCGGAATTCGCCGATTACCTGGCGGCCTGGGCCGACAAGTATCCCATCGTCAGCATCGAGGACGGCATGGCCGAAAACGACTGGGACGGCTGGAAGGTGCTGACGGAAAAGCTCGGCAACCGCGTGCAACTGGTCGGCGACGACCTGTTCGTGACCAATACGCAGTACCTGAAGCGCGGCATCGAGCAGGGCATCGCCAACTCGATCCTGATCAAGGTCAACCAGATCGGCACGCTGACCGAGACGCTGGCGGCGATCGAGATGGCCAAGCGCGCGCGTTACACCGCGGTCATTTCGCATCGCTCGGGTGAAACCGAGGACACGACCATCGCCGACATCGCGGTGGCGACCAATGCGATGCAGATCAAGACCGGATCACTGTCGCGGACGGACCGGCTGGCGAAGTACAACCAGTTGCTCCGCATCGAGGAAGATCTGGGCGATACGGCGACCTATCCCGGACGTGGCGCCTTTTACCAGCTGCGTTAAACCTCCTTCGCGGGCCGTCCGCGTGCCTTCCTGAAGCCATGCGACTGCTTGCCATCACGCTCACCGGGCTGTTGCTGCTGATCCAGTATCCCCTGTGGCTGGGCAAGGGCGGCCTGCTGCGGGTATGGGAGATGGAGCGGCAGATCGAGGCGCAGCGCGAATCCAACGACCGGCTGCGGGCGCGCAATGCGGCGCTGGACGCCGAGGTTCGCGACCTCAAGCAGGGACTGGAGGCGGTGGAAGAACGCGCGCGCAGCGAACTGGGGATGATCCGGCGGGACGAGGTGTTTTTCCAGGTGCTCGACGGCGCACCCGGCAACGGGCCGGCGGCGCAACCGGACAAATAGCGGCAGGCTCGGCCTGCCTGGTCAATCGGCAAGGAAATCGGGAACACGATGGGTGCGATCATCATCGACGGCGCCGCCATGGCGCGGCAGGTGCTGGATGAACAGAAATCCGCCTCCGGGCAACTGGCGCAGCGGGGCCGCGTGCCGGGGCTTGCCATGGTGCTGGTCGGCGACGATCCCGCCTCCGCGGTGTACGTGCGCGGCAAGGAGCGCGCCTGCCGCGAGGCCGGCGTGCGCAGCTTCGACACCCGCCTGCCGGCGGCGGTGACGACGGCGGCGCTGCTGCAGACCATCGACGCGCTGAACGGCGATGCCCGGGTGCACGGCATCCTGGTGCAGTTGCCGCTGCCGGAGCACATCGATGCCGTGGCGGTCCTGCAGCGCATAGATCCGGCAAAGGACGTCGACGGTTTCACCTGGCGCAGCCTGGGTGCATTGCTCGACGGCCATGCGCTGCTGGCGCCGTGCACGCCGTCGGGGTGCATGCTGATGCTCGAGCGCGCCGGCGTGCCGGTGGCCGGCAGGCATGCGGTGGTGGTCGGGCGCAGCAGCATCGTCGGCAAGCCGGCGGCGCTGATGCTGCTCGAACGCAATGCGACGGTCACCATCTGCCATTCGCACACGCCCGAGCTGGCGGCCGTCACGCGGGAGGCGGACATCCTGATCTGCGCGGCCGGCAAACCGCGCATGGTGACGGCGGACATGGTCAAGCCCGGCGCCGCGGTCATCGATGTCGGCATCAATCGTCTGCCCGACGGCAAGTTGTGCGGGGACGTGGATTACGACGCGGTCAGCGCGCGGGCCGGCTGGATTACGCCGGTGCCCGGCGGCGTGGGGCCGATGACGGTGGCGATGGTCATTGCCAATGTCATCACGGCGGCAGGGCGCGCTACGGGCTGAAGCGGTTTACCGCGCTTTCCTTCCGGTGAGGCGCCGGAGGGATCCGGAGAATCGGAACGCCGCACACGATTCTATATAAGTATTTGTTTTTATTGATATTTATAAAATTCTGCCGCTGCACCCGATCAGCGTACCGCCTGCAAACCTGAATGCGCCGTCCGGTTTTTGCAAGGCGATGCAGGGCCAACCTTTTGTCGCTCCCCGCATGCCCGAACGGGATCAGCAGGAGAAGGTATTGGCGAATCCGAGCAGCAATTCCGCGCTGAAATAGCCGCGGAATGCGGCATAACTCAGCGCCGCGGCCAGCACGGATAAAAGAATCCAGACCAGCATTTTCCGTTGGTTTGCGGTCATTGCGATACCCGTAGGCGGCGCGGCAGGGCTGCGTGCAATTATTGCACGGCGGGCGTGCCCGGGAAACGCGGGCATCATAGCGCCGGAAACGCTAAGCAAATAACCACCGGGTCGAAGCCACGGATATCCCGGTTGATATAATCCCGTCATTACCGCATGCCTCCATCATCTTGAATCAGAAATCTTGAATCAGAATCCAGCCCTTTCCCTCCGGTCCGGTTTTTCGTTCGAAGATCTCTACGCGCGCGACGGATTGCTGCGCATCGACCGGGCCTTTCTGGACGATGTCGGCGCGGCCGACGCCGCGCTGCATGCCCGGCTGCTGGCGGCGCGCCAGGCGGGGGGCGTCCTGGCGGCGAAGGCCGAGTCGGAGCTGTTGCTGGCGCTGGCGCCGCATCTCGACGATTTCATCGCGCGGCTGTTCGGCATCGAGGCCGAAGTCCGCGCGCTGTCGGCGCGGCACCACGATCTGGCGCCGCTGTACCGGGTCAAGCGCCTGTTCGTGCAGCGCAAGGCCATGCACAAGTACAAGGCGGAAGCGGCCGCGGCCATCGACGGAGACGCGGTGGGCGCGAAGCTGGCCGGCTTGTTCGGCGAGCCGCTGACCGAGCTGGCTTTCGCGCGTCATGTCGAATCGTGGCAGCAGGACGAAGCGGCGCATGCCGGGGCGCTCGATCTGGCCCTGCAGTATGCAGCCTGGGCCGCGCATGCCGCGGCCGGCCGCGCGAGGCATCACGACGGCGTGCTGTTCAAGGCGCCGCACAAGCTCGACGTGCAGAACCTGGTGCCGGTGCAAACCGACACCGGCAAGGGTTACGCCGAGCACCGCTTCGACGCCCCGAAGCTGAGGTTGCGCGACGGTTTCAGGCTGACCGACGGCGGCGCCGGCCTGACGGGCGCGCTGGACGAGGCCAACTACTGCATCTGGTGCCACGAGCAGGGCAAGGATTCCTGCTCGAAGGGATTGCAGGAGAAGGGGGCGAGCGGGCGCGGCGAGGCCTCGTTCAAGAAATCGCCTTTCGGCATCACGCTGGCCGGCTGTCCGCTGGAAGAGAAGATTTCCGAATTCCACAAGGCCAAGACCGAGGGGCTGGCCATCGGCGCGCTGGCGATCATCACGGTGGACAATCCGATGACCGCGGCCACCGGGCACCGCATCTGCAACGACTGCATGAAGGCCTGCATCTACCAGAAGCAGGAGCCGGTCAACATCCCGCAGGCGGAAACGCGCACGCTGAAGGACGTGCTCGAACTGCCCTGGGGCTTCGAAATCTACAGCCTGCTGACGCGCTGGAATCCGCTGAACCTGCGCAATCCCGCGCCGAAGGCGCCGAGCGGGAAACGGGTGCTGGTGGTCGGCATGGGGCCGGCCGGGTTCTCGCTGTCGCATTTCCTGATGAACGACGGCCATGTCGTGGTCGGTGTCGACGGCCTGAAGATCGAGCCCCTGCCGCCGGAGCTGTCGGGCGTCGATGCGGCGGGCGGGCGCGTGCCGTTCAGGCCGGTCCGGGACGTGCGTGAGCTGCATGAATCGCTCGACGAGCGGGCGATGGCGGGTTTTGGCGGCGTGGCCGAATACGGCATCACCGTGCGCTGGGACAAGAATTTCCTGAAGATCATCCGCCTGCTGCTGGAGCGGCGCGCGCAGTTCGCGCTGTTCGGCGGCGTGCGTTTCGGCGGCACGATCACCGCGGAGGATGCCTTTGCGCTCGGTTTCGACCATGTCGCGCTGGCGATCGGCGCCGGCCGGCCCACGGTGCCCGACATGCCCAACGGCCTGGCCCGCGGCGTGCGCACCGCCTCGGATTTCCTGATGGCGCTGCAGTTGACCGGCGCGGCGAAGGCGGACTCGATCGCGAACATGCAGTTGCGGCTGCCGGTGGTGATCATCGGCGGCGGCCTGACCGCGATCGATGCCGCGACCGAATCGCTGGCCTACTATCCGCTGCAGGTCGAGAAATTCCTGCTGCGCCACGAAATTCTCGTGCGCGAGCGCGGCGAGGACGCGGTGCGGAAGGCCTGGAGCGCGGAGGAGCGGGAGATCGCGGCCGAATTCATCGGCCACGCGCAGGCGATCCGGGCCGAGCGCATGCTGGCGCGGCAGGAGGGCCGCGAGCCGCGCGTCCTGCAACTGCTGCAATCCTGGGGAGGGGCGACCATCGCCTACCGCAAGCGCCTGGTCGACAGTCCTTCCTACACGCTGAACCACGAGGAGGTGCACAAGGCGCTGGAAGAGGGCATCACCTTCGCGGAATGCCTGACGCCGCTGGCGATCGAGACCGACGGATACGGCCATGCCAGCGCGCTGCAGGCTTCGGTGCAGGCGCGCGGCGAGGACGGACAGTGGCAGGACAAGGGCAAAGTGACGCTGCCGGCGCGGGCGGTGCTGATCGCCGCCGGCACGCAGCCCAACACCGTGCTGGCGCGCGAGGACGCGGGTACTTTCGTGCTCGATGGCCGTTATTTCCGCGCCGTCGACGCGGACGGCAATCCGGTCGGCGCCGAGAAATCGATTTCCAAGCCGGAATCGGTCAACGTCCTGCTGGCGAAACGCGCGGACGGCCGCTTCATCAGCTATTTCGGCGACGTGCATCCGTCCTTCTTCGGCAACGTGGTCAAGGCGGTCGGCAGCGCCAAGCAGGGCTATCCGGTGGTCAGCGGCGTGCTGGACAGGGTGAAACCCGCCGCCGCCGTCGGCGACGCGGCTTTCCTCGCCGGGTTGCAGCGCGACCTGCGCGCCACCGTGCACGAGGTCAGGCGCCTGACGCCGACCATCGTCGAGGTCGTGCTGCACGCGCCGCTGGCCGCGCGGCGCTTTCAGCCGGGGCAGTTCTACCGCCTGCAGAATTTCGAATCGCTGGCTCCGGTCGCGCAGGGCACGCGGCTGGCGATGGAGGGCCTCGCGCTGACCGGCGCGTGGACGGATCCCGAACGCGGGCTGCTGTCGACCATCGTGCTCGAGATGGGCGGCTCCAGCAGCCTCTGCGCCGGCCTGAAGCCGGGGGAGCCGGTGATCCTGATGGGGCCCACGGGCACGCCGACCGAAATTCCCACGGACGAAACCGTGGTGCTGGTCGGCGGCGGACTGGGCAACGCGGTGCTGTTCTCGATCGGGCAGGCGATGCGCAAGGCCGGCTGCAGGGTGCTTTATTTCGCCGGCTACAAGGGCATGGCCGACCGCTATCACGTGGAGAACATCGAGGCGGCCAGCGATGTCGTCATCTGGTGCTGCGACGAGCAGCCGGGGTTCGCGCCGTCGCGCCCGGACGACCGCAGCTTCGTCGGCAACATCGTGCAGGCGATGCTCGCCTACGCTTCGGGCGCGCTGGGCGCGCAGGCGATCCCGTTCGGAGACGCCGACCGCGTGATCGCCATCGGCTCCGACAAGATGATGGCGGCGGTGGCGCGGGCCCGTCACGAGGTGCTGAAACCGTATTTCAGGAAGCCGGGGCATCATGCGATCGGCTCGATCAACTCGCCGATGCAGTGCATGATGAAGGAAGTCTGCGCGCAGTGCCTGCAGCCGCAGACCGATCCGCAGACCGGCAGGACGCGTTACGTGTTTTCCTGTTTCAATCAGGACCAGCCGCTGGATTGCGTCGACTGGAAGGCGCTCGACCAGCGGCTGAAGCAGAACTCGACCCAGGAAAAGCTGACGGCGCAGTGGCTGAATCGCTGCCTGACGACATTCAAGGTTTAAATATCGTTTATAAGTACTTGATTATAAACGATATTTTGTAATTTCGCGATAACCCTATCCCCTATCCCGCGTCCTCGATGCGCCAGAGGCTGCGCACGATGCGCGCGCCGCGGACGGTCAATCCCGCGGCATCCGGCGCCGGTTCGCCGCAGACGATGAATCGCGGCACCCCGTTTCCGCCCGACCGGTATTCCAGCGCGTCGACACCGGCGCCGGCGAGGTGTGCCCGCACGGCGAGGCTCTCCGATCCGGCGCAGAAGATGCCGGTCCAGGCTTGCAGGTCTCCGCGCCGGAGGATGCCGCCGGTGCCTGCGCTGCCGGCATAGAGGGGGCGCTCGAAGCGCCGGTAGAGCTGGCGCATGTCGATCCGGATCGCCTCGAAATCGGGACTGGCCGCGCGCACGGCCATGTCGGCGTCCTGCGCGGCCATGTCCGGAAAATCGAGGCGCCACAGCGTGTCGGGCCAGTCGTCGCCGCCTTTGACTTTCGCGCAGACGCGTCCGCGCGGCAGGCCCAGCGCCGCACGCACGTCGCAGGCCCTGATGCGCTGGCGCAGCACCGCCGCCGCGTTGCCGGGCCGCGCGTAGTAGAAGTTCAGGGAGACGATCACGCCGCCGGCGTCAGGGCTTGCGGCCGACCTCGCGCAAGGCGTCGCCGAGCCTGGACACCAGTTCGTCGATCTGCGCCTTGCTGATGATCAGCGGCGGCGACAGCGCGATGATGTCGCCGGTGGTGCGGATCAGGACGCCTTTCTCGTAACACTTCAGGAACGTTTCGAAGGCGCGCGCGGTCGGCGCGCCGGGCCGCGGTTCGAGCTCGATGCCCGCGACCAGGCCCATGTTGCGCACGTCGATGACGTAGGGCAGTTCGCGCAGCGACTGCACGGCCTCCTCGAAGTAGGGCGCCAGTTCCTGCGCGCGCCGGAACAGGCCTTCCTCCTCGAAGGTGTCGAGGCTGGCCAGCGCCGCGGCGGTGGCCAGCGGATGGCCGGAGTAGGTGTAGCCGTGGAACAGCTCGATCGTGCCCGGCGGGGCGTTGTTGACCACCGTGTCGTAGATGCCGCGGCGGGCGATCACCGCGCCCATCGGCACCGTGCCGTTGGTGAGGCCCTTGGCGACAACCATCATGTCGGGCACCACGCCGACGGCCTCGGCGCCGAAGCAGGGGCCGGTGCGGCCGAAACCGGTGATGACCTCGTCGAATATCAGCAGCAGGCCGTACTTGTCGCAGATCTGGCGCAGGCGCTCGAGATAACCCCTGGGCGGCACCAGCACGCCGGTGGACCCGGCCAGTGGCTCGACGATGACCGCGGCGATGTTGCTGGCGTCGTGCAGCGGGATGATGCGCTGCTCCAGCTCGTCGGCCAGGTGCGCGCCCCAGGCGGGCTGGCCGCGGCTGAAGGCGTTCTCCTTCAGGTTGTGCGTGTGGGCGAGATGGTCGACGCGGAACAGCATGTTGCCGAAAGCCTTGCGGTTGGCGGGAATGCCGCCGACCGAGATGCCGCCGAAGCCGGCGCCGTGGTAGCCGCGCTCGCGGCCGACCAGCACGTTGCGATGGCCTTCGCCGCGGGCGCGCTGATAGGCCAGCGCGATCTTCAGCGCGGTGTCGACGCCTTCGGAGCCGGAGTTGCAGTAGAACACGTGATCGAGGTCGCCGGGCGCGAGTGCCGCCAGCCGTTCGGCGACGCGGAAGGCATCCGGATGTCCGAGCTGGAAAGCGGGGCTGTAGTCCATCGTCGCCACCTGCTTCTGCACGGCCTCGACGATCTTCGGCCGGCAGTGGCCGGCATTGACGCACCACAGGCCGGCGGTGCCGTCGAGCAGCTGGCGGCCGTCGTCGGTGGTGTAGTGCATGTCCTTTGCCGCGACCAGCATGCGCGGCGACTGCTTGAAGGCGCGGTTGGCGGTAAAGGGCATCCAGAATGATTCGAGTTCGGCGGGGCGGGCGGTCATGATTTTGCGGTTTTGCCTGTGAAGGAACGGATGGCGCGGGCCGCGGATTCATGCGGCCCGATGCATGCCCGCATGCTACCATTTTCACGCGATGGAACGACACCGACACTGCCGCGTCCGCGATTCCGGGGCGGCGTTCTTGCGGCCGTTCTTGCGGCATTTCCGCCTGCTGTTTTCCCTGGTTTTCGCGCTCGCGGCGGCAGGGGCCTCCGCCGGCGATGTCCTCAAGGTCGGTTCCAAAAGATTCACCGAGTCGTACGTGCTGGGCGAGGTGATCGCGCAGACCGCGCGCGCGTCCGGCGCAAACGTCGAACACAGGCAGGGACTGGGCAACACGGCGATCCTGTTTGCCGCGCTCAAAAGCGGCGCCATCGATGTCTATCCGGATTACACCGGCACCATCGCGCTCGAACTGCTGGGCCTGCCGGGAGTGCCGCTGCTGGATGAACTCAATCGCCGGCTTTCCGCGCACGGGCTGGCCGCCGGCGTGTTTCCGGGCTTCGGCAATGCCTATGCGCTGGCGATGCGGGAGCCGGATGCCGTCAGGCGCGGCATCCGGCGCATTTCGGACCTCCGGGATTTCCTGGATGCGCGCCTGGGCCTGTCGCCAGAGTTCCTGAACCGGCGGGACGGCTGGCCGGCGCTGAGTGAAACCTACGAGATCGGTGGCCTAGCGGTCCGCGGACTGGAGCACGGTCTGGCTTACGCGGCGCTGGAACGGGGCGACATCGATGTCGTGGACGTCTACACCACGGATCCGCAGATCCGGCGGCTGGGGCTGCGCGTGCTCGAGGACGACCAGCGCTTTTTCCCGGAATACGAGGCCGTGCTGGTCTATCGGATGGACCTGCCGTCGCGGCATCCGGCGGCCTGGGCCGCCATCGAAAGGCTGCAGGGGACGATCACCGCGGCCGCGATGCTGGAGATGAACGCCGCCGTGGAACTGGAGCGGAAGGATTTTCCACAGGTCGCACGGGATTGGCTGGAAAAACGTCCACCGGCGGCCGACGCGGGCCGGCGTTCGCTGGTCAGTGCCGTGTTTGCCCCCGATCTGCCGCGCCTGACCCTGGAACACCTGCAACTGGTGGCGGCTTCCCTCCTGCTCAGCGTTCTGGCGGGGATTCCGCTGGGCATTCTGGCGCAGCGTGTCCCCCGGGCCGGACGCTGGATTCTGGCCGGGGCCGGAGTGCTGCAGACGGTGCCCAGCCTCGCCCTGCTGGCATTCCTGATCGCCTTGCTGGACCGCATCGGCGCGTTGCCCGCGGTGTTTGCGCTGTCGCTGTACGCGCTGTTGCCGGTCATCCGGGGCACGGAAGTGGCGCTGGCCGGCGTCGGTGACCGGATGCGCGACGCGGGGCTGGCCCTGGGATTGAACAGCAGGCAGCTGATGTGGCTGGTCGAATTGCCGCTGGCCGCTCCCGGCGTGCTGGCAGGCATCAGGACGGCGGCGGTCATCAACGTCGGGACGGCGACGATAGCGGCCTTTGTCGGGGCGGGAGGCTACGGTGAGCGGATCGTCGCCGGGCTGGCCGTCAACGATCACGTGATGATGCTGTCCGGCGCATTGCCCGCCGCGGCACTCGCGGTGCTGATCGAATGGGGATTCCGGCAAGGCGGGCGTTTGCCGGGTCCGGAGCGCGGAAACCGGTGAAAACGCAGAACAAACCGGCGGTGCCGGCGCTCACATGCTGGAATGGCATGATCGCCGTGCCGCGCCCGGTTTGAACTTAAACGCCTGCCGCGGGTCACTGCAGACGACGTCCGGAGCGGATGTTTCACGCGGCCGTTCAGGCAGTTATACTGCGCGGCGCCTGCCGGACGGCAACTTGGCCGGCCGGGTGCAGGGCGGCGGTATCAGGGACCGGATAATAATGTAATGAGCGATCGCGAAGTCGATCAGCAGCTGGTGGAGCGCGTGCAGCGGGGGGACAAGCGTGCGTTTGACCTGCTGGTGAGCAAGTACCAGCGCAAGCTGGGACGGCTGCTGTCGCGGTTCATCCGTGATCCCGGCGAAGTCGAGGATGTGACGCAGGAGGCGTTCATCAAGGCGTACCGGGCGTTGCCGGGGTTCCGGGGCGACAGTGCTTTTTACACATGGTTGTACCGCATCGGCATCAACACGGCGAAGAACCACCTGGTGGCCATGGGGCGGCGTGCGCCGACCAGCACCGAGCTCGACGCCGAGGAAGCCGAAGGGGTGGAAGCCGGCGAGCAGTTGCGGGACCTGAACACGCCGGAGAACCAGATGATGAGCCGGCAGGTCGGCGACACGGTGAACCAAACCCTGCAGGAGTTGCCTGAGGAGTTGAGAACGGCGATCACCCTTCGCGAAATCGAGGGGCTGAGTTACGAGGAAATTGCAGCGGTGATGCAGTGCCCGGTAGGTACGGTGCGCTCCCGGATTTTCCGGGCGCGCGAGGCGGTGGCGGAAAAATTGCGGCCCTTGCTCGGCACCGGCAAGGACAGGAGATGGTGAGATGGAACATGTATCGGCGTTGATGGACGGCGAAGCGGGCGGCCAGGAAGCGCATCAGGCGCTGCTGCGCCTCGGGGACACTGCGGAGGCGCGGGAATCCTGGGACATGTACCACCTGATCGGCGACGTCATGCGGGGCGAGGTGCCCCACAGTGTCGACGTGTCCCGGCGCGTTTCTGACGCATTGTCCCTGGAGCCGACGGTTCTGGCGCCCGCGCGGTCCCGCAGGGCCGGCAAACCCCTCGCGTTTGCGCTGTCCGCGGCGGCATCGATTTCCGCCGTGGCGGTGGTCGGCTGGATGGCGTTTTCCCCGGGCAATGCCGTGAATCCGCCGGTGGAAATCGCGAAGGCCGAGGCGCCTGCGGCGGTGCAGGAGCCGCTGCTGGTCAGCGTGCCCAATGACGGCCAGATGAACGAGTACCTGCTTGCCCATCAGGGCATATCGCCGAGCACCAGCCTGCACGGCGTCGCACCTTACATCCGCACCATTTCGATAGCACCCGCCGCCGACCGGTAATTCCCCCATGAAATTCTGGTGGATTCTTGTGCTTGGTTTTGCGCCCGGAGCCGTCGTGGCGGCGGGGGATTCGCGCGAGGCGCTGGCCGTCCTCGAGAAAATGGCCGAAGCCGGCCGGAAGGTGAATTACTCCGGAACCTTCATGTTCCAGCACGGCAAGCAGGTGGAAACCTCCCGCATCGCACATTTCGTCAATCCCGCCGGCGGCGTGCTGGAGCGGCTGGAAACGCTGGATGGCCCGGCGCGGGAAATCATACGCAACAACGACCAGGTGACCTGCTACCTGCCGGGCAGCAAGGTCGTGCTGATCGACCCCCGGGGCTCCCGCCAGTTTCCGGTCCGCGTCGAGCAGATCCAGGAGATCGTCCAGCACTACAACGTGGTCCAGGGCGGGCTTGACCGTGTTGCCGGCATGCAATGCCGGTGGGTGACCCTGGTGCCGGCCGACACGCTGCGTTACACGCGGCGTTTCTGCGCGGAGCTGGACACCGGGCTGCCGCTGCAGGCGCGCACCCTGAACGAGAAGAACGAGACGCTGGAGGCCTTTGCGTTCTCGACGCTGGAGATCGGCAAGGCTTTCCGCCGCGAGCTGGTGCAGTCGAAATACGCGGCGATGAGCGCCAGGCAGAACTGGCGCGTCGACCGCTCCGCGATGACGGCGGGCGACAGCGGCGATTCCGGCTGGGTGGTGCAGCCCCTGCCGGCGGGATTCCGCAAGCTGATGGAACTGCGGCGTTCCATGGTCGGCAAAAAGGGCACGGCGTCGCATCTGGTGTTTTCTGACGGCCTCGCCGCGGTGTCGATTTTCATCGAACCCGGAACCCGGCCGGGCAGGAAGCAGACGCTCAGGCACCAGGGGGCGATGCACATCTACAGCCAGCCGGTTGCCGGGCATACCGTGACGATTCTCGGCGAAACACCCGCGGAAACGGTCATGCAGTTCGCGCGCTCGCTGGAACCCAGGGCGCCCGCCGCGACGCAGCGCTGAGCGCATCCCTTTTGCCTTATTGTTGTTTCACAGACCCGTGCGTTACCAGGAAAGGCTGAGCATGTTCAGGTATTTCTTTCTGGCCCTGTGCCTGTTTGTACCGTTGCAGTCCGCCGCCCAGCTTCCCGATTTCACGGAGCTCGTGGAGAAGCAGGGGGCGTCCGTGGTCAACATCAGCACCACGCAGTCCGCGACCCGCAATGCCCTGTCGCGGCAGTTGCCGCAACTGGACGAGAACGACCCGTTCTACGAATTTTTCCGCCGTTTCATGCCCAACAATCCGAATCCCGGACAGCAGGGGCCGCGCGGATTCCAGGCGCAGTCCCTCGGC
Source organism: uncultured Bordetella sp. (assembly GCA_964533495.1). Lineage (GTDB taxonomy): Bacteria > Pseudomonadota > Gammaproteobacteria > Burkholderiales > SG8-41. Next base: position 64,687 of record CAZHJU010000004.1, on the reverse strand, counting down.
TCCGGCTTCATCATCAGCGCCGACGGCTATATCCTGACGAATGCGCATGTGGTGGAAGGCGCGGACGAGGTCAATGTCAAGCTGACCGACAAGCGCGAATTCAAGGCGAAGGTCATCGGCACGGACCGCCGCACTGATGTTGCGCTGATCAAGATCGATGCGGCCGGATTGCCGACGGTCCGCTTCGGCGATGCCAACCGCCTCAAGGTCGGAGAGTGGGTCGTCGCCATCGGCTCGCCCTTCGGATTCGAGAACACGGTCACCGCGGGCATCGTCAGCGCCAAGGGGCGTTCCCTGCCGCAGGAGAACTTCGTGCCCTTCATCCAGACCGACGTCGCGGTCAACCCGGGCAATTCGGGCGGGCCGCTGTTCAACCTCAGGGGTGAAGTGGTCGGCATCAATTCGCAGATCTACAGCCGGACCGGCGGGTTCATGGGTCTGTCTTTCGCGATTCCCATCGATGTCGCCAACGACATCGCGCAGCAGTTGCGCACCACCGGCAAGGTGACGCGCGGCCGCATCGGCGTGGTGATACAGCCGGTGACGCGGGAACTGGCCGACGGGTTTGGTCTGCCCAAGCCGCAGGGCGCGCTGGTCAATTCGGTTGAAAAGGGCGGTCCGGCGGAGAAGGCCGGCATCGAGGCCGGCGACGTCATCCTGCGCTTCGACGGCAAGCCGGTGAATTCATCGGAAGACCTGCCGCGCATCGTCGGCGGCACCAAGCCGGGCAGCAGCATCGCTGTCCAGGTCTGGCGCAACAAGGCCGCGCGCGACCTCCAGGTCGTGGTGGCTGAACTGTCGGACGACCGGGCAACGCGCCAGGCGCGGGGGGGCAAACCGCAGCCCCAGGCCGCCACCCGCTTCGGCATGGGGCTGGCCGAACTGACCGATGCGCAGCGCAAGGAACTCAAGGTCGAAGGCGGCGTGCTGGTCGACAGCGTGCAGGGAGCCGCGGCGCAGGCCGGCATCCGGCGTGGCGACGTGATCCTCGCGGTCAACAACCAGGACGTCAAATCGGTCGAGCAGTTCCAGCAACTGATGGGCGGCTTCGACAAGGGGCGCATCGTGGCCCTGTTGGTGCGGCGCGGCGGCAACTCGCTGTACATACCGTTCCGCATCGACGGGAATGGGTGATTCGCCGCCGGTCGAGCTGACCCTCTACGGCCGCGCATGGTGTCATCTCTGTGACGACATGCTGGCCGGCCTGCGCGGGCTGCAGGCCGGCAGCCCGTTCCGGGTTTCGGTCGTCGATGTCGATGCCGACGCGGCGCTGGAACGGCGTTTCGGGGACAGGGTGCCGGTGCTGATGCATGGCGACCGGGAGCTCTGCCATTACCATCTGGATGTTGCCGCGGTTACTGGATACTTGCTGAATTTCCGTTAAAATACGGGGCCTTGTGAACCGAACTTGGGCACGCCGGGTAAGTCCGGGTGCCCTTTTTGTTGTTTTGTCTGTTGTTTTGTCCGGCGGCCGGAACCATGCAGCACATCCGCAATTTCTCCATCATCGCGCACATTGACCACGGCAAGTCGACGCTGGCCGACCGTTTCATCCAGCTTTGCGGCGGCCTGTCCGACCGCGAAATGGAATCCCAGGTGCTCGACTCGATGGAGCTCGAGCGCGAACGCGGCATCACCATCAAGGCGCAGACCGCGGCACTGGCCTACAAGGCGAAGGACGGTCAGACCTATCGCCTGAACCTGATCGACACGCCGGGACACGTCGACTTCTCCTACGAGGTATCGCGTTCGCTGGCAGCCTGCGAGGGGGCGTTGCTGGTGGTCGACGCCTCGCAGGGGGTCGAAGCCCAGACCGTTGCCAACTGCTATACCGCGATCGAGCAGGGCGTCGAGGTGGTGCCGGTCCTCAACAAGATGGACCTGCCGCAGGTCGAGCCCGAACGCGTCGCCGCCGAGATCGAGGACATCATCGGCATTCCCGCGCAGGACGCGGTGAGGGTCAGCGCGAAGACAGGGGAAGGCATCGCCGAGGTGCTGGAGGCGGTGGTCAGGCAGATGCCGCCGCCCAAGGGCGATCCGGAAGCGGCGCTGAAAGCCCTGATCATCGATTCCTGGTTCGACAATTATGTCGGCGTGGTGATGCTGGTGCGCGTCGTGGACGGCGTGCTGAAACCCAAGGACCGCATCCTGCTGATGTCGACCAATGGCAACTACCTGTGCGAGCAGGTCGGCGTTTTCACGCCCAAGTCGCAGGCCCGCGAAAACCTGTCCGCGGGCGAGGTCGGTTTCGTCATCGCCGGCATCAAGGAGCTGCAGGCGGCCAAGGTCGGCGACACGCTGACGCTTGCGGGCAACCCGGCGCAGGAACCGCTGCCGGGGTTCAAGGAGATCAAGCCGCAGGTTTTTGCCGGGCTTTATCCCGTGGAGTCGAGCGAATACGAGGCGCTGCGCGACGCGCTGGAGAAATTGCACCTGAACGATTCCTCGCTGCGTTTCGAGCCGGAGTCCTCCCAGGCGCTGGGTTTCGGCTTCCGCTGCGGCTTCCTCGGCCTGCTGCACATGGACATCGTGCAGGAGCGGCTGGAGCGCGAGTACGGCATGTCGCTGATCACCACGGCGCCCACGGTGGTCTACGAGGTCGCGCTGCGCGACGGGAGCGTGCTCGAGATCGAGAATCCGTCGCGCCTGCCGGATGTGTCGCAGATCGAGGAAATCCGCGAGCCGATGATCAAGGCCTCGATCCTGGTGCCGAGCGACTATGTCGGGCCGGTGATGACGCTGTGCACCGAAAAACGCGGCGTGCAGAAGAACATGCAGTATCTCGGACGGCAGGTGATGCTGACCTACGAACTGCCGCTGAACGAAGTGGTGATGGATTTCTTCGACCGCCTGAAGTCGGTGTCGCGGGGTTACGCTTCGCTCGACTACGATTTCATCGAATACCGCGCCGGCGACCTGGTGCGCCTCGACATCCTGATCAACGGCGAGCGCGTCGACGCGCTGTCGCTGATCGTGCATCGCGCCAATGCCCAGTACCGCGGCCGCGACGTGGCCGAGCGGATGCGCAAGCTGATCCCGCGGCAGATGTTCGACATCGCGATCCAGGCGGCGATCGGCGCGCACATCATCGCGCGCGAAACGGTCAAGGCGCTGCGCAAGAACGTGCTGGCCAAGTGTTACGGTGGCGACATCACCCGCAAGAAGAAGCTGCTGGAAAAGCAGAAGGCCGGCAAGAAACGCATGAAGCAGGTCGGCACCGTCGAGATTCCGCAGGAAGCCTTCCTTGCCATCCTGCAGGTCGACAAATAGGGGATTTTCCAGCCATGAATTTCGCGCTGATCATGTTGGTCCTGCTGCTGGTCACCGGTGCCGTCTGGCTGGCGGAAGCGCTGTATTTCCGCAAGCGCCGGGCGGCGGGGGTGCCGCAGCCGTGGTGGATCGAGTATCCGGCCAGCTTTTTCCCGGTCATCCTGGTGGTGTTTGTGCTGCGTTCCTTCCTGGTCGAGCCTTTCAAGATTCCCTCCAGGTCGATGCTGCCGACGCTGCTGGTCGGGGATTTCATCCTCGTCAACAAGTTCACCTACGGCATACGCCTGCCGGTGCTGAACACGCGGCTGATCGAGGTCAACGAGCCGCAGCGCGGCGAAGTGATGGTGTTCCGTTACCCGGAGAATCCTTCCCTGGACTACATCAAGCGGGTGGTCGCCGTGCCCGGCGACGACATCGTTTATGCGGACAAGCGCCTGAGCATCAACGGCAGAGAGGTGCCATTGAAGCCCGACGGCGACTACAGTTATGTCGAGGACGGGCTCCAGTTCATCTCGGCAAAACGCTTCGAGGAACGGCTGGGCGAACATGCCCATGCCGTGCTGCTGCAGCCGGAGATTCCGCCCGTGCAACTGGGCGGGGTGCAGCGCTTTCCCTACCGCGACAATTGTGCGTACAATGAGTCCGGTTTCCGCTGCAAGGTGCCCGCCGGTCATTATTTCCTGATGGGGGACAACCGGGACAGCAGCAGCGACAGCCGTTACTGGGGATTTGTGCCGGAACGCAACATCGTCGGCAGGGCATTTCTGATCTGGTGGAATTTCGACAACCTGAAACGCATCGGGCAGTCGATCAACTGACATACTCGGGAGGCATCAATGAATTCGCAGCGCGGCATCACGATCACCGGTTTTCTGGTATTTGCGGTACTGCTGATTTGCGCCCTGCTGCTGGGCTTCAAGATCGGTCCGGCCTACATGGAATTCCACACCATCCAGAAGATGTTCCGCACGATGGCGGCCGATCCGTCCATAAAAAACGCGACCCGCGGCGAATTCAACAGCGCGTTCAACGCGCGCGCCGGCGTCGATAACATCAAGGTCATCACCTACGATGACGTGCAGATCGAGAAGGACGGCGACGGCATCGTGCTCAGCGCCGAATACACGGTGCGCGTGCCGTTGTTCAGCAATCTCAGCGCATTGATGGAGTTCCAGCCGACGTCCCGGCAGTGACGGCCGGATGACGCGGTTTCCTGGTCTGCGGTGGATTCCGGCCTGATCAGCGGCAGGATCGGTTACGCCTTCCGCGAACCGGCATTGCTGCGCCGCGCGCTGACCCACCGTTCTTTCGGTGCGGACCACAACGAGCGTCTGGAATATCTCGGCGACAGCGTCGTCAACTGTCTTGTCGCGCTGGAACTCTATGAACGTTTTCCGCAGCTCAGCGAAGGCGAGCTGTCGCGCATTCGCGCCAATCTGGTCAATCAACAGGCCCTGCAGGGCATCGCCCGCGGCCTGGATCTGGGCGGGCAGTTGCTGCTCGGCGAGGGTGAACTGAAGAGCGGCGGCGCGGCGCGGCCGTCCATCCTGGCGGATGCGGTCGAGGCGCTCATCGGCGCCGTGGTTCTCGACGGCGGGTTTCCGGCGGCGCAACAGGTCGTGGGCAGGCTTTTTGCCGGAAACCTTGCCGCGGTCGATCCCGGAGTCAGCGGCAAGGACGCGAAGACGCGGCTGCAGGAATTCACCCAGGGCAGGGGGCTGCCCTTGCCCGTGTACACGCTTCTCGGCACGCGCGGCCAGGCGCACGCCCAATCCTTCGAGGTGCAGTGCGCCATAACCGGTCTCGATATCCGGACCGAGGGCCGCGGCGGAAGCCGGCGGGCGGCGGAACAGGATGCGGCCGGCAAGGCCATGATCCTGGTGGAGAATCGATGACGGATGCAGGGCACCGCGCCGGGCACCTCGCGATCATCGGCAGGCCGAATGTCGGCAAGTCCACGCTGCTCAACCGCCTGGTGGGCCAGAAAATCAGCATCACTTCCAGACGCCCGCAGACGACGCGGCAGCGGATCATCGGCATCGTCACCCGTCCCGACGCGCAGTACGTTTTCGTCGATACCCCCGGTTTCCAGACGCGCCACGGCAGCACGATGAACCGGCTGATGAACCGCAGCGTGTCGCGCAGCGTGTCGGATGTCGATGCCGTGGTCTGGGTGATCGAGGCGCCGCGTTTGACGGCGGAGGACAGGGCGGTGTTCGGCCTGCTGCAGCCGGGAACGCCTTTCGTGGTTGCGCTGAACAAGATCGATGGCGTGGGCAACAAGAACGAACTGCTGCCGCTGATGCAGGAGATCCATGCGCTGGCGCAGCCGGCGGCGATTGTCCCCGTGTCGGCAAAAACGGGCACGGGAACCGATGACCTGCTTGCGGCGCTGAAGCCGTTGCTGCCCGGGCAGTGCGCGATGTATGGAGAGGACGAGATCACCACGGCCAGCGAACGCACGCTGGCGGCCGAGCTGCTGCGGGAAAAACTGTTCAGGCTGCTGGGCGAGGAGTTGCCGTATTCGGCGCTGGTCGAGATCGAGAAGTTCGAAACCGTGGACGGCCTGCGCCGCATCCATGCCGGCATCCTGGTGGACAAGCCCGGCCACAAGGGCATCGTCATCGGCAAGGGCGGTGCCAAGCTGAAGGACATCGCGAGCCAGGCGCGGGCCGACATGGAGCGCCTGTTCGGCGGCAAGGTTTTTCTTGAAATCTGGGTCAAGGTGAAGTCCGGTTGGGCCGATGACCTGGGGGTGCTGCGACGCTCCGGAATTGAATAAATATCAATAAAAACAATATGTTATTTGTTGTTTTCAGGATGAACGCTGGCTCGCGGCGGGTGTCCTCGCGGCATGGCTGAGCGCGCCCGGCGGGACGGGCAGCCGGCCTATCTGCTGCACACCTATGCCTATCGCGAGACCAGCCTGATCGCCGAGCTGTACAGCCGCGGGTCAGGGCGGGTCGCGGTGATTGCCCGCGGCGCGCGGCGTCCGCGTTCGGCGTTGCGCGGGGTGCTGATGGCATTCCAGCCGCTGCTGATCGGCTGGTCGGGAAAATCCGAACTGAAAACCCTGCACAAGGCCGAGTGGCAGGGCGGTTACGCGCCGCTGCGCGGACTCAGCCTGATCTGCGGCTTCTACCTGAACGAACTGCTGCTGAAGCTGTTGCCGCGCGAGGATCCGCACGAGCAGCTGTTCGAAGCCTACGCCGCGGCGCTGGCGCAGTTGCCCGGCACCACGGACCATGCCGCGGTGTTGCGCCGCTTCGAACGCGTATTGCTGCGCGAACTCGGTTACGGTCTGGTGCTGGAACAGGAGGCGGATGCCGGCGCGCCGATCCGTGCCGGCGGCCTGTACCGTTACCTACCCGAGCGCGGGCCGGTGCCGGCCGCCGAGGACGACGGCCAAAGCGGCGTAGAATTGGCGGGGCAGACGCTGATCGACATGGCGGAGGATCGTTATGCCGACCCGCGGACGGTGCAGCAGAGCAAGGCGCTGATGCGGGCGCTGATCAACCACTGCCTTGGCGCGCAGACCCTGCACACGCGGCAGCTGTTGCGCGACCTGCAGCAGCTTTAGAGCCGTTTACAGCCCATTGATCCATCACGATTCCGCGGCAATGCCATGACCCGCCTCAGCGTCAATGTCAACAAGGTTGCGCTGCTGCGCAATTCGCGCAGCCTCGGCATTCCCAGCGTGCTGCGCGCGGCGACCCTCGCGCTGGATGCCGGGGCGCAGGGCATCACCGTGCATCCCCGTCCCGATGCGCGCCACATCCGGGCCGGCGACGTGCACGATCTGGCCGGCCTGCTGCGCGGCCGGCCGGATGCGGAATTCAACATCGAGGGCAATCCTTTTGAGCCGCCCCTGATGGAACTGGCGCAGGCCGTCAGGCCGCAGCAGTGCACGCTGGTGCCGGATGCGCCGGGGGCGTTCACTTCCGACCACGGCTGGAACCTTGCGCGGGACGGCGGGCGGCTGCGGCCGGTGGTGGCCGGACTGAAGGCATTGGGCATCCGCGTCAGCCTGTTCATGGATGCCGATCCGGCGGCGATGGCGGCTGCCGCGGCCACCGGCGCCGACCGCGTCGAGCTGTACACCGAACCTTATGCCGCAGCCTTCGGCACGACCGGCGAGCCGGCGATGCTCGAGCGTTATGCCGCGGCGTCCCGCAGTGCCCAGGCCGCCGGACTTGGCGTCAATGCCGGCCACGACCTGAATCGGGACAACCTGCCGCTTTTCCTGAAGGCCGTGCCCGGGGTGGCGGAAGTGTCCATCGGGCATGCGCTGGTTGCCGATGCGCTGGAGCACGGGCTGGCGGACACGGTCAGGGAATACCTGCGGGTGATGAGGGAGCGGAATTGATCTACGGCATCGGCATCGACGTCATCCAGCCGCACCGCGTGGCGCGGTTGCTGGAAAAATACGGCCAGCGTTTCGTGAAGCGGGTGCTGACCCCGGCCGAGCAGGCGCGTTATGCCAGGACCGGGCAGCAGGTTCTCTACCTCGCCAACCGGTTCGCCGCGAAGGAGGCGTTCTCGAAGGCGATGGGTACGGGATTCCGCTATCCGGTGACCCTGCAGTGCATCAGCGTCGTGCAGAACAGCGCGGGCAAGCCGGGCTTCGCCTTCAACGAGGCCCTGGAGACGCTGGTGCGGCAACGCGGCATCACCGGCCACCATCTGACCATCAGCGACGAATCGAATCTGGCCTGCGCCTGCGTCGTGCTTGAAACCTGAACGGAATGCCATGAATAGAACCCTGCCCCTGGGGCCGGTCATGCTGGACGTTGCCGGCACCGTGCTGACCGATGACGACAGGCGGCGGCTGCGCCATCCGCTGACCGGCGGCGTGATCCTGTTTTCGCGCAACTTCGAGTCCTGTGCCCAGCTCGATGCGCTGACCGCCGAAATCCATGCCCTGCGCGATCCGCGCCTGATCATCGCCGTCGACCATGAAGGGGGGCGGGTGCAGCGTTTCCGCGAAGGCTTCACGCATCTGCCGCCGATGCGGAAATTCGGGAATATCTGGGATCGTGATCGTGGTACCGCGACGTCGCTGGCGCAGTCCGCCGGATTCGTGCTTGCGGCGGAACTGCGCGTTCACGGTGTCGATCTTTCGTTCGCGCCGGTGCTCGATGTCGATTACGGCAACAGCGGCGTCATCGGCGACCGTGCGTTCCACGCCGATCCCGAGGCCATTGCAGAACTGGCGCTGGCGCTCATGCGTGGCCTGCGCGAGGGCGGCATGGCCGCGGTAGGCAAGCATTTTCCGGGACACGGCCATGTCCGCGCCGACTCTCATCATGAAGTGCCGGTCGACAACCGCACGCTGGCGGAGATCGGCGCCGAGGACCTGTTGCCGTTCCGCCGGCTCGCTGCGGCGGGCATGGAGGGTGTCATGCCGGCTCACGTGATCTACCCGGAGGTCGATGCGGCGCCGGCCGGATTCTCAAGGATATGGCTGCAGCAGATCCTGCGCGGCGAACTGGGCTTCGACGGCGTGATTTTCAGCGACGATCTCAGCATGGAGGGCGCCAGCGTCGCCGGCGGCGTGGTCGAACGGGCGCAGGCCGCGCTGGGCGCGGGCTGTGACATGGTGCTGGTCTGCAATGCGCCGGCTGCCGCCGACGAACTGCTCGCGGGCCTGCGCCATGACATGACTGCCGCATCGCGCGCGCGGCTGCAGCGCATCCGCGCCCATCCGTTCGCGGCCGATGCGCGGGGCCTGCATGCCGATGCGCGTTATGCGGCTGCCTGCAAGGCGCTTGCCGGGGTCGACGGAATGGCGGCCTGAGGCCGGGCGGCTTTCTTTACACCCGCCTGCCAATGGTGTTACATGCGCAGTCATGGACCCGGTCGATCGGAAAGATTTCAACTTCAGGAAATGGGTCGCGCCCGCGCGCAAGGCCGGCGCGGCCTTCGGGCGCCGCCGTCAGCCGCGTTTGCCGGGGTCCGGCGCGCCGCTGATTCCGTTTTCCAAGCGTTCCTGAATGATGGGCGCTCCGGCGGTCCGGCGCGGCGGCAGGCTGCCGTCGCCCGGTGAAAAATTTTCCACGGATTGCCGGCTTTGCCCGCGGCTCGCCGCGCATCTGGCCGGCGTCCGCCGCGATCACCCCAGCTACCATGCGCGGCCGGTGGCGGCCTTCGGTGACCCGCGTCCCGGCCTGCTGATCGTCGGTCTGGCGCCGGGCATGCACGGCGCCAACCGCACCGGCAGACCGTTCACGGGGGACCATGCCGGCATCCTGCTCTACGACACGCTGCACCGCTATGGCTTCGGCAGCCAGGCGTCCGCCGTGTCGCCGGATGATGGCCTGGAGCTGAAAGGCTGCCGCATCACCAATGCCGTCAAGTGCCTGCCGCCGGAGAACAAGCCGCTGCCGGCCGAAGTCAGGACCTGCAACGCGTATCTGCGCGCCGAGCTGCAGGCGCTGGCGCCGCCGGCGGTGCTGGCGCTGGGCACGGTGGCCCACCAGGCCGTGCTGCGCGCGCTGGATTGCCGCATCGCCGATTTTCCGTTCGCGCACGGCGCGACGCACCGGCCGCGGCCGGATCTGCGCCTGTTCGACAGTTACCACTGCAGCCGCTACAACACCCAGACCCGGCGGCTGACGCCGGAGATGTTCCGCGCGATTTTTGCGGATATCCGGAGTTACCTGGACGGGGTTGGTCGATGACGCCGTCGGAGATCGCGGCGGGGCTGCCGCATCTGCCCGGCGTCTACCGCATGCTCGGCAAGGAAGGCGACGTGCTTTATGTCGGCAAGGCCATCGATCTGCGCAAGCGGGTCGGTTCCTATTTCCAGCGCGGCGAAACGCTGTCGCCGCGCATCCGCCTGATGGTGGCGCAGGTCTGCGGCATCGAGACCACGGTTACGCGCTCGGAGTCGGAGGCGCTGCTGCTCGAGAACAACCTGATCAAGTCGCTGTCGCCGCGCTACAACATCCTGTTCCGCGACGACAAATCCTATCCCTACCTGATGCTCAGCGGACATGCCTTTCCGCGCCTCGGCTTCTTCCGCGGCAACCCGGATCGCCGCCACCGCCATTTCGGGCCGTTTCCGAATGCCGGCGCGGTGCGCGAGAGCATGCAACTGCTGCAGAAGGTGTTCCGGCTGCGCACCTGCGAGGACAGTGTGTTCGCGCACCGCTCGCGGCCCTGCCTGCTGCACCAGATCCACCGCTGCACGGCGCCCTGCGCGGGGCTGATCGGCGAAGCCGCCTACGCCGAAGACGTGCGCGGCGCGGAACTGTTTCTCGGCGGCGAGGAGGACGCGGTGTTCGAGCGTCTCGACCGCCGGATGGCGGATGCCGCCGCCGCCCTGCGCTACGAGGAGGCGGCGGTCTACCGCGACCGGATCAGCGCGCTGCGCAAGGTGCGCGAGCGCCAGTACGTCAGCGATGAGTCCGGCAGGGATGCCGATGTCATCGCTTTCGGCGCCGCGGGCGGCGTCTGCTGCGTCAACCTGGTGATGATCCGCGGCGGTCATCATCTCGGCGACAAGAATTTTTTCCCCCAGAATGCCGATGGCGCCGAGCCGGCCCAGGTGCTGGAAGCCTTTCTTGCGCAGCACTACCTGATGCATCCGGTGCCGCCGCAGGTCATCGTCGGCGAAGCCGTCGCGGTGGAGGGGCTGCAGGACATGCTGTCGCAGCGCGCCGGGCGGCGCATCCAGATCAGCACGAATCCGATCGGCGACCGCAGGGTGTGGCTGCAGATGGCCGCGAAAAACGCCGGCCTGGGCGCCGGCCAGCGCCAAGCCCGGAAGACCGGAGATGCCGGCAGGCTGCAGGCGCTGCAGCAGGGACTGGAACTGCCGGAATCTGTTCAGCGCATCGAATGTTTCGACATCAGCCATACCCAGGGCGAGGCTGCGGTGGCCTCCTGCGTGGTCTACGACCGGGGGAGCATGCAGAACGGGGAATACCGGCGATTCAACATCCGGGACGCGGCGCCCGGCGATGATTACGGCGCGATGCGCGAGGCCCTGACGCGGCGTTACCGCAGGGTGGTATCGGGTGAAGGTAAGATGCCGGACCTGGTGATGATCGACGGCGGGGAAGGGCAACTGGGTGTGGCGATGGAGGTGCTTGCCGAACTGGGACTGAGCGAAGTGTCCGTCCTCGGCGTGGCCAAGGGCGTGTCGCGCAAGCCCGGCCTGGAGCAGTTGCTGATGCCGGGACGGGAGCAGCCCTTGCGCCTGGCGGCGGATGATCCCGGCCTGCACCTGATCCAGCAGATCCGGGACGAGGCTCACCGTTTCGCGATCGAAGGGCATCGCGCGCGCCGCGGCCGGGCACGCAACATCTCGCCGCTCGAAGGCATTCCCGGCGTGGGGGCGAGACGGCGCCAGCGCCTGCTGGCCCGGTTCGGCGGGCTGCGCGGGCTGGTTGCCGCGGGTGTCGAAGAACTGGCGCAGGTCGAAGGCATCAGCCGGGCGCTGGCGGAACGCATTTATTCGGAACTGCACTAACCGGTTCCGGCAGACTGACAGGACGGACATGCAACTGAACTGGCCCAACCTGCTGACGTGGCTGAGGATCGTGATGATCCCGCTGTTCGTCGGCGTTTTCTATTTCGAACAGGGCTGGATGTCACATGCCACCCAGAACCTCGTCGCGACGGTCATCTTCACGGCCGCCGCCATCACCGACTGGCTGGACGGCTGGCTGGCACGGCGCCTGAACCAGACCTCGGCTTTCGGCGCCTTTCTCGATCCGGTCGCCGACAAGCTGATGGTCGCTGCCGCGCTGATCATCCTGGTGCAGCTGGGCCGCGTCGATGCCGTCATTGCCCTGATCATCATCGGCCGCGAAATCGCGATTTCCGCATTGCGGGAATGGATGGCGTCGATGGGCCGGGGCAAAAGCGTGGCGGTATCGATGGTCGGCAAAATCAAGACCGCCGCGCAGATGACCGCCATTCCGATGCTGCTGTACCACGATCCGATCGGCAGCTTCGATCCCGATTACTGGGGTACCTGGCTGATCTGGGCGGCGGCGCTGCTGACCCTGATTTCGATGGGGTATTACCTGAAAATGGCCTGGCGGGCCGCGAGGACGCGGGGCTAGCGCGCTTGCGGCACGGGGGCGGGTTGCATATAATGCGCGGCTTGAAAGCGGCAACGCGGGAATAGCTCAGTTGGTAGAGCGCAACCTTGCCAAGGTTGAGGTCGGGAGTTCGAGCCTCCTTTCCCGCTCCAGATCCCCGGGGAAAACGGTTGAAACAGAAGCCAGCCGTTTTCCCCTTTTAGTTCCAGCGGCGGGGTGGCAGAGTGGTCATGCAGCGGCCTGCAAAGCCGTGTACGCCGGTTCGATTCCGACCCCCGCCTCCAGATATGCGGCAGTTGCCAATTGCAGCGAGGCCCGGTCCCGGAAACGAGCGACTCTCACGGGGCGAGTGGTGAAATTGGTATACACAAGGGACTTAAAATCCCTCGGCGCAAGCCATGCCGGTTCGACCCCGGCCTCGCCCACCACCATCCTTTCGGCATCCAGCATGTTTTTCCGGCCTGTCCATGATCGTTTTTGACCTGGGTTGCGACAACGGGCACCGTTTCGAAGGCTGGTTCGCCTCGACTGCGGAATTCGAAAGACAGCAGAACGGGCATCTGCTGAGTTGCCCCCTGTGCGGCAGCACGAACATCAACCGCCTGGTGACGGCTGCACGGGTCAACACCGGGCGGGCGGCGCCTCCTGCTCCCGCGGCCGGGCCGGCAACCGGCGATTCCGCGCAGTATGCCAACTTCGACGCTGCGCGCATGCTCAGGCTGATCACCCATATCGTGGAGAATACCGAGGATGTCGGGCAGTCGTTTCCGGAAGAGGCCCGCAAGATCCATTACAAGGAATCCCCGGAGCGCCACATCCGTGGCTCGGCTTCGCCGCAGGAAGTCGACGCGCTGCGCGAGGAGGGCATCGAGGTCGTCGCCCTGCCGCTGCCGCCGCATCTTGCAAACAAGCCGCACTGAAGCGGCATTTTCCGTTCAGGCGAATCGCTTTTCTCCCGATGCGCAGTGCCGGAGGGGCTGCCGTTTGACCGGGATCAAAGCCCGCCGTCGCATGCGTGATATCCTGATTTCACAAGGTTGGTGCGTTCCGCAGCAACCGGCAATACAACCGACGTGGAGGGACGAACATGTTCAAGCATTTGTTGTTGCCGACGGACGGTTCCGCGCTGGCGGGCAAGGCGGTGGCCAGGGGATTCGGGCTGGCAAAATCGCTGGGCGCCCGCGTGACGCTGCTCAGCGTGGTGCCGGAATTCCAGATGGTTGCCGACGAAAGTTTTGCGGTGCCGATGAGCGCGCAGCTGAAGATTCGCTACGAAAAGGAAGCGGCCGCCCGGGCCACCGGGGCGCTGCAGAAGCTGCGGCAGAAGGCGGCGAAAGCCGGGATCAAGGCCGATGTCGTGGTGCTGGTCGGCGATCTGCCGTACCGGCAGATCATCGCCACGGCGCGCAAATGCAAGTGCGATGCAGTGGTGATGGCCTCGCATGGCCGTCGCGGGCTGACCGGGCTGCTGCTGGGCAGCGAAACGGTCAAGGTGCTGACGCACAGCAAGATTCCGGTGCTCGTCGTGCGCTGACCGCGGCCGGGCCGCAGATGAGAGCGGAGACGATGCGCTGAACGGCGCGCAGTGATGCGTGCCGGGCCGGTTTCCGGACTGGCCGGAACGGCAGGCCTGATCGGCGTGAGACCAGGCGCGGGTGCGGGCGAGAGCGGTGCTTCCCGGTTGTGGTGTAATCCGGAAAAAAGAGCATCGGCCGGCCGGCGCGGTGCCGGACGAGATTTCACCAATTGAACTCATGAACGAACTCCAGGCGCTGCTCAGCCCGCGGTCGATCGCCATACTGGGCGCATCCGCGGATCTCAACAAGGTCAATGGCCGCACCTTGCGCTTTCTGCTGGAGAAGGGCTACGGCGGAAAGATATATCCGGTCAATCCGAAGTACGAAACCATCGCGGGCCTGCGCTGTTATCCCGCGGTGGCCGCGCTGCCCGAGGCGCCGGATCTTGCGGTGATCGCCGTGCCTGCGGCGCAGGTGCCGGCGGCGGTGCGCGACCTGGCGAAACGCGGCGGGCGCGGCGCGGTGATCTTCAGCTCCGGTTTCGCCGAGATGGGTGAGTCCGGGCGCGCGCTCGAGCAGGAAATCGCGGCGGCGGCAAGGCAGGCCGGCATGCGGCTGTGCGGGCCGAACTGCCTCGGGCTGATCAATGCATTCGACCGCGTCATCGCCACCTTCGGCCAGTTTGCCGAGGGCGACACGCCGCCGGGGCCGGTGGCCTTTGTCACGCAGTCCGGCGCCTTCGGCACGGCGATCGCGGCGCTGGCGCGGCGGCGGTCCCTGGGGCTGGGTTATTTCATCAATACCGGCAACGAATGCGACGCGGATTTTGTGCAGATCATGCGCGCGGTGATCGACGATCCGCGCATCCGCGTCGGCGCCGGCTATCTGGAAGGGGTGCGCGACGGCCGCGGCCTGCGCGCGCTTGCCGAACATGCCCTGGGGGCAGGCAAGCCGCTGGCACTGACCAAGGTCGGCCGCACTGCCGCGGGCGCCAAGGCCGCCGCCTCGCATACCGGCGCGCTGGCCGGCACGGATGCCGTGTTCGAGGGGGTGATCCGCGGGCTCGGCGTCACGCGCGCCCGCAACGAGGAGCACATGCTCGACATGGTCGAGGTGCTGGGACGCTGCACTTTGCCCGAGGGCTTTGGCCTGGGCATCGTCACGCAGTCGGGCGGTGCTGGCGTGCTGATGGCCGACCGGGCGGAGGAGACCGGCCTGCAGGTGACGTCGCTGGCGCCAGGGACGCGCGAAGCGCTGGCGCAGGTGATACCGGGATTCGGCACCACCGGCAATCCGGTGGACGTCACCGGACAGTTCGTCGCCGACCCCGATCTGTTGCTTGAAAGCGTGCGGATCGTGATGGCCGATCCGGGTGTGCACGTCGCTGTGGTGTGGTTGCAGTTGATGGATGCGCATGTTGAGCGCTTGGTTAAAATATTCAATAAAATCAAAGAGATAGTAAATAAACCTTGGGTGCTTTGCTGGGTCGCCGCGCCGGAGGAGGCGTTGCGGCAGCTGCGCGCGGCGGGCATTCCCGTGTTGCGCGGCGCCGAACCGGCGGTGGACGCGGTGGCGGCGCTGGCGCGTTACGCGGAAGCGCGGCGCCACTGGCTGGCCGATGCCCCGGCGCGCGCCGCGCTGCAACTGCCGCCACCGGCATTGCCGGCCGGCAGCGGCGCCGTGGCCAGCCTCGAAGGCCAGGCCCTGCTGCAGTCCTTCGGCGTGACCACCGCTGCGGCGAAGCTGGCGACTTCCGTCGACGAGGCCGTCGCCGCCGCCGAAGCACTGGGCTACCCCGTGGTGCTGAAGATCGAATCGCCCGACATCCTGCACAAGACCGAAGCCCGGGGCGTGGCGCTGAACCTGAAGGACGCCGCCGCGGTGCGCGCGGCGCATGCAAGGCTGCTGGCCAATGCCAGGGCATACAAGACCGATGCCCGCATCGCGGGCGTGCTGGTGCAGGCGATGGCGCAGGGCGATGTCGAATTGGTGATCGGCCTGAAGCGCGACCCGACCTTCGGCCCGGTGGTGATGGTGGGGCTGGGCGGGGTGCTGATCGAAGTGTTCAAGGACGTGGTGTTCCGCGCGGCGCCGGTGACGGAGGCCGAGGCACTGCGCATGCTGGAGGAACTGAAGAGCCGGGTGGTGCTCGACGGCGTGCGCGGGAAGCCGCCGGTGGACAGACAGGCGCTGGCGCGGATGATCAGCGCGGTGTCGCGTTTCGGCGCCGCGGCAGGGCCGCGGCTGGCGGAACTGGATCTCAACCCGGTGCTCGCCGGACCGCAGGGCGTCGCCGCCGTCGACTGGCTGATGCTGCTGGATTGAGGCGATGAGCGAGGTTCCGCGGGTTTCGGCGCTGGCGCCGTTCAGGGTCCGCAGCTTCCGTTTCCAGTGGCCGGCCGATCTGGCCACGTCCTGGGCCTTCGAAATGGAAATGCTGATCCTCGGCTGGTACGTGCTGGTCGAGACGAAATCGGTGCTGATGCTGACCATCTTCGCCTCGCTGCAGTACATCGGCACGCTGCTGTCGCCGATGTTCGGCGTGATGGGCGACCGCGTCGGCCATCGCAACGTGCTGTGCGCGATGCGCGCGTTTTATGCGGTGCTGGCTTCGCTGCTGATGGTGCTGGCCTTCATGGATGCGGTGACGCCGCCGGCGGTCCTGGTGATCGCCGCGCTGCTCGGACTGGTGCGTCCTTCGGACATCGGCATGCGCACGGCCCTGGTCGGCGAAAGCATGCCGCCGGCGCAGTTGATGGGGGCGATGAGCATCCAGCGCACGACCCAGGATTCGGCGCGGATTGCCGGCGCGCTGACCGGCGCCGGGCTGGTGGCGATGCTGGGCATGGCGCTGGCCTACGCCGCGGTCGTCGCGTTCTATGTCCTCAGCTTCGTGCTGACCTGGCAGGCCGGCAGCGGGCATGTCCCACGGAGGCGGGAAACGGCGGCGGTGAAGGCCACGCCGTGGCGGGAGCTGCGCGAAGGCGCAGCGTACGTCTGGCGTGCCCCGCAACTGCGCGCGACGATGCTGCTCGCCTTTCTGCTGAATCTGACGGCGTTTCCGCTGTTCAACGGGCTGATGCCTTACGTGGCAAAGGAGGTCTACGGCGCAGACCAGACCACGCTGGGCACGATGGTTGCCGCTGCGGCAACCGGGGCATTGACCGGATCGATCATCATGACGCGTTACGGCGGGCTGTTCCGGCCGGCCCGGGCCATGCTCGGATTCGGCGCGGCATGGCTGGCGGCGCTGCTGGTCTTCGCGCAGACCACCCATCCGGCAGCCGGCATCCCGGTGCTGGTCCTCGGCGGCATGATGCAGACCATGGGGCTGATTCCGATCAATGCGCTGCTGCTGCGCACTTCGGATGAACGCTACCGGGGAAGGATCATGGGCATCCGGATGATGGCCATCTACGGCAACCTGCCGGGGTTGCTGCTCGCCGGCGTGCTGATCGCGGCCTGGGGCTATGCCGCGATGGCGAGCCTGTACTGCCTGTTCGGCATTGCGGTGATTGCCCTGATCGGCTGGCTCTGGCGCGAGCATCTGTGGCTGCGCGGGGCGGAGGCCAACCGGCGCTGACTTGCGACTCTCGCGGGGGTATCATGCGGGCCATAACAAATCACCCGGGAGGAGAATCATGAACGCCAAATGGTGCATGGCAATCATGCCGCTGGCGATGGTTGCGGCGCAAGCGGGTCATGCGCAGACCGCAAAGTATCCGGACCGGCCGATCCGGGTGATCGTGCCGTTTCCGCCGGGCGGCACCGTGGACGTCGTGGCGCGGCTGGTCGGGCCGCTGGCGGCCGCGCAGCTCGGCCAGCAGGTGGTGATCGAGAACCGGGTCGGCGCATCGGGCATCATCGGCACCGGATTCGTCGCCCAGTCCAAGCCCGACGGCTACACGCTGCTGATCAACACCACGCCGCTGGTCACCAACACGCTGATGTACGGCAAGGTGTCGTACAACGTCCTCAACGATTTTGCGGCGATCTCGAACATCGCTTCGACGCCGTCCTTCGTCAGCGTGCATCCCTCGGTTCCGGCCAGATCGGTGAAGGAACTGATCGGCCTGGCCAGGTCGCGCCCGGGCGTCCTGAACTACGGCGGGGCGGGCACCGGCACCAATCCGCACATCGCCGGCGAACTGTTCAACTATCTGGCCAAGACCGAAATCGCCGTGGTGCAGTACAAGGGCGGCGGTCCAGCGCTGACCGCGGCGCTGAGCGGAGAGGTCGGCGTGTCGTTCTCCGGGATCGCAGGTGCCACGGGCTTCGTGAAAACAGGCCGCCTGCGCGCGCTGGGCGTGACCAGCCTGGCGCCGGTCGCGGCGCTGCCCGGCGTGCCGACGGTCGCCAGCGTGCTGCCCGGCTACGAGTTTGCCGCCTGGTTCGTGGTGGCCGCGCCGAAAGGCGCGCCGCGGGAAATCGTCAGTCTGCTCAATCAGCATTTCAACGGGGCGGTCAAATCGCCGGAGCTGGCGGGCCGTTTCGGCGGCGAAGGGATCGACGCGATCGGCACCACGCCGGAGCAGGCGGCGGTGCACCTGGAAAGCGAGCTGAAGAAGTTCGAGCGGGTGATCCGCGAGCGCAGGATGAAGGCGGAGTAGCCCCGCCTTCAGGGGCGGCCGGATTCGAGCCAGGCCATCGGCAGCATCACGGCATCGCTCTCGCCGAGGCCGCCACGGGAGACTTCGTCGAAACATTCGAGGGCGCGCGCCGTGACCGGCAGTTCGTCGTAGCCGAGGGCGCGCGCTTCCTCGATCATCGTCGCCATGTCCTTGCGGATGGAATCGATGTTGAATGTCGTGCTCGCAGGCGCCTTGCCGCGCATCGCGTCGGCCAGCATGCCACCGCGGGTTTTCAGCACGTTGGGGCCGCCGGAGGTATCGGCGAAGATGCTGACCAGCCGTTCCGGATCCAGTCCCAGCGGCCGGCACAGCGCGAGCGCCTCGCCGACGGCCTGCCAGTAGACCAGCAGCGGCAGGTTGATCGCCAGCTTGAGGCTGGCGCCGGCGCCGACCGGGCCGACATGTTCGATGCGGCGGCAGAGCTGTTCGAGGACCGGGCGCGCGCGCTCGAGGTCCGCGGCATCGCCACCGACGAAGCCCAGCAGCTTGCCGTCGCGCGCGGGGCCGGTGGTGCCGCCGACCGGACAGTCGATCATGGTTCCTCCCCCGGCCCTGATGCGTCCGGCAAGCGCGCGCCCGGTTTCGGGGCGCACCGTGCTCATTTCGACGAACAGCTTGCCCCGGATGTCGCCGGAAAGCAGGCCGTCACCGGCACCGTAGACGGTGTCGATCGCCACGGCATCGGTCAGTATCGACAGGATGATGTCGGCGGATGCCGCGAGTTCCGCCGGCGACGCGGCGACGGATGCGCCGTGTCGTGCCAGTGCCTGCGCCTTGGCTGCCGTGCGGTTCCATACAGTGACCCGGTGACCGTGGCGGAGCAGCCGCTCCGCGATGGCCGCGCCCATCCTGCCGATGCCTGCGATGCCGATGTCCATGTTTCCGCTCCATGCCGGTTCGAGGGCTGCATGCTATCAAACGGCGCTGCGATGCCAGCGGCGGCTCCGCAAAATGAGCTTGGGATGCCGCGGATGTTTTTGCTATAATCCGCCCCCTTGAGCGGCCGTAGCTCATCTGGATAGAGTACCTGGCTACGAACCAGGGGGTAGGGGGTTCGAATCCCTCCGGCCGCGCCAGTCATTCACGAAGCTGGGCATTTCCCCCGGCTTCTTTTTTTGCATGAACCCGATCGCGTCCGCGAGCCACCGGTGGCTGCCACGGACGGCCAGTTCGTCTCCATCGGGCTTGATTTCATACACCAGCAAGCGCAGGCAGGCTTTGTCCAAACCTGAGGCCAAGTCTTTGAAGTGTTCCGTGCCCGAATAGCCGGCTGGCTTATCATTCCCGATCCTGTCGGGAGGGTTCGCATGAAACAATATATCTTCGCGCGCCTTATGATGGTATGCATGCTCGCGTGTGTTTGCGCGATCGGAGGTGCGTCCGGAGCCTATGCCCAAGTCGTGGCCTTCGGTGCGAGCATTACCCGGGGCAAAGGTGTTTCCGGCCAGGAAGCCTATCCGGCGCGCCTGGAAGCCCTGCTCCGTTCAAAAGGGATCAACGTCACTGTTGCCAATCAGGGTATCAATGGCGACACGTTGCAGAACATGCAAAGCCGCATGGACCGCGCGGTACTGCAGGGAACGCGGGTGGTCATTCTCCAGGTGGGTGCCCCGAATGCCCGTCAGGGGAAGGAGGAGGGGGAGAATTTTGAAAACCAGGTTTCGGGCTTGCGCAGCCGTCTGGAGGCGAGGGGAATCCGGGTTATCACTGTCGGTGGCATCAGAAGAATTCCCGGAATGTCCGCCGACCTGATTCAAAGGGACGGGATACACCCGACAGCCGACGGGCAGGCAGTTCTGGCCGATTGGTTGTTGCCGCAGGTGATGGATGCCCTCAAATAAAGAGTCCGAGATGCGCAGGGCCCGCGATGTTCCGCATCGCGGGCCTTTCGTTTTACGCAAGGTCCGCTTGCTGTTAACGTGGCGGCCTTGCGATCCGCGGCCTGCCTTGCGGACCTGCACAACCGGGGAGAATGCATATGAGTCACCTGCGCCATACCGAACAACGCCGGCGTTTCCGCGCCATCCTGAACGGCAGCGAATGCCTGTCGCCCGCCAGCGTTTACGATGCGCTCTCCGCGCGCGTTGCCGAAAGCGTCGGTTACCGGCTGGGGATTCTCGCCGGCTCCGTGTCCTCCAACACCACGCTGGCCGCTCCCGACCTGATCCTGCTGACGCTGACCGATTTCGCCGACCAGGTGCGGCGTATCATGCGCGCGAGCGATCTCAGCCTGTTGGTCGATGCCGACCACGGCTACGGCAATGCGCTGAACGTGATGCGCACGGTGCAGGAGCTGGAGCACTCAGGCGTCTCGGCGATGAGCATCGAAGACACCGCGCTGCCGATCCGTTTCGCACAGCCGGAAGGCAAGGACGAGCTCATTTCCATTCCGGAGATGGCCGGCAAGCTGAAGGCGGCGGTGGCCGCGCGGCGCGACCCGTCGACGGTGATCGCCGGGCGCACCGCGGCGCTGAAGGTCGAGGGCACGGAGAAAACCGTGGAACGCGTCAAGGCCTACGCGGCCTGCGGCGTGGACTGCATTTTCATCATCGGCGTGGAAACGGCGGAGCAGGTGAGGGCGGTGCACGAGGCGTCCGGGCTGCCGGTGATCGTCGGCCCGGGCAAAACTTCGGCGTCCCGCGAGGATTTCGCGAAAGCCGGCGCCCGCGTGCTGCTGCAGGGGCACCAGCCGGTGGCGGCGGCGGTCAAGGCGCTGCGCGAGGTTTATTCCCATTTCTACGGCGGCGGCGCCGCGGCGGAGCTCAAGGACAGGGTCGCGTCGGCGAAGGAGATGGACGCGTTGGTGTCGAACGAGAACTACCGGAATTGCATCCGCGATTTCATGCGCTGATTTCATGCACTGATGCCGGCCGGGCCGCGGCCTGCCGCGCCGGCGTGCCGATCGCCGCATTGACCCTGGGCATCACTTCCCCGGCCATCAGCTCCATGGAGCGTTTGGCCAGCGCCGGATCCACCCAGTCCATGCCGGCATAGACGATTTCGCCGAAGTCGCCGGTCTCCTCCCGCAGCGCCAGTATCTGTTCGGCAACGCGGTCCGGCGTGCCGCAGATGACCAGCCTGTCGACCATGTAATCGGTGGTCAGTTCGCGGTCATCCTGCTCCTGGCGGGTCTTGAAAATCGCGTGGCGTTTCGAGATCAGCATCTTGCGCAGCATCAGCTCCCAGTAATAACGGTAGGGGCTGGCGCTGTCCTCCAGCGCGTAGCGCCGCGCCGTGCGTTCGTCGTCGGCGACGAATATCGTTCTCGCGATGCGCCAGTCGGCGGGGTCGGCGGCCTGTCCCGCGCGGCGCTTGCCTTCGGCATAGTTGCTCCAGTGCGATGCCAGGTACTGCGACAGCAGGAAATTGGCGGACAGCGGGTGGAAGTCGCGCTCGCCCATGGCGATCACGCCCTTCGAGCCGGGCGCAACCACGGTGCCGACGATTTCAGGGCGCGGCCGCTGCCAGGGTTTGTACATCGTGCCGCGGCCGATGGCCGCATTCTGCGTGGCTGCCGTGGTGACCTTGAAGCGGTTGCCCGGCAGATCGATGTCGTAAGGCGCGTCACCTTCCCAGATCGCGAGGATCACGTCGATCGCCTCGGCGAACAGGCGGTTGCGGTCTTCGGCCAGCAGGCCCAGTGCCTCGGCATCGGAAGGCAGGGCGCCGGGGCTGACGCCGAAAATGAAGCGGCCCCGGGCAAGATGGTCGAACATTGCGGCATGGGCGGCGATCAGCGCCGGGTGGGAGTGCGACAGATTGGAGGTGCCGGTGGCGAGCCGGATGTTCTGCGTCTGGTGGATCAGCGTGGCCAGGAAGATGAAGCTGTTGCTGACGTTTTCCGAAGGCTCGGTCAGGTGCTCGCCGACGAAGGCATCGTAAAAACCCAGCTTGTCGGCCAGGATGATGGCTTCGCGGTCCTCCTGCAGGGTGACTGCCGGCGGCCGGTGCGCCGGGTGCAACGGCATCGTGAAATAACCGAGGCGCATGACGGACCTTGCTCCTGAGCGGCTTCGAAGGGCGATGATTCAATGTAACATCGGTTTGTCGACAACCGCAATGAAGGGCAGCGATGGACCTTGACGCGATGAAACCGGGCCTGCGGGGCTCCACGGAAATCATGGTCGGCACGCGCGATACCGCGCCGCATGTCGGCAGCGGCAAGATCAAGGTGCTGGCGACGCCGGTGCTGGTGATGCTGCTCGAGGAGGCGGCGCTGAATGCCGTGGAAGGCTTGCTGCCCGCCGGCCACCAGACCGTCGGCACGCGGCTCGATGTCAGTCATACCGCCGCGACGCCGGTGGGCATGCGGGTGCGCGCGCATGCCGAAGTGAGCAGGGTCGAGGGCCGCAAGCTCATTTTCCGCGTCTGGGCCGAGGATGCGGTGGAGAAGATCGGCGAGGGGATTCACGAGCGCATCATCGTCAACGTCGAACGCTTCGATCAGCGCACGCAGCACAAGGTTGCCCTAGCTTTCAAAAAATAATAAATATAATCAAATACTTATGATTACAGGGTTATCGCGGTGCCCGACTCCTCGCTGACCCGTTATGCCTGGCTGTCGGTGGCGGCTGCGGCCGTCACCATCCTGTTGAAGGGAATTGCCTGGTGGATGACCGGTTCGGTCGGGCTGCTGTCCGATGCGGTCGAATCCTTCGTCAACCTCGCCGCGGCGCTGATGGCGCTGTGGATGCTGACGCTGGCGATGATGCCTGCCGACGACGGGCATGCCTACGGCCACGGCAAGGCCGAATATTTCGCCAGCGCTTTCGAAGGGGCCTTGATTTTCGTGGCCGCGCTGAGCATCGCCTGGGCCGCAGTCGACCGTCTGCGGCATCCGCAGCCGCTGGAATCCGTGGGGATCGGTCTGCTGGTTTCGGTGGCGGCTTCCATGATCAACCTGGCCGTGGCGCGCGTGCTGATGAAGGTCGGGCGCATGCACCATTCGATCGCGCTCGAAGCCGATGCCCATCATCTGATGACCGATGTCTGGACGTCCGCGGGTGTCGTTGCCGGCGTCGGCCTGGTGGCGTGGACCGGCTGGCTGTGGCTGGACCCGGTGATCGCGCTGCTGGTCGCGGTCAACATCCTGGGAACCGGCTGGAAGCTGATGCGGCGTTCCGCCGACGGCTTGATGGACGCTTCATTGCTGCAGGAGCGCCTGGACGCGATCGATGCGGTGCTGGCCGGGTACCGCGGACAGGGGCTGGATTTTCATGCCTTGCGCACGCGCCAGGCCGGCAGCCGCGCATTCGTTTCGGTGCACGTGCTGGTGCCGGCCGGCTGGACCGTCAAGAAGGGGCATGACTGGGCCGAACGCATCGAGCGCGACATCCGCGATGCAGTGCCGAACGCCCACGTGCTGACTCATCTGGAACCGCTTGGGGATCCGGCGTCGCTGCTGGATCAGTCCCTCGACCGGTCCTGCTGAGGCCTGTCCGGATTTTCCGTGCTGCCGTGGTCGGGCAGAGAAGCTTCGATCACCCGGTATTCGCCCTCGACGACATTGTCGTCCGGCATCCGCTCCTGCGCCAGCTTGCGCTTGAACCACCACCAGCGCACCAGCAGCACGCAGGCGATGATTGCGCCGGCGATCAGCGCGATGCCGACAAAAAAGAATGCGGCCACCAGCACCACCAGGCCGAGTGCAAAAAACACGATGCGTTGGAGCAGTCCGGCCCCGGGGCGGGTCAGGATGCGGATGTGCGGGCCTTGCGGTTGTTCCATGGAAATGGGTCTCCTTGAACGCATGAGACCGCGGGCGGGCAGGGGCGTTCAGTAATCGGGATTGTAGCTGCGGATGATCACGCCGCCCGATTTCTCGTCCGGCTCGAGCTCGAGCAGCTTGCGCGCATGCGCTTCGTCGAGCAGCTTGCCGAAGGAGCGGAAGCCGTAATGGTTTTCGTTGAAGCCCGGCTGGCGGCGTTTCAGCGCCTGCTTGACCATCGATCCCCAGATTTTTTCCTCGGAGCCGCGCTCGGAAAACAGGGCTTCGATGGTTTCCATGACGAGGTCAAGCGCCTCGGCTTTCTTGTCGCTGCCTTCCCTGTCCGCGGCGTCGGCAGCAGTGCCTGACTTGGCGGAAGCGGCGGGCGATGCCGCGTGCTTTTTGCGGCTTTGCTGTTTTTTGGCCTTTTCGCGGGCAAGGTCGTCGTAATAGATGAACTCGTCGCAGTTGGACACCAGCAGGTCGGAGGAGGACTGCTTGACGCCGACGCCGATGACCACCTTGTTGTTCTCGCGCAGCTTGGACACCAGCGGCGAGAAGTCGGAGTCGCCGCTGATGATGACGAAGGTGTCGACATGCGACTTGGTGTAACAGAGATCCAGCGCGTCGACGACCATGCGGATGTCGGCGGAATTCTTCCCGGACATGCGGACATGCGGAATCTCGATCAGTTCGAATGCCGCTTCGTGCATGGGTTTCTTGAATTCGCGGTAACGCTCCCAGTCGCAGTAGGCTTTCTTGACGACGATGTCGCCTTTCAGCAGCAGCTTTTCCAGCACCTTGCGGATGTCGAAGTCGGAGTATTTGGCCTCGCGCACGCCGAGGGCGACGTTTTCGAAGTCGCAGAACAGCGCCATGTTTTTGGTGTCGGACGCGGTGCTCATGGCACCTCCTGGTCGGGAGCAAGAAAGGATTGTGACGCTTCGCGGCGCCTTTGTCGACGCGCAGGCGGGCCGTTTCTGCCTTAAAGTATCGTTTGCCAACAGTCATCAAGCTCAGTGCCATCATGTCGGACAAAACCGATCATCTTGCAGTGTTGTTTGCCGACATCGTCGAGAGCACGGCGCTTTACCGCAGCCTCGGCGATGTCGAGGCGCTGCGCGTCGTCAGCGCCTGCCTCGACGCCCTGAGAGCCCTGCTGCCGCGCCACCGGGGTCGCCTGGTCAAGCTGCTGGGGGACGCGGTGATGTGCCTGTTTCCGGATGCCGACTGCGCGGTGGAGGCGGCAATGGCGATGCAGAGGGAGGTTGCGGAACTGCATCCCGGGGGGCTCGACCTGCAGATCCGCATCGGCCTGCACACCGGTCCGGCGGTGGTCGGGGGCGAGGATGTCTATGGTGACACGGTCAACGTGGCGGCCTATCTCGCCGACACGGCCACGCCGGGGCAGATCCTGATTGCCGAATCGACATCCGATGAGCTGACTCCGGAATTGCGCGAATCGGTGTTTCCGATCTTCGATGCCGTGCTGAAAACGACGCTGGCGCCGACCGCGGTCTGCGAGGTGCGCTGGCGTGACGATTTTGCGCTGCGCACCCACATCAACCTGCATATCCGGCGCTCGATACCGGAGGATGCCGGCAGCATGGTGCTGGAGATCGATGGCCGTCAGGCGCGGGTCGATCACTGGCACGCCAGCCTGGAGATCGGCCGCGCGCCGGAGTCGGGGCTGGTCGTGGCGCATGCGATGGCGTCCCGGCGGCATGCCTCGATACGCCTGGACCGCACGCAGTTCTATCTGGTGGATCACAGCACCAACGGCACTTTCGTGACCCGCGCGAGCGGCGAGGAAATCCATGTCGTCCGCCGCGAAATCATGCTCGAAGTCCGCGGCGAGATCCGCGCCGGGTTCAGCCGCGACGACAGCAGCGGCACCTGCATTGAATTCCGCCGCGACCGGCGTTCCCTTTACCGGGTTTGACGGGAGGCAGTCTCAACCGGCCAGTTCGCGGATGATCGCGAGGCTGTCGCGGTTTCTGTCGCGGGCCTCTTCCGGCGATTCCCGGCCCAGCGGCGTCTGCGCGATCATCTCGTACAGGTCGGCGGCGCCCTGCAGCATGCGCGGCGTCATGCCGACGCCTTCGAAGGTCCTGGCGATTTCGAGCATTTCCGGCACCCAGCGATAGGCCTTGGGCGGCATCGACGGCGTGCGTTTCAGGATCCAGTCGCGGTTGTCGGCAGAACTGCCCAGCAGTTCCTGTTCGAGCGTTTCGTGGACGCCGAGCCGGTGCGCGGCCACCAGCATTTCGACGCCGAGCGCAACGGCCGCCTTGCTGTAGGACGCGTAACACATCTTGACGGCGGAGGCGTCGCCGATGCGGTCGCTGACCATGCGTACCGTGACCCGCGGGCTCGCCAGCTGCGCGGCCAGCCCGGCCTGCGGTCCGGAGGCGTAGAGCCGCATCGAGGCCTTGCCGCGCGGCGGCGGGCCGATGATCCCGGCGTCGACGCATTCGCCTCCGGCGGAGCGGATGATGCCGTCGATGTCACGCATGGTTTGCGGCGCGATGGCGTTGCAGTCGACAAAAACCGGCCGGCGGCCGGTTTCGCGCATCGCCGCCGCGACAGCCTGCGCATTCTCGACGGCGGCGGCCGGATTGAGGATGGACAGCAGCATGTCGCAGTGTTCCACCAGGCTGCGCATCGAGCCGCAGTCTTCGAGGCCAGCCTCCATGGCGAGCGCGCGGGTGCGGGCGCTGCGGCCCTCGAGCGCGGCATGGACTCCGAGTCCGGATTCCTTGAGCGTCTGGGCGACGGCCTGGCCCATGTCGCCCGGGCTGACGATGCCGATGTTCCGCAATTTCATGGTTTTTCCGTCCGGTGGTTGCTGGAAGTCGATGCGATAAAATACAGGCTGCCGTCACCTCCCAACAAGAAGATTTTTATCCGTAATGCGGATTTCGCGATTCCGCCGCAGGCTGCGGCCACTGTTGCCTGTCCGGACCTGACATGATTCTGGCACCGATATTCCGCATCGTCCTGCTCAGCGTGCTGACGCACACCGCCTACAAGGGCAGCAAGGTGTTGATGTCGCTGTCGGCGCTGGACATGGGCGCCAACGAGTTTGCCGTCGGCCTGCTGTTTTCGACCTATGCGCTGTTTCCCCTGCTGCTGTCGGTGTATGCGGGCAAGGTTTCGGACCGCGTCGGTTCCCGCCTGCCGATGCTGTTCGGGACGATCGGCCTGTTCGGCGGGCTGCTGCTGCCGTTCATTTTTCCGCGCATCGAGGTGCTCTACGTCTCGGCGGGGCTGATCGGCTGCTGTTACATTTTCTACACGGTTTCCGTGCAGCACCTGATCGGCACCCTGGGAGAGGGCCTGGACCGCACGAAGAATTACAGCTGGTTCAGCCTCGGCATCGGCATGACCGCGCTGTTCGGGCCGACTTCTGCCGGTTTCCTGATCGACGCGGTCGGGCACCGGGCGACGTTCGCGGTCATGGCGGCGATGCCGGTTGTGCCGATCCTGTTGCTGGGCCTGTGGACGGGCTGGCTGCCGAAAACGGCGCAGGTGCATGCGGGCAAGACGGACAAGGCGCAGCACCGTATCGGCGACCTGGTGCGCAACCGGCCGCTGCGCCGGGCGCTGATCACCGCCGGCATCATCGAGACCGCGCTGGAGCTGTACAACCTGCTGCTGCCGATTTACGGACATCGCATCGGACTCAGCGCCTCCGAGATCGGCATGATCCTCGGCGCGTTCGGATTCGCGCTGCTCATCGTGCGCTCGGTCATGCCGCATCTGGTCAAGCGATCGGGCGAGGAGCGGGTGCTGGCGGCATCGCTGATGCTTGCCACCGGTGTCTGTCTGGTGTTTCCGTTCGTGACCAGTTTCGCCGCGCTGCTGGCGATCTCCTTCGTGCTGGGCATGGGACTGGGTTGCGGCAGCCCGCTGTCGATGCTGCTCGCCTACAACCGCGCGCCGGCCGGACGTTCAGGGGAGGCCATGGGATTGCGCCAGATGGTGAACAAGGGCACCGAAGTGCTGGTGCCGTTCGTCTTCGGCACGCTGAGCGCGGCGCTGGGCATGGTGCCGGCATTCTGGCTGGACGGCATATTGCTCGCGGCTGCCGCGTCCCTGATGCACCGCGACGCGGCAGCCCGCAGGGGAGCCGGCAAATGAAACAAAGGGACATCCTCCGGCTGATTCTTGGTTTTCTGTGGCTGGCATCGAATGCGGTGGCGGCTACGCCGGAAACCGCGAGGTTCATGAGCGCCGACGGGCGGACGATGCTGGTCGGTTACGTGTTCGTGCCGGCGTCACCGGGACCGCACCCGGGCGTCGTGATGCTGCATGGCAGGGCGGGACCGTATTCGTCATTGAAACGCGGCCGGCAGAACGCGGAGGCCCTGAGCATGCGCCACCGGATGTGGGGACGATTCTGGGCCGAACGCGGTTACGTGGCGGTGCATGTCGACAGTTTTGGCCCCCGCGGCTTTGGTGACGGCTTTGCCAGGCATTCCTACAAGCAGCGCCCCCCCGAGGTGAGCGAGCAGTCGGTGCGTCCCCTGGACGCCTATGGCGCTCTGGCTTACCTGCGCAGCCGGGATGACGTGCAGCCTGACCGCATTGGCGTGCAGGGCTGGTCGAACGGCGGCATGACCGTGCTTGCCGCGCTCGGTCCGCGCGCGCCGGGCCTTGCGGCGCCGGGAACGGAAGGGGGAACAAAAAGGGGATTTCGCGCGGCAATCGCGCAGTACCCCGGCTGCCGCGCCCAATTGGCGGAGCCGGATTACGCGCCGTACGCTCCGTTGCTGCTGGCCGTCGCCGAGAACGATGACGAGGTTTCGCCGACGGCATGCCGGGACCTTGCCGGTCGCCTGCAGGGCAAGGGCGCTGTCCTGGAGTTTGTCTGGTACGACGGGGCGCATCACTCCTACGACAATCCGGGGAAAACCAGGCAGAGCCATGAACCCAACCGCCGGGCGCTGCAGGACACGCTGATTCGCGCCGAACAATTTTTTGCCGTGCACCTCGCTGCACTGCCACGGTAATGGGCAGGCAGCTGGCCGGTTGCATCCTGGCCGCTGCGCTGCTTTGCGGCGCAACGGCGGCGGGCGCCGGCGACCCGCGGGCTGCCGTCGCGTCCGCGCATCCGCTGGCCACCGCGGCCGGGCATCAGGTGTTTGAAAACGGCGGCAACGCCTGCGACGCGGCCATCGCGGTGGCTGCGGTCCTTGCAGTCGTGGAGCCGTACTCTTCCGGTCTTGGCGGCGGTGGTTTTTTCCTTTTGCATGACGCCGCGGCCGGAAGCCAGGTGATGATTGATGCGCGCGAGGTGGCTCCTTCGGCGGTGCGTCCGGAGTCTTTTTTCGACGATGCCGGCCGGCCGCGCGCGGGTGCCTCGGTCAGGGGAGGCCTGGCCGCGGCAATTCCGGGACTGCCCGCGGCCATCGATCATCTTGCGCGGCGCTGCGCGAAACTGCCCCTGCATTCGACGCTGGCGCCGGCGGTCGCGCTGGCGCGCGACGGTTTTGCGGTGGATTCCCGGTATGCCCGGATTGCGCAGATGCGGGAGAAGTTTCTGCGGGAAGCGGCCGGCGCGGGAGTTTTTCTCGACAATGGCCGTGCGCCGCGTCCCGGCCATGTCCTGCGGCAACCGGATCTGGCGATAACGCTGCAGCGGATTGGCAGGGAAGGGGCTGCCAGGGCGTTTTACCGGGGCGCGGTTGCGGAGAGCATGGTGCGCGCGGTCAATGCGGCCGGCGGCATATGGCAGTCCGCGGATCTCGAAGCCTATCGCGTTGTCGAGCGCGCGCCGCAGCGGTTCCGCTATCGCGGCGCGACGATTACCGCGGCGGCGTTGCCGTCCGCAGGCGGCGTGGCGCTGGCCCAGGCTTTCGGCATGCTGGCGCACCTCGATCCCGGCGACACCCACGAAACCGGCACCGCGCATCTGGTGGTCGAGGTGTTGCGCCGCGCATTCCGGGACCGTTTGGCTTTGGGCGATCCGGACCATGCGGCGGTGCCGCTGGCGGAACTGCTGGATGGTGGCCGATTGCGCGCGGAGGCGGCGGGCATTGACCGACGCAGTGCATCGTCGCTGGCGCCACCCGCGCCAGAGCGGACCGGTCCGGGCAGCGGCAACACGACGCATTTTTCGATCATCGATCGCGCCGGCAACCGTGTGGCGGCGACCCTGACCATCAATCTGCTGTTCGGCTCCGGGCTGGTCGCGCAGGGCACAGGCGTGCTGCTCAACAACCAGATGGACGATTTTACGCTGCGTCCCGATCTGGACAACAGCTTCCGGCTGCGCGGCGGTGAGGCCAATGCGGTGGCTCCGGGCAAGCGCCCGCTGTCGAGCATGACGCCGGCATTCGTCGAGGACGACAAGGGTGTTCTGGTGCTCGGTGCTCCCGGCGGGTCGCGAATCATCAGCCAGGTCCTGCTGGCGGCGATGGAATATCTGCGGCATCCCGTCGTGGACCTGAAAAGGCTGGTGGCGCTGCCGCGGTATCACCACCAGTACTGGCCGGACCGTGTTGAAATCGAGCCGGAGGGGTTTTCCGCCGAATGGCGAGCGGCCATGGAGCGCATGGGGCACCGGCTGCATGTCGTCAATCGCCGCTGGGGCAACATGCAGGCCGTTTTCCAGCCGAAGGGAGATGGCGCCGCGCAGGCGGCCAGTGATCCCAGGGGCGGCGATGTGGCCTGGTACTGACGATGGAAGCCGATGGGGACGCCGGCGCGGGCGCGCGGCGTCCTGATACGCCCGCGGACCGGCCTCCTGTATCATTTCGCCCCATGAAAACGACATTCCTCGAGTTCGAGCAACCGATCGCCGATCTGGAAGCCAAGATCGAAGAACTGCGCTTCGTGCAGGACGATTCGGCACTGGACATTTCCGAAGAAATTGCGCGGTTGCAGAAAAAGAGCCAAGGGCTGACCAAGGACATCTATTCGAAGCTGACGGCATGGCAGATCGCGCAGGTCGCGCGCCACCCGCAACGGCCGTATACGCTGGACTACATCAACGGCCTGTTCACCGATTTCGAGGAAATGCATGGCGATCGCACCTATGCCGACGATCCGGCGATCGTCGGCGGCCTGGCGCGCTTTGGCGGGCAGACCGCGGTCGTGATCGGGCACCAGAAGGGGCGTGACACCAAGGAGAAGATCCACCGCAACTTCGGCATGCCGCGCCCGGAGGGCTACCGCAAGGCGCTGCGCCTGATGAAGCTTGCCGAGAAATTCGGCGTTCCGGTGTTCACCTTCATCGACACGCCCGGCGCCTATCCCGGGGTCGGTGCCGAGGAGCGAGGCCAGTCCGAGGCCATCGGTCGCAACCTGTATGAGATGGCCGCGCTGAAAACCCCGGTGATCTGCACGGTGATCGGGGAGGGCGGCTCCGGTGGCGCGCTGGCAGTGGCGGTGGGGGATGCGACCCTGATGCTGCAGTATTCGACCTACTCGGTGATTTCGCCGGAGGGTTGCGCGTCGATTCTCTGGAAAAGCGCCGAGCGCGCGCCCGATGCCGCGGAAACCCTGGGCATCACGGCTGCCCGGCTCAAGGCGCTCGGGCTGGTGGACAAGGTCGTCAACGAGCCCCTGGGCGGCGCGCACCGCGACCCCCCGCTGATGATGCAATCGCTCAAAAAGGCCTTGCAGGAGAGCTGGCGGCAGCTGCGTGATACTCCGGTCGACAGGCTGACCGAGGCACGCTTCGGAAGGCTGATGGGATATGGACAGTTCAGGGAAGCGGAAAGCCTCTGATCCACGCCGGGTGACGGCAGTTCCGGCGTGAGGCAGGACGATCTCGCGGCGCGGGTGCGCGCCTGCCTGTTGGCGCATGTGCCGCGAAATGCGCGCCTGACGGTCGGGCTCAGCGGCGGCATCGATTCGACCGTGCTGCTGCATGTGCTGGCGCACGGCCTGCGGCTTTCTCCGGACCGGATTTCGGCAATCCACGTCAATCATCAGCTCAGCCCGCAGGCTGCGCGCTGGGCATCGTTCTGCCGCCGCTGCTGCAGGGATCTCGGCATCCGGCTGCGCGTGGCCAGGGTTGCCGTGCGGCGCGGCAACAGCACCGAAGCCGCGGCACGGGCCGCGCGTTACGGGGTTTTTGCGGCCAGCGGCGCCGATGTCGTGGTGCTTGCGCACAACCGCGACGACCAAGCGGAGACGGTGCTTCTGCAGTTGCTGCGGGGCGCGGGTCCGCGCGGCCTGGCGGGCATGCCGGTGTTCAGGACGGGGGCGCCGCCCGCGCCCGCTGTGCTGCGTCCGCTGCTGGAGGTGCCGCGCAGCCTGATCGCGGCGTATGCCAGGCGCCACCGGCTGCAGTGGGTGGAGGATGACAGCAACGACGATCGTGTCTATCTGCGCAATTTCCTGCGTCACGACGTGATGCCGCTGCTCGAGGACAGACTGCCCGGAACCGGCATCACGCTAGCCCGCGCGGCCCGGCTGCAGGCCGAGGCGTCGGATCTGCTGGATGCGCTGGCACTGGCCGATCTGGGCGGGAATGCGCCGCAGGGCCGCCTGCCGCTGGCGCCGTTGAAGGCGCTGCCGCCGCACCGGGCGAGAAATTCACTGCGGTATTTCCTGCGCGGCAACGGCCTGCTGATGCCGGACGCGGACCGTCTCGATGAACTGCTGAGCCAGGCCGTCACTGCCCGCGGCGACGCGGCAGTGCGCGTCGTGCTGGGCGGCGCGGAATTGCGGCGATTTCATGACGCGCTGTACATCGTCCGCCCGCGGCCCGCACTGGCGCGGGATTTCGAGATGTTGTGGAACGGCCGCGGCACGCTCCGCCTGAAAGAGCTGGGCGGCGTGCTTCGTCTGGAACGCGGCATGGAGCCGGGTATCGACGGGCGCCTGTTGCGCGGCAAATCGCTGCGGATCCATGTCCGCCTGGGCGGGGAGACCCTGCGGCTGGCGCCCGGCGGCAGGCGCCGGACGGTGCGCAACCTGCTGCAGGAAGCGGAGTTGCCGCCGTGGATGCGGGAGCGTCTGCCGTTTTTATACCTTGATGGCGAACTGGCGGCCGTTGCCGGCATCGGTGTCGATGTCCGTTTCCGGGCGCCGGCGGGACATGCGGGTTATCGGCCGGTGTGGCTGCCGGATTGACGGCTGCGGATATCCGTTCATCATGGGAAATCGGGGGGGGGCTTGCCGGTTTGCCAAATCCAGGGCGCTTTGTTAATCTGCCTCCGCTGGTCCACAGGATGAAAAATAAATGCCTCGCCGATTGCAGGGGCGAGTCCTGTATCCCTTAACGACCCAAAGCGAGGAAAAGCAAAATGAAACTTGCACAGTTTGCGAAGTTCGCGCTCGCCGCGACCATCGGCATGTCCGTGGCCACCGGCGCGCTGGCGCAGGCAAAACCGAATCCGAAATGGCCGACCAACCTGACGCTGGGCACCGCTTCGGTGGGCGGAACCTATTTCGTCTACGGCCAGGTGTGGGCGAGCCTGGTCAACGAAAAACTCGGCACCAACATCAGCACCCAGCAGACGCAGGGCCCCAATCAGAACATCATCCTGACCGACTCCAAGCAGGTTGATTTCGGCATGGTGACCATGGGCGTCGCGCTGCAGGCCTGGGAAGGCAAAGGCGACTGGACCAAGGGCAAGAAGTTCAACAACATCCGCGCGATGTTCCCGATGTACGACACGCCGTTCCATTTCATTACACTGGAGAAATCCGGCATCAAGGCGGTGAAGGAACTGGCCGGCAAGCGTTCAGGTGTCGGCCCGCGCGCGGGTACCTGCGGCACCTATTTTCCGCTGATGTTCAAGGCGCTCGGCATCGACACCACGATCCGCAACGGGCAGGCCTCCGACATGGCCGCCAACCTCCAGGACGGGCTGATCGATGCTTTCCCGTTCTGCGCGGGTGTGCCGATCGCGGCCTACTCGGAGCTCGAAACCACCAACAAGGTCCGTTTTTTCACGTTCACGGATGACGAACTGAAGCGCGTCAAGGCCGCGCTGCCGGAGCTTTCGGATTCGGTGATTCCGAAAAGCACCTACAAGTCGCAGACCGAAGACCACAAGACGGTCGGCGTCTACAACTTTGCCATCGCCAACAAGGATGTGCCGGAGGATCTGGTCTATGCCGTGATGAAGTCCGTGCTGGAAAATAACCCACAGATGGTCAAGGGGCATGCTGCAGCCAAGGAGACGCTGACGGAGAACTGGAGCCGCAACGGCTTCCTGCCGTTCCATCCGGGCGCGATCCGTTACTTCAAGGAAAAAGGCATCAATGTGCCGAAGCACCTGATTCCGCCGGAATACAAAGGCTGAACGGCCGTCACATGACACCGCACTGCGCGAGAGCTCAGTGCGGTTTTTTTTTGCAGCAGGAGGGGGTAAGTGATGAGTGCTGAAGGGACGGAGGAAATCATCAAGCCGCCGATGGCGGACGAAGAGTTCAGCGGCAACAAGCGCTTGCTGCGTCGTTGTGAAGCTGTTCTGCTCGCCGTACTGTGCGTGGGCTTCACGGTTTTCCATCTCTTTGTCCTGAACGTCTATTCCCTTGAGCCGCTGCTGTTTCGCGCGATCCACGTGGGTTGGGGGGGGGCACTCGGCCTGATCCTTTATGCGCCATTCCGGCGTTATCAGAAAAATGGCGTGCCCTGGTATGACTGGCTTCTGGTCGCGGCTTCCATTGCCTGCGCCGCCTACATCACGATCGAGCTTGACGGGCTGCTGTTCCGCGCCGGTGCGCAGTTCACCACCGGAGATGTCATTGTCGGTGTGGTGGGCACGCTGCTGATTCTCGAATTCACCCGGCGCACCTCCGGATTGGCCCTGCCCATCATTGCCGGCGTATTCATCATTTATTGCTTTGTCGGCCCCTGGATGCCCGGCGTGCTGGAACACAAGGGGTTCGCATTCGAACGGTTTTTCACCTACATCTACAGTGAATACGGCATTTTTGGAGTGACGACACAAGTCTCGTCGTCCTACATCATCCTGTTCGTGACCTTTGCCGCATTTCTGCAAATATCGAAGGTGGGGGATTACATCAACGACCTGTGCAATGCGCTGTTCGGATGGGCGCGCGGAGGGCCGGCCAAGGCGGCGGTGGCTTCGGGCATCATGTTCGGCTCGATCTCGGGTTCGGCGGTGGCCAACGTCGTTGCGTCCGGCATGGTGACGATTCCGATGATGCGCAAGGTCGGTTACGACCGCTCCACTGCGGCAGCCATCGAGGCGACATCCTCGACCGGCGGCCAAATCACGCCGCCGGTGCTCGGGGCGGGGGCCTTCCTGATGGCGGAGATTACCGGCATTCCCTATGGGCAGATCGCCCTGGCCGCGGTGATTCCCGCGCTGCTGTTTTACATCGCCTGCTGGATACACGTGGACCTGCATGCCATACGCCTGGGGCTGAGAGGGGTGTCACGGGACGAACTGCCGCCGGTGAAGTTGATGATGACGCGGTTGTACATGTTCTCTCCGCTGATCGTTTTCGTCTGGGCCCTGCTCGAAGGGTATTCGCCGTTTCGTGCCGGCGGCCTGGGCATCGTCGCGGCATTGATTGCGGGATGGCTTTCCCGCATGTTCAGGGATATCGGCACCGGGGATGCCTCGATGGATCCGCGGTCGGTAACCATGGTGTTTACGGCATTGCTGATGCGCATCGCGGCGCTGGTCGCGGGCGGCGCTTTTCTGTATGCGGCATTGCAATATCTGGTGCCCTTGGTCCGGTCGTTTGGCGACATCGCGACCTGGTCGCTGAGCATACTGGTAATCCTGATTCCGGCCATATTGTTCGGATGGCGGCGCACGCTGGAAGCCCTCAATCTGGCTGCGCGGGATACCGTGCAACTGGTGGCGGTCTGTGCCTGCGCCGGAATCATCGTCGGCGTGATTGCGCTGACGGGCATCGGTGGCAGGTTTTCGGAACTGATTCTCGGCATCGCAGGTGCAAGCCAGCTCGTTGCGATGCTGTTCGCCGCGGTGGTGGCGCTGGTTCTCGGCATGGGCATGCCGACCACCGCCGCCTATGCGATTGCCGCCGCGGTCATTGCGCCCGGCCTGTCGAAAATCGGCGTGCCCGTGCTCGTCGCGCACATGTTCGTGTTCTATTTTGCGGTGATTTCATCCATTACGCCGCCCGTGGCGCTGGCTTCTTTTGCGGCGGCCGGCATGTGCAACGCGGATCCCTGGAAAACCTCGTGGACGGCGCTGAAGATGGGGCTGGCGACTTTCCTAGTGCCGTTCATGTTCTTCTTTTCGCCGGTGCTGCTGATGCAGGGACCATGGCAGGGCATCCTGCAGGCTTTTGTCTCCGGCGCCATCGGAGTCTGGTTCTTAGCCGGATCCACCGAGGGATGGTTTGGCGGACGGCTGGCGATGCCTCTGCGGGTGATCCTGTTTTTCGCGGCACTGGGGCTGCTGCATCCGGGCACCGCGAGCGATTTCATCGGCCTGGCCGTCGGCTTGCCGATTTATGTCTGGCAGCGCCTGCGGTTCAGGCAGGCCGCAGCGTGACCCGGGCCGGTGCCGGATGTGGATTCCGGCACCGGTTTTTGCCCGGAAATCTCTGTTATTCAACATGTTACCGTGCTAAAATCCCCGGTTATTTCAAACTCCGGAATCAGGGGATTTTCATGGCAGTCGAACGCACGCTTTCCATCATCAAACCCGATGCGGTCGCCAAGAACGTGATCGGGCAGATTTATGCACGTTTCGAGCAGGCCGGCCTGCGCGTCGTGGCTGCCCGCATGACCCGCTTGTCGCGTGCCCAGGCGGAAGGTTTTTATGCGGTGCACAAGGAGCGCCCGTTTTTCGGCGAGCTGGTCGATTTCATGGTGTCGGGGCCGGTGATGATCCAGGTGCTGGAGGGTGAAGGCGCGGTCCAGAAAAACCGCGACCTGATGGGCGCCACGGACCCCAAGAAGGCGGCCAAGGGCACGATCCGGGCCGACTTCGCCGACAGCATCGATGCCAATGCGGTGCACGGCTCCGATTCCGC
The DNA here is from genome assembly GCA_964533495.1 of uncultured Bordetella sp. GTDB lineage: Bacteria > Pseudomonadota > Gammaproteobacteria > Burkholderiales > SG8-41. Next base: position 27,561 of record CAZHJU010000004.1, on the reverse strand, counting down.
CGAGAACGCGGCGACCGAAGTCGCCTATTTTTTCCCCGCGCTCGATATCCACTCGCGCTGAGGGAGAGGGCTCGGGAGTGCCATGTCGCTGAACCTGCTGGGGCTGAACCGGGGCCAGTTCGAGGCCCTGTGCGCGGACATGGGCGAAAAACCCTTCCGTGCCCGGCAGATGATGCGCTGGATGCATCAGGCAGGGGTCAGCGATTTCGATGCAATGACCGATGTGTCGCGGGGGTTTCGCGAACGCATGGGGGCTTCCGCGGTCGTGTCGGCCCCGCAGGTCTTGCGCGACACCACGGCTCCGGACGGTACGCGCAAATGGCTGTTCGATGTCGGAACCGGCAACGCGATCGAATCGGTTTACATTCCCGAGGGCGATCCCGACGATGACGGCGCGGGCGGCGAATCCGGCGGGCGCCGCTACCGGGGCACCCTGTGCGTTTCGTCCCAGGCGGGTTGCGCTCTTGAATGCTCGTTCTGTTCCACCGGCCGGCAGGGCTTCAATCGCAACCTGACGGTGGCCGAGATTGTCGGCCAGTTGTGGCACGTCAGCCGGAGTCTGTCGACCGACCTCGGCATTGAACGCCCGATAACCAATGTGGTCATGATGGGCATGGGAGAGCCGCTGGCCAATTTCGACAATGTGGTTTCGGCAATGCAGCTGATGCTCGACGATCATGCCTACGGGATTTCGCGGCGCCGCCTGACCTTGTCGACATCGGGACTGGTGCCGGCAATCGACCGGTTGCGGGAAGCCTGTCCGGTGGCGCTGGCGGTCTCGCTGCACGCGCCGAACGACGCGCTGCGCGACCAACTGGTCCCGATCAACCGCAAGTACCCGATCCGCGAGTTGCTTGCGGCCTGCGTGCGATACATCGAGAAGGCGCCGCGGGATTTCGTGACTTTCGAATACGTGATGCTCGAAGACGTCAATGACGGCGTCGAACTGGCGCGGGAACTGGCCAGGACGGTGAAAACGGTGCCCTGCAAGATCAACCTGATTCCGTTCAACCCGTTCCCGGATTCCGGTTACGGTCGCTCGGGCGGCTCCGCCGTGTCCGCATTCCGCGACGTGTTGCTGCAGGCGGGCCTGACCGTGACGGTGCGCAGGACGCGTGGCGATACCATCGATGCAGCCTGCGGGCAGCTGGCGGGCAGGGTGCAGGACAAGACCAGGCGCGTGATGCGCCGCATGGAGGAAAAACGCGCATGAGACAGCGATGGCACATGGCAAGCGTGGCAGCCTGGTTTTCCGTGGCGGTCCTGGTGTCGGGATGCGCGGGAACGGCCAACACACCCGACGAGGGTGTCCAGCCGACCATGGACACCACCGGCAACGAAAGCAGCGCGCGGAACCGCGCGCGCATCCATACCGAACTTGCCGCGGGTTATTTCGAGATGGGCAACCTGGGCGTGGCGCTCGAATCAATCACCACGGCGCTGCAGGCCGATCCGGGTTATCACACGGCGCACAACGTCGCGGGACTGATCTACGCCGCGCTCAAGGATGACCGCCGCGCAGAGGAACACTTCAACCGTGCCCTGCGCCTGAGTCCCGCCGATCCGGATGCCAACAACAATTACGGCATGTACCTGTGTCAGAACAGGCGCGAGGAGGAGGGCATCAAGTATCTTCTCGCGGCGGTGCAGAATCCCCTGTACCTGGTGCCCGAGCGTTCGCTGGTCAATGCCGGCGTTTGCGCGCGCCGGCGCAGCGACAATGTCGCGGCGCAGGATTTTTTCCAGCGTGCCGTGAGCGTGCGCCCAAACCAGCCGCAGGCCCTTTACCAGCTGGCCGAGCTGTCTTTCCTGTCCAGCAATTACGCCGCGGCACAGGGCTATCTGCGCCGGCTGTCCCAGGTGACGTCCGCCAACGCGGAAATTCTCTGGCTCGGGTTGCGGGTTGAGCGCAAGCTGGGCAACACGCTGGCCGAGGCGAGTTATGCGCAGCAGTTGCGGAAGAACTTCCCCGAATCCAGGGAGGCGGTGGCCCTGAAGGCTGGCCGGTTTGAATGAGCGAAGCCGAAGCGGCAGATAAGGCGGCTCCCGCGACGGCGGCGCAGCGTCCGGGCCGGGCGCTGGCGGATGCCCGCGCGGCAAAAGGGATGACCGTGGCGGAGGTTGCCGCGCAGTTGAAGCTTTCGGCTTCCCAGGTTGAAGCCCTTGAGGCCGATGATTACGACCGGCTGCCCGGTCCGGTGTTCGTGCGCGGTTTTGTCCGGAATTATGCACGCCTGCTTGAGCTGGTTCCCGAAAAACTGGCGGACTCCGTCGACCTGCCGCATGCACCGATGCCGGCCAGCACGGCGATCCCGGTTTCCCGCGACATTCCCTTCCCGGCCGGCAAGTCCGGAAACTGGCTGCCCTACGCGGCCGGGCTCGCGGTTTTGGTGGGAACCATCGTGGTTTATGAGCTGTTTTATGCTCCGCCGCCTGCCGTCACGGTGTCCGTGACCCAGCCTGTGGCTGTTCCGGATCTTCAGCCGGCATCCGTGTCCGATGCGGTTCCCGCGGTCTCCGCGGTTCCCGCCGTTGCGGTTGAGGGCGGCCCGCCGGTCGCGTCAGCCGAGGCGGTGCCGCAGACGCCGCCAGTGACGGAAAATCCGGAAGCGCCGGTCCGGCAGGCTGCCGGCATGGCGGAGGCGCATTTCGCCTTTGCTGCGGATTCCTGGGTGGAGGTGCGCGACCGCAACGAACGCGTGCTGTTCTCGCAGCTCAATCCCGGAGGCAGCGAGCAGCGGGTGACCGGGCGTCCACCGCTCCGTGTCGTCATCGGCAACGCCAGGGATGTGCGTCTGACCTACAACGGCGCTCCTTTCGATCTCGCACCGCATACGCGCGTCGAAGTCGCGCGTTTCACACTGGAATAGGCGATGGAGTGTTTTCCCAGGCACGGACCGGAAGTCCGGCGCCGCAGCACCAGGGTCGCGGTCGATGGCGTGATGGTCGGCGCGGATGCGCCCATCGTCGTGCAGTCGATGACCAATACCGACACCGCCGATGTCGCCGCCACGGTGGCGCAGGTGGCCGCGCTGGCGAGGGCCGGTTCGGAACTGGTGAGGATCACGGTCAACAATGCGGAAGCCGCTGCGGCGGTGCCGGCGATTCGCGAGCAGCTTGATCGCCGCGGGGTCACGGTGCCGCTGGTCGGCGATTTCCATTTCAACGGCCACCGGCTGCTCACCCAGCACCCAGCCTGCGCGGAAGCATTGGCGAAACTGCGCATCAATCCGGGCAATGTCGGGAAGGGCGCGAAACGTGACGAGCAGTTCGCGACCATGATCGAGTTCGCATGCCGATACGGCAAGCCGGTGCGCATCGGCGTCAACTGGGGCAGCCTCGACCAGGAACTGCTGGCGCGGCTGATGGACGAGAACGGGCGCCTGGAAAAACCCAGGGACGCCGGCGTGGTGATGCGCGAGGCGCTGGTCACCTCGGCGCTGGAGAGCGCGCGGCAGGGGGAATCGCTGGGACTGGAGCATGACCGCATCGTCCTGTCCTGCAAGGTGAGTGGCGTGCAGGACCTGATCGCGGTGTACCGCGATCTTGCCTCGCGCTGCGATTATCCGCTGCACCTCGGGCTGACCGAGGCCGGAATGGGCTCGAAAGGCATCGTGGCCTCCACCGCGGCGATGTCCGTGCTGCTGCAGGAAGGCATCGGCGATACCATCCGCGTGTCCCTGACCCCCGAACCCGGCGGCGACCGGACTCGCGAAGTGATCGTCGCGCAGGAAATTCTCCAGACCATGGGCCTGCGTTCGTTCACGCCGCTGGTGATCGCCTGTCCCGGCTGCGGGCGGACCACCAGCACGGTATTCCAGGAACTTGCGGACCGGATACAGGGCTATCTGCGGGCGCAGATGCCGGAATGGCGCGGACGTTATCCCGGCGTGGAAAACATGCACGTCGCGGTGATGGGTTGCGTGGTCAACGGCCCGGGCGAGAGCAAGCAGGCCAACATCGGCATCAGCCTTCCGGGTTCCGGCGAAACTCCGGTGGCGCCGGTATTCGTCGACGGCGTGAAAACGGTGACGCTCAAGGGCGGCAATATCGCGGAGGAATTCCAGCGGATTGTCGACGAGTATGTGCGCAGCCATTACGGCGCGCAGCAGGACGGATCCGCGCCGGCGCCAGCCGCCGCCGGCGACGCCCGCTGATCGACGGAGCCGCCGGGAACATGACAAAAACGGTGCAGGGCGTCCGCGGGATGAACGATGTGCTTCCGGCCGAAGCGCATCACTGGGCATTTTTCGAGGATACGGTAAGGGACTGGGTGCGAAGCTACGGCTACCAGGCCATCCGCATGCCGATACTCGAGCGCACGGAGCTGTTCGTGCGCTCGATCGGCGAGGTGACGGACATCGTCGAGAAGGAGATGTACACCTTCACCGACGAACTGAACGGGGAGCAGTTGACGCTGCGCCCGGAGGGAACTGCATCCTGCGTGCGCGCCGCGATAGAGCACAACCTGCTGTACCCGGGGCCGCAGCGCCTGTGGTACTGGGGACCGATGTTCCGCCACGAACGTCCGCAGAAGGGACGTTACCGCCAGTTTCACCAGGTCGGCGTCGAGGCGCTGGGCTTCGCGGGTCCCGACATCGATGCCGAACATGTCGTGATGTGCGCGCGGTTGTGGCGCGTTCTCGGACTGGACGGAATCCGGCTCGAACTGAATTCCCTGGGCTCCACCGAGGCGCGCGCGGCTTACCGTTCCAGGCTCGTCGCATATCTCGAGCGGCATGCGGGCGAGCTCGACGAAGACGCGCGCCGTCGCATGCACAGCAATCCGCTGCGCGTGCTGGACAGCAAGAATCCGGCGATGCAGGACCTGATTGCCGGGGCGCCGAGGCTGGCGGACGATCTTGATGAGGTTTCGGCCTCGGCATTTTCGGCACTCCAGGGTTCATTGCGCGCGGCGGGCATTCCCTTCAGCATCAATCCCCGGCTGGTCAGGGGGCTGGACTATTACAATGGCACCGTATTCGAATGGGTTACCGACCGTCTCGGTGCCCAGGGCACGGTTTGCGCCGGCGGCCGTTACGACGGCCTGATCGGGCAGATCGGCGGCAAACCGGCACCTGCCTGCGGCTTTGCAATGGGAGTCGAGCGGCTGCTGGCGCTGCTGGCGGAACGCGATGCGGGCGTGCGGGAGCCGGTCCCGGACGCCTATGTGATACGACAGGGCGACGCCGCGCTCCCTTGGGGAGAGGCCGTTGCTGAAATCCTGCGCGATGCCGGACTGGCGGCGATACTGCATTGCGGCGGCGGCAGCTTCAAGTCGCAGATGAAAAAAGCCGATGCCAGCGGCGCGTTGTATGCAGTGATCGTGGGGGATGATGAAGCGCTGGCTCGTATGGTGTCGGTAAAGCCCCTGCGCAACGGGCCGGGGCAGGCGCAGGTGAAGATTACGCCGCAGGCGGCATGTGAATTGATCAAATCAAGGTAAAAACTATGGCTTTGGATCTGGAAGAGCAGGAACAACTGGCTGCAATGAAGTCTTGGTGGTCGCAGTACGGCCGGCTGGTCGTGGTCACGGTCGTCGGCAGCCTGCTGGCGGTCGGCGGCATCCGGGGCTGGCACTACTATCAGGGTTCCCAGGCGGCCGCCGCGGTCACGCTGTTCGCACAACAGCAGGAGGCTGAACGCGCAAGCGACCACAAGAAGGTCCGCGACATCGGCGCTGAAATCATCAACCGTTACGGCTCCACCGCATATGCCACACTGGCCGCGCTTTCCGCGGCAAAAAGCGATTTTGACACCGGTGATCTGGATTCGGCCAAAACGCGATTGCAATGGGTAGTCGACAAGGGCAGGGAGGAGGAGGCGCGTGACGTGGCCCGCCTGCGCCTGGCGCGGATATTGCTCGACGAGAAAAAGGCCGACGAGGCGCTGAAACTGCTGGAATCCAAGCATGCGGACAGCTTTGCCGGACTGTATGCGGACCTGAAAGGCGATTTGCTGTTTACCCAGGGAAAACGCGAAGAAGCGCGCGCGGCCTATCAGTTGGCGCTCGATCGCAGCGATGCGGGCAGTCCGATGCGCCAGATCATCCAGCTCAAGCTCGACGCCGTCGGCGGAGCCAGGTGATGCGCTGCTGGCTTGCCGCCGCCGCGCTGGCGCTCCTGTCGGGGTGTCAGACCGTATCGAATGCGTACGACAGCTGGTTTGGCAGCACTCCCAAGCAGAAGGCGGCCGCGCTGACGGCTTTTACCCCGGCGGCCACCGCGCGCATCATCTGGCAGGGCAATGTCGGGTCCGCCGAACGCGGCGTGTTCTATCCGGCGGTAAGCGGCAACACGGTATATACCGCGGGCGCCGCCGGGCAGATCGCCGGATTTACGGCGAATTCCGGCGGTGGCCAGGGACGTTTCGAGGCGGGCACGCCGCTGTCCGGAGGAGTCGGTTTCGGTGCCGGGTTGATACTTGCCGGCACGGCCAAGGGCGAGGTGCTCGCTTTCGACCCTTCGGGAAAGCCGGCCTGGAAGACACAATTGTCGGGGGAGGTGCTGGCACCGCCGGCAGGAGCGGACGGCATCGTGGTGGCCCGCACCGGCGATGGCCGCATCTATGGCTTGAATGCGGCTGACGGCAAACAGCGCTGGGTTTACCAGCGCGCCCTGCCGCCTCTGGCGGTGCGCAGCCATGTCGGAGTGCTGGTGAATCGCGGAGGCGTTTTTGCGGGGTTTCCCGGAGGGCGGCTGGTGGCCATCGCGCTGGCGACCGGCAATGTCGGCTGGGAATCGGTCGTGGCACTGCCCAAAGGCGCCACCGAGCTGGATCGCGTGACGGATGTGACGAGTTCCCCGGTGCTCGAAGGCGCACAGATCTGCGCCGTGGCCTACCAGGGACGCGTCGCCTGTTTCGATGCCCAGCGCGGCGAAACCCTGTGGGCGCGGGATGCCTCGAGTGTCGCCGGCATGGGGCTGGATGCCCGCAATGTCTATGTCACGGACGACCAGGACGCGATCCAGGCACTGGACCGCAATCGCGGTGCCAGCTTGTGGAAACAGGACAAGCTGCGCGGCCGCTGGGCCACCGCGCCGCTGGCCTTGGGACGCTATGTCGTCGTCGGCGATTTCGAGGGTTATGTGCACGTGATGTCGCGCGAGGATGGTGCCTTCGTCGCGCGCGTGGCCACGGATGGCAGCGCCATTCGCGTGCCGCCGGTCGCACTGGACCTGTCGACCTTCCTGGTACAGACCCGCAATGGCGGGGTTTACGCCATCAATCTTCAATGAGGATGCGCCGCGGCTGAACGGCCGCGGCGCGCCGGCATTCCCATGAAACCCACCGTGGTCATCGTCGGCCGTCCCAACGTCGGCAAATCGACCCTGTTCAACCGGCTGACCCGCAGCCGTGATGCCATCGTCGCTGATGCGCCGGGGATCACCCGCGACCGCCACTACGGCGAAGGCAAGGTCGGCGGCAAGCCGTACCTGGTGGTCGATACCGGCGGCCTGGAGGCGGTGTCGAAGGGCAGCATTTACGAGGAAATGGCGCGGCAGGCGCGGCAGGCGGTGGACGAGGCCGATGCCGTGCTGTTCGTGGTGGATGCGCGCGCCGGGCTAGCCGCGCAGGACCGCGAAATCGGCGCCGAACTGCGGCGCAGCGGGCGCAGGATCTGGCTGGTGGTGAACAAGGCGGAAGGCATGGCAAGAGCGGCGGTCACCGCCGATTTCCATGCGCTGGGCCTGGGGGAACCGCTGGCCATATCCGCGGAGCATGGCGAACACGTCAGCGACCTGATGGAACTGGTGCTTGCGGATTTTCCGGAGCCCGAACGCGAGTCCGGTGCTGCGGAGAAGCACCCGAAAATCGCGATCGTCGGCCGTCCCAACGTCGGCAAGTCCACGCTGGTCAATGCCCTGCTGGGCGAGGAGCGCGTGGTCGTGTTCGACCAGCCGGGCACCACCCGGGACTCGATCTACATCGATTTCGAGCGCGCCGGAAAACGTTACACGCTGATCGACACCGCGGGGATGCGCAGGCGCGGCCGCGTCGATGAAGCCGCGGAGAAGTTTTCCGTGGTCAAGACGCTGCAGTCGATCACCGATGCCAATGTCGTCATCCTGGTGCTCGATGCGCGGCAGGAGATTTCCGAGCAGGACGCGCATATCGCCGGATTCATCCTGGACGCCGGCCGCGCGCTGGTGGTGGCGGTCAACAAATGGGAAGGGCTGGACGAAACACGGCGCGAGCAGGTCAAGCGGGACGGCGCGCGCAAGCTCGGCTTCCTCAACTTTGCGCGATTTCATTTCATCTCGGCGCTGCAGGGACAGGGCGTCGGCGCCGTGCTGCGGTCGGCGGATGCCGCCTATGCCGCGGCCATGTCCAGCCTGCCGACGCCGCGGTTGACCCGCGCCTTGCAGATGGCGGTCCAGCAGCAACAGCCGCCGCGCGCCGGCATGGTCAGGCCCAAGCTGCGTTATGCCCACCAGGGCGGACACAATCCGCCGCGGATCATCGTCCACGGCACGGCGCTGGAGCGGGTGCCGGATACCTACCGCCGTTACCTGGAACGATTCTTCCGGGATGCGTTCAAACTGGCGGGTACGCCGCTGCGGGTGGAGTTCAAGAGCGGCCGCAACCCGTATGCCAGGGGTGACGCAAAACGCAGCTAACTCTATGGCCAGACGAAGAAAATTAGGCTAAAGTGACTTCTCCAATAACTACAACCCAGAGGGTGCCATGAGCAATAAAGGGCAGCTGCTACAAGACCCGTTCCTGAACGCGCTGCGCAAGGAACACATTCCCGTCTCGATTTACCTCGTCAACGGCATCAAACTGCAGGGCCAGGTCGACTCCTTCGACCAGTACGTGGTGCTGCTCAAGAACACCGTGACCCAGATGGTCTACAAACACGCCATCTCGACCGTGGTGCCGGCACGCGCGGTCAGCCTGCAGGCTGACGACAAGCAAGATAAGTAATTGATTTTATTGATTATTTTTAATGCTTGAGCGTCCGGGTAGTGGCACCTCGGCCGTGCTCGTCGCGCTCGATCTGGGCGATCCGGACTATGCCGAAAGCCTCGAGGAATTGCAGTTGCTGGCGCGCAGCGCCGGCGTTGCGGTGGTGGCCGTGGTGCGCGGGCGCCGCGACCGGCCGGACCCCGCGCTTTTTGCCGGCAAGGGCAAGGTCGACGAAATCGCCGATGTGGCCCGGGAAAACAGCGCCCCGGTGGTCATTTTCAACCACGCGCTGAGCCCGATCCAGGAACGCAACCTGGAGCGGAAACTGGCCTGCCGCGTCATCGACCGCACCAGCCTGATCCTCGACATTTTTGCCCAGCGCGCGCGCAGCCATGAGGGCAAGCTGCAGGTCGAACTGGCGCAGCTCGAACACCTGTCGACGCGGCTGGTCCGCGGCTGGACCCACCTCGAGCGGCAGCGCGGCGGCATCGGCATGCGCGGTCCAGGCGAGACGCAGTTGGAAACCGACCGCCGGCTGCTGGGCAAGCGGGTCAAGGTACTCAGGGAAAAACTGGCGCGGGTGCGTGCCCAGCATGCGACCCAGCGGCGTTCGCGCTCGCGCGCCCACGTGTTCTCGGTCTCGCTGGTCGGCTATACCAATGCCGGCAAATCGACCCTGTTCAACCGCCTGACCCGCGCCGACGCCTATGCCGCGGATCAGTTGTTTGCAACCCTGGACACCACGACCCGCCGCCTGGGCGGCATCGAAAAGGCGTCGGTGGTGATCTCCGATACCGTCGGCTTCATCCGCCACCTGCCGCATACCCTCGTCGACGCGTTCCGCGCGACGCTGGAGGAGACCGTGCATGCGGATCTGCTGCTGCATGTCGTGGACGCGGGCAGTCCCGACCGCGACGCGCAGATCGCCGCGGTCAACGGCGTTTTGGCGGAGATCGGCGCGGACCGCGTTCCGCAGATCATGGTCTTCAACAAGATCGACCGCACTGCGCTGCCGCCCCGGGTCGAGAGGGATGAATATGCTAGAATTTCGCGCCTCTGGTTGAGTGCGCTGACAGGTGACGGAATCGACCTGCTGCGCGCCGCCATCGGTGAACACGCACTGGACGCAGCGCGTCCGGGTCAACCTGAAGCCGCCTGATCCTGCCCGATCCAATGACTGAAATCTCTCCGAGCTTCCGTGAACGCCTGAAGAACGGCCTGGCCAGAATGCTGGCGCCGCTGCTGTCCCTCAACGACCCGCAATGGGGACGCCGCCCGGGCGGCGGCAACCAGGGGCCGCCCGATCTGGACGAGATCTGGCGCAATCTCAACCGCAGGCTGAACCGGCTGCTGGGCGGCAAGGGCGGAGGCAGTGACGGCGGCGGCACCGGAGGCGGCGGGCCTGCGCCGGGCGCGGTCGGCGGCGGTGCCGGCCTGCTGGCCGGCCTGGTCGTCGTCGTCTGGCTGGCCAGCGGCTTCTACATCGTCAACGAGGGTCAGGAAGGCGTGGTGCTGCGTTTCGGCAAGTTCGTGGAAACCACGCAGTCGGGGCCGCGCTGGCACCTGCCGTACCCGATCGAATCGGCCGAAGTGGTCAACGTGAAGCAGGTGCGCACGGTCGAAGTGGGGTATCGCAACAACGTCAAGAGCAAGGTGCTGAAGGAAGCGCTGATGCTGACGGATGACGAGAACATCGTCGATGTGCAGTTCGCCGTCCAGTACGTGCTGAAGAGCCCGAATGACTACCTGTTCAATCACCGGTCCCCGGACGAGTCCGTGCTGCAGGCCGCGGAAACGGCGATCCGGGAAATCGTCGGCCGCAACAGCATGGACTTCGTGATTTTCGAGGGGCGCGCCGATGTTGCCGCGCGCGCCCAGAAACTGATGCAGGAAATCCTCGATCGCTACGGTACCGGCATCAGCGTCAGCAAGGTGACCATGCAGAACGCGCAGCCGCCGGAGCAGGTGCAGGCGGCCTTCGACGACGCGGTGAAGGCGGGGCAGGACCGCGAGCGCCAGAAGAACGAGGGTGAAGCCTACGCCAACGACGTGATTCCGCGCGCGCGAGGCATGGCCGCGCGGCTGATCCAGGAGGCCGAGGGTTATCGCGGCCGGGTGATCGAGCAGTCCCAGGGCGATGCGTCGCGCTTCCGCCAGATCGTCGCCGAATACAACAAGGCGCCCCAGGTGACCCGCGACCGACTCTATCTCGACGCCATGCAGCAGATCATGAGCAACACCAGCAAGGTGCTGGTCGACCAGAAGAGCGGCGGCAACCTGCTGTACCTGCCGCTGGACAAGCTGATGCAGTCGCAGTCCGGCGGCGCCGGGGAGTCGGCCATGGTGAAGCCGCCGGAAACCGCGCCGGCGGAAGGCAATGTGCGCGGCCGCGAGGCCTTCCGCAGCCGTGACCGGGAGGTGCGTCCATGAAACAGAATTTCGGAGGCTTCGTGATCGGCGCCGTGGTCCTGGTGCTGATTCTCGCGATGTCGATGTTCGTCGTCGACCAGCGCCAGAACGCCATCGTGTTCAGGCTGGGCGAGGTGATTTCGATCAAGAAGGATCCGGGCCTGTACTTCAAGGTGCCCCTGCTCGACAACGTGCGCTTCTTCGACGTGCGCATCCTGACCATCGACACGCCGGAGCCGGAGCGTTTCCTGACCTCGGAAAAGAAAAACGTGCTGGTCGACCTGTTCGTGAAATGGCGCATCACCGACGTGCGCAACTATTTCACCTCGGTGGGCGGTGATGAATCGCGCGCGCAGACCCGCCTGCTGCAGACCATCAACGACGGCCTGCGCGCCGAATTCGGCAATCGCACGGTGCACGATGTGGTGTCCGGCGAGCGCGACAAGATCATGGACCTGATGCGCAAGAAGGCCAACGAGGACGCGGTCAAGATCGGCGTCGAGGTGCTGGATGTGCGCCTGAAGCGCGTCGACCTGCCGCAGGAAGTCAGCGAATCGGTCTATCGGCGGATGGAAGCCGAGCGCAAGCGGGTGGCGAACGAACTGCGGTCGACCGGCGGCGCCGAATCGGAAAAGATCCGGGCCGATGCCGACAGGCAGCGTGAAATCATCCTCGCGGAAGCCTATCGCGATGCGCAGCGCATCAAGGGCGAGGGCGACGCGAAGGCGGCGGCGAATTATGCAAAGGCCTACGAAATCAATCCCGAGTTCTATGCCTTCTACCGTAGCCTCGAGGCCTACCGCGCCAGTTTCAGGAGCCGGAACGACATCCTCGTGCTGGAACCCAACTCGGAGTTTTTCAAGTACCTGAAATCGGGCGGCAAAACCGGCGGCAGATGATCCCGGGCGTCGCCCGCCCGCTGGCCGCAGCCGGTGGATACCGCATTCATGGCTGACAGCCTGCTCGCGGCAGTGGCCCTGATGCTGGTGATCGAAGGGCTGCTGCCGTTCCTGCTGCCGGCAGCCTGGCGGGACACCTTCCGGCGGCTGATCGAACTGAACGACGGCCAGTTGCGTTTCATCGGACTGGCTTCGATGCTGGCCGGGCTGGCGCTGCTGTACTTTGCGCTGCACTGATTTCCCAAACTTCTATAATGCGCGTTTTGCGCCGAAGCGCGCCCGGAACGACCACGCCATGAGAACCTGGCTGCTGCCTGAATACATCGAGGATGTCCTGCCCGACGAAGCGCGTCGGGTCGAGCGCGTGCGCCGGCTGATCCTGGATGATTTTGCAGTCCACGGCTACGAACTGGTGATGCCGCCGTTGCTCGAGTACGTGGATTCGCTGCTGACCGGCACCGGGCACGATCTGGATTTGCAGACCTTCAAGCTGGTGGACCAGTTGTCGGGGCGGATGCTCGGCGTGCGCGCGGACATCACGCCGCAGGTGGCGCGCATCGACGCGCATCTGCTCAACCGCGGCGGCGTGACCCGGCTCTGTTACGCCGGAAGCGTGCTGCGCACCAGACCGGGCGGTCTTAACCGCACGCGCGAGCCGCTGCAGATCGGCGCCGAGATCTACGGTCATGGCGGCATCGAAAGCGACGTCGAAGTGCAGCGCCTGATGCTGCGCGCCCTGCGCCTCGCCGGAGTCCGTGAAATCTCGCTGGATATCGGGCATGTCGCCGTGTTCCGCGCCCTGCTGCGCCGCGCGCGGGTGAGCCGGGAACTGGAATCCGAGCTGTTCCAGGCGATGCAGGCCAAGGACGCGCCGGCCATCGCGGCGCTGGCGCGCGGACTGGACCGCGTCACCCGTGACGCGCTGGCCGCCTTGCCCGGACTCTATGGCGGGCCGGAAGTGCTGGCGCGCGCGCGCCGGGTGCTGCCGGCACTGCCCGAAATCCGCGCCGCCCTGCGCGACCTGTCGGCGCTGTCGCGGCAGTTCGCCGACCTGGTGCCGATCCGCAGCTTCGACCTCGGCGAACTGCGCGGTTATCACTATCACAGCGGCGTCGTGTTCGCGGCCTATGCCAATGCCCGGCCCAACGCGCTGGCGCAGGGCGGTCGCTACGACGAGGTGGGCAAGGCCTTCGGCCGCGCGCGCCCGGCGACCGGTTTCAGCATGGACCTGCGCGAACTGGCGGCGGCGGGCGGCGGGAAGTCCGGCATGTCGCGGGTTCTGGCGCCGTACCGGCCGGGTGACCGGGCGCTGCAGCAGCGTATTGCGGCCTTGCGCGGCCGGGGTATCGTGGTGATCGAGGATCTGCCCGGCCACGCCCGCCATCGTGCCGAGCTGGGCTGCGATCGCGGGCTGGTGCTGCGCAAGGGTCGCTGGATTATCCAGAAAACAGATTAGCTATATTTTATAACTACTTAATTTTAAACATAAATTTATACGATCCTCCCTTATTGGAGAGGTCGGAAAAGGCAACAGGACTATGAGCAGGAACGTGGTGGTGATCGGCACCCAGTGGGGTGACGAAGGCAAGGGCAAGATCGTCGACTGGCTGACCGACCGCGCCCGCGGCGTGGTGCGTTTCCAGGGCGGGCACAACGCCGGGCATACGCTGGTGATCAACGGCAGGAAGACCGTCCTGCACCTGATTCCCTCGGGCATCCTGCGCGACAAGGTCGCCTGCTACATCGGCAACGGCGTGGTCATCTCGCCGGAGGCCCTGCTGGAGGAAATCGACACCCTGAAGGCGGCCAGCGTCGACGTTGCCGGCCGGCTGAAAATCAGCGAGGCCTGCCCGCTGATCCTGCCGCACCACGTGGCGCTGGACCGCGCGCGGGAAGCGGCGAAGGGCGCCGGCAAGATCGGCACCACCGGCCGCGGCATCGGCCCGGCTTACGAGGACAAGGTGGCGCGCCGGGCGATCCGCCTGCAGGACCTGTTCTACCGCGAGCGTTTCGCGGCGAAACTCGGCGAAGTGCTCGATTTCCACAATTTCGTGCTGAAGAATTATTTCAAGGCCGAGCCGGTGCCGTTCCAGAAAACGCTGGACGACACGATGGCCTTCGCCGAGCGCATCAAGCCGATGGTGGCGGACGTGCCGCGGCTGCTGTTTGAGGCGCAGCAGGCGGGCGACAACCTGCTGTTCGAGGGCGCGCAGGGCACGCTGCTCGACGTCGATCACGGCACCTATCCCTATGTCACGTCCAGCAACTGCGTGGCCGGCGCGGCGGCAGCGGGCGCCGGCATCGGCCCGCAGAGTCTGCACTACGTGCTGGGGATCACCAAGGCGTACACCACGCGCGTCGGCTCGGGGCCGTTTCCGACAGAGCTCGACGACGACATCGGCAGGCAGATCGCCACCCGCGGCAACGAAGTCGGCGCGACCACCGGCCGGCCGCGGCGCTGCGGCTGGTTCGACGCCGCCGCGCTGAAACGCTCGATCCAGATCAACGGCGTGTCCGGGCTGTGCGTGACCAAGCTCGACGTGCTCGACGGCATGGAAAGCGTGCAGATCGGCGTCGGCTACAAAATGAGCGGCGTGGCCCGCGACATTCTGCCCTTCGGCGCCGAACTGCTGGCCGAGTGCCAGCCGGTGTACGAGGAGATGCCGGGCTGGCAGGACAGCACGGTGGGCGTGACGCGCTTCGACGACCTGCCGGCGGCGGCGCGCAACTACCTCAAGCGCATGGAAGAAGTCTGCGGCGTGCCGATCGACATCGTGTCGACCGGGGCCGACCGTGAGCACACGATCGTGCGTCGCAATCCCTTTGACTGACAGCGATGAGCGCGGAGCGATGAGTGATGAGCGCAATCCGGGGTTGCAGGTTCGCACGACCCGGTTTGCGCTGGCGATCATCCGGCTGTGCTCGACGTTGCCTGCGGGGATGCCGGGGCAGGTGCTGGGGCGCCAGGTTCTGCGTTCCGGGACTTCGGTGGGCGCGCAATATCGCGAAGCGAGACGCGCCAAATCCGTTGCCGATTTTGTCAGTAAAATCGAAGGCGCGTTGCAGGAAATCGAGGAAACCGGCTACTGGCTTGAGCTCCTGACAGAATCCGGATTGATCACGCCTGCCGCAGCCGCGCCGCTGATGGCCGAGGCGAATGAACTGACCGCGATGCTGGTGGCCAGCGCCAAGACCGCCAAAAAGAAAAAGCGATGAGGGCAAAGCTCATCGTTCATCGCTCCGCACTCATCGCTGCATTTTGGTGCCCAGAAGAGGACTCGAACCTCCACGGTGTTACCCGCCAGTACCTGAAACTGGTGCGTCTACCAATTCCGCCATCTGGGCAATGAGGGCGGCATTCTAGCCCATGAAAGAATATTCTTCAAATGAAAAAACCTAGAAAATCCGCGGCCGGCGGCAAGTCTACGCGCCGCGCCACCGATCCCTACGGCGCCCGCGAAGCGGAGCGCTACGAACATCCGCTGCCGAGCCGGGAACTGATTCTCGACGTGCTGATCGAGGCCGGCGTGCCGATGGAAGAGGGCGATCTCTTCCGTGAACTCGATGTCCGCCGGCGCGAGCAGGAAGCCTTCGCGCGGCGCATCGCGGCGATGGAGCGCGACGGCCAGATCATGCGCAACCGGCGCGGCGATCTTTGCGTCGTCGAGAAGCTCGATCTGATCCGCGGCCGGGTCATCGGCCACAAGGACGGTTTCGGTTTCCTGCAGCGCGAGGATGACGGGCCCGACCTTTTTCTCGGGCCGCGGGAAATGCAGAAGGTGCTGCACGGCGACCGCGTGATGGCGCGCATCAGCGGCATGGACCGCCGCGGCCGGCCCGAAGGCAAGATCGTCGAAGTGCTGGAGCACGGCCAGCAGCGCCTGGTGGGGCGGCTGCGCGTCGAACACGGCGTGACCTTCGTCACCGCTGAGGACAAGCGCATCAGCCAGGAGTTCGTGGTGCCCGCCGGCGAGGCGGGCAGGGCGAAGCCGGGGCAGGTGGTCAGCGTCGAAATCATTTCGCAGCCCGGCCGCCATGCGCAGCCGCTGGCGCGGGTGGTCGAGGTGCTGGGCAACTATGCCGATCCGGGCATGGAGATCGAGATCGCGCTGCGCAAGCACGCGCTGCCGTGGATCTTCCCGCCGGACGCCGAGTCGCAGGCGGCGAAGCTGCCGAAAGCCGTGCGCGGCGCCGACCACAAGGGACGCACCGACCTGCGCGACCTGCCGCTGGTGACCATCGACGGCGAAACCGCCAAGGACTTCGACGACGCGGTATGGTGCGAGGCGGCCGGCGGCGGTTTCCGGCTGGTGGTGGCGATCGCCGACGTCAGCCATTACGTGAAGGCGGGCGATGCGCTCGACGGGGAGGCGCGCAACCGCGGCAATTCGGTGTACTTCCCGCGCCGGGTGATCCCGATGCTGCCGGAGGCGCTGTCCAACGGCCTGTGCTCGATCAATCCGGATGTCGAGCGCCTGGCCATGGCCTGCGACATGCAGATCGACGGCCACGGTGCGATCAGGAGCTACAGGTTTTTCCCCGCGGTCATGCGCTCGCATGCGCGCCTGACCTATACCGAAGTCGCGGCCATCCTCGAGGACGCGCGGGGCACGCCGGCACGGCGGCGCCGGGCGTTGGTGCCGCATCTGCAGGCGCTGTACCGGCTCTACCAGTTGCTGGCGAAGGCGCGTTCGAAACGCGGCGCGATCGATTTCGAGACCATCGAAACCCAGATGATCTTCAACGACAAGGGCAAGATCGAAAACATCGTGCCGGTGATCCGCAACGACGCCCACCGCCTGATCGAAGAGTGCATGCTGGCGGCGAACGTCTGCGCCTCGGATTTCCTGCATAAAAACCGCCATCCGATGCTCTACCGGGTGCACGAAGGACCGACGCCGGAAAAACTCGGCGCGCTGCGCGATTTCCTGAAGGGCTTCGGCCTGCAACTGTCGGGCGGGGACACGCCGCACGCGCTGGATTACGCCAGGCTGCTGGCGAAGGTCAAGGACCGGCCGGATGCGCAACTGCTGCAGACGGTGATGCTGCGCTCGCTGAAGCAGGCGGTCTACACGCCGAAGAACAGCGGCCATTTCGGCCTGGCCTACGAGTCCTACACCCATTTCACGTCGCCGATCCGCCGTTATCCCGACCTGCTGGTGCACCGCGCGATCAAGGCGGTGCTCGAAGGCAGGCAATACGAACCCGGCGACTGGGCGCAGCTCGGCGCGCAGTGCTCGATGACCGAGCGCCGCGCCGACGAGGCGACGCGGGACGTCACCGCCTGGCTCAAGTGCTACTACATGCGCGACCGCGTCGGCGAGGTGTTCATGGGCAGCGTGGCCGGCGTGGCGGCCTTCGGCGCCTTCGTCGCGTTGGACGACGTCTATGTCGAAGGCCTGGTGCACATTTCGGATCTGGGCAAGGACTACTTCAAATACGACGCGGCCCGGCACGAGCTGATGGGCGAACATACGCGGCAGCGCTACCGGCTCGGCGACCGGCTGCGGGTCAAGATCGCCCGCGTCGACCTCGACGGCGCCCGCATCGATTTTGTGCTGGCGTAGAATACTGAAATTAAAAATATCGTTTAAAAACAAGTACTTATAAATGATCGAATTGCAACTGATCCACGGCTTCCATGCCGTCACCAGCCGCCTGCGCCAGCGCGAGGGGGCGGTGCGCGAAATCTTCATCGACGCCTCGCGCCGCGACCAGCGCGTGCGCGACCTGCTGGCGCTGGCGCAATCGCGCGGCGTGCGGGTGATGCAGGTGGACACGAAACGGCTGGATGGCATGACCGGACAGGCCCGTCACCAGGGCGTGGCGGCGAAAGTCGAGCCGGTGCGCATGCCGACCCATGTCGAGGACGTGCTGGAGGCGCTGGCTGAACCGCCGCTGCTGCTGCTGCTCGACGGCGTCACCGACCCGCACAATCTCGGCGCCTGCCTGCGGGTGGCCGACGCGATGGGCGTGCACGCGGTGCTCGCGCCCAAGGACCACGCGGTCGGCCTCAATGCCACGGTGGCCAAGGTCGCGAGCGGCGCGGCGGACAGCGTGCCTTACCTGATGGTGACCAACCTCGCGCGCACGATGCGCGAACTGAAGGACCGCGGCATCTGGCTGATCGGCGCGGACGGGCATGCCGAACGCGATCTGTACGACATCAAGCTCGGCGGGCCGCTGGGCTGGGTGCTGGGCGCCGAGGGCGGGGGACTGCGCCGGCTGACCCGCGAGACCTGCGACGAACTGGCGCGGATTCCGATGCTCGGCAGCGTCGAGAGCCTCAACGTCTCGGTGTCGGCCGGAATCTGCCTGGCGGAAGCGAGACGGCAACGGCGGCCGGCCTGAGCCGGGCCTGTCCCGCGGCATCCGGCCGCAGATTGGGGTCGGTCATTTTCCTGCAACCGCGCGAATCGTGAGATAAGTCACGACGCCGCCGGGGCGCGCAAAATTACTGGTGCATTCCCGCAATAAACGCTTAGAATTCAGGAATATCGCCGCAATCCGCGGATGAATGTCCGGTTCTTGCGGCGCAGAGAAAACGGGGGGCACCATGTACACATCCGGTTTGCAGCGCGAACACGTCCTGACGGGAGCCTCGCGGTCCCGTTCCATCAAGCCTTCCGTGATTGCCCTGGCCGTCGCCGCCTGCTTTAGCGGCGGGGCATTGGCCAACCCCACGAACCCGACGGTGGTGCACGGCACGGCGAGCTTCCAGCAGGCCGGCAACATCCTCAACATCACCAACAGCCACAATGCCATCATCAATTGGGGCTCGTTCTCCATCAGCGTCGGCGAACTGACCCGCTTCATCCAGCCCTCGGCGCTGTCCGCCGTGCTCAACCGCGTCACCGGCCAGGACCCCTCGGCCATTCTCGGCGCCCTGCAATCGAACGGCCGGGTGTTCCTGCTCAACCCCAACGGCATCGTCTTCGGCGCCGGATCCCAGATCAACGTCGCCGGCCTGGTGGCCTCGACGCTGAACCTCAGCAATGAGGATTTCCTGAACAACCGCATGCGTTTCACCGATGGTGCCGGCGCCGGCAGCGTGGTGAACAACGGCAGCATCACCGGCGGCAGCGTCTATCTGGTCGGCAATGCCGTCACCAACAATGGCCTCATCACCAGCCCCGGCGGCGAAGTGGTGCTGGCGGCCGGCAACAGCGTCGAACTGGTCAATCCGGGCACGCCAAACCTGCGCGTGGAGGTCGTCGCGCCGGACAACGAGGCGCGCAACCTCGGTACCGTCACTGCCGAAGCGGGCCGCATCGGCATCTATGCCGGGCTGATCCACAACAGCGGCATGCTGAACGCCAGCAGCGCGGTTGCCGAAGGCGGCAGGATCCTGCTGAAAGCGAAAAAAGACATCACGCTGACTTCGACCAGCGTGATCGACGCCAGCGGCAAGGGCGGTGGTGAAATCATCGCTTTGGCCGACAACAACACTTATGTTGACGGCACATTGAAAGCATCAGCTCCTGTCAGCGGTAACGGCGGATTCATTGAAACTTCGGGCAAGAACCGGGTGAAGATTGCCGATTCGGCAATCATTGACACGACGGCGGCGCAGGGCGTCAAGGGTACCTGGCTGATAGATCCCAACGATTTTGTCATTGCGGCAGGTTATGGCGGTGATATCAGTGGCGCCAACCTGAGTTCCTTGCTGAACAGCGCAGATGTTGTCATCTCGACTGCGGCTTATGGCGGACCCAACTATTTTTACGGAAGCGGCGCCTACGGCGGCAGTAACGGCGACATCCTCGTGAATGACGCGGTGTCATGGAACAGCGACAGCGGCCTGACGCTGACTGCTCAACGGCATGTGGTGGTCAATCAGGCCATCACCAATCTTGGCACCGGTGACGTCAAGCTGAATGCGGGCTGGGACGGCATTACAGATCCTGCCGCTTCGGTTTTGACGAATCAAAACCCGGGCTCCATTATGCTGAATGCGCCGGTCAGCACCAATGGAAATGTTTATCTGCATGCTGTCAGTGACATTACCCAGAGTTCGTCCGCCCCTGTCATGGCCAGCAGCCTGCTGGCTCTTAGTGATATGGGCGCCGTCAAGCTGGCGGACGCGACGAACGGTGTCGGCACACTTGCCGGCGGTGCGATGGGTTCCTTCGCCTTCAAGAACTCGGGCGATCTGGTTATCGGGTCGGTGGGCGGCACAAACGGCATCACCGTCGACAGCTATGCTGGCAACGGACTGGATGCGTCGATCAATGTTGCAGTAACCGGCGGTCAGTTGACCGTCAGCCGGCCTGTTTATGCGCGCGGTGGCGATGGTGGTGAAGGCCAGGCCGGCGGCAATGCCACGATCACTCTGTCTTCAAGCAGTTCGATGCAGATCAACAGCATCGGACCGATTACTGCGGATGGCGGCGAAGGCGGGTACGGTTATTTCAGTCCTGCTGGCAACGGCGGCAATGCGACAGTGACCCTGACTTCGGGCGGTGGCCTCATGGTCAATGGCAGTGTCAATGCGAATGGCGGTATGGGCGGTTACGGCGATTCAGGAGTGAATGGCGGGCAAGGCGGCAATGGTGTGGTGGACGTGAATGCGGCAGGCACGCTGACCATAGCTGCCTACGGTGGTGTTGTCGGGCAAGGTGGCACTGGCGGGTATGCGGAAGGTGGTGAAGGTGGTGGTGCCACGGCGGGCCGTGGCGGTGATGGCAAGGTCATGATGACAGCGGGAGCCATAACGGTTGAGAATGGTGGGCAAAGTGGTGGCCAGGTTAGGGGAGAGGGGGGGGGTGGCGGATCTTTCTACTACTATTATGGCGACCCAGTTCAGGGTGGTCGCGGTGGCGATGGCGTGGTTCAACTGACATCCAGTGGAAACATGGACGTGATGGGCGAGGTTTCAGCTCGGGGCGGCTGGGGTGGCGAAGGCGGTGAAGGCGGCGCTACAGGTAGCGGCGGAAATGCCTCGGTCAGTCTGGCATCCACCAGCGGGGCCATGAAGATTTCCGGAGGCTGGGTTCATGCAGA
This sequence comes from uncultured Bordetella sp., assembly GCA_964533495.1. GTDB lineage: Bacteria > Pseudomonadota > Gammaproteobacteria > Burkholderiales > SG8-41. The sequence continues at coordinate 6,340 of CAZHJU010000004.1, read as the reverse complement.
TGGAGGTGAAGGGCCTTACACAGCTGTTGCCGGCACGGGTGGCATGGCCACGGTGAACATCAGTTCTGCGGGCGCAACGACGATCGAGAATTATGCAGACGTGTTTGCCAACGGTGGCGACGGCGGAACTGCAGGCGGTGGCGGCTTGGTACTGGTTTCGGCGAGTGGAGGGCTGACGGTCAGCAACAGCATCCTGACAGCCGATGGCGGATCCGCTGCTGCCGGTCAGGGTGGTGCCGCGGGATTGACCCTGCTTGCCGGCGGCAATATCCAGTTCGAAGGTGCCGAAGGTCAGGTTTACGGTGGCGACGGCAATATCGGTGGCGATGCCGGTATTCTGATGGTGGCCGGCGGCAATATCGTCCTTGATTCTTCATATTACTACGACACCTTGAACGCTGTAGGCGGCGGCAATACGCCGGGCATGAAATCCGTGATTGTCGCGGCGGCGGGGAACGTGTCGCTGATCAATGGGGCGGGCATCTCCAGTACTGGCACCGTAGGCTTGGGCGGTGCCAATATCAGCCTGGACGACAACTCTTATGTCGACGCAGACTCCACTGCCAGTGTGGGTGCGACGGGCAGCCTCAGTCTGACGAACGGCAGTTCCGTGGAAGGCTACGGAAATGCCTACATTGCCACCGGCGGCAATGTGACCGTGGATGGCGACAGTTCCATCCTGGGGAATCCGGATGTATTCATGACCGTCGGTGGCGTCATACACATGAATAACGGCGGCACCGTCGCAGCAGGCGCTCCGACAACCATCCATGTGACGTTCCCGATGCTGACCAGCGGCGGGTATTTCGTCAACGGCGTCGAGGGCGTGGTGTCCGAAGGCGCTCTCTTTAGTGGCGGCACGGGCTTTTTCGCGGATGGCAGCGGTGCGATTCTCGGCACCAACCTGCTGGTTACTTATGGCGGCGGGGTGACGTTGAACATTCCGACGGACGCGCTGATTGTGGCCATGGGTCAATCGACCAAGCCGCCCGATCCGGAAAAGGACAAGGACGTGTTCGAGGAGATCGGCGACGAGAAGAAGAAGGATGCGCCCATCTGCCGCTGAGGGCAGTTTGTTGCTGATCCGGAACCCCGGCTTCCCGCCGGGGTTTTTTTGTGGGGGACGGATATGCCGGATGCTTCACAAATCGTGGAAAAATCGGAAAAATCTGCGATAATTCAATGCGCAAGCGGCATGTCGCTGATGCGCGGGGGATGGTGACCGGAAAAGCGGCTACTGCCTGAACCAGGGATGCAGTTCAAAATAAGTGATATAAAACAATGACTTATAAAAAATCATTGCGCCACCTGTTTTGTTTCCTGCTGATTTCCGCGGCCGCCGCATTGCCCGCAATGGCCCAAGACGCGGCGGTCCCCGCGCCGAAGTTCGAGATCAAGCGTTTCGACGTGGCCGGCGATTCGATTCTCGGTGCCGAACTCGTGCAGCGGCTGGTGGCGCCGTTCACAGGCGGCAACAAGGATTTCAGCGACGTGCAGCGCGCGCTGGAGGCGCTGGAAGGGGAGTACCGCCGTCGCGGCTACGGCGTGATCCAGGTGGCGCTGCCGGAGCAGGACATCACCCGCGGCGTGGTCCGCTTCAACATCGTCCAGCCGAAAATCGGCAAGGTCACGGTCGAAGGCAACGAGCATTTCAGCGAGGCGAACGTGCGCCGCGCGCTGCCCTCGGTCAAGGAGGGCGAGACGCCCAATTCCGGCGAGATCGCGCGCAACCTGCAGATCACCGCGGAACATCCCGTCAAGCAGACCAGCGTGCTGCTGCGTTCCGGCGCCAACGAAGGCGTGGTCGACGTCAATGTCCGCGTCACCGACAGCCGGCCCTGGCGGCTGGTGGCCACGCTGGACGACAGCGGCACTTCGGACACCGGTTACACCCGCCTGGGCCTCGGTTTCCAGCACACGAACCTGTTCGACCGCGATCACACGCTGTCGCTGCAGTACATCACCTCGCCCGACAAGCTGGACCAGGTGTCGATCTACGGTTTCGGCTACCGCATTCCCTATTACCACCTGAACAGTTCGCTGGACCTTTTTGCCGGCTATTCGGACGTCGATTCCGGCACGGTGGGCGGACTGTTCACCGTCAGCGGCAGCGGCACCATCTTCGGCGGCCGCTGGAGCTACTACCTGCCGAAATGGGACGACATCGAGCACAAGACCTACGCCGGCCTGGACTACCGTGCCTACAAGAACAACGTGACGCTGGGCGGCATCGGCTTCGTGCCGGACATCACCGTGCATCCGGTTTCGGTGGGATATGCCGGCGTCAAGCGCATGACCGCCAGCGAATGGTCCTTCAATGCCGCGCTGTCCGCCAACATTCCCGGCGGCAACGATGGCACGGCGGCCGATTTCCGCCGCACCCGCATCAATGCCAACGAGAATTACGTGATCCTCCGCGCGGGCACCAGCTTCGCGCACGCCTTCCGCAACGAGTGGCAGGCGCGCGTCGCGCTGACGGCGCAGTACACGGAGGATTCGCTGATTCCCGGCGAGCAGTTCGGCCTTGGCGGCGTCGATACCGTGCGCGGTTACCTGCCGCGCGAAGCCGCCAACGACCGCGGTTATGCGGCGCAACTGGAGCTCTACACGCCCAATTTTGCCGGCAGGATCGGCCTCGACGACAAATGGCGGACCCGCCTGGTCGGCTTCTACGATTTCGGCGCCGTGTCCCGGAACAATGCCCTGCCGGGAGAGCAGGCCGGCAAGCATCTCGCCAGCGCCGGCATCGGCCTGCGCCTGTCCTTCGGCAAGAACGTCAGCCTGCGGGTCGATCTGGCGCAAATCCTCAAGGATCACGGCACCCGCCAGAGCAGCGACCAGCGCCTGAACGCCGGCCTGGCGATCATCTACTGACACCGGACGGGGCTGCCAAGCCCTTGATCCGCCGGGCGGTTCCGGTATAATCCCGCCCTTCGCGCGGCGACCGCCGCGCGTGTTGTTCATACCTTCCTTGCCGCACCGCGCTCGCATCGCGGGCGGCCCAACAGCCCAAAAGGAGACTTGAATGCGACATTACGAGATCGTTTTGATCGTCCATCCGGACCAAAGCGAGCAGGTGCCGGCGATGCTCGACCGCTATCGCCAGATGATCACCGGCCGCAAGGGCGCGATTCACCGCCTCGAAGACTGGGGCCGCCGCCAGCTGACCTACCCGATCCAGAAAATGCACAAGGCGCATTACGTGCTCATGAACATCGAGTGCGACAATGAAACGCTGGTCGAGCTGGAGCACGCCTTCAAATTCAACGATGCGGTGCTGCGCCACCTGACCGTCAGCATGGAAGAGGCCGTGACCGGCCCGTCGCCGATGATGCGGGAAGAGAAATCGCGTCCGGTGCCCGCCGCGGCCGGCGGCGAGGATGCCGCCAAGCCGGCGGCGCCCGCGGCAACGGAGCGCGCGGCCTGACCGGGCTGCAATAAGGTGGGCGGAAACACGGTCAGGTTGACAGCGACACTGGCCGCGATGGAACCGCTGCGCCACACCCCCGCCGGTCTTCCGGTCGTCGATTTCATCCTGGCCCACGCTTCGCAGCAGACCGAGGCGGGCAGCCCGAGGCAGGTGGAATTCGAAATGCCGGCCAAGGCCATAGGCGATCTCGCAGCCAGCATCGCGAAGATCCGCGGAGGCAGCAGGGTGGAAGCGCAGGGTTTCCTGAACCGCAAGCATCGCATGAGCAGGCAAGTGGTCCTGCACGTCACGAACATCGAATTGATCTGAAAGGAAGCGCACATGGCAAGAATGGGCGGCAACAGCGGCGGCAAAGGCAGGTTTGGCAAAGGCAAGAAGGACGGCCGGAAAAAGGGCAACGCCCTGTTCCGCCGCCGCAAGTTCTGCCGGTTCACCGCGGAAGGCATCAAGCAGGTGGACTACAAGGACATCAACCTGCTGAAGGACTTCATCAACGAGAACGGCAGGATCATCCCGGCCCGCATCACGGGCACCAAGGCGCGTTACCAGCGCCAGTTGTCGATTGCGGTGAAACGCGCGCGCTTCCTGGCGTTGCTGCCGTACACCGACCTGCACTGAGAGGCCAGACATGCAAGTCATTCTTCTTGAGAAAGTGATCAACCTCGGCACGCTGGGCGACGTGGTCCGCGTGAAGGACGGTTATGCCCGCAATTTCCTGATCCCGCAGGGCAAGGCCAAGCGCGCGACGACCGCCAACCTGGCGGAATTCGAGAAGCGCCGCGCCGAGCTGGAAAAGGCGCATGCCGAAGTGCTGGCGCAGACGCAGGACAAGGCGACGAAGCTCGAAGGGCTGATGCTGCAGATCACCCAGAAGGCCGGCGTCGACGGCAAGCTCTTCGGCTCGGTGACCAACTCGGACATCTCGGAAGCGCTGAAGAAGCAGGGCTTCGACGTGCCCAAGGCGCTGATCCGCATGCCGGAAGGCCCGCTGAAAATGATCGGGGATTACCCGATCAAGCTGGCGCTGCACGCCGACGTGGTGGCCTCGATCACCGTGTCGGTGCTCGGCGAAACGGCCTGAACGGAGCGCATCAGCGCTGAATCCAAAGCGTTTTTTGGATCACTGAAAAAGGGCTGGCGACAGCCCTTTTTTTTCGCTACATTGAATCGCGCCTGCGGGTCATGCAGTGCCCCGGATTTTAAAAAATCTGTTTAAAATCAAATAATTATATATATCCGCAATCATGGTTCAACTCGTCACGCCGATTGCCAGGGACTCGCAGCTCGAAGCCGTGCGCACGCCGCCGCATTCCGTGGAAGCGGAGCAATCGGTGCTGGGCGGCCTGCTGCTCGACAACGCGGCCTGGGATCGCATCGCCGATGTGGTCACCGAGGCCGATTTCTACCGCGCCGACCATCGCACGATCTTCGGGGCCATCGCGCAACTGATCGAACTCAACCGGCCCGCCGATTCGCTGACCGTCACTGAAAACCTGGAGCGCGGCGGCAAACTCGCGGAGGCCGGCGGCCAGGCCTACATCGCCTCGCTGGCGCTGAACACGCCCAGCGCGGCCAACATCCGCCGCTACGCCGAAATCGTCCGCGAGCGCTCGGTGCTGCGCAACCTCGCCGCGGTGGGCACGGCCATCGCCGATTCGGCCTACAGTCCCAGCGGCAAGGACGCCCATGTGCTGATCGACGAGGCCGAGGCCAGGGTGTTCCAGATCGCCGAGGCCGGCGCCAAGACGCGGCAGGGTTTCACCAAGATCGATCCGCTGCTGACCGAGACCGTCGAGCGCATCGACATGCTCTACAGCCGCGAGAACAAGCACGACGTGATCGGGCTCGCCACCGGCTTCGTCGACCTCGACCGCATGACCTCCGGCCTGCAGCCGGGCGAGCTGATCGTCATCGCCGGGCGGCCGTCGATGGGCAAGACCGCGCTGGCGATGAACATGGTCGAAAACGCGGCGCTCGACAGCAAGAAGGCGGTGGCCGTGTTCAGCATGGAGATGTCGGGGCCGCAACTGGCGATGCGGATGATCGGTTCGGTGGGTCGGGTGGACCAGCACCAGCTGCGCACCGGCACCTTCAAGGAAGAAGACTGGCCGCGGCTGGTCGACGCCGTCGGCAAGCTCAACGACTCGCAGATCTACATCGACGACACCGCGGGGCTGAACTGCCTCGAAGTGCGTTCGCGCGCGCGGCGCATGCACCGCCAGTGCGGCGGGCTGTCGCTGATCGTGGTCGACTACCTGCAGCTGATGTCGGGCACCTCCGGCGGCGGGCGCGACGAGAACCGCGCCACCGAGATCGCCGAAATCTCGCGGTCGCTGAAGGGCATCGCCAAGGAGCTGAAGATTCCGGTGATCGCGCTGTCGCAGCTGAACCGCGGCGTCGATTCGCGCCAGGACAAGCGCCCGATGATGTCGGACCTGCGCGAATCCGGCGCCATCGAGCAGGACGCGGACGTGATTCTGTTCATCTACCGCGACGAGGTCTACAACCAGGATTCGCCGCGCAAGGGCATCGCCGAGATCATCGTCGCCAAGCAGCGGAACGGCCCCGTCGGCAAGGTCGACCTGACCTTCCTCGGCCGCCACACCCGCTTCGAGAACTACGCCGGCGGCGGCATCGGGGGCGGGCCGGACTACTGAGCCGCCGCAACCGGCGGCAGGTTACGGCTACAGCACTTCCGCAGCCTGGTCTGCTAGCCGCGAACGCTCGCCGCGCATCAGCGTGACATGGCCGCCGTGCGGCCAGCCCTTCATCCGGTCCACCACGTAGGTCAGGCCCGAGCTGCCCTCGGTCAGGTACGGCGTGTCGATCTGCGAGATGTTGCCGAGGCAGACCACCTTGGTGCCGGGCCCGGCGCGGGTGATCAGCGTCTTCATCTGCTTCGGCGTCAGG
>CAZHJU010000003.1:8170-127292 GCA_964533495.1 uncultured Bordetella sp. | reverse complement strand
GCCGGACTGGGCGCAGTCGATCGGCATGCTGTTCTCGCTGGTGCTGCTGGCGCCGTCCTGGGGCGGCATGATCAACGGCATCATGACGCTGTCGGGTGCCTGGCACAAGCTGCGCACCGACCCCATCCTCAAGTTCCTCGTGGTGTCGCTGTCGTTCTACGGCATGTCGACCTTCGAGGGGCCGATGATGTCGATCAAGACCGTCAACGCGCTGTCGCATTACACCGACTGGACCATCGGCCACGTGCACTCCGGCGCGCTCGGCTGGGTCGGCATGGTGACGATCGGCAGCCTCTATTACATGATCCCGCGGCTGTACGGCCGCGCGGAGATGCACAGCGTGAAGCTGGTGACGCTGCACTTCTGGGTGGCGACCGTGGGGATCGTGCTCTACATCGCCGCGATGTGGATCGCCGGTGTCATGCAGGGCCTGATGTGGCGCGCGGTCAATCCCGACGGCACGCTGACCTACGCCTTCGTCGAATCGGTCAAGGCGACCTACCCCTACTACGGGGTGCGGCTCCTCGGCGGCCTGCTCTATTTCGCCGGCATGGTGATCATGGCCTGGAACGTCTACAGGACCGTGGCCGGGCGGCGGGCGGTGGATGCGCCGATCCCGGCGGTGGCCGGCGCTCATGCCTGATACTGTAAGTTATTGATTATAAACAGTTTTTTTATTCAGGAGAAGACATGGGCAATTCGGGCCATGCGATGATCGAAAAAAACCTGGGCCTGCTGATCGTGCTGACCATCGTCGCGATCAGTTTCGGCGGCCTGGTCGAGATCGTGCCGCTGTTCTTCCAGAAGTCGACGACCCAGCCGGTGAGCGGCCTGCAGCCGTATACGCCGCTGCAGCTGTCGGGGCGCGATATCTACATCCGCGAGGGCTGCTACAACTGCCATTCGCAGATGATCCGGCCGTTCCGCGCCGAGACCGAGCGTTACGGCCACTACTCGGTGGCGGGCGAATTCGTCTACGACTATCCGTTCCTGTGGGGCAGCAAGCGCACCGGACCCGACCTCGCCCGTGTCGGCGGGCGCTATTCCGACGACTGGCATCGCGTGCACCTGATCAATCCGCGCGACCTGGTTCCGGAGTCGAACATGCCGGCGTACAAGTTCCTTGCCGACACGCCCGTCGATGCGGCGGTGCTGCCGGCGAAGATGCGCGCCCTGCGCCGGCTGGGCGTGCCGTACTCCGACGAGGACGTCGCCAAGGCCGCGGAAAGCGTCAAGGGCAAGACAGAGATGGATGCGCTGATCGCCTACCTGCAGGGCCTCGGCACCGTATTGCGCAATGTGAGGTGAACATGGATGTCAATCTGATGCGTTCCGTGATTACCGTCGTCCTGTTCATCGCGTTCATCGGCATCGTGCTGTGGGCGTGGAGCAGGGGCAGACGCGAAGATTTCGAGGCGGCGGCGCGGCTGCCGCTGGAAGACGACCTGCCCGGGGAGCGGGCGGTCCGCGACGGGAGAGGGTTGCAATGAGCGATTTCGTGCATGACGGCTGGAGCCTGTATATCGCCATCATCACGGTGGTGAGCCTCGTGGCCTGCGGCGTGCTGCTGAAGATGATGTCGACGCAGAAGCTCGCCAAGGGCGAAAAACCCGGCACCACCGGACACGCCTGGGACGGGCTGGAGGAACTGAACAATCCGCTGCCGCGCTGGTGGATGTGGCTCTTCTACATCACCATCGTGTTCTCCTTCGTCTACCTGATCCTCTATCCGGGACTCGGCTCCTATGGCGGCTACCTTGGCTGGTCCTCCGCCGGCGAGTACCAGGACGAGCAGAAGCGCGCGGCGGCGACCTTCGGGCCGGTCATCGATCGCTTCCTCAGGCAGGACGTCGTCGCCGTGGCGGCCGATGCCGAGGGGCGGGAGGTCGGCCAGCGCCTGTTCCTCAACTACTGCGCCCAGTGCCACGGCTCCGACGCCGGCGGCTCGCGCGGTTACCCCAACCTGCGCGACGGCGACTGGCTCTACGGCGGCACGCCGGAGGCGATCCGCGCGACCATCGTCGGCGGCCGCAGCGGGGTGATGCCGCCGATGGCCGCCGCGCTTGGCGGCAGCGAGGACGTGCGCGATGTCGTCCACCAGGTGCTGGCGCTGGCCGGCCGCACCCACGACGGCCTGCGCGCGCAGCGCGGCAAGGCCAAGTTCGCCGCCAACTGCGCCGCCTGCCACGGTGCCGACGGCAAGGGCAACCAGCAGCTCGGCGCGCCGAACCTCACCGACGACATCTGGCTGCACGGCGGCACCGAGGCGGCGATCACCGAGACCATCGTCAAGGGCCGCATGAACCAGATGCCGGCGCACAAGGACTTCCTCGACGAGGGCAAGATCCATCTGCTGACCGCCTACGTGCTGGGCATCTCGGGACAGGGCGGGAAGTAGATGGTCCGGGACGGGCGTGCCGCGGCCGCGGCGGACGCCGGGGACGTCGAAACCTCGCTCTACGAGGTCCGCAGGAAGATCTACCCGCGCGCCGTCACGGGCTGGTTCGCGTGGTGGCGCGTCGCGCTGGTCGTCCTGACCCAGCTGGTGTTCTACGGCACGCCGTGGCTCACCTGGAACGACCGCCAGGCCGTGCTGTTCGACCTGGTGTCGCGCAAGTTCTATATTTTCGGCATGGTGCTGTGGCCGCAGGATTTCATTTTCCTGACGGTGCTGCTGATCATCTCCGCCTATTCGCTGTTCCTGTTCACCGCGGTCGCCGGGCGCCTGTGGTGCGGCTACGCCTGCCCGCAGACGGTCTACACCGAGATGTTCATGTGGATCGAGCGCCGCATCGAGGGCGACCACGTGCAGCGCATGCGGCTCGACCGGGGGGCGGCGAGCCTGCGCAAGTTCGGCCTCAAGGCGCTCAAGCACGGCGTGTGGATCGCGCTCGCGCTGTGGACGGGCTTCACCTTCGTCGGCTATTTCACGCCGATCACCACGCTCGCATCCTCGGTCGCCGCCTGGACGCTGGGGCCGTGGGAGACCTTCTGGATATTCTTCTACGCTTTCGCGACCTACGGCAACGCCGGCTGGATGCGCGAGCAGGTGTGCAAGTACATGTGCCCCTACGCGCGCTTCCAGGGGGTGATGTTCGATCCGGACACGCTGATCATCACCTATGACGCGCGGCGCGGCGATCCGCGCGGCGCCCGCGGCCGCAAGGCCGACCCCGGGGCGCTGGGCCTGGGCGACTGCGTGGACTGCAACATCTGCGTGCAGGTGTGTCCGACCGGAATCGACATCCGCCAGGGCTTGCAGTACGAATGCATAGGCTGCGCGGCCTGCATCGATGGCTGCAACCAGGTCATGGACAAGATGGGCTACCCGCGCGGCCTGATCCGCTATTCGACCGAGCATGCGATGGCCGGCAAGTATCCGGATTCGGAGATCCGGCGCCATGTGTTCCGCCCGCGGGTGCTGGTGTACGCGGCCCTGCTCGGAGTGCTGGTCGCCGCCTTCATGGGCGGGCTGCTGCTGCGCAGTCCGCTGAAGGTGGACGTGCTGCGCGACCGCGGCGGCCTGATGCGCGATGCGCCCGGCGGGCAGATCGAGAACGTCTACCGCCTGCAGTTCATCAATGCCGACGAGGTCGCGCGCCGCTACACTGTCGATGTCGAGGGCCTGCCCGGCCTGAAGGTCATGATCCCGCAGCCGATCGAGGTGCCGCCAGCCACGACCCGGGCATTTCCGGTTTCGGTGCGTGCCGATCCGTCCGTGCTGTCGCCGGGGTCCCATCCGATTGCCTTTCTGATCAACGATGTCGACAGGCCGGAAGTGAGTGCGCGTGAAAAATCCCGTTTCTATGTCCGCTGAGGAGGGCACCGTGAACAACGCGACGCAACAAGTGCTGCCCTGGTACCGCGAACCCTGGCCCTGGCTGCTGATGGCGGGCCCGGTCGCGGTGATTGTCGCCGGCATCGCGACCATCTGGATCGCGGTGGTCAGCAGCGACGGACTGGTGGTCGATGACTATTACAAGCAGGGGCTGGAGATCAACCAGACGCTGGAGCGCGGCGCGCTGGCTGCCCGCCTCGGTTACCGCGGCGAGTTGCGGCTTGCGCCCGATGCCCGCGGCGTGTCGCTGCGCCTGGAGGCGGCCGCGGGCGCGGTCCTGCCTGCGCAGCTGCAGCTGCGCGTCGTTCACCCGACCCGCGCCGGACGCGACGGACTGGTGCTGCTGCGCCAGCGCGGCCCCGGCCAGTACGAGGGGGTGGCACCCGATCTGAGCGCCGGCCGCTGGATACTGGTGCTCGAGGACATGCAGTCGAGCTGGCGTATCGGCGGCGCGCTGACAGTGCCTTCGACCGGCGCGGTCGCGCTGCGGCCCGACGGCACGCGATAGGAGGGAACCGTGGCCTGGAAACTCCTGTTCGGCTCGGATTTCGGCCTGATGAGCCTGCTGACCATCGTGGTCATCATTGGCATCGGGGTCTTTTTTTACCTGTTCTTCCGCAGGAAGATCGCGGAAGACGAGACGCGGGAGGGGCCGGGCTGAGCCCGGCCGGCAGCGACATGGGCAAGCGACTGATGTGGATACTGTGGCCGTCGTTCATTGTCGGCGGCATTGCCGAGGCCGTGTTTTTCACGCTGATCGATCCGCAGGAGCTGTACATGCTCGGCGAACCCGTGCACTGGTCGCCGACGGCGGTGTATTCGGTCGGCTTCTTCATGTTCTGGCTGGTTGCCGCGGCTTCCAGCGCCTTTACCTGTTTTCTGCAGCGCACGGCATCCGGGGAAAAGGACTGATCGCGGCAGAGGGTTCACAACAGGGCGCGATCGCGATAGTCTGACTGGCGCAACCGGATTTTCTGCGGCCGGCGCGCCGCAGCGGATCGATTACGGGAGGTGTCCATGCTCCTGCAACGCCGCTTCGACAGCATGGTAGATCGTCTCGCCGCCCAGGCGAAGCTGCCCCTGCGTCTGCAGCTGTGGAACGGGCGCCGCGTCGATTTGTCGCCCAGCCCCACAGTGACGATTTCGGTGTCCAGGCCTTCGGCGCTGCGCTACCTGGTCAATCCCGATCTCGACAAGCTCGGCGAGGCCTTCGTCGAGGGCGACATCCAGGTCGAAGGATCGATACACGAGGTGTTCCGGATCGGGGAAAGCCTGGCGCGCCAGGCCGCCGGCGACCGGGCGCTGCGCCGCGCGCGCGGGCGCCGGCATTCCCGCGCGCGGGACCGGCGCGCGATCGAGTATCACTACAACGTCTCGAACGATTTCTACGCGCTGTTCCTTGATCGCAGCATGGTCTATTCCTGCGCCTATTACCGCAGCGAATCCGCATCGCTGGACGAGGCCCAGGAGGCCAAGCTCGACCATATCCTGCGCAAGCTGGCGCTACGTCCGGGCGACCGGCTGCTCGACATCGGCTGCGGCTGGGGCGCGCTGCTGATGCGCGCCGCCCGACATTACGGCGTGCAGGCCACCGGCGTCACGCTGTCCTCCCGCCAGCTGGAGTGTGCCCGCAGGCGCATCCGCGAGGCCGGTCTCGGCGACCGCTGCCGGGTCGAGCTCCGCGACTACCGTGATCTCGACGGCGAGTACGACTGCATCGCCAGCGTCGGCATGTTCGAGCATGTCGGGCTGCAGCACCTGCCGGAGTATTTCGCGAAGATCCGCTCGCTGCTTGCCGCGGACGGGCGGGTGCTGAACCATGGCATCACCACCTCGGATGCCGAGGCGCGATGGATGCCGCTGGGTGCCGGGGAATTCATCGACCGCTACGTGTTTCCGGAAGGGGAGCTGCCCCACGTCTCGCAGGTGTTGCGCGACATGTCGGAGGCCGGACTCGAGGTGGTCGACGTCGAATCGCTGCGCCGGCATTACGCGCGCACCTGCCGCGAATGGGCGGACCGCCTGGAGGCCGCGCGCGGGCAGGCCGAGGCCATCGCCGGCGGCCGGCGCACGCGCATCTGGCAGATCTATCTCGCCGGTTGCGCCTACGGATTTGCCGAGGGATGGATGAACCTGTACCAGGTGCTCGCCTGCCGCGCGGACAATACGCACGGGCAGCGCCTGCCGATGACCCGGGATTACATGTACGGGCCGCCGGCAGCGCCTGTCTGAGGCGCGCGGCCCCGGGCAGGGTTGCCGCGATCAGCGTGCCGGCCTTGCGCCCGGTCCCGGTCCGGGGCAGTCGGCGGCGCCGGGACAATCCGGTCGCGGGCCGCCGCGACCGGCGCCCGGACCCTTGCCGGGCCCGCCTGCGCGGGGCCCGCGTTCGCCGCCGGGACCCCGTCCGGGGCCGCGCGCCTCGGGCAGGGTCACGCCGCGTTCCCTGGCCCGGGCTTCCATGAGCTTGCGATGTTCATCGCGCAGGGCCTGGCGCTCCTCGAGGCTGCGCGCGCTGCGCATCTTTTCGCGGTACTCGTCGCGTTCCGCGTCATTCATCATCCGGTAGCCGAAAATCGGTTCGCTGCGCCGGGTCTGCTCGGCGGGCTGCGCGGCGGCCGGGAGGGCCGAGATCGCGAGGCAGGCTGCGCCCAGCGCGATCAGGCTGCGTATGCCTGGAGTGGTCATGGTGATCTCCCTGGAATTGGGGCGCACGCCATCGGCGCCCATCGGTTAATCATATGCCGCCGGCCGGCCGGATGATTGATCTGGATCAAACCTGGAATGCCGTTGGCATTCGCGGCCGGGAACCGGCCGCCGGGTACCGCCGGTCAGACGCGGCAGCCGTGTTGCCCGACCAGTTCGCGCAGGCTGTCGATCCTGAGGATGCGCAGATGCTTGTTCTGCACCGTGACGAGTCCCTGCGCCTGGAACTGCGACAGGGTGCGGCTGACGGTTTCCAGTTTCAATCCGAGGTAGCTGCCGATTTCCTCGCGGGTCATCCTCAGGTGGAATTCGGTCGAGGAATAGCCGCGCGCGGCGAAGCGCTGGGACAGGTTGAGCAGGAACACCGCCAGCCGCTCCTCGGCGCGCATGCTGCCGAGCAGCAGCATCACCCCGTAGTCGCGGGCGATTTCGCGGCTCATGATGCGGTGGAAATGCTGCTGCAGCGAGGGGATTTCCCGGGATAGCAGTTCCAGGGATTTCAGCGGCACTTCGCAGACCTCGCTGTCCTCCAGGGCCACCGCGTCGCAGAGATGCTGTCCGGTGCCGATCGCGTCCATGCCGATCAGGTCGCCCATCATGTGAAAACCCGCGACCTGCTCGCGGCCGTCCTCGTGCAGCACGCAGCTTTTCATGAAGCCGGTGCGGATCGCGTACAGCGCATGCAGGGGGGTGCCGGCGCGGAACACGTAGTCGCCGCGCTTGAGCGAGCGCCGGATGTCGATCATCCGGTCCATCGATTTCAGTTCGCTGGCGGTCAAGCCGGCCGGCAGGCACAGCTCGTGCAGGCTGCAGGTCGAGCAGACGGTTTTCAGTTTGTCGACTTCAACGATGCGCAAAGGGGTTGCCATGGCGGGATGGGGGTGGGAATGAGGCACCGGGGCATGTCGTGCCCGCGTAGTGCGCATCTTACCGTCCTTTTGATCTGGGTCAAAACGCGGGCGCCATGCGCTGCGCAGAATGGCGTCCGTACAGTGGCCATTTGCCGATGAAACTCGTTCAAACGACTCCCGATGTCCTGCCCCTGGAGGTCGATCTCGACCTGATCCGGCGCATGGACCGCAACGGTCCGCGTTACACCTCGTACCCGACGGCGGACCGCTTCGTCGAAGCCTTCGGCGCCGAGGCCTACAAATCCTGGGCGGCCCGGCGCAACATCGGCGGCATCCGCCGCGCGCTGTCGATTTACGTGCACCTGCCGTTCTGCAGCACGATATGCTTCTACTGCGCCTGCAACAAGGTGGTCACGCGCGACCGCGGCAAGGGTGACAGGTACCTCGAATACCTGTTCCGGGAGATCGACATGCAGGGGCCGCTGTTCGAGGAAGACCCGCTGGTCGAACAGATGCACTGGGGCGGCGGCACGCCGACCTTTTTCGGCATGGCGCAGCTCGAATCCCTGTGGCGGCGGCTGGGCCGCCATTTCCGCATGGCGCCGGACGGCGAGTATTCGATCGAGATCGATCCGCGCAGCGTCGACGCGGCGGGAATGCATGCGCTGCGCGCCATGGGCTTCAACCGGGTCAGCCTCGGCGTGCAGGATTTCGATCCGGACGTGCAGCGTGCGGTGAACCGCATCCAGAGCGAAGCGCGGACGCTGGAGGTGATGGCGGCCGCGCGTTCCGCGGGATTCGCATCGATCAACGTCGACCTGATCTACGGCCTGCCGAAGCAGAATGCCGGGAGTTTTGACCGCACGCTCGATCGCGTCATCGCGGCATCGCCAGACCGTGTCGCGATTTACAACTATGCGCACCTGCCGTCGCGTTTCAAGCCGCAGCGGCGCATCGCCGAGGCCGATCTGCCGCTGCCGGAAACCAAGCTCGGGCTGATGGGGCTCGCCGCGCGGCGCCTGGGCGGGGCGGGTTATGTGTACATCGGCATGGACCATTTCGCGAAACCCGGCGATGCGCTGGCGGTGGCGCAGGGCAAGGGCGTCCTGCACCGCAATTTCCAAGGTTATTCGACCCATGCCGACTGCGACCTCGCCGGCTTCGGCGTGTCGGCGATCTCGGCCATCGGTCCGACCTACAGCCAGAACCATCGCGAGCTGGCGGGTTATTACGACAGCCTTGACCGCGGCGTGCTGCCGGTCGTGCGCGGCATGGAGCTGTCGGCGGACGACCTGCTGCGCCGTGCCGTGATCCAGGCGCTGGCCTGCCAGTTCCGGCTGTCCAAGGCTTCGATCGAAATCGCCTATCTGGTGGATTTCGACCGTTATTTTGCCGCTGAACTGGCCGATCTGCGCCGCATGGCCGAAGATGGCCTGGTGCAACTGGACGCGGAGTGGATCACCGTGACCCCCAGGGGACGCATGCTGGTTCGCAACGTCTGCATGGTGTTCGACAGGTACCTGCGCCGCGAGCGGGAAACCACGCGCTACTCGCGCGTCATCTAGAATGCGGGGATGGACGGCTGGCTGCAGGCGATGATGCTGACCGCATTCGGTGCGGGACTGCTCGGCGGCGCGCACTGCGCGGCGATGTGCGGCGGCATTGTCAGCCTGACCTGTTCGCCGGCCGCATCTCCGCGGCAGCGGCGCTGGCCTTTCGCGCTGGCCTACAACGCCGGCCGCATTGCGAGTTACACCCTGGCGGGGGCGCTTGCCGGGGCATTCGGCCAGGCCGGCATGGCATTGCGCGGCGGCGCGCTGGCGCAGCACCTGCTGATGTTCTTCATGGGGGCGACGCTGATCGTGATCGCGCTGAATGTCGCCGGTGTCGCTCCGGTGACCCGCGGCATCGAGGCGGCCGGCGGATTCCTGTGGCGCCGGGTGCAGCCGTATTCTCGCCGTTTCCTGCCGGTGAACACGCCATGGCAGGCGCTGGGCCTCGGCGCATTATGGGGCTGGCTGCCCTGTGGCATGGTATATGCCGTACTGCTGACTGCACTGGCTTCCGGCAATTCCGTCGAGGGGGCGTTGATTCTCGCGGCTTTCGGTTTCGGCACGCTGCCCAACCTGCTGCTGATCGGCGCAGCCGTGGACCGCGCGCACGGCTGGATGCGGATGCGCGCGCTGCGTTACGTGGCGAGCCTGCTGATCGCCGCGGTCGGCATCTGGGGCATGCTGCATGTGCTGCGGCCCGCGGCGCTGCAGCCCGACAGCCTGTTGTGCAGGGTGGCCCCGGGGCTTGCCGCGCTGCTGCGCTGACGTTCCGGATCGCGGCCGTTCAGTGTGAAAATCCGCCGCCGGCCTTTGCGGGCTCCGGTGGCGATCCATGTTTTCCGTGCCAGCGGTTTTCGAACATCACGTACAGCGTGGGCAGGACGATCAGGGTCAGTATGGTGGCCGAGATCAGGCCGCCGATCACGACGACGGCCAGCGGCTTCTGGGTTTCCGAACCGATATCGTGCGACAGCGCCATCGGCATCAGTCCCATCATCGCCAGCAGCCCCGTCATCAGGACCGTGCGCAACCGGACCAGCGAGCCGGTGATGACCGCCTGTTCCGGGGAAATTCCCGTGTTCTTCAGCTGGTTGAAATAGGACACCATGACCACGCCATTGAGCACGGCCTGTCCGAACAGCGCAATGAAGCCGATCGCCGCCGACACCGAGAGCGGGATGCCCGTCAGCAGCAGTGCGACGATGCCCCCGATCAATGCCAGCGGGATGTTGAGGATGATCAGCAGGGCGCTGCGGAAGGATCCGAAGGCGTCGAACAGCAGCAGAAATATGAACAGGATGGATATGGGCACGATGACCGAAAGCCGTTTCATCGCCCGCTCCTGATTTTCGAACTCCCCGGACCATGACATGGAGTATCCGGGCTCCAGCTTGACCGATTTCCCGATCTGCTTCTTCATGTCGGAAACCACCGATCCCATGTCTCGGTTTTCGATGAAAACGCCGATTGCCATCACGCGCCCGCCATTTTCCCGGCTGATGTTCATGCTGCCGCCTATGGTTTTGAAGGTCGCGACCTGGGACAGCGGAATGAACACGCCCGAAGGGGTGGTGAGCAGAATCTCGCGCAGTTGCGTGAGCGAGCGCTGGTTCCGCGGCAGCCGCACGACAACCCCGAATTTCCGTTCCCCTTCCCAGATCGCGGTGGCTTCGCGGCCGCCAAGGGCGGTTTCAAGGGTATCCTGGATGTCGACGATGTTGAGGCCGTAACGCGCCGCCTGCGCCCGGTCGATTTCGACCAGTTCCTGCGGCAGCTCGCCCTGGCGATCGATCATCGCCCTGGCCACTCCGGGCACGTCGGCAATGGCGGCCAGCACCGCGCCCGCGGTGCCGCGCAGCACGGCCAGGTCGTCGCCGAAGATCTTGATCACGATCTGGCCGTCGATCTGCGAAATCGATTCGAGAATGTTGTCGCGGATCGGCTGTGAAAAACTGGCCTGCACGCCGGGCAGGCTGTCCAGGGCGGTTTCCATTTCCCGGATGATGTCCTGTTTGGTCACTTTGCGCTTCCACTCGGACTCCGGTTTGATGTCGACCAGGAACTCGGCCATGCTGATCAGCTTGGGATCGGTGCCGTCCTCCGGGCGTCCCGCCTTGTACACGATGGTGTTGATTTCCGGGATGTGCGCGATGGCGGCCCGGATTTTGGACATTTCGTTGCGCGCTTCGCTGACCGACACGCTGGGGTGGAGGGGAATGTTGATCCAGATCGAGCCTTCGTTCAATTCCGGCAGGAATTCGGTGCCCAGGCGCGGAACCAGGGCGAGACTGCCGAGCAGCACGATGCAGGCGCCGGTGACGACCTTGCGCCGGTGCGACAGGGCCCAGCGCAGCGCCGGTTCGTAGATTTTCTTGCACCAGAGAACCAGCCGGTTTTCCTTCTCCGGAAGATTTTTGCGCAGCAGCAGCCAGCAGAGCAGCGGCACGAGCGTCAGCGAGAAAATCAGGGAAATGACGAGGGCGGACGTCACGGAGTAGGCCATCGGCGCGAATATCCGGCCTTCATGGCGCTGCAGCGTGAAGATCGGGATGTGCGCGGCGATGATGATCAGCATGGAAAACAGGGTGGGACGCCCGACCTCGACCACCGCGTCGAGAATGGCGTTGATTCGTTCCCGGGGCTTCAGTGCACCATGGATCGCCGACAGGCGCCGGAACACGTTCTCGACGACGATCACCGCGCCGTCGACGATGATGCCGAAATCCATCGCGCCCAGGGACAGAAGGTTTGCCGGCACTCCGAGGAAGGTCAGGCCCAGGAAGGTGCCGAGCAGCGAGAGCGGAATGATGACGGCAACGATCAATGCCGCGCGGAGATTCCCCAGGAACAGCAGCAGGATCAGCGTCACCAGCATGGCGCCTTCCACCAGATTGGTGAATACTGTCTTCAGCGTTTTTTCCAGCAGCCAGGTGCGGTCGTAGAAAGGGACGATCTCGACGCCCTTGGGCAGCACCGAGGCATTCAGCTGGGTCACGCGATCCTTGACCGCGGCGAGCACTTCCGCGGGGTTTTCCCCGCGGCGCATCAGCACCACGCCGGAGACGATATCCGGGTCGTCGTCCTGGCCGATGACCCCCTGCCTGGGGACGGAGCCCACCGACAGTTCGGCGACGTGGCGGACGAGAACCGGGGAGCCGTTTCTCTCGGCGATGGCAATGTCGAGTATTTCCTCGGCCGAGCGCAGCAGGCCGATGCCGCGGATCAGGAACTGCTGCTGGCCCTGCTCGACATAACCGCCGCCGGCATTGGAACTGCCGCGCTCCAGCGCGGAGAACAGTTGCTGAAGGCTGATGTTGTAATACTTCAGTTTTGCGAGATCGGGGTTGACCTCGTACTGCTTGATGTAGCCGCCGAAACTGACGACATCGGCGACGCCGGGAATGAGCTTCAGCTGCCGGCTGACGGTCCAGTCCTGTACGGTGCGGAGTTCGCGGGCGTCGAGGTCGTGTCCGCGGACCCGGTAGCGGTAGATTTCACCGACCGCGGTCGACAGCGGCGCGAGCTGCGGTTGCGCACCGTGGGGAATTTCCGCCTCACGCAGCCTTTCCAGCACCTGCTGCCGGGCGAAATACGCGTTGGCCTTGTCGTCGAAGGTCAGGATCACGAAGGACAGGCCGAACTGGGTGTGCGAGAACATCCGTATCATGTTCGGCATGCCGGCAAGGGCCACCTCGATCGGATAGGTGACCTGTTTCTCCACTTCTTCCGCGGCCCGTCCCGGAAACAGGGTGATGACCTGGACCTGGGTGTCGGTGACATCGGGCAGGGCTTCCACCGGCAGCGCCTTGAAGGCGGCGATGCCGCCTCCGATGAACAGTATCGTGCCCAGTACGATGAACAGCGGCTGGTGCAGGGCAAAGGAAACGATGCGCTTGATCATGGGTCTATTTCTGCACCCGGCGCGGCTGCATGACCTGCTGGAGCATCAGACTGCCTTCGGTGACCACCTTTTCCCCGGCTTCGAGTCCGGAGAGGATCTCGACCTGGTTGTTGCGGATGTCGCCGATCCTCACTTCCCTTCTTGCATAACGCCGGTCGCCCTCGTCGATGATCAGGAAATTCTTTTCGTTCTGGAAAAACACCGATTTTGCCGGGACCAGCAGTTCCTGCTCCCCGTCCGTATCGATGTCGGCGGTGACGAACATTTCCCCCTTGAGCCTGTTGTCGGCGTTGTCGATGCGTGCGCGGATTTGCAGGGCACGGGTTCCGGGATCGAGAAACTGAGAGATGGCCTCGATGCGCGCGCTGAACGATTCGCCGCGATAGGCCGACGTGCGCACCGTGATGGTTTTTCCGGGGCGCAGGTGCGCGAGGTCGCGTTCGCTGGCGTCGAACCGCGCCCACAGCGTTGCCGGATCGGTAATCACGAACAGCGGCGGACTGTTCGCGACCGCCTGGTCGGGCCGCAGTTCCTGCCCGGGGTTGATGTTGCGCTCCACGATGGTTCCGGCAATGGGACTCGACAGGGTATAAGTCTGGTTGACCACGCCGCCGGATGCGCCGTACATCGACATTTTTCTCCGCGCGCGGTCGTGTTCGGCAAGGGTTTTCGCGGCGTCAGCCTCGGCGGCCTGCAGTTCCTTGTGCGGAACTATCCCGTGCTGCTCGAGTTCGCGCATCCGCCGGAGGTTCTTTTCGGCCAGAACGTGGTCGCTTTCCGCGCGGCGCGCGTCCGCCTGCGCCTGCCCGAACTCGGGCGATGCAATCACGGCGAGGGCCTGGCCGCGGGTGACGGATTGCCCGGGCTGCACGAGTATTTTTTCCACGCGGCCGGCGAAAGGCGTGTAGACGCGCACTGTCCGGTCTTCATTCCAGGTCAGCCGGCCGTTGAGCCGGGTCAGCGGGACCGCCTGCATTTCGATCGGCAGCGAGCGTATGTGTGTCAGCTGGCTGCTGTCCGCGGGGAAGCTGATCCGGTCATTGCTGACCACGGGTTCCGCCGCAGGCGTCCCCGCGGGCTGCTGGCCGCAGCCTGTCAGCAGAATGGCGGAGAGGGCGGCCGCCCGTAACATTTTGTTGTGCATGGTCAATCCGGGAGGGTGGTTGTTGCGCCGCGCCTTGCGGCGAGCGCCTTGGCATGATCGGCTTTTGCCGCAACGGCTTCGAGCCTGATCGCGTACAGCTGGCGGCGCGTATCCAGCAGATCCATGATGCCGGTCGCGCCGCGCTCGTGCGCGAATTCCGCGGTTTGCGCGTTTTTCTCGGCCATCGGCAACAGCACATCGAGCAGTCGCCGCACGCGTTCCGCCGCGGCTCCCAGCCCGCTGTCCGCGCGCCGGATTTCGTCCAGCGCGAGCGCGCGCACGCGCTGCAGGTCTTCGCGCGCGGCTTCAAGTTCTGTTTCCGCGCGGCGTATTTCTCCGGTGTACTGGTTGCGGGCGAATATGGGGATGGAGATGGTGAATCCATAACTGTTGTTCGCGGCGTCCCCGGGGAACCGTTCATACTGGAGGCCGGCGGTGATGTCCCGCGTGCGCAGCGAACGGGCCAGATCGCGGTTCTTTTCCGCGGCGCTGACGCGTGCCCGGGCGGCAAGCATGTCGGGACGGGATTCGAGCATTTCCCCGGGCACCCCGGGTTGTGGAGACGACGATTCTCCCGGCCAGTTGTCCGAGGCAAAGAGGCGTTTCGCATCCGCCTCGGTTCCGATCAGATATGCGAGGGACAGCTGGTGATGCTCAAGTTCGGCGCGCATGCTTCGCACGTCATTGAGGGCCCTCAGCGCATCCACCCGGATTCTCGACAGTTCGGTGGCGGCGATATCTCCCGCGGAGAGCCGGCGCTCGGCTGCCTGGACCGATTTTTCGAAAAATCCGGCCGTCATGGTGGCGATTTTCAGACGCTCCTGGGAAAGCATGAGGTCGTAATACGCGAGGTGCAGCCTCAGTTTCTGCTGCCGGGCAACCTCGCCTTCGTCATTGCGCGCGGCGGTGGCCAGGAACCGGGCGGTTTCCGTGCGCAGTTCCCGCTTGTTGCCGCGTTCGAATAGCTGGGTCAGACCGATGACGGTATCGACCCGTTTGTCCGTCAGTCGCCCGGAGCCGATGCCCATGCGCGGACTGATGCGGGAGGTCCCTATTGACAGATCG
The DNA here is from genome assembly GCA_964533495.1 of uncultured Bordetella sp. GTDB lineage: Bacteria > Pseudomonadota > Gammaproteobacteria > Burkholderiales > SG8-41. The sequence goes on along the minus strand of CAZHJU010000003.1, from coordinate 112,237 downwards.
GGGTTGGGCGGAGCGGATGCGCTCAGAATGTCGGCCTCGGCGCCCTCTGCATTGCGTCGCGCCGCCTGGAGTTCGCGATTGTGTTGGGAAAACAGCTTCTCGGCGCGTTCAAGCGACAGATGTTCCAGGGCTGCCGGTTTTTCCGGGCTTCCGGCATGCGCTTCGGCACCCATGCCCAGGAAGACACAGGCGCAAAGCAGCCTTGTAAACGCTTGCCTGAAGGCGCCCGCCGGCCGGGATACGTCGGCAATCCCGGATGCCGTTGATCTGAGTCCATCCATGGGTCCGGACATTAGAGAGCAATTGATAAGGCAACCTTAACCAAAGCTTGCGCGAGGCTGAACGGCCGGCGGCGGGATTCGCGCCGGATCGGCAGGGACCGGCTTTGGCCGACCGGGTCAATGCATTAAAGTGGACGTTTCCGGGCGTGGCGGACTGTTCGCGCCCGGCATGAATCCTTCAAATACGAATGTCTTGACATGCGCATCCTGATCGCGGAAGACGACAGAATTCTCGGCGAGGGGCTGATGCACTATTTCAGGCGGGCCGGTCACCTGCCGGAGCTGACCACCAACGGCAATGCCGCCGATCACATGCTGTCGTGCGAGGATTACGACCTCATCATCCTGGACCTCGGTCTGCCCGGCATCGACGGCTTCGAAGTGATGCGCAGGAGCAGCCGCCGGGGGCGTCGCATACCGACGCTTGTCATCACGGCCCGGGATGCCGTGGAAGACAAGATTCTCGGCCTGAATCTTGGCGCGGATGACTACCTGGTCAAGCCGTTTTCACTGGGTGAACTGGAGGCCCGGATACGCGCCGTGCTCCGGCGCGGCCAGGGTGCGGCAGAGACGCTGATCGTCTGCGGGCGGCTCAAGGTCGACATGGCCGGTCGGCGAACGTGGGTGGATGGCGCGCCGGTGAGGCTCACCGCGCGCGAGTGGGCGGTGCTCGAGTGCCTGGTCCTGAGGGCGGGGAAAATCGTCAGCAAGGAGCGGATCATCTCCGTGATTGCCGGCCGGGACGGCGAGGTGAGTCCGGGCGTGCTGAATGTTCACATATCACGGTTGCGCAGAAAGCTGGAGACTGCCGGCGTGAATATCCACGCCGTCCGGGGCCTGGGGTATTGCCTTGAAAAAAATGCGCAACTCCCGGATTAGCATACGCGGCCTGCTGTTCCGCTGGCTGCTGTGGCCGCTGTTGCTGGTCCTGCTTGTGACGGTGTTGATCGGCTATCAGGTCGCGCTCAGTCCCGCAAAGGCGACCTATGACTGGGTTCTGCTCGATACCGCGCATTCACTCGCGCGACTGCTAGATGCGCGGCGCGATGTCGTGCCCCGCGCGCTGTCGGGCACTGCGGACATACTCCTGCGGGCGGACCAGTTTGACCGGATCTACTATGCGGTGCATGACCTGGAGGGAGATCTGATCGCCGGGGATGCGCATCTGCTGCCGCCTCCGCCGGAAGCCTTCGTTTCCCGCGAACTGCTCTACGACAAGAAAATGGACGATGAGCAGGTGCGGGTGGCCGCCCTGCGTGTCGGGATTCACGGCGTGGAAGTCATCATTCAGGTTGCGGAGACGGGCGTCAAGCGCGGCGAACTGGCCCGGCGCATCCTGTCGGGGATGATCATCAGCGAGCTGCTGCTGATGGTTGTGGTGGTCGCGCTCGTGCTTTTCGGAATCGGCAAGGGGCTTGAGCCCCTGGAGCGGCTGCGCGAGGAGATCGGAGCCCGCTCGCACCGGGATCTGCGGCCGGTTTCCGTTGATCATGCGCCGCTCGAAGTCCAGCCTCTGGTGGCGACGCTCAACGAACTCCTCGGAAGGCTCGAGGCGATGCTCCGGTCCCAGCAGCGATTCGTCGCCAATGCCGCGCACCAGCTGCGCACCCCCCTTGCCGGGATCCTCATGCAGGCGGAGTTTGTCCTGTCGCAGAATGATCCGGAGGAGCGCTTCAGGGCGCGGGAGTCTTTGAAGGCATCGACCGAGCGCACGGTGCACATCGCCAACCAGCTGCTGGCCCTGGCGCGTGCCGAGGCGGGCAGCGTCGGTCCGGGCGCCTTTCATGAAGTCGACCTTTGCCGGATCGCGGAGGACGTCGCCGACAATTGGATGGCCCCCGCGATACGCAAGAACATAGACCTGGGATACGAGCTGAAGTCCGCCCCGGTGCGCGGAGATCCGTTGTTGCTGGGAGAACTGCTGTCGAACCTGATTGACAACGCCATCGTCTATGCGCCCGAGGGCGGACGGGTCACCGTCTACACCATGATCCGGGATGGTCGCGCCGTGCTGGAGGTCGAGGATAATGGCGCCGGCATTCCCGAGGAGGTGCGTGAGCTGGTGTTCGACCGTTTTTACCGCGCCGAGGGTGCGGCCGGAGACGGCTGCGGACTCGGGCTGGCCATCGTCAGGGAAATCGCCCATCTGCACGGTGGCCGGACATTTGCAAGATCTTCCCCGGAAGGGCGGGGGACAGTCATGGCGGTCGAGTTTCCCCTGGCCGCCTAGCCAGCGGCCTGTCCCGCCGGCCGGGATTGGGATTGGCCCGGCGCCGGTGTCAGTGGCGGCTGGTGGCCGGCGGGGATTGCCGGAGCGGCCCGCGCGGCTTGTCCGGGACGTGGCGGATTTTCAGCCTGATCTCGCGGCGCAGCAGTTCCTCGTCGCGCCCCTTGACGAAAAACTTGTGCACTTCACCTTCGTTGATCGCCGCTGTCGCGGTGCCGAAATCACCGACCCCGCTGAGCATGATGCGCACGATTTCCGGATACATCAGCTTGACCTGGCGGAGAAATTCCACGCCGCTCATCTCCGGCATGTTCTGGTCCGAGATGACGATGCTGACCGGGTGATTGGCGAGCAGTTCGAATGCGTCGCGGGTGTTGCCTGTCGCCAGCACCGGGTGGCCGTCCTTTTGCAGCAGCAGTTTGCTCAGCAGCAGGTGGTCGCCGTCGTCATCGACGATCAGCACCGCCGGCGTGCGGTCGGCCGCCGCCGTGCGCGCCCGGTGCAGCGGGCGCTCCGCGGCGAGCAGCGGAGCACAGGCATCGGCCGGCATCGGCCTGGCGAACAGGTAACCTTGGGCCTCGTCGCAGCGGTTTTCGCCGAGAAAGGCCAGCTGCTCCTCGGTTTCCACGCCTTCGGCGACGACTTTCAGGCCGAGGCTGTGCGCCAGCGTGATCACGGTCCGCGCGATCACCGCGTCGTCGGCGTCGATGGTGATGTCGCGGACGAAGGAGCGGTCGATCTTGAGCGAGTCCAGCGGGAAACGCTTCAGGTAGCTCAGGCTGGAATAACCGGTGCCGAAGTCGTCGGCGGCGAGCAGGATGCCCAGTGCCTCCAGTTTCTCCAGCACGACGATGGCTTCCTCCGGATTTTCCATCAGCGAGCTTTCGGTGATCTCGATCTGGATCAGCCGGGGCTCGATGCCGGACGTGTCCAGCGCCCGGCGCATGACGTCGCTGAATCCGGGCTGGCGCAGCTGGCGCGCGGACAGGTTGATCGCCACCGGCACCGGACTGATGCCGGCATCGAGCCAGTTGCGGATCTGGGCGCAGGCCGCCTGGGCCACCCATTCGCCGACCTGCACGATGAGTCCGGTTTCCTCCAGCAGGGGGATGAACAGCGCCGGCGGCACCAGGCCCTGATCGGGAGACTGCCAGCGCAGCAGGGCTTCCAGGCCGGAAATCCTGCCGCTGGGAATATCGACCTTGGGCTGGTAATGCAGCGTGAATTCCTTGCGTTCGAGCGCGCGGCGCATCCGCGTCTCCAGCTGCAGCTTTTCCGCGGCCCGCGCGTTCATCGATGCGGTGTAGTACTGGTAGTTATTGCGTCCGGCGGCCTTGGCGCTGTACATTGCGGCATCGGCGTCGCGGACCAGGGTCTCGATGTCGTCGCTGTCCGTCGGATACAGCGTGATGCCGATGCTGACCGTCACGAAGACTTCGTGTCCTTCCAGGTCATAGGGCGCAGCCAGGGCCCTCAGTATTTTCTGGGACACGTGGCCGGCGTTCTGCGGGCCGGACAGTTCGGACAGGATCACCGCGAATTCATCGCCGCTGAGGCGGGCGACCGTGTCGCTGGGGCGCAGGCTCGCGGTCAGCCGCGCCGCCACCTGTTTCAGCAGTTGGTCGCCGGTGGCGTGGCCCAGCGTGTCGTTGACCAGCTTGAAGCGGTCAAGGTCGAGGAACAGCACGCCGAGTATCCAGTTGTTGCGCCGGGCCTGCGCCACCGACTGGCGCAACCGGTCATTGAACAGCACGCGGTTGGGCAGTCCGGTCAGGTTGTCGAAGTGCGCGAGGTGGGCCAGCTGTTCCCGGGATATCTTGGCTTCCGTGATGTCTTCGGCGATGCCCGCGATGCGGTAGACCTCGCCCTGTGCGTTGCGGATCGGGAAGGCGCGGTCGTGCACCCAGCGCACGCTGCCGTCGGTGCGCACCACCCGGTACTCGATGTCGTAGCTGCCGAGTGGCGCTTTCTGCCGGCGTGCGTACTGCACGCGCTGGCGGTCGTCCTCGTGGACGGCCGCCAGCCATGATCTGGGGTCTTTTTCGAGGTCGTCCAGCGGGCGCCCGGTGACCGACTGGTAGTTCGGGCTGGCGTAAAGCGTCCTGCGCTGCCCGGCATCGGTGATCCAGAACACCTGCGGCACATGCTGCGCCAGCTGGCGGAACTGTTCGTCGCTTTCCTGCAGCGCGCGCAGCGCGGCCTGGTGCTCCGTCTGCAGGCTCATGTTGGTCAGCGCGAAGGAAATGTCGCCGGCCATTTCCTGCATCAGGTTGACGACTTCGCGGTCGAAGAAATCCCGTTCCGTCGCCTGCAGGCCGAGCACGCCGATGACCTCCCCGTTGCAGGAGAACGGCAGCGAGGCCAGGGAGTGGAATCCGTGGTTCTTCGCGCGCTCGTGCCAGCGCGCCAGCGTCTGGTCGCCCAGCAGGTCGTTGCTGAATATCACGCGGTTTTCGCGGAAAGCCCGGCTCGCGGTGCCGCGGCCCTCCGGAACGGCGGGGTTGGACGACACCAGCAGGTCCCTGAAGTAATGTTTGCTCACCCCGGCGTAGGCGACCACGGCGAGTTCGCCGGAGGCCGGGTCGTGCATGCGTATCCATGCCGAACCGAGGCCGCCGTCGCTGACGGCGATCCGGCAGATCGCGCGGAACAGGCTGTCGCGGTCGCGGGCACGCACGATGGCGGCGTTGGTTGCGCTCAGCGTGCTGAAGAAGCGGTTCAGCCGCATGATGCGCATTTCCGCGAGCTTGCGTTCGGTGATGTCGCGATTGACGCCGACCAGTGCGAATACCTTGCCCGAATTGTCCTTCAGGGGCACCTTCGACGTGAGATGCCAGCGCGCAACGGGGCCGCGGTCGTCGGCCTTTGCGGTGTAGGTGCGCGTTTCACGGTCGACCATCGGCTGCCCCGAGCGGATGACCGTCTGGTCTTCCTCGTGGTAGCGGCGCGCCATTTCGGGCGGGAAAAGATCGGGCAGGGTCTTGCCGATGATGTCTTCGTGCCGCTCGACGCCGCGTATTTTCAGGTAGGCGATGTTGGGCAGAACGATCCTGCCCTCGATGTCGCGCACGTAGATGCGCTCCGGCAGTGCATCGATCACGGTGCGCAGCAGCAGGCGTTCCTGCGCAAGCGCATCCTCGATGCGCTTGCGTTCCGAGATGTCCTCGATCATGCGCAGGAAATACAGCGGTTCCCCGGCGGAGTCGCGCACCAGGGAAATCGAGCGGTCGGTCCATACCATCGAGCCGTCCTTGCGCCGGTAGGGACGCTGGGACCTGTAAATCTTCATCTCGCCCCTGAGCATCTGCTGCATGTAATGCGGCCGGTCGGATTCCAGGTACTCCGGCGTCAGGATGTCGGCGGTGGTCATCGTCAGCAGCTCTTCCCGCGTGTAACCGAGGATCTCGCAGGCCCTGGGATTCACGTCGAGGATGGTGCGGTCGAAGCCGGTATGCATGATGCCCGCCGGCGAGGTCTCGAAGGTCGCACGGTAGCTGTCCTCGGCGCGGCGGCGCTCGGTGATGTCCTCCACCACCAGCACGAAATGGTGCTCCCGGTTCGCGATATCTCGCGCCAGGGAGGTCGTGCGCTGCACCCAGACCGGGCTGCCGTCTTTTCGCAGATAACGCTTTTCCGAGCTGAAATTCTCGATTTTTCCCGCGAGCAGGCGGGAGCGCATGGCGCTGTCCATGCCGACGTCGTCGGAGTGGCTGATCTGTTTCATGTTCATCCGCAGCAGGGATCTCCGGTCGTAACCGGTCATGTCGCAGAACTTCTGGTTGACTTCGAGGATGTCGCTGTCGAAGTTGATCCTGACGATGCCCACGGCCGCCTGTTCGAAGGTCTGCTCCAGGCGCGCCTCCGCTTCCTTGCGCCGGGTGATGTCCTCGACGACACGGATCAGGTACAGCGGCCTGCCGTCCTCGTCGCGCGCCAGGGACACGCTGCGGTTGACCCAGATCAGCGTGCCGTCCTTGCGCCGGTAGCGTTTCTCCCCGGAGAAGCTGCTGATGTCCCCGTCAAGCAGTTGCCTGCGCAGCGGCAGGTCCGTGCCCCGGTCGTCCGGGTGCACGATATCCGCCGTGTTCATCCCGAGGATTTCCTCCAGGCTGTAGCCCAGCATGTCGCAGAACCGGCCGTTGGCCATCAGGTAGTGGTCGTCGAGCGAGCTGTGGGTGATACCGACGGTGGCCTGTTCGAAGGTGGTGCGGAACTGCTGCTCGGCGGCCTTTCTCTCGGTGATGTCGGTGGCGATGCCGCCGATCGCGTATATCCCGCCCTGCGCGTCGCGCAGCGGAAACCTGGTGACCAGCGAGGTATGGGGGCCGTCGACGTAAGGTGTCTGCTCCTCGAAGACCATCGCGCTGCCGGCTTCCAGCACGCGACGGTCGTTGCCGCTGAAAACCGCGGCCTGCTCCGCGCTGAAAATTGCGGCATCGGCATTTCCGATCACCGCGTCCGTTTTCATGCCGAAGGCCTGCAGGAAACGCGGATTGACGTGCAGGTAGCGGCCTTCGGTGTCCTTGATGAAGGTCGGCGCAGGCGTGTTTTCCAGGAAACCGCGCAGGCGCGATTCGTCCCGGTGCGCCTTTTCGCGCAGCCGCCTGCGTTCGAGCGCGCCCTCGACCGCGGCGGCCAGCCGGCCCAGCCGGTCCTTCAGCAGGAAGTCGTCGGCGCCGAGCCGGATGGTCTCCAGCGCTTCCGGCTCGGTGATGGCACCGGAAACCAGGATGAACGGAATGTCCAGCCCGCATTCGCGCAGGATGGTCAGCGCGCGCAGTCCGCTGAAGCGGGGCAGGTGGTAATCGGAGAGGACGATGTCCGGGCGTGCATCCAGGGCCTTCCTGTAATCCGCCTCGGTCTGCACCCGCGTCCAGGCAAAACCATGCCCCGTCTTCCTGAGCGCGACCATCAGCAGCTCGGCATCGACGTCCTGATCTTCGACGAGCAGCGCGCGCAGCTGGCGGTCCGGATTCAGCATGCCGGACCGTTGCGGGTTGCTGCCGGAATGCGGTGCGGCTGGCGGCTGGCGGCGGGTTCGCGGCATGCGGACGGAAAATTCATCGGTGCAACCTGTCTCCGGTTTTGCGGGCTGGCTCCTTAAGGGTAAGGCAGATTTGCCTGCTTGTGGCGTGTTCCGGTCGCCGGGCATGCCCGGATGGTGGAATCCGGTTTGCGTCGCGGCGTTGATTGCGGTCTGGAAACCCGCTTTCATGAAAAGGGCTTTCAGGTGGGCGAAAGGAGGTTGCCGCGGGCGGGAAATCACCTCGGAAGCGTTTCCGTCGCGGGAGACCCGCCGTGCCGCGTGTCTGCCGGCGACCATGGCTGGCGGGATGTTTCCGTCATTTCGATGCGTTCTCGATACTGGTGACGACGTAGGCGCCGCCGATTTTTTCCGCGCGGAACCGGATCTTGTCGCCGGTCTTGACCTGCTGCAGCAGGGCCGGATTCCTGACCTGGAACACCATGGTCATCGGCGGCATGTCGAGATTGGCGATGGGACCATGGCGCAGGGTGATTTTTTTTGCGTCGTGATCGACCTTGCGCACTTCGCCATCCGACGGCGCGGTTTTTGCGGCGCTGGCGGCAGGCGCCGGATGGTGGGCCGCATGGTCCGCGCCGGCTTGCTGGGCGTGGACGGGGATGGCTGCGAGCATCGCGGCGATTAGCAGGTTTTTTTTCATGGCGATTTCTCCTGGTGTGTATTCGAATCGGGTGGGTCAATAACGCGCATAGACGGAGTGGCGGCCATCCTTGCCGACCAGCAGTACGTTGTAGCGCTGCGGTGTCGGCGACTCCATGCCGGGCGAACCCTGCGGCATGCTGGGCACGGCGAGGCCGGCCGCGGCAGGGCGCTCGGCGAGCAGGCGCCTGATTTCCCGCGCCGGCACATGGCCCTCGATGGCATAACCGCCGACGACGCCGGTATGGCAGCCGCCGAGGGCCGCGGGAATGCCGCGGCGCCTGCGCTCGTCGGCGGTGTCTTCGACTGCGACGGACTTCACACGGAAGCCGTTGGCGCGCAGATGATCCATCCACGCGCCGCAGCAGCCTCAACCGGGGTTCAGGTGGACGGTGACCAGGGGCGGCTCGCCGGCGTGAACGGTTCCGGCCGCTGCGGCAATTGCCAGCGCAAGCATGAATTGGCGTCGTTGGATCATCATGGATCACCTCCGGGTTACGTTGACCTTGCCGACCATGCCGGCTTCGAAATGTCCGGGCAGCAGGCAGCCGAAATGGAATTCTCCGACCCTGGTGAACTGCCAGACGATGGTTTCCGTCTTGCCCGGCGGGACGTGGGCCATGTACGGCTCGTCGTGTTCCATGTTCGGGAATTTTTTCATCAGTTCGGCATGTTCCTTCAGTTCCGCGATGGTGCCGAGCACGAACTCGTGCATGACCTTGCCCGAGTTCTTGACGATGAAGCGGATGGTCTCGTGCTGTTTGACGGCCAGGGCGGCGGGCGTGAAGCGCATGCGGTCGCTCATGTCGACATGGATCGTGCGCATGATCTTTTTGGGGTCGCCCTGCTTGCCGAAGGTTTTTTCTTCCGGATTCAGTGCGGCCGGTTTGGCGCTTTTTTTGCCATGGGCCTCGCCATGTGCCCGGACGGGCGTGGTGGAGAATGCGGCGACTGCCAGCGTGATCAGGATCGGGATTCGGTATTTCATGAGGTTTCCTTGAAAATATCAATAAAAACAAATACTTATTGTTTATGTCCAGTGGCGGGCTTGCGCGCGCGGAATCCGCGGTCCGGCGCGGCGGCGGCTGGTGCGGCCCGGGCCGGAGCCGGCGCCTCGCCGGTCCACTCCCGGGCCACCGTGCCCGAAGGCTGTTTGTACCAGCCCGGATCCTTGTAATCGTTGCGCGCGAGGCCGTCGCGCACCTTGACCACCGTGAACATGCCGCCCATTTCCAGCGGGCCGAAGGGGCCGTGGCCGGTCATCATCGGCAGGGTGTTGTCGGGCAGCGGCATTTCCATCTCGCCCATGTCGGCCATGCCGCGCTCGCCCATGACCATGTAGTCAGGCACCAGCCGCATGATTTTCTGCGCGACGTCGCGGTGGTCGACGCCGATCATCGTCGGCACGCCGTGGCCCATCGCGTTCATCACGTGGTGCGACTTGTGGCAATGGATGGCCCAGTCGCCCGGCTCCGAGGCGACGAATTCGAAGGCGCGCATCTGGCCGACCGCGACGTCCACCGTCACTTCGGGCCAGCGCGCGGACTTCGGCACCCAGCCGCCGTCGGTGCAGGTGACCTCGAAGTCGTAGCCGTGCATGTGTACCGGATGGTTGGTCATCGTCAGGTTGCCGAAGCGGATGCGCACGCGGTCGCCGGTGCGCACGACGAAGGGGTCGATGCCGGGGAAGGCGCGCGAGTTCCAGCACCACAGGTTGAAGTCGAGCATGGTGTTGACCCTGGGCGTGGTGGCGCCGGGCTCGATGTCGAAGGCATTGAGCAGGAACACGAAGTCGCGGTCGACCTTCATGAAGTCCGGATTCTTCGGGTGCACCACCAAGAATCCCATCATGCCCATCGCCATCTGCACCATCTCGTCGGCATGCGGGTGGTACATGAAGGTGCCCGACTTCTTCATCTCGAACTCGTAGACGAAGGTCTTGCCGGCCGGTATGTGCGGCTGGGTCAGTCCGCCGACGCCGTCCATGCCGTTGGGCAGCAGGATGCCGTGCCAGTGGATGGTCGTGTGTTCGGGCAGCCTGTTGGTGACGAAGATGCGCACCCTGTCGCCTTCGACGCATTCGATGGTCGGTCCCGGCGACTGGCCATTGTAGCCCCACAGGTTGGCGGTCATGCCCGGCGCGATCTGCCGGCGCACCGGTTCGGCGACGAGGTGGAATTCCTTCCAGCCGCGGTTCATGCGCCAGGGCAGGGTCCAGCCGTTGAGCGTCACTACTGGGTTGTAGGGACGGCCGCTCACCGGCATCAGCGGCGGCTGGGTGTCGGGTTTCGATTGCATTGCCGCCTCGGGCACGGCGCCTTGTGCGGCACGGCTGACCGCGGCGGCGCCGAGCAGCGCGACGCCGGAAGCCCGCAGGAATTGCCGGCGAAGATTCGTGCGGTTGTTCATGGCATGCCGGCTCAGTGGTGATGCATGCTGGCTGCGCCGCCGGTCTTGTCGCCGGCGTATCCGCGCAGGCGGTCGTATTGCGCGATCTGCTGGCTGGTCAGCAGTGCCTGCATGCGGCGGTGGGTTTCGAGGTGCGACAGCCGGTACTCGCCCTGCAGCCCGGCGATTTTCTGCACCTGCGATGCCAGTGTTGTCTGGGTGATTTTGTTTTCCGCAAACAGCCGGTCGAGTTCGGCCTCGGCTGCGACCAGTCTTTCGCCGATGGCGCGAGCCTCGGTTTTGTGCCGGTTCATCAACTGGCGGGTTGCATGGTGCTGTTCCGGCGTCAGTTCGAGCACGGCGGCTAGTTCCAGCACGTGCATGGGACCCGGATAATGATTGAGTTCCGCGGCCTTTGCGTAACCCATGCCGGCGCCGGCGGCGTACTGGCTGGCCTCTTCGGCGGACAGCGCCTTGATGCCGCGCTGATGCGGGCCGGCATGACCGGCGTGCTGGGCGTGTGCATGGCCGGCGAGCGTGAGCAACGGGAGCAGCAGTGCGATGAGGATGTGATTCATGATGGTCTCCGTATGTGGTTTCAGTGTGTCGCCGTAGCCGCTGCTGCGGCTCTAGGGACTGTGCCGGGCGCGGCGATGGTGCCCAGCGATTTACCGTTGATGGCAAACTGCAGCGTGGCATCGGCGATCCAGAAATCGCGTTGCGCCTCGATGCTGCCGATCACGGCGCCGACCTGCTGCCGCGATTCGGCGAGCAGCTCGAACACGCTCATCAGCATGCCGTTGTAGCGCAGCAGCGTCTCTTCGGCGATGCGCGCGCGCAGCGGCACGATTTCCTCGCGGTAGTGCCGGGCGAGGTCGTAGGCCGTGCGCCAGGCGCCGTACGCCTCGCGTACTTCGGAACGGGCGCGTACCGCGAGGTCGGTGGCGCGATGGGCCGCCTGCATGTAGATGTGCTCGGCGCGGGCGTTGCGTGCCGTGCCGAAATCGAAAATCGGCAGCCGCAACCCGATTTCCCAGCCGGTCTGGCGCGGTTCGCCGCTCTCGCTGTTGCGCATGTACTTCGCCTCGAGCACGCTGAGCCAGCCGGTGGTCTTGGGCAGCCCCAGGATGCCGGCGATGTTCGCAGCCTCCTGCATCGCGCCCTGCACGTCGAGCCGCTGGCGCATCGCCTGTTGCTCGATGTCCGCGATTTCGCGCGGTGCCTGCGGCAGTTCCGGCAGCTGTCCGGGCAGGCGGTAGGCAATGTCCGGACCCCACAGGCCCAGCAGGCGGGTGAGTTGCTCGCGCGCGGCGAGCGCGGCCTGGCGCGCGCGCGCGAGCCGGGTCGCGGCGTCGGCGTAGAAGGCCTGCTCCCGTGCCTGGTCGAGCGCGCTGAAATTACCGGCGCGGAGCATGCGCCGGGCCAGCTCCGCCGCGGCCTCCGCCGCGTCCCGTACCTGTTCGGCATAAGCCGCCGACTGTTGCGCGGCAACGGCCTGGACCCACGCGCGACGGGTATCGGCGGCGACCTGAAGGATGTCCGCGGTCAGGCGGTTCTGCGCGAGCTGGAAGCGCTCCGTCTCGATGCGGGTGCGCACCGACATCGTCAGCAGTCCCATCAGGTCGAAGATGAAGGCGCGCTCGTATTCGACAACGTCGCCACGATGGCTGCGGCCGAAGGAGAAGCCGGGATTGCGCAGGCGGCTGGCCTGCACCAGATCGGCTTCGGCGATGCCCAGCTCCGCGTACTGCGCCTGCAATCCGCGGTTGTTGAGCAGCGCGATCTGGACCGCTGCATCGGCGCCCAGCGGCTGGGCGAGCAGCTTGCGCAGCGCTTTGGCGGCACGGTCGGCTTCCGCTTCGCTGCGGATCCACGGTGTCTGCTGGCCGAGGCCGCGCGCAGCGAGCGCTTCGCCGATCTTGCCGGTGCCGCCGTCTTCCGAGAAGACGGCGCAGCCGCCCAGCAGCAGGGCTGCCGCTGCGATGATGAATTTGCGCAGGGCGCTCATCGTGCCGGCTCCGGTTTGTGGCCGTCATGACCGCTGGCGGCTTTGGCGCCTTCGCGCAGGATGCCGGCATGACCGCCGGCGCGGGCGACCCCGTCGTTCAATTCCCGCCACGCCCCGGGTTTTTCATTTCCAAACGGGCGATAGCCGGCGAAGGCGGACGCATGAGCGGGCGCCGGCACGGCAACGGCCGGGTCGGCGGGATGGTCGCGCGCGGATTGCTGCGCCGCTGCAGGCGGCAGCCATGCGGCAGCCAGCGCGCAGTACAGGACTGCGGATTTCGGTTGCATGTGATTCCCCGATGCGGATTGCGGGCAGGCGACTGCCCGACATGACGCCTCCTGACAGGCAGGCGTCGTTGCAGGTCGAACGGGGATCAGGCCCGGGGTGGGCGCTGCGGCATTTCGGGGATGTACAACGTTGCGAGCGAGGCGCTGCGCGATACCAGCACACGCGGCGTTTCGGCGATGCCGGCAATCAGGGCCGGCGCGCCTGCGGATACCACGTGATGACAGCAGGAATGGCCGCCCGACGGTTCCGCGGGGCTGCTGTCGCTTTGGTGATGATGGTCCATGGCGGCTTGCGCCGGTGCATGGTGGCCATGTTGCCGGTTGTCACTGTCGCCGTGCATCGCCTGCGCATCGCTGCAGGCCATCGCCGGCGTGTACGCGGCAAGCCCCTGCACAGGCAGGGCAAGCAGGAGGACGGCAACCAGCAGTGCGCGCAAGCGATTCATCGGCGACGAGTGTAAGTGAATCCCGAGTTTTCCCGCAATCGCCCATCTGACCCGAAGACGGAGCTTTGGTTCGCACGCACGGATGGCGCTTTTCGGTTCGCAAAAGAGGCGTTCAATTTTTGTCGAAGGCTGCATCGGTTAATTGGCTGATTCTCATGAAATTTCGGAATCGGGTGTCGAAAATTCAATCGAAACGACGAAAGATCGGTAAAGTTCCAGCCCGAGATCAAGCGTTAACATGTTGTAAATAATGATTTTTCACTTGTTTTCGAGGTTAACGTTATTATACTGCGCCCGTGCAAAAATTTTCTGAAAATATGCTGCTTCCCCGGCTGTCCGTACTGGCCGTCGCCGCCTGCTTCAGCGGCGGAGCGCTGGCCAATCCGGTGAACCCGACGGTGGTGCACGGCACGGCGAGCTTCCAGCAGGCCGGCAACATCCTCAACATCACCAATAGCTACCCTGCTGACGCGTTCCATCATGGAAATACTGGTCGAGCTGTCATCCGGCGTCGATGTGCCCGCGCAGCATCTTGCGGAGGGACGCGCGCAATGCGTATCCGGTCGCCCGCGTGCTCTCGGGCGAGGGCGCGCCCGCGGACGCCTATGTTGCGGTCCGTTATCGCAATCACTGGTTCTGGATCGACGACCGGGATCTGGCATCCAAGCGCGCATTCTCTTTCCTGAAAATATTCTCGTCGATCGCGGAAACCGGCGTGGCGCCGCAGCAGCCGGTGCTGACGATACCGGCCAATTGAGCGGACGGATCGTGCAGGCGCAGCGGATATATAAAAATATCAATAAAAACAAATACTTATAATTATCCGTCAAGCCTGCTTCGTATGCCCGGGCGGTTTCGGTTTGTGCGGTAGTGGGCTGGTGTGGCGGCAGCGGGAGCGACAGAATGCCCATCGGAGGAGGAAGGCATGGCAAGGGGCAGGAGCAATCCGCTGGAATCGCTGATCGACCGCGCAACGCGCTGGCCCTGGTGGAAGGGCGTGCTTGCGGCACTGCTGTCCGGCCTGGTACTGCACGGGGCGGTGCGCGCGATCGTTTCGGGAGGAACGGATGTTCCCGGTGCGCCGGCCCTGGCCGTGCTGCGCGGCGTGGCCACGGGGCTGCAGTACCTGCTGCCGGCCGTTTTTCTGGCCGGCGCCGCGGCATCGGCGTGGATGGCCTGCCGCCACCGCAGGAATTACGCCGCGGTCGCCGGTGAACGCGGGCATGCCGCGCTCGAACTGCTGTCCTGGCGCGAGTTTGAAAAACTGGTCGGCGAGTTTTTCAGGCGCAAGGGTTTTTGCGTCGAGCAGCGCGGTGATGGCAGGGCCGACGGCGGCGTCGACCTGGTGGCGAGCATCGGGGAAGACCGTTATCTCGTGCAGTGCAAGCACTGGCGGGTGCAGCGCGTCGGCGTGAAGGTGGTGCGCGAGATCTGCGGCATCGCGGCGGCCGAAGGCGCGGCCGGGGTTTTTGTGGTGACCTCGGGATCGTTCACGGAAGAAGCGAGCCGCTTCGTCGAGGAAAACCGCATCGACATCGAACTGATCACCGGCGAGCAGTTGCGACGGATGATCCGCGGCCTTGAAGCCACCGCCGTGCCGGCCTGAGCGCGGCATGCCGCCGGTCCCGCTTTTCTCCCGGCTTCTCTCCTGATTTTTCTCCCGGTGGCGGTGCGCGTCGTTTCGGTGCCGCATGCGGACTTTGCTGCGGATCGGGCCGGAAGTTTGCGCTACACTGGCCTGGCGGCGGCATGACCGCTTCACCACCGGAGGATAACGACATGACTCAGCGCAACACCCGGTATCACAACACTGCGGCCGTCATTGCCGCCGGCATCGCGGCAGCGGCGCTCACGCTGTCCGGACCGGCACATGCCGCGGAAGCGAAATATCCGCAGCGTCCGGTGCGCATGATGGTGAGTTATCCGCCCGGCGGGCCCAGCGACCTGACTGCGCGCCTGGTGGCGCCGCGCCTGACCGAAGTACTGGGCCAGCAGATCATCGTCGACAACCGCGGCGGCGCCGGCGGCACGCTGGCGGTGACGCTGCTGACCCAATCGGCCCCCGACGGTCACACGCTGCTGATGTCGGCCGGGGGCGAAATCGTCATCGCGCCGAATCTGCGCCTGAAGCTGCCTTACGATCCAACGAAGGACATCAGGCCGGTGAGCCGCGTCGGGGCGAGCCAACTGGTGCTGGTCGTGCATCCCTCGGTCGCCGCGAAGTCGGTGAAGGACGTGATCGCGCTGGCGAAATCGAAGCCGGGGGCGCTCAATTTCGCGTCGGCGGGCGCCGGTTCGACCGCACATCTCGCCGGGGAGCAGTTCAAGTACTTGGCCGGCATCGATATCGTGCATGTGCCGTACAAGGGCGCCGGTCCGGCACTGGCCGAGCTGATGGCGGGGCAGGTGCACCTGCTGATCAGCGCCTATTCCTCGGCCTTTGCGCACATCAAGGCGGGCAAGCTGCGCGCGCTGGGCGTCACCGGCACGAAACGCCTGGCGTCGGCGCCCGACTTGCCGACGATTGCCGAGACGGTGCCCGGTTACGAGGTGCTGTCCTGGTACGGCTTGCATGTGCCGAAAGGCACGCCGCCGGCGATCGTAAATCGCCTGCACCGTGAACTGTCCACGATCGTGCGCAAACCGGAGATTTCGGAAAGGCTGGCTGGCCTCGGCATCGAGCCCGAGGGCAATTCGCCCGACGAGTTCCTGGCGCAGATCAAGGCGGAAATCGCGGCCTGGGGCAAGGTGATCACCGCGGCGAAATTGCCGAAGGAATAACCGTCCGCTCTGCCGGTTCCGCAAGCGCGGTTTCCGTTGCCCGGCGTCAGGGTTCCCGGCCGGAGTCCGTGTCCCGGGGCGCGGCGAACCTGAACACGCGCTCCGGCGGCGTGCCGGAGATGTACTGGATGCGTTCCAGCCGGGGCACGGCGGTTTCATTGCAGACCTTGCGCACGCGGTAGGTCTGGATCGGCGGCACCCAGCCGCTCTTGGACTGGCAACTGACCTCGACGCAGGCAATCTGCCTGAGCCAGGCGCAGATGCTGGTGTCCCTGTTGCCGGCATCGAGAATGCGGGTGAGGAAGCCGGCGTGCGCGTAATGCGGCTTGTTGCTGCCGTGTTCGGACATCACGTCCTGGTGCAGGGTGTAGAAGCTGCCGTCGACGGCGAGCACTTCCAGCACTTTCTCCATGAAGCGGGTCAGGTTTTCGGTGTAGGAAAATCCGCCGATGACGTCGCTGACCAGCTGGAAGGGGCCGCCGAGTTCGCCGGCCGTGAAGTCGCCCAGCGGCTTGTCGGACAGATAGCGCATCCGATCCGCGCCGACGCCGGCGGCGACGCGGTGCCAGGCTTCCGTGCGGCGGTCCTCGATCGACAGCGCCACGGTTCCTGCTTTGCGGCGCGGCGGTGCGGCGTTGGCGTTGCCATTGTTCTTTGCCGGCGCATGGTAGTCGATCATGGCCTGCCCGCGACCCGCGCCGATGTCGAGCCAGCGGTCAGCCGGCCCCAGGTTGCCGACGGCGGACTCGAATCCGGGCATCAGCGCGAACGCGTATGCGGAAAGGCCGCGGTCGATGACGTAGCCCTCCGGCCGGATTTCGCCGCGGCTGTGGTAAATGCTCTGCTGTCTGGATACTTCGATGTCGAAGGCCGGCGCCGCGGTCCGGGCCTGGGAAGTGAAGCCCGCGGCGGCCAGCAGGCCGGCAAGCAGCAGGCGGGTGGTGGCGATGCGATGCAAGGTGATCCTCCGTGGAGATTCCGGCCGCGCCCTATTTTTTTCTGGCGTCGAAGAGACGGCCGGCGGCGATTGCGGGCTCGTAACTTTGCCAGGCATAGTCCAGCCGGCCGGTCGAACTGATGCTGATGGCCGCTGCGGTGAGCGCGCTCAGGAAGGCCAGCTGTTTTTCGTTGCTGCCGTCGTCGGCCAGGCTGAACTGGGCGTCTTCGTGGCCGGCGCCGCGGATGGACACTTCCCCGGCATTGCCGCGCACGTTGCGCAGGAAGAGGTCGCGTCCGCGCGCGGGAAACACCGCCTCGTCCGCGCCGATGATCATGACCGGAAGGGTGACGCGTCCGAGGGCGGCGGGGAGCCCGCTGCCGAACGATGCGGGGTCGAGCAGCACGCCGCCGGCCGCGGGCGCGCCCTGGCCCATGGCATGGATCACCGCCGATGCGCCGAAGGAGTGGCCGATCAGCAGGATGTTGCGGGTATCGATATCGGGGAAAAGGGCGGGGCGTTTGCGGATGTAGCTGACGATGCGCGAGAGCGTGCGGCCGTGAGCCACCCAGGATCCGCGGTTGGGCAACTGCAGGACGATGCTGTTGATGCCCCAGGTTGCGAGATGCATACCCTGGTAGCCGTGGTCGGCCCTGCCGTTGCCGTAGCCGTGCAGCAGGATCGCCAGCGGCGCATTGTTGCCGAGGGCCGAGATGTAGAAGTCGGCGGGTATGCGTTCCCTGGCGGAAAGCCGGATCGTTTCGCCGCTGCGCACGCTGGCTTCGAAAGGGCCGCGCAGCCTGAACTGGTCGACGCCGATGTTGCGCTCGACCACCTGCGCGCGGACGGTTTCGCTCTGCAGTTCACGGGTCGCGGCATCCGGCCTGAATTCGATGGCGGTGACGCCGGTGGACGGCATCCGGGCGCAACTGCCGGCCAGCGCCAGCAGCGCAACGGCCGCGATCGCGGCGGCGAACCGGGCGCGTCCGGGCGTCCTCCGGGTTCCGGCAGCGGGGATCATTCTGCGGCCTGGCCGTGTCCGGGGCCTGACCGCGGCCCGGGAATCAGGCTGTCGGCCTGGAACTTCAGATAGAGTTCCCGGCATACCCAGGCATCGGTTGCGGCATAGGCGATCTGCGCCGGCGTCAGTCGCGGCGCCGCCCAGTTGGTGGTTTTCGCGCCCTTGGGCACGCGGTAGCCGAGCAGCAGGCCGGCAAGATTGCGCAGGCCGGTCTGACCGTAGCCGTGGCGCTTCGCGATCACGCCGAGATCGACAACCTGCCGGTCCTCGAAGGGGAACAGCTGTTTCAGCGTCCGCAGGTCATGGGCGAGCGATACGCCGGCCTTGGCGGCGCCGGCCGCGAGCAGTTCGGTGAGCAGGCCGTGGGTGTCCGGGTAGCGCAGTGGGAAAATGTGCACGGCCCGCGCGGTGGCGACCTGTACCAGGCTCGGGAGGTAACTTTCGCCCTTGCGGAAGGCGGGCCGGGTTTCGGTGTCGAATCCGAGGGCGTGTTCATCGAGGATGTCGGTGCGCGCGGCATGCAGCAGCGCCGGGGTATCGACGAAATGGACCGGGCCCTCGTAACGGCGTACCGGCAGTTCGTTGAGCACTTCGCGGGTGATGGTGCGCGGGGATGCGGAATTCATGGGGCGAGGGTAACCGATTGCGGGGTGCATGGTACAGTCGCCGCGGTGGCGGGGCCAAAGATGGAAAAAGAAGAAAGAGGGAAGAAGGGAGGTAGGGATGGCCGGGCGTGCATGGAGATGGCAGGCGGGTTTGCTGGCAGCGGCATTGTCCGCCTGCGCGCCGCTGCCGCGCTACACGATCCTGCCGGTGGAGTCGCGTCCTTCGCCCAACGCAGGCGAGCGCAGGCCGAATTACGTGATCCTGCATCACACCACCAACGACACGGCGGAAGAGGCGGTGGCGACGCTGACCAGTCCCCTGGCCCGTGTCAGCGCGCATTACCTGGTGGCGCGCGACGGCCGCATCATCTACCTCGTCGATGAACTGAAGCGGGCCTGGCATGCCGGCGATTCGTACTGGGGCGGCAATCGCGACCTGAATTCCTCGTCGATCGGCATCGAGCTCGACAACAACGGCAGGGAGCCGTTTCCCGACGCGCAGATCGAAGCGCTGATCGCGCTTCTGGGCGATCTGGCCGCGCGCTGGAACATTCCGTCCGCCAATGTGCTCGCGCACGGCGACGTCGCGCCGGGGCGCAAGGTCGATCCGGGCGCGCTGTTTCCGTGGCGGCGGCTTGCCGCGGCGGGATTCGGGCTGTGGTGCGATCCGCCCTACCCGCCGCCGGCACCGGCGGCGGATGACGCCCTGCTGCTCGCGGCGCTGGGTTACGACGTGACGCGGCTGCCGGCGGCGGTTGCCGCGTTCAAGCGGCACTGGGCGCCCGATGATCCGGAGCCGGGGCTTCGCGACGAGCAGCGGGGGCTGCTGCTGTGCCTTATCGGCAGGCAGCAGGAAGGCGGTCAGGCGGTGACGGGTAAATGATGACGGGTGAGCGGCAGGCGGTGGCTGGTCACCGCAGATCCTGAAGGATCTCCAGCGCCTTGCCCATCGAGAACGCGTAGGTCGGCGGGCTCCAGGCCTGCGCGTTTTCGCGCATCATGTAGCCGTGCTGGATGCCGGGGAACACGTGCACGGCGAGATTCGGCTGCCGTTGTGCGCGTTCGGTGTAGGCGGCGAGCACTTCCGGCGGCGCGGCGACATCCCGGTCGCCCCAGATGAGGCACACCGGCTTTTCGAGGCCGTCGAACTCGTGCAGGAAATCCTTCATCTGCGTGCCGTGGCAGCCGATGCCGGCGTCGAAACCGAGGCGTTTCGGGCCGATCACCGCGTAGGGACCGCCGAAGCAGAAGCCCATCGCCGCCGCCCTGCCGTTGTGCGGCGGCAGCGCGCGTACCATGGCCAGCGTGTCGGCGATGTCGGTTTCGCCGGCCTTCAGCACGGACATGCGCGGCTGCGAACGTTGTGCGGCACGCTCGTCCCCGCGCGGCAGCGGTCCCGGCAGCGTACGCCAGAACAGGTCGGGCGCCGCGGCGATGAAGCCTTTTGCCGCGAATTCGTCGGCGATGCCGCAGATGTCGGCGTTGACGCCGTGCACCGCCGAAGCAAGCACCACCGCCGGCGCCTTCGCGTCGCCGCCGGGCAGCGCGAGGTAGCAGTCGAATTCGCCGTTGCCGCCGGAGGAACGGATCCGGATGTGCCGGCCGGGCATGGCGCTTATTCCGTGGCGAGCAGTTCGACTTCGAACACCAGCGTCGCATTCGGCGGAATCACGCCGCCGGCGCCGCGCGCGCCGTAGCCGAGCGCCGGCGGGATCGTCAGCTTGCGCGTGCCGCCGACCTTCATGCCCTGCACGCCCTCGTCCCAGCCGCGGATCACGCGGCCGCCGCCCAGCGGAAACACGAAGGGATCGTCGCGATCCTTGCTCGAATCAAATTTTTTGCCGTCGGTCAGCCAGCCGGTGTAATGCACGGTGACTTCCTGGCCGGCCGCGGCTTCCGTGCCGTCGCCGGTGACGAGGTCTTCGATGATCAGTCCGCTTGCGAGGGTAGTGGCTGGCATTGTTGTTTCCTATTTACTCAAAGTGAGTGCGCATTATGCACCGGTCAATCCGGGGCGTGAATCCGCGGGCATCAAGGATCCAGCGACACTCCGCTTTTCTTGATCACGGCCGCCCAGCGCTGCGTGTCCTTTTTGACCAGTCTTTCGAGCTCGTCGGGTGATCCGCTGGCGAGATCGATGGCGACGGCGCCGAAGCGCGCGCGCATGTCGGGCATCTGCACGATGCGCGAGAGTTCGGTGCTCAGCCGTGTGATCACCGGCTGCGGTGTGCCCTTGCGTGTGGCGATGCTGAACCATGTCGCGGCGTCGTAATCCTTGTAGCCCTGTTCGGCGACTGTCGGCAGATCAGGCAGCGCGCTCATGCGTCTGCCCGACGTCACGGCCAGTCCGCGCAGGCGGCCGTCCCGGATGTAAGGCAGCGCTGTGATCGGGGTGTCGAACTTGAGCTGGATCACGCCGGTCAGCTGGTCGGCCATGCTGGCCGATCCGCCCTTGTAGGGCACATGCTGCATCCGGATGCCGGCCATGCTCATGAACAGTTCGCCCGCGATGTGGGTCAGGTTGCCGTTGCCGGAGGATGCGAAGTTGAGCTTGCCCGGGTTGGCCCTGGCGTAGGCGACCAGGTCCTGCAGCGAGCGCGCGGGCAGGGAGGGGTGCACGGCGACCACCAGCGGGGAGATGCCGACCAGCCCAATGTGCGCAAGGTCGCGCTCGACGTTGTAGGGCAGTGATTTGTAGAGCAGTGGATTCATCACCAGGGCATTGAAGCCGCCCATGATCAGGGTGTAGCCGTCGGCTGCCGCGCCGGCCTGCAGCTGGTAGCCGATGATGGTGTTGGCCCCGGGACGGTTGTCGATGACCACGGTCTGGCCGATCGCGGCGCCCAGCCGCTCGCCGATGGCGCGCGCCAGCAGGTCGGTGGCGCCGCCGGCAGTGTAGGGCACGATCATGCGCACCGGGCGCTGCGGCCAGTCCTGCGCGTGGGAGACGCTGGCGGCGGAAATCAGAAGCGCCGCCATGGCGGCGTGAATGGCGGTTTTCAGCATGTTGCGGATCCTTTGTGGCAATTGCGCGTTCAGGGGCAGCCGGGCGGCTGCCGGAACGCATGGTACTCGCGTTCGAGCAGCTGCGCGAAGCGGATGGTCGACAGGTCGGCGTACTGCGGGCCGATGATCTGCACGCCGACCGGCAGTCCGTCGGCGGCGATCGCGACCGGCGCGACGGTCGCGGGCAGCCAGGAAACGCTGGCCATGCCCATCCAGTAGATTTGCGTGGTGTCGGGCTGCGGCCTGCCGTCGACATCGATCACGCGTTCCCAGCGCTGGCCCGCGGGATTCTGTGGAAAGGCGGTGCCTGCCGCGGCCGGGCACAGCAACAGGTCGTAGCGGCGGAAAAATTCCGTCCATGCCGCGCGCAGGCGGTGGCGCTCGTTGTTCAGGCGCAGCCAGTCGCGGTGGAAAAGCGTATTGCCGCGCACCTGCTCGGCGCGGTAGCTGCGGTCGGCGGGATCCAGCGCATCGCGCTCTTCCAGCAGCCTTGCGAACGAGGCGTCGTCATGAGCACGCATCGAGGTTGCCGCGCGGCGCAGCAGCACATAAAGCCGGTCGTGCTCGGGCGGGTCGAAGGGCAGCGCAGGATCCAGGTCGACTTTCGCCTTCTCCCCGGCGAGGAATTCGGCGAGCGCGTTGATTGCGCCCGAAACGGCCGTCGAGACCGGGGCGACCGTGGAGCCGGTCACTGCGGCGATGCGCAGGCCCCTGAATCCCCGGAACGGGGCCGGAGGGAGTCTCAACCTGAGGGCGCCGCGCTCCGCGCCGTCGGGACCGGCGGTGAGCCGCAGCGCGAGTTCGAGATCCCTTGCCGAACGTGCCAGCGGACCGAGCACCGACATGTCGGTGGGCGCCCAGGTTCCGGGCAGCGCGTGGCCGCGCGCCGGCACGATGCCGTAAGTGCTTTTGTGTCCGTAAACGCCGCAGAAATGCGCCGGATTGCGGATCGATCCGCCGATGTCCGAGCCGTATTCCAGCATGCTGATACCGGCCGCCAGGGCCGCCGCGCCGCCGCCGCTGGAGCCTCCGGGCGTGCGTGTCGCATCCCAGGGGTTGGATGTCGTGCCGTACACCGGGTTGTGAGTCTGCCAGTCGGCCAGCAGCACCGGCACATTGCTCTTGCCCCAGATCACGGCACCCGCGGCGCGCAGCCGCTCGACGACCGCCGCATCACGCTGCGCGATGTTGTTTTTGCGGCGCTCCAGTCCCCAGGTCGTCGGCAGGCCGGCGATATCGAAGGATTCCTTGACCGTCATCGGCACGCCGGCGAGCGGGCCGGGCCGTTCGCCGCGCCTGATGGCGCGGTCGATCGCGCGTGCCGCCTTGCGGGCGGCGGCGAGGTCGGTTACCACGACGGCATTGAGGCGGGAATGCAGCGCCTTCTGCCGCTCGAGCGCGGATTCCAGCGCGTCTGCGGCGCGAAGGCTGCCGTTGCGAATGCGCCGCGCGACCGCGGCGGCCGACAGGAAGTGCGGGGCTGTCACGGTTTTGCCGCCTGCCGCGCCGCGCGTTTGCGGTATTCCGGCGTCGCCAGCGTCACGCGTCCCCAGTCGACGGTGCTGGTGGTGCCGTCGAGGCTCACCCAGAGGTCCTTCAGCTCCCATTCCGCGAACTTCGACGGGAAACGCGAACGCTGGCCGGCGATTTTTTCGCTGCGCAGGCGCGTCGGCTGTCCGTATTTCCCGGTCAGCGCCTTCAGCGCGGAATCCTGGGCCTGGATGCCCCAGGTGTTGACGTGAACGGCGACGATGACGCCGCCGGCGGTTTCGACCAGCAGTTCTCCCCGTGCCCAGGGCACCACCTTCGGGCGCGGATAGAACACCCGGTGCTCCTCGGTACCGTGCGCTGTTTTGACGGTCTGGGCGGCGTTGTGGCAGTGGCGGCTGGTCAGCGCGTCCTCGCCGCGGGCGCAGGCCGGCAGCTGGAAACGCGTGCCGAGCTCGACGCCGAACATCGCGTTGCGGGATTCCGCGGCATGGAGCGCCAGGGGAAGGCACAGCAACAATGCGTGCGGCAGATGGCGCAATGATTTCATTGGCGGCATGATACGTGGCTTCGACAGGGCATCCAAACAAAGACGGAAAGAAAGACAAAAAGACAGCGGAGCGGACATTGGGTTCATGGCAGGTTTACATCGCGCGCTGCGCCGACGGCACGCTGTACACGGGCATTGCGCGAGACGCCGGCAGGCGCATCGCCGAGCACAACGCCGGCAAGAGCGCGGCGGCGAATTACACGCGGGCACGGCGTCCGGTGGTGCTGATCTATACCGAGCCCGCGGAAAACCGTTCGGAGGCGAGCCGGCGGGAGTACCGGATCAAGCAACTGAGCCGCGCCGAAAAACTGGCGCTGGTGCTGACCTCAGGCGTTCGCGCGGCCGGCGCGCAGCAGGAGTGACAGCAGCAGCGCGGCCGCGCCCCAGCAGGCGGCGGGCAGGTAGGCCAGGGCCTGCTGCAGGTCCGCATTCTGGTTGAGCTGGGTGGCGATCAGCAGGATGCGCAGCATCGCGGCGAAGGCGAGCATCGAGAACAGGCCGCCGGTGGCAAAACCCTCGCGCCCGGTGCGTCCGAGCAGTGTTGCTGCGCCGAAAGCGCCGAACATCACCGCGGCCCAGGCCGCGCCGGCGGCGATCTGGGCGGCGATCAGCGTGTCGAGCGAACTCGCACCGGCGGCATAAAGAACCGCGATGGCGCCGACGAGCGTGCCGGCCGCGAGTATCCGGAAATCGCCATGGCGGCGGATCAGCAGGGTCAGCGGCAGCATCGCCAGGTTGAATCCGACCCAGAATGCCGGCATCAGCCGGCTGAGTTGGTCGGCCGGCACGAAGCGCAGGTACTGCGCTGCCGAGGACAGCGAAAAATGCACCTGGAAGCCCAGCGCGGCGAGCGCCACCACGGCGAGAAAACCCGCGATCGGCAGTGGTTTGCGCGCCGGCGTTTCGGCGGCCGGGGCATTGGCGGCGAGCCTGCGTTCGGCCCAGCCGAGCGCCCAGGCGGAGACGGCCACCGAGATCGACGCGAGCGCGAACGGCAGCCGCGCATCGGCATCGCGGAGCGCGATCGCGAGATACGGCGCGACCGCGCCGGCGATGCCGACGCCGAGCAGCCAGAGCCCGGAAATCACCGGCCGCGCGCCCGCCGCGGCGTATTTGCCGATCAGCATCAGCGGCGGCGCGCGCAGCGCCGACGAGGTCACGGCTCACAGGAAGGTCAGCGCGAGGAACAGCAGTGGACTGGCCAGCGGCGCAGCGAAGGGCAGCAGCAGAAAGGCCAGCGTGGAAAACAGCGTGATCGATGCCAGTCGCGGACCGAGCCTGCCGACGACGCGGGACATTCTGTCCGCACGCGTGCCCATCAGCCAGTCGGCAATGACGAACACCAATTGGTCGGCGACCAGTATCCACAGGATCCACGATGGGGGAATGCCGGCTTCCGCGGCCAGGCGGGGCAGGAAAATGAGGTACACCGTCCACGTCAGCGTGAACAGCAACTGGAGCAGCGCGAAGTAGACGCCGATGCGCGGCGTGAGCGGATTCATGGCGGCCGGCGCAGTTTGACGAAGCATGCCGCGCCGGTCAAACGGAGCGCGTTTGTTACCATGGATGCCGCGTTCAAACCGTGTTCAGACGGGATATCCGGACCCATGACAACCATCAACACGCCGGCCACCGGCGTTTTCGAGGCGGCGCGCACGCGCCGTTCGATCCGTGCCTATCGGCCCGATCCGGTGCCGCCGCAGACGCTGCGCGACATCGTCGAACTCGGGCGCCATGCGCCGAGCGGCTCCAACATCCAGCCCTGGCAGGTGCACGTGCTGACGGGGGCGACGCTGAAACGCGTCGGCACGGCCATCCAGACGGCCTTCCTCGAAGACGAGCCGGGGCACCGGCGCGATTACGACTATTACACCGATCCGGTGTTCGAGCCGTACCTCGCGCGCCGGCGCGCCTGCGGCTGGGGGCTTTACGGCACGCTCGGCATCGGCAAGGGCGACCACGAAAAATCGAAGGCGTACCGCGCGCGGAATTACGTATTTTTCGGCGCGCCGGCGGGCCTTGTTTTCACGATCGACCGCAAACTCGAGAAAGGCAGCTGGCTCGACTACGGCATGTTCCTGCAGACGCTGATGCTGGCGGCGCGCGCGAAGGGCCTGCATACCTGCGCCGAGGCGTCGATCGCCAGCTACCCGGATATCGTGCGCCGCGAATTGGGACTGGGCGACGACCGCGTGGTGATCTGCGGCATGGCGATGGGTTATGCTGATGGTGCCGCCGCGGTCAACGGCTTTCAGCCGGAGCGTATCGCACTGGAAGAATATGCAATCTTCCTGGATTAAAAAAATATCAATAAAAACAAATACTTATAATCAAGGATAAAACACGCGATTGCCGGAACGGGGCGGCAGTGTCTGCAAATGGCACCAGCCCGGCGTCGCGTCCGGATGTTCCAGCCAGAGCTGCAGTTCCTCGAGCGCGTCGAGATTCGCCATGCACCAGGCGTCCAGCCTGCCGTCGCGGTCTTCGAGGTCGATGGCCTGGCAGCTCAGGTGCTTGCTGCCTTTTGCCGCGCCGGGCACTGCCGCGTTGACCGCCGCCGGGCGCCAGCCCGAAGTGACCTTGCGCGCGAGGCCGGCGCGGCGCAGCAGGCGGTTGACGCGGCGCAGGGTTTCGCGCGCGCTGGCGCGCAGTTCGCGCGTGAGTTCTCCACGGTGGAGCCTGTCCCGCCCCATGTAGTAGTCGGCGAGTTTCAGCGGCGGCGCGGATTTGCGGGCGGGCATGGGCCGCAAGATTACCCGATTTGTGGTGCTGCGCTTACACTAGATCCCGGAATCGGGAGGAGAACATCGGACATGGCTGAACACCACGGGTCCCGCGCGGACGACGTCTACGGTTTCGACGCCTTTTCGCCGCAGCAGATCGCCGAGCGCGTGCAGAACGTCGGCGTGGCCAAGGCGCGGCTGCCGCTGCTGTCGATGGCGATGCTCGGCGTGCTCGCCGGCGCCTTCATCGGGCTCGGCGCGTTGTACTACACGCTGGTGATCAGCGATGCGAATCTGTCGTTCGCCGCGGGGCGCGTGCTCGGCGCGGTGTGCTTCTCGCTGGGTCTGCTGCTGGTGGTGGTGGCCGGCGCGGAGTTGTTCACCGGCAACAACCTGCTGGCGATGGCCTGGGCCGACGGCAAGGTGGGCACGGGCGAGGTGCTGCGCAACTGGATGGTGGTCTGCATCGCCAACTTCGTTGGCGCCGCCGGCCTCGCGCTGCTGGTGCACTGGTCGGGGCATGCCGGCCTCAACGGCGGCGCGATCGCCCGCGCCTATCTCGAAATTGCCGCGGCCAAGAGCACGATGCCGCTGTCCGAGCTGTTTTTCCGCGGCGTGCTGTGCAACGTGCTGGTGTGCATGGCGGTGTGGATGGCGCTCGCCGGGCGCAGCGTGGTTGACAGGTTCGTCGCCATCGTGCTGCCGATTTCCGCTTTCGTGGCCGCGGGCTTCGAGCACTCGATCGCCAACATGTATTTTTTCCCGCTGGCACTGCTGCTGAAGGCGAGCGGCAGCGCGCTGCCCGCGGGGGCGGAGGCGATCACGGTGTACGCGATGTTCCGCAACCTGGTGCCGGTGATCGCCGGCAACATCGTCGGCGGCAGCGTGCTGGTGGCGCTGGTGTATTACGTCATTTACCGCCGGCCGGCTGCCGGGGGCTAGGCCGGGCTCGCGACGGATCAGCGGTCCGGCGGGCGCCGCCGCCACTGGCGGATCAGCAGCCAGCCGCCGAACATGCCGCCGAGGTGCGCGAAATGCGCGACGCCGGCCTGGGTGCCGGTGACGCCGAGGTAGAGCGAGAGCAGGCCGTACAGGGTCACGAACAGCCAGGCCGGCAGCGGCACCGGCGGGAAGATCAGCATCACCGTGCGCCGCGGGAAGAACAGCCCGTAGGCGAGCAGCAGGCCGAAGACGCCGCCGGAAGCGCCAATGGTCGGCACCGGCGGTCCGCCGCCCAGGGTCGACACCGCGAGCTGGGCGAGCGCGGCGGCGAACACGCAGCCGAGGTAGTAGATCAGGAAGCGCCGCGAGCCGAACACCGTTTCGATCTGGCCGCCGAACATGTACAGCGCCAGCATGTTGAATCCGATGTGGACCAGCCCGCCGTGCAGGAAGCCGTAGGTGATGACCTGCCACGGCAGGAAACGCACGCCGAGTTCGTGCGGCGTGTGGAAGGGCCACAGGGCGAACCAGGCGATCAGCAGATCGCCGGCGACGAATTGCAGCAGGAAGACCGCGATGTTCGCGATCAGCAGGAGCCGGGTGATCGGGGTCAGCATGGTCTCCCGATGGTACTACGTGGCGGTGACGGCGCGCCTGTCCGCGCCTCCATTTCAGGCGAGCACCGGCGGCAGCTGCGGCGCCAGCTTTGCGCGTTCCGCGGTGGCGCTGCCGTTCAGCGCAAAACCCAGCAGCCTGCCGTCCGTTCCGATGAACAGCGATTTCACGCCGTCTTCCGTGGCTTCGATCTGCCACCGGCCCTCGATGCCCGCCGCGGGCGGCGAGACGATGGTGGGGCAGGCGGGGGTCTTCACCATCACCGGCATGGCCGGGAAGGAAACCGCCGCGGGTTTGCCGGCGAGCGTCTGCGCCAGCGCGCGCGTGGCGTGCATGATCGGCATCACGTAGGGCATCACCAGGCCTTCGATCTCGGCGCAGTCGCCGAGCGCGTGGACATCGGGGGCGCCGGTTTCGAGCCTGCGGTTGACCACGATGCCGCGGTTGACCCCGATGCTGGCCGCGGCGGCGAGCCCGGTGCGCGGCTTCAGGCCCACCGCGGACAGCACGACATCCGCCTGCAGCGTGCCGCCATTGGCGAGCGTGACAATACAGCCTTGTTCCGCGCGATCCACCCGGATGACGCTGGTGCCCAAGTGCCACTGCACGCCCAGCGCGGCGAGTTTCGACTGCAGCAGCGCGCCGCCATCGGGCGGCAGCAGCCGGCCCAGCGGCCGGTCGGCGACGTCGACGACGTCGACGGCGAAGCCGACAGCGGCGAGGTCGTTGGCGAATTCGCAGCCGATCAGGCCGGCGCCGATGATGGTGACGCGTTTTTTTCCGGCGATGGCCGCGCGGAAGCCGGCATAGTCGTCGAGGTCGTTGACTGTCATGATGTCCGCGGCGGCATCGCCTGCGATCGGCAGCCGGATCTGGTCGGCGCCGAGCGCCAGCACCAGCTTCGAATAGCGCAGCGTTTCATCGCCGATGCGCAGGGTGCGGGCCGCGGTGTCGATGGCATCGACGCGGGTTCTCGCGCGTACCGTGGCATCAAGCTGGGCGGCCATCTGTTCCGGCGTGTTCAGCGCGATCGCGGCCGGTTCCTTCTTCGAGGCCAGCGCGTTCGACAGCATCGGCTTGGAATAGAACGGCCCGCTGTCGGCGGAAATCAGCGTCAGCGGGGTCGCGGTGTCGAGTTTGCGCAGCTCCTTCGCGGTGTTGTAGCCCGCAAGGCCGCTGCCGATGATGATGATCGGTTCCATGGCGTTTCCGTTGATGGATCAGCGCAGGATGGTATCAAACAGCATCATCAGCACAAAACCGCCGATGAGGCCGATGGTCGCGACGCGCTCGTTGCCGTTGCGGTGGGTCTCGGGAATGATCTCGTGGCTGATCACGAACAGCATCGCGCCCGCCGCGAAGGCGAGCCCCCAGGGCAGCATCGCCGCGGCGTAGCCGATCGCACCGGCGCCGACGAGGCCGCCGAGGGGCTCGGCCATGCCGGTGGCGAGCGCAAGCGCGGCTGCTTTCCAGCGCGAAATACCCAGCGTGACCAGCGCAACGGCGACGATCAGGCCTTCCGGCATGTTCTGGATGGCGATGCCCAGCGTGATCGCGGCGCCGCTGCCGCTGCCCTGGGCGACGCCGACGGCGAGGCCTTCGGGGATGTTGTGCAGCGTGATCGCGGTGACGAACAGCCACAGTCCGGCCGCGTTCTCCGGCGTGGGAGGCTGGCCGATCTCGCGGCCCTTGACGAAATGTTCGTGCGGCATCCAGCGGTCGCTGACCATCAGCACCGCGGCGCCGATGACCACGCCGGCCGCGGCGATCAGCACGCCGCCGACGGGGCCGCCGGCGGACGCCGCGCCGCTTTCCAGCGCCGGCACCAGCAGCGAGAAAAAGCTGGCGGCGAGCATCACGCCGGCGCCGAAGCCGAGCAGGGTGTCGCGCACCGCGTCGGAAATCCGCCGGATCACCAGCACCGGCAATGCGCCGGCGCCGGTGGCGAGCGCGGTGAACAGCGTCGCGGCGAGCGCGGCGCGCACCGCTTCGTTCGCCGGCACGGCGGCGGCGAGTTCCATCGCGGCGGCGACCGCCGCGACGGCGAGCACGATGAACGCCGCCAGCCGCTGCCAGGAAGGCTCGGCGGCGAGGCGGCGCGCGGTCATGATCATCTCGGCCATGGTGTGCTCCGTGCCCGGTCGCCGCCTACTTCTCGATCAGGCTGCGCAGCATCCAGGCGTTTTTCTCGTGGATCTGCATGCGCTGGGTCAGCAGGTCGGCGGTGGGCTCGTCGTTGGCCTTGTCGACCACCGGGAACACCGAACGCGCGGTGCGGGCAACGGCCTCCTGGCCTTCGACCAGCAGTGCGATCATTTTTTCCGCCTTCGGCACGCCCGGCGTTTCCTTGATCGAGGACAGCCTGACGTAATCGGCGTAGGTTCCCGGCGCCGGATAGCCCAGCGCGCGGATGCGTTCCGCGATCTGGTCGACGGCGAGCGCCAGCTCGTTATACTGGGTTTCGAACATCAGGTGCAGCGTCTGGAACATCGGGCCGGTGACGTTCCAGTGAAAGTTGTGGGTTTTCAGGTACAGCGTGTAGGTGTCCGCCAGCAATCGCGACAGGCCGTCCGCAATCGCCTTGCGGTCCCTGTCCCCGATGCCGATGTCGATTTTTGCGGTTTTCGTCATGTCGATTCCTTTCATCGTGTGCAGTGATTGTGCCTGTTCCGCGCGGGGTGGGATGCCATTTGCAGCTTACGCCGCTTTCGGCGCGCCCTGCAGCGCCTGAGGTGCATGATAGGCGGCCGTGTTTTATTAATCCAATTAATTATGTTGAATTAACAGATAGTCAATGACTATTCAATGGACAAAAATATCTTAAGTGGTTGTTTAATAAAATTATTTCTGCTTTACCGGGCTTGCGCCGTTGAGCGCGCAAAGCCCCACGGCAAGCCGGATGACTTCGAGCGCCGCGGTGCGGGGAAAACTCGAGCGCGAGACCAGCACCACCCGCCGGTCCGGAACCGGACGCGAGAACGGGACGTAGGTCAGCAGGTCGGAGGCGGCACGCCGGACCGGAATCGCCGAGGCCGGCAGCACGGTGAGGCCCATGCCCGAGGCCACCATCAGGCGGATGGTTTCAAGCGATGATCCCTCGACTGTTTTCTGCAGGGAACCCCGGGTCGCGCTGGAGCGGTTCAGCGCGGGGCAGGCATTGAGCACCTGATCGCGGAAACAGTGGCCCGTGCCCAGCA
This sequence comes from uncultured Bordetella sp., assembly GCA_964533495.1. Lineage (GTDB taxonomy): Bacteria > Pseudomonadota > Gammaproteobacteria > Burkholderiales > SG8-41. The sequence continues at coordinate 81,052 of CAZHJU010000003.1, read as the reverse complement.
GCAGCAGGCTCTCGCGGGCCAGTTCGTCGGCCGGGATCGACTTGCGCGCGGCCCAGGGATGGGTCTTGGTCATCGCCACCACGAAGGGCTCGTCGTAGAGCGGGGTGACGGTGATGCCGGGCTCGCTGAAGGGCAGGGCCACGATGGCGGCATCGATGTCGCCGCGTTTCAGGCGCTCGGACAGCGTGGCGGTGTAGTTTTCCTCCAGCATCAGCGGCATCTTCGGCGCGCGCCGGCGCAGCACCGGAATCAGCTGCGGCAGCAGGTAGGGGGCGATGGTGAAGATCACGCCCAGCTTCAGCGGGCCTTCGAGCGGATCCCCCGTGGTTTTGGCGAGGCGCCTGATTTTCTCGGTCTCCTCGAGCACGCGCTGGGCCTGCTCGACCACGCGGTTTCCGGCGGGGGTTGCCGTGATTTCGCCGGTGCCGCGCTCGAACAGCTGCACGCCCAGTTCCTCCTCGAGTTTCTTGACGGCCACCGACAGGGTCGGCTGGCTGACGAAGCAGGTTTCCGCGGCGCGGCCGAAGTGGCGTTCGCGGGCTACGGCGACGATATAGCGGAGTTCGGTGAGGGTCATGGCGGCGGAACTTTACCGGAAACCCCGGGTCTAGTTTCCGTGAGCGTTGTGCCGGGCCACTGTTGATTTTTAAATCCCCTAAAAATCAATGGCCTGTGCGAAACGTGAGCAAACGCATGCAGGATCCTCAAGGGCGCTTCCCCGGCGCCCTTTTTTTTGGCCGGCTCCGTCCCCGCTTTTTTGCCACTCATTTTCCAGCTCAGCCGGATGGGATTTTCCAGGCCTCTTCCTTGGATACCCCGGGTGGCGGGGTGAACAGGATCTGTGTTTCACCGAGGAGTCTGGCAGCGCCTCCCCAGGCGTCGGCGGCCCTGCGCTGGTCGGCTTTGGCGCGGAGATCGATTGCTTCGGGATCGCAAATGGCGCGAAGTTTGTTCTCCAGCGCCTGAACGATTTCCGGGGTGCTGGCACCCAGATCGCGGGTTTCGTCAGGATCCTTTGCCAGATCAAACAGTTGCGCCGGCATGCCGACGTGATAGATGAGTTTCATCGCGCCGTCGCGCAGCACGAAGGCACCGGCCTTTGATGCCTGTGCGTGATATTCGGCAAAGGCAATACGCTGGGTTTCCCGGCCGCCGATCGCCGGCCACAGGTCGATCCCCGGCAGGTCGGCGTCGGCCGCATCGAGCCTGGCGCCGACGGCCGCAGCGATGGTCGGGAAGAGATCGACGTGCGACGCGAATTGCTGCGCCACGCGCCCCCGGGGCACGCCGGGACCGGAAATCAGTAGCGGCACCTTGATCGCGCCCTCATAGAGGTTTTTCTTGCCGAACAGGCCTTGCGCGCCGAACAGCTCACCGTGGTCGCTGGTATAGGCGATGCGGGTGTTGGCCAGCAATCCGAGTTCTTCCGCGCATTTCATGACCTCGCCGATTTGTTCATCAAGGTGGGTAATCAGACCGAAGTAGCCCGCTGCGATGCGCCGCAGCGCGGCCTCGTCGGTCATCACGCGCATGCCGTCCATCTGGCGCAGGAATTCCATCGCCGGGTGCTCGGGGCGTTCCTCCGGACGGAAGGCGGGCGGCAGGGGCATGTCGCGTTCCGCATAAAGATCCCAGAAACGCTGCGGCACCGTGAACGGCGGATGGGCGCTGATGTAGGACACGTAGAGCACCCAGGGCTTGCCGTTGCCGTGCGCGTGCTTCTGCAGCCAGGCCACGGCTTCGCGCGTGATGTTGCGGTCGTAGTCCTGGTAATGGGTCGCGCCGACGCCGGAGCGTTCGATGTAGAGCTTCCAGAAGCTGCCGTCGTCCTTGGGCGGCTCCGAGCCGTAGCCGCGCAGCAGGTTCTTGATGGCACCCTTGCCCTCGTGCAGGTGCATCGGGATGATTTCCTCGGTGAAGCCGTTGTCGTCCTCGCCGGACCGGTAGTGCAGCTTGCCGACAGCGGTCACCGTGTGGCCCTGCTCGCGCAGCCGGTGGTGCCAGGTCGGAATGCGGCCGTCGTAGGTCAGCGCGTTGTCCCAGTAGCCGGTCTGGTGCGGGTAACGGCCGGTGGCGAGGCTGGAGCGCGAGGGGCAGCACAGCGGGCTGGTGCAGTAGGCGCTGGCGAAACGCACGCCACCCGCGGCGATGCGATCCATGGTCGGTGTCTTGACGAAGGGGTGACCGTAACAGCCGGTGATCTGGCCGTTGTGGTTGTCGGACTGGAACAGGATCAGGTTGGCGGCTTGGGTCATATGGCGCCTCAGTCGAGCCGGATGCCGGCCTGCTTGCCGACGTTGGCGACGCGCGCGCGTTCGGCTTTCATGAATGCCGCGAATTGCCCGGGTGATTCGGGGCTGGGAGTGGCGCCGTTCTTGTTCATTTGCGCCTTCGAGTCCGGATGGTTCAGCGCGGCTATCAGTTCCTTGTGCAGGCGCCGGGTGATCGCCGCCGGCGTGCCTTTGGCGACGGTGATGCCCCACCACTGCACGATTTCGTAACCGGGCACGGTTTCGGCCATGGCCGGCAGTTCGGGCAGCAGCGGATCGCGTTGTGCGCCGGTGGTCGCCAGTACCTTGATGCGCCCGGCGCGCCCGTGCGGTATCGCCACCAGCGGCGAGGTGATCAGGAACTGGATCTGGCCGCCCATCATGTCGGACAGCGCCAGTGCGGCGCCCTTGTAGGGAATGTGCGTGGTATTCACGCCGGCAAGCACGTTGAACATGGCGCCAGCCAGGTGGGCCGGCGTGCCGTTACCCGCCGAGCCGAAGTTGAGCTGGCCCGGCTTGTCCTTGGCCAGTTTCACCAGGTCGGCGACGGAATTGACGCCGAGGCCGGCATTGGCCGTGGCCACGTTCGCCACCCAGGCGATGCGCGATAGGTGCGTGAAATCGCGATCGACGTCGTAGGGCAGTTTGCTTTTCAGCACGGGCAGCGAGGCGAAGTTCGTCGCGGTCGCCAGCAGCAAGGTGTGGCCGTCGGGAGCGGCGTTCTTGACGATCTCCACGCCGATGATGCCGCTGGCGCCGCCGCGGTTGTCGATGACCACCTGCTGCTTCATCTGCTCTGACAGGCGTGCGCCGACGATGCGGGCGAGGATGTCCGGGGAGCCGCCGGCCGGGCTCGGCACCAGGAAGCGGATCGGTTTGGTCGGATACGCCTGCGCGATTGCGACGGACGTTGCACATGCCAGCGTGATGCCGGTGATGATGTGACACAGGACGTGATGCATGATCTCCTCCCAGTTTTTTTGTGATCTTTTTACTACAAAACCGATTTAACCTCCGATGAACGCCGATAAAATCCAACAGCACCCAACAAAATGACAGTGATACCTGGTTGCCGCCCTTCATTATCGTTACATACGCTCAATAGTACGAAGCCTTTACTCCTGGCGGCGGCGAATAACGGAAGGTGCCGCGCTTGAGGATGGCGTCCTCGCCGCCGAATTTGTCGATTATCGCCTTCTGGTCGGCCTTCGCCAGCTTGTCCGCCGCCTCCGGGTCGACCACCTTGCGCAGCGCCTGCTCGCATTCGGCGACGACGGGCCTGAAGGCGGGATCGCGGCCGAGGTCCCTGCGTTCCTGCGGATCGTTCTGCAGGTCGAACAGCATCGGCGGCAGCGTCGCGTAGTGGATGTATTTCCACTGTTTGTGGCGGATCATGTAGGCGCCGCAGACCGCGCCGGCGGCGTGGTATTCGGAGAGCACCGTGCGCGGCGGCACCAAGCCCTGGGCGATGTCGATCAGCGAATTCCCGGGCAGTTTTCCGTCATCCGGATGCGCCCTGGCGCCCAGCGCATGGATGAAGGTCGGGAAACCGTCGGCCAGCGTGACCGGCGTGTCGCAGACGCTGCCCTGCGGCACGCCAGGGCCGGCGAGGATCATCGGAATCCCCGCGGATTCCTCGTACATCGTCGACTTGCCCCACATGCCGCGGGTGCCGAGGTTGTCGCCGTGGTCGGAGGAATAGGCCACGCGGGTGTTGTCCATCAGCCCGGTTTCCTCCAGCGCGCGCAGGATTTTGCCGATGTTGTCGTCGAGGAAGGAGGTCAGTCCGAAATAGGCGGCGATCGCGCGGCGCACCATCGGCGCGTCGAAAGCGTCGTCGTAACACAGGCATTTGCGCATCGCGTCGGTGAAGGGGTGCTGCGGCCGCTGGTCCTTCTCGTACATGTCGGGCCAGGGCACCGCGTCTTCTGGATACAGGTCGTAGAACTGCGGCGGCGCGATCAGCGGGAAATGCGGCGACACGAAGCCGACGTAGAGCACCCAGGGCTTCGCCTTCAGCGCCGGCGCTTTCTGCCTGAGCCACTTCACCGTTTCGTCGGCGATGCTGCGGTCATATTTCGTGTATTCGGATTCGCCGCGGCCGGCTTCCGGGCCGAGATTGGCCGAGCCGGGGCGCCGCGGCAACTCCTCGCGGATCAGGCCCAGCAGGTCGCCGACGCCGTTGACGATGTGCAGCGGCAGGATTTCCTCGTTGAAGCCGTTGCGCTTCGCATCCGAATCCAGGTAATGCAGCTTGCCGATGGAAGTCACGTGATGGCCCTGTTCCATCAGCCGGTGGCCCCAGGTCGGGATCCTGCCATCGTAGGCGATGGCGTTGTCCCAGTAACGGATGTCGTGCACGTAGCGCCCGGTGGCGAAGGCGGCGCGCGCCGGCACGCAGATCGGGCAGTTGGTGTAGGCCGAGGTGAAGCGCGTGCCGTGGGCGGCCAGCGCGTCGAGGTTGGGGGTCTTGATCATCGGATGGCCGGCGCAGCCGAGCACGCGCTTGTTGTGCTCGTCGGACATGATGAAGATCAGGTTGGCTGGCTGGGTCATGCGCGCTCCGGCGGTGTGTGGCGGGATTATGGACGATATTGTATTTCGCAAACCCGTTTCGCAAACCCGGCCGGCCAGAATCTCGGAAAAGTGCTTCAATAATGCCCGGCGGGGCGGAGTGCTACGATCGTGAGGGCGGTGGCATCCGAAGTCCTGAATATGGAGCCGCCGCCGCAGGAGCAACCGGGAGGCGGGAACGGCATGAAACGACGGGAGGATGAATGAACGCGAGCAACGTAATCGCCGTGGCCTGCGGCGGTGCGATCGGCTCCGTGGCGCGTTACCTGGTCGGCGTCGGCTCGACCAAGCTGCTGGGCTTCGGCTTTCCGTGGGGCACCCTGCTGATCAACATCACCGGCTCATGCCTGCTGGGCATCATCGTCGCCGTATTCGCCATCCGGTGGAATCCGTCGCAGGCGATGCAGTTGTTCCTGACGGTCGGCATCTGCGGGGGCTACACGACGTTCTCGACGTTTTCGCTGGACTCCCAGGTGCTCATGCAGCGCGGCGATCTGTGGTCTGCGGCGGCCTACATCGCGGCGTCCGTGGTCCTGTCCATCGCTGCGCTGTTTGCCGGGATGCATCTTGCGCGGACGGTTCTGTAGGCGCTGGACGCGCCTGGGCCGATAGTGCCTTATTTGTAAGTTATTGATTTATTTATATTTTTTTGTAATCAGATCGGCGATGCTGCTGCCGGCATCGATGTCGGCCTTGCGCTTTGTGTCGCCGGCGTCGATTTTCCGCGCGACTTCCAGCACCTGCGCGGCCTTGTCGCGCGGGATGAAGGCGACGCCGGCCTCGTCGGCGCAGACGATGTCGCCGGGCTTCACCTGGATGCCGCAGATCTGCACGGTGCCGTTCACCTCGACGGTCTGCATGCGCCACTTGCCGGTGATCGGCGTGAAGCCCTTGCACCACACCGGCCAGTCCATGCCGCGGTACTGATCGGGATCGCGCACGGTGGCGTCGACGATGGCGCCGATGAAGCCCTGGCGCTTGGCGATGGTGGCCGACTGGCCGCCCATGTTGGAGCAGCCCATGACGCCCTCGATCACCAGCACGTCGCCGGGTTCGGCGAGATTGTGCGCCTCGGTCTCACCTTGGCCGCTGGTCTTGTCGGTGGCGGCCTTGTGGATCTGCGTGGCGTGGGCGACGTTGCGCACGGTCAGCGCCGGGCCGACGATGCGCCGGCCCGGCGTCACCGGCGGCAGCACGTAGGCGGGAATCACCGCGACGAGGCCGAGTTCGTCGCAGGCGTCGGACAGCGTGCCGGTGAGGTCGACGAGTTTGCGGAATCCGTCGAGGATTTCCGGCGCGACGCGCGGGATTTCGAGCATGCGGATGGCTTCGCGCGGCAGTTTGCCGAGGGTGGTCTTGGTCATGTATTCCTCCGGGTAGGCCGTGGATGTTACGGCCCGCCTGCGCCGGGTGCAATGCGCGCGGGATGGCTGGATGTCCGGCCGTGAAGCCGGGTTTGTCATTGCGCTGTGCGTTGCAATGACAAACGGCCGGGGTAACCCGGCCGTTTTTGTGCGGTGCGCGAGTGCCTAGCCGCAGGTTCCCGTGTAGCCGCAGGCCGAGCACCAGTCGCAGCCATCCTTGCGGATCAGCGTGGCGTTGCCGCATTCGGGGCAGCGCGTGCCCTTCATGACCTTGGGCTCGGTGCCGCGTTCGGGCGTGGCGAGGATGCCCATCTGTGTCAGCGGCGCGCCGTTCTCGTCGAGAATGCCGAGCATCGCGTAGCGGTGCAGGATCAGGCGCGCGACATAGGCCACCGTCGAGGGATAGGTCGCCTGCTTGCGTTCTCCCGGCACGAAGGCCATGAAGTCGCCCAGCGGTTCCGGGAACTCGAGCAATTTCTTTAACTTCATCCCGATCCAGGCCGGGTCCATCACGCGCATGTCGAGCGAGAGGATCTTGCACAGGCCGTCGAGCGCGCGCGGGTATTCGCCGGAGAGCCACATCGAGTACGGCCGCGTCACCCCCGCATTTGTTCCATCACCCGGCAGGGTGATTTCCTTGATGCCGAGCACGAAGTCGTCGCCGGTGCGCGGGTTAAGCACGTCGACGGTCCAGGACATCGTGCCGTCGGTGCCGGTCTTCGGCTCCTTGGGCGCGAACATCGCGTCGAGCACGGGGGTCAACGACTGGCCGAACAGCGGCGCGCCTGAGGCGGTGAGCCCGCCCAGCTGGTCGACGCGCCAGCGCAGCACCTGGGCGAAGGCGGCCACCACCGAGGGCATGCGCTTCACTTCGCCGCGCGGCGGGAACGCCATGTCGAAGGGCTCGTCGCCGCCGGCCCTGGCCAGTGTGTCGAGCTTGAGCTTGAGCCAGCCCGGATCGTCGGCGCGCATGTCCATCGACAGCGTCTTGGCGACGGCGCCGAGGCCGCGCGGCTGCTCGCTGCCGTTGACCCAGACTTCGAAGGCGTGGTTGTGCTCGTTCTCGACGTGGCCGACGAACACGGCGAAGGCGCCGTGCGGGTGCTCGATCATGTAGGTCCACGCCGGGTTGCCGGCGCTCATTGCCGGACGGCCCGGCCAGCGCAGGCTGGCCAGCACCGGCGCCGGCAGCGACTGGATCTGGATGCGGCGGTTGACGTCGTCGGCGCGGAAGTCCTGCGGCGCTTTCTCCTTGCTGCTCGGCTCCACCGACAGCACCGAACCGAGCACGTTGTTGGGGCGGTAGGTGGCGAGTCCCTTCAGGCCGGATTTCCATGCGCGGAAATAGAGGTCCTGGAATTCACCGTAGGGATAGTCCTCGGGCACGTTGACGGTCTTCGAAATGCTGGTGTCCACGTAGGGCGCGACCGCGGCGACCATCTCTTCGTGCGCGGTGGCGGAGATTTCCAGCGCGGTGACGAACCACGGCGGCAGTTGTGCGGTGTTGCCGCCCATCGCCTTCCAGCGCCGCCAGGCATGGTCCTCGACCGCGAACTCGCGCATCGTGTTGTCGGGCATGCGTTTCTTGCGGGTGTAGGTCCACGAGAACGGCGGCTCGATGCCGTTCGAGGCGTTGTCGGCGAAGGACAGGCTGATCGTGCCGGTGGGCGCGATCGACAGCAGGTGGCTGTTGCGGATGCCGTTTTTGCGGATGACCTGCTTGACGTCCTCGGGCAGGCGCGCGGCGAAGCTGCTGCCCGACAGGTAGAGGTCGACGTTGAACAGCGGGAAGGCGCCTTTTTCGCGGGCGAGCTCGGCGGAAGCGCGGTAGGCGTGATCGCGCATCGCTTCCGAGATCTTCGCCGCCATCTGCCGCGCTTCCGCCGTGTCGTAGCGCAGGCGCAGCATGACCAGCGCGTCGCCGAGTCCGGTGAAGCCGAGGCCGACGCGACGCTTGTTCATGGCCTCTTCATGCTGCTGTTCCAGCGGCCAGGCGGTGACGTCGAGCACGTTGTCGAGCATGCGGATCGCGACGGCGACGACCCGGCCGAAGTGTTCGTAATCGAAGGTGGCGTTCTCGGCGAAGGGCCGCTTGACGAATTTCGTCAGGTCGATGGAGCCGAGGCAGCAGCAGCCGTACGGAGGCAGCGGCTGTTCGGCACAGTTGTGGACATACAGGCCATTGGCGTCGAAAGCATGCACTTCGGACACGGTGACGTCGTAAACGGCCTCAATGCCGTCTTCTTCCAGGCTTTCGACGGTAGCGATAAAGCGGTCCCGGTTGAGGGCGCGCCGGTAAGTGTTGAGAGACCGCTTCAGACGATCTGCCTTGTCCGCATCCGAAAAGCCGACGCGTTCGGCAAAGGCCGCCAGATTGGTGCCGCTGATGATCAGTTCATGCAGCGGCTGGGTCTGATAATCCCTGTGGCCACCCTTGCCGTCGGGCAGTGCGCGCGGGCCGCCAGTCCGGCGATTGCGGTAAATAGTCGAGTTGATGCCCAGTCGCGCCAGCATGCGTTGTGCTCCCTCAAGCACCTCCAAGCTGACCTGGGTGAGCCGCACGGATACACCCTTGGCCTGCGTGCCCTGCACCGAACCGTCCGCATCAAACAGGCCGCGCAGGAATCCGCGATAGAAATCCGAAGAATCGCGTTCGATTTCCGGTGTCAGCGATTTGTGGTCCGGGGTCATGCCCAGATCGTGTGCCAGCGATTTCAGCGCACCAAGCGCAAGCCGGTAATGTCCCGGCTGACTGGGCACGGCCATCCATCCCCTGAAGTCCGCACGATGTTGCAGTGTCAGAGCGGCTTCATGTGCTGCCTGCATCATCGCGCGTACGCCCCGGGATTGCAGAGTTTCCCCGTTTGCGGTTTTTATCGCCAGTGGATCCCAGGCGCCGAGTATTGCCTTATCGGTCTTGAGCGTGCCATCACCCAGCAGCAAACCGATCAGGTATCCCTCTTCTTTGGAGTGCGGCCCCGCCCATTCGCTGATTTCGTGATGGTCGTTCAGCACAATTTGATCGCCGGGCCGCAATTCTCCTGCTTTGCGCCACTCTGTTTCACGGTGATAGCGGGTCAGTTTCGGAACCGAAAGAACAGGGTGATCCGCCGTCAGCCGCAGCGCATGGCCTTCCCGGGTGCGCAGTTTGAATACGGATTTGGTGCCGGTAGCAAAAAATCCGGCCGATTCGGTGGAATAGGATTTGCCATCGATCATGGCATTGAATGGAATGCCAACGAGTTGATGGACTTGCCGCGCGCCTTCGCTGGTCATGATCCAGGTGTCCGCTGTCACGCAGGGATTGGTGGCCTCGATGGTCTCGCAGTAGTTGAGGTTGTTGTCCCGGTTCATGCGGTCGATGAACAGCACGCCCGGCTCGGCGTGGTCGTAGGTCGAGCGCATGATCTGTTCCCACAGATCGCGCGCCGGTACCTTGCGGTAGACCCAGAGGCCGTCGTCGCGCTGGTAGGAGCCCCTGGCCATCTGTTTCGCGTTGGGTTTCGAGCGATGGACCAGTTCCACCTCCTTGTCCTGCTCGACCGCCTCCATGAAGGGATCGGTGACGCCGACCGAGATGTTGAAGTTGGTGAGATCGCCCTTGTCCTTGGCGTGGATGAAGTCCTCCACGTCGGGGTGGTCGCAGCGCAGCACCGCCATCTGGGCGCCGCGGCGCGAGCCGGCGGATTCCACGGTTTCGCAGGAGCGGTCGAATACCCGCATGTACGACACCGGGCCGCTGGCGTTGGATTGCGTGCCCTTGACCTCGGCGCCCTTGGGCCGGATCGACGAGAAGTCGTAGCCGACGCCGCCGCCGCGGCGCATGGTCTCAGCGGCTTCCTGCAGCGCGATGTAGATGCCGGGCCTGCCGTCGACGGTTTCCGAAATCGAATCGCCGACCGGCTGCACGAAGCAGTTGATCAGCGTCGCCGCGAGCTGGACGCCGGCGGCGGAATTGATGCGGCCGGCGGGAATGAAGCCGTCTTCCTGCGCCTGCAGAAAGCGTTTTTCCCAAGCGGCGCGCTGGTCCTCGGCCTCGACCTGGGCGAGCGCGCGCGCGACGCGGCGGCGCACTTCGGTGATCGTGGTTTCCTTGCCCTTGGCGTATTTTTCGATCAGGGTGTCGCGGCTGATTTCCTGCTCGGGGAGCGCGAGTTGCGCGGCATCGGCGGCGGCTTCGTTCATTGCGTGTCTTCCTCTTCCGGTGTTGCGTGGTTGACCGAAGTATGCGCCCGGTGGCAGGCCGGGGAAAGACTTGTCAGGCGTCCGGATTTGATGTCGATCAAGACGCAGGTGCATTGCCGTCCTGATCGTGGACCCGGCTTGCAAGGACATTGCCGCGCCGGTATGTTGCGGCGATTCCAGTCTAGCGGGAGAAGCGGGGATGTACAAGGACTACCAGGCCATCCAGTGGGAAATTGTCGATCATGCCGGGATTCTGCGGCTCAACCGCCCGGAACGGCTCAACGCCATCGACAACGCGATGCGCGGCGACATCGAGCATGTACTGCGCGCGGCCGAGGCCGATCCGGAGGTCTGGACGATCGTCGTCACCGGCAACGGCCGCGGTTTCTGCTCCGGCGCCGACCTCAAGGCGCGGGCGGAGGCGGAAAAGGCCGGCGCCGGCGGCACCGCGCCGCAGCCGCTGTTCGACATGAAGTACTACTACGCGATCGGCTTCAGCCAGATCAACAAGCCGGTCATCGCGGCGGTCAACGGCGTCACCCGCGGCGCCGGCTGCAACATGGCCTTCGCGGCGGATTTCCGCATTCTCAGCGAGAACGCCAATTTCGGCGTCAATTTCGTCGAGCGCGGGCTGATGGGTGAAACCTCAACCTGGTTCCTGCCGCGGCTGGTGGGGCACGCGAAAGCCGCCGAGATCTGCCTGCTCGGCGAACCTTTCGACGCCCGGCAGGCGGAGGCCTGGGGGCTGGCCACCCGGGTCGTGCCGCACGACAGGCTGATGGACGAGGCGCTGGCTCTGGCGAAGAAGCTCAACGGCAAGGCGCCGATCGCGGTGCAGATGACCAAGGTCGCGCTGCGCCGCGCCTGGGAGCAGGACGTCGAGCAGCAGCTCGAACTGCAGAACACGATGAACAACAAGCTGCGCGGCACCGCCGACACGCAGGAGGCGTTGCGCGCCTTCATCGAAAAACGGCCGCCGGTGTTTCGCGGCACCTGAGCACCGCGCTCAGAACACGATGCGCGGCGGCAGGTGCTTTTCGACCAGGGGGCGGTAGTCCTCGAGGCGGGTTTTCGGGCGGGAGAACGGCGATTTGCTGTGGAAATCGCAGTCTCGGAACGGCATCAGGTAGCGTTTGGCGTAATCGCGGTCCCGGGCATCGAAATACGGCGCGCTGCCGGCCGGATCGATGCCGTGGTAACGGATCAGCCAGGCTACCGGCGGCGGCAGGTGGTCCTTCAGGCGAAGCCAGGCCAGTTCGTCGGTGCTCCAGCCGGATGCGCAGTGATCGAGGCCCGCGCCGGGCGTTCCGCTGAAGAATCCGGGCAGGAAGGTCGGATTCTCGCCGGAATGGTCGCGCAGCAGAACGACCTTGCCGAGATCGTGGACCAGGGCGGCGAGCACGAACTCTTCGCTGGAAAGGCCGTCGGCGGCCAGCGCGTCGATGACCTGCAGGATGTGGATTTCCTGGCTCGTGCAATAGAGCCTGTCGTCGGCGGAGTCGATCACCCGCGCCATCATCTCGAACAACGACCAGGTGGCGACTTCGCCGAACACCGGCTGGCGGTACTTCAGGCGCAGCGCATCGGCCAGTCCGGCGGTCTGCGCCATGTGACGGGCACGGGTCGCGGCTACATCGGAGATGAAGTCCCGGTGCAGGAGCCGGTTCCGTTCGTCGGAGCCGGGCCGGCTCCGATGGGGGTGCAGCATGTTTGGCATGGGGCGGCGGCGGGCTGAGGAATGGAATTCGATGCTAGCACGCCGGTTTCGGAAACCGGTGTTTCGCCTTGCCGAGGTCCGGTCCTTCGGCGATGTTGCCGCCCGTGCTTTACCGCCGTCCGGCGGTGAAGTGGTCGGGGCGCGCCTTGTCGCGGCGCGCGCGGACAAGGTGCCTTTCCATCAGCGCGGCGGCTTTCTTGCGGTCGCCGTGGCTGATCGCGTCGAGTATTTCCAGGTGTTCGGCGGCCTGACGCGCGCGCAATCCGGGATCGCCCGCCACCACCCGGTGTTCCAGCAGTTTGCGCAGCCGGTTGATGTGGCGGATGGTCTGGTGCATCAGCCGGTTGCCCGACCAGCGGGCCAGGGTTTCGTGGAACGTGGCGTTGATGTCCACCCATTCGACCGCGGTCATCGTGCGGTACCCGCCGTTCGCCATGCGGTGCTGCTGCCGGCGCAGGGTTTCGAACTCCTCCGGCACGGGCGCGAATTTCGGGCTCAGCAGGCCGGCCGGCTCGACGATGCGGCGCATTTCGTAGTTGTCCTCGTAGGCCTCCACGGAGTCGATCAGCGGCAGGAAGGCCCAGCCGTTGCCCGCGCGCCGTTCGATCCAGCCTTCCTGCTGGATGCGCGCCAGCGCCCGGCGCACCGGCGCGCGCGCGGCGCCCAGTTTCCGGATCAGCGCGGTTTCGCTCAGCGTATCCGGCAGGCGCCGGCCCAGGCGCAGGTCGAGGATGCGCCGGTACAGCGGGTCGTCATCCGCGGGCGACAGCTTTCGGGCGTCGGATCCCAGCAGGCGCGCGTCGCGCGCCAGGAAATAGCCGCGGTCCTTTTCGTGCCTGGCCACGCCGATCCGCGCGAGGTGGGCCAGCGCGCCCTCGACCGGGTTGTGCGAGGTGCCGACGACACGGGCCAGTGCCAGTTTCGACAGGTGGTGTCCGGCCGGCCGGTCCTCGCGCCGTACCAGCGCGATGATTTCCCGCGCGGCCCTGCGCTGCAGCGGGGTCAGTCCCGGGGCGGCGGGCATGGGGGTTCCACGGCGGACTGGATGGCGGCAGTCATGTCCCAAGATTGCATTTTTTATAAAGATTATGCAATATGGCCAAGCCATCATCTTTGCCGGTCACTGTCCGCAATGCCCGGTCATATAGAAGAAAAGGGGGGCGGCCGGGCGCGATCCACAACCGAGGAGGAGATCGACCATGAACCATGCGGTCCGACAGGCCCTGACCGTTCTTCTTGCGCTGGCCGCGGTGCCGTTTGCGCAGCCCGCAGCCGCGCAGCAATATCCCGCGAAGCCGGTGCGCGTGATCGTGCCGTTTGCGCCGGGCGGCGGCAGCGACCTGACCGCGCGCCAGTTTTCCATGAAGCTCGGCGCGGCGCTGGGCCAGCAGTTCATCGTCGACAACCGCGGCGGCGCCGGCGGCATCATCGGCATGGAGATGGTGGCCAAGGCGCCGCCCGACGGCTACACGATCATGATGATGTCGGGCAGCTTCTCGGCGAGCGCCGCCACCCACAGGCCGGCCTTTGATCCGATCAACGCCATCATTCCCGTGGCCGAATTCGGCATCACGCCCTTCGTCGTGACCGTGCATCCGTCGCTGCCGCCGAAAAACCTGAAGGAGCTAATCGCGCTGGCCAAGGCCAAGCCCGGCCAGTTGCCCTATGCTTCCAGCGGCGTCGGCGGCCTGACCCATCTCGCCACCGAGTTGATGAACGTGACGGCCAACATCAGGATGGTGCACATTCCCTACAAGAGCACGGGGGCGGCGATGGCCGACCTGCTGTCGGGCCAGGCGCCGATCATCGTCGGCAGCCTGCTGCCGGTGGTGCCGCATTTCAAGACCGGCAGGCTGCGTCCGCTGGCGGTGACCACGGCCCAGCGCTGGGTTTCGCTGCCGGAGGTGCCGACGGTGGCCGAGACGCTGCTTGGCTACGAGGTCGAGTTGTGGTTCGGCACGATGGCGCCGCGCGGCACGCCGCAGGCCGCGATCGACCGCATCAACGGCGCGATCAACAAGGCGCTGGAAGAACCCGACATGCGCAAGAACCTCTTCGACCAGGGCATGGTGCAGACCGGCGGCACGCCGCAGAAATTCGGCGAGCGCATCCAGAGGGATTACCAGCGCTGGGTGCGCGTCGTGAAGGAAGCCAACATCAAGGCGGAATGATTTCCGCCCTGTTTTTCAATAGCGGTGACAAACGGAAACGGGAGCAGGCATGAATCTGGTGGTGATGGCCGGTGACGACATCGGCCCGGAAATCGTTGCCGTCGCGATGGCGGTGGTGAAGGCGGCAGACGCCGAGTTTTCGCTGGGGCTGCGCTTCACCGATGTCGAGGTCGGCATGGGCAGCCACCGCAAGCACGGCACCACGCTGACCGAGGCCGCGGTCCGGATGGCGGAGGAGGCGGATGCGGCCATCGTCGGCCCCTGCGGCATGACCGACTATCCGTCGCTCGCCGAGGGCGGCGTCAACATCCCCGGCACGATCCGCAAGCGGCTCGACCTCTATGCCAACCTGCGGCCGGCGCGCAGCCGCGCTGGGCTGCCGGATGCGCGCAAGGATCTCGACGTGCTGATCGCGCGCGAGAACACCGAGGGCTTCTATTCCGACCGCACGATGTTCCAGGGCAACGGCGAATTCATGCCGACCGCGGACGTCGCGCTGTCGGTGCGCAAGATCACGCGCCAGGGCTCGGAGCGCATCGCGAAGGTGGCCTTCGAATACGCCGCGCGGCGCAGCAGGCGCGTCACGGTGGTCGGCAAGCGCCACGTGCTGCAGATGAGCGACGGGCTGTTCATGGAGCCGGCCTACGCGCTGGCGAAGGCGCGGCCGGACACCGTGCTGCGCGAGATGGACATCGACGCGATGGCGGCCGACATCTACACCCGCCCCGGGCGCCATGACGTGATCCTGATCTCCAACATGTTCGGCGACATCCTGTCGAACCTCGCCGTGGCGCTGTCCGGCGGGCTGGGCATGGCGGCGGCGATCAACGCCGGCGACAGCCGCGCGATCGCCAACGCCGGACACGGCTCGGCGCCCGACATCGCCGGCAAGGGCATCGCCAACCCGACCGGCATGATCCTGTCGGCGGGCATGCTGCTCGAATGGCTGGGCATCCGCCATGGCAAGCCGGTTTTCCAGCAGGCCTGGCGTGCGGTCCAGGCGGCGGTGGATGCCGCGCTGGCCGATCCCGAGGCACGCACCGGCGACCTCGGCGGGCGCGGCAATACTAGGGGCTTCGGCGAGGCCGTGGTCAGGCATCTGCGCAGCGCGAAGCTGCTGGCCGCAGTGGCCTGATGGCGCAGCAGGACCCGCGCATCGATGCCGGGCGGCTGAACGCCTTCGCGGCGGCCGTCTATCGCCAGGCCGGCATGCCGGAGGCCGATGCCGCGCTGGTCGCCGACACGCTGGTGCAGGCGGATCTGTGGGGGCACCAGTCGCACGGCGTGCTGCGCCTGGGCTGGTATCTGGACCGCATCCGCCACGGCGTGATGTCGCCGGTGACGAAACCCGAGTTCGTGGTCGACGCGGGCGCGGTGGCGCTGATCGACGGCCACGATGGCGTCGGCCACGTGCTGACGCTGCAGGCGACGCGCGAGGCCGTGAGGCGCGCGAAGCAGCATGGCGTCGGCGTGGTCGGCGTGCGCATGTCCAACCATTTTGGCACCTGCATGTATTACACGCGGCTGGGCGCACTCGACGGCTGCGTGACCTGGCTGACCAGCAACGGCGGGCCGGCGATGGCGCCCTGGGGCGGCCGGAAGAAGATCGTCGGCACCAATCCCTGGTCGGTGGCGGCGCCGGCCGGCAAGCATCCGCCTTTCCTGATGGACATGGCCAACACCGGCGTCGCGCGCGGCAAGATCTACCTCGCGCGCAACCGGCGCCAGCCGATCCCCGAGGGCTGGGCCATCGACCAGGACGGTGCGCCGACGACGGATCCGCAGGCGGCGATCGACGGCATCATCCTGCCGATGGCCGGGCACAAGGGCTACGCCATCGCGATGATGGTCGACGTGCTGTCCGGCGTGCTGACCGGCAGCGGCTTCCTGTCGCAGGTGCACAGTCCCTACAGGACGGCCGAGAAGAGCAACTGCGGCCATTTCATGATCGCCGTCGACATCGGGGCTTTCCAGCCGCTGGCGCAGTTCCATGCACGCATGGAGCGGTACATCGGCGAGCTGAAGTCGGTGCCGCTGGCGCAGGGGCACGACGCGGTGCACTACCCGGGCGAACTGGAGGCCGCCAGCGATCTCGCCAACCGCCGCGACGGCCTGCTGCTGCCCGAGGACACGCGCGCCGGGCTGGCCGCGATCGCCGCCGACACCGGCCTGCGCGACCTGCTGCCGTTCTGACCGTCACGTACGGCTTGCGTCGCGGTGCCGGCATCCGCTATCGTCGGTGCCCGGCAGCGCGGGACCTGCCGCAGCGATGCGCTCCATCCCGCACAACCTCCAGCTAAAGAGCGATTTCATGGCCAGAAAGACACCCAAGACCGGCATGCGCAAGGGCCTGACCGCCTATGGCGACGAGGGTTTTTCGCTGTTCCTGCGCAAGGCCTTCGTCAAGGCGATGGGTTACACCGACGAGGCGCTGGACCGGCCGATCGTCGGCATCACCAACACCTTCAGCGGCTTCAACGCCTGCCACCGCAATGTGCCCGAGCTGATCGAGGCGGTGAAGCGCGGCGTGATGCTCGCCGGCGGGCTGCCGGTGGAGTTCCCGGTGATCACGCTGCACGAATCCTTCGCGCATCCGACCAGCATGTACCTGCGCAACCTGATGGCGATCGACACCGAGGAGATGATGCGCGCGCAGCCGGTGGATTCGGTGGTGCTGATCGGCGGCTGCGACAAGACGGTGCCGGCGCTGCTGATGGGCGCGGCGAGCGCGAACATTCCCTCCATCATGCTGGTCACCGGTCCGATGATCACCGGCGACCACAAGGGCGAGCGCCTCGGCGCCTGCACCGACTGCCGCCGCTTCTGGGGCAAGTTCCGCGCCTCCGAGATTTCCGAGCAGGAAATCGGCGAGATCAACAACAAGCTCGCGCCCTCGGCCGGCACCTGCATGGTGATGGGCACGGCGAGCACGATGGCGCTGTGCACCGAGGCGCTGGGAATGATGCTGCCGGGCGGCGCCGCGGTGCCGGCGGTGATGGCCGACCGCCTGCGCCAGGCCGAGGCCAGCGGCGCGCGCGCCGTGGCGATGGCGAAGGAAAAGCTGACGCCGGACAGGATCATGACGGTGGAGGCCTTCGAGAACGCGCTGTGCGCGCTGTTCGCCGTCGGCGGCTCCACCAACGCCATCGTGCACCTCGCGGCGATGGCGGGCCGGCTGGGCATCCGGCTGGACCTGGATGCCTTCGACAGGATGGGCCGCGAAACGCCGGTGCTGGTCGACCTGAAGCCGACCGGGCAGGGCTATATGGAGGATCTCTACAGGGCCGGCGGCCTGACGACGATCCTGCGCGAGATCAGGCACCAGCTGAACCTGAAGGCGCTGACGGTCACCGGCAGGACGCTGGGCCAGAACATCGACGACGCGCCGCCGGGCTGGGACCAGCAGGTGGTGCGCGAATTCGGGGATCCGGTGTTCGCCGGCGGCAGCATCGCCGTGCTGCGCGGCAACCTCGCGCCGGGCGGCGCGATCATCAAGCAGGCGGCGATGGATCCGAAACTGGTGCGCCACGAGGGCCGCGCGGTGGTGTTCGAATCGCTGCCGGACATGGCCGAACGCGTCGACGATCCGGAGCTCGACGTTCGCGCGGACGACATCCTGGTGCTGAAGAACGCCGGTCCGATCGGCGCGCCGGGCATGCCGGAGGCGGGTTACCTGCCGATTCCGAAAAAGCTGGCGTCGAAAGGCGTCAAGGACATGATCCGCATTTCCGACGCGCGCATGAGCGGCACCGCCTTCGGCGCGATCGTGCTGCACGTGACGCCGGAGTCGGCGGTCGGCGGCACGCTGGCGCTGGTGCGCAACGGCGACCGCATCCGCCTCGACGTGCCGGCGCGCAGGCTCGAACTGCTGGTCGATGACGAAGAACTGGCGCGGCGGCGCAAGGCCTGGAAGGCGCCGAAGCCGCGCAAGGACGACCGGCGCGGCTACCGCAAGCTGTTCATGGAGCAGATCACGCAGGCCGATGAGGGCTGCGACTTCTCTTTTCTCAAACCCGAAACCACGACTTCAACACCACGTCCGAAATGAGCCAGAAGAAAACCCACAGCAAATCAAAAAAATCGTTTAAAAACAAAGAGTTAGTTAAAAAGCCCAAGGTGGTCCCGAAAAAGGCCGCTGGCAGGAAGGCAGCAAAAAACCCCATGCCGCGCGTCGTGGTCCGGCGCTCGGCCATTCACGGCCGGGGCGTGTTCGCCGTGAACGCGGTCGCCAGGGGCGAACGCATCCTCGAGTACACCGGGGAGCGCATTTCCCACGAGGAGGCGGACCGCCGCTACGGCGAGATCCACGAAAATTCCTCGCACACCATGCTGTTCGCGGCCAACGACGAAATCGTCATCGATGCCACGAAACGCGGCGGTCCCGCGCGCTGGATCAACCATTCCTGCGCCCCGAACTGCGAGGCCGACGAGATCGACGGCCGCGTGTTCATCAGCGCCGCGCGCGCGATCCGTCCGGGGCAGGAGCTGTTGTACGACTACAACCTGGTGCTGGAAGAGCGCCACACGCCGAAGCTCAAGCGCGAGCATCCCTGCCATTGCGGCGCGCGCAACTGCCGCGGCACGCTGCTCGGCAAGAAGCGCTGAACGGCCGGCCGCGGGTTCAGCCGCGGCCGTTTTTCGGGCGCAGCGCGCGCACCTGGTGCGATGCGAAGATCGCGCCGTGGTTGAAGTGCGCCTCGTGGTTGGCCTCGATGTTGTCGAGGTCGTAGAGGTAGTTCACCATGAATCCGGCGGCGTTGTGCAGGCCTTTTTCGGACACGTCGCCGAGCCAGCGCACATGCTCGATGCAGGCGCCGTTGCCGAGATGGAATCGTCCCACCGGATCGGCGGGGCGGCCGCTGTCGGTTTTTGCCTCCAGCAGGTAGGACACCAGCAGCGCCTGCAGGCCCGGACGCAGGCGCTCCGCAGCGGCGGCATCGGCATGCCAGCCGGGCTGCGCGATGGCCTGCAGTTCCGGCGCCCCGGGATGCGCGCGTTTGAGCCACGACACGAAGCCGGGCACCGGGGACAGCGTGACGAAATTGCGCAGTTGCGGAAAATCGCGCTTCAGTTCCTCGGCGACCTGCTTGATCAGGAAGTTGCCGAAGGACACGCCGCGCAGCGCCTTCTGGCAGTTCGAGATCGAATAGAACACGGCGGTCCGCGCCGAGCGCACGTCGAGCGGCGGCCGGCCGTCGGCGAGCAGCGGGCCGATGGCGTCGGGAATGTCCTCCGTCAGCGCGACCTCGACGAAAATCAGCGGATCGTCGGCCAGTGTGGGGTGGAAGAACGCGAAGCACTTGCGGTCCGGCGGATCGAGCCGGCGGCGCAGATCGCTCCATCCCGAAATTTCATGCACCGCTTCGTAGCGGATGATTTTCTCGAGCACGACCGCCGGCGTGTGCCAGTCGATCCGCTTCAGCTGCAGGAAGCCGCGGTTGAACCAGGAGCGGAACAGGTGTTCGAAATCGGCATCCACTTCGCCGAGTTCCGGGTGCTGCGGCAGCAGTTCCAGCACGTCCTCGCGCATGCGCAGCAGCGCCGCCGTGCCGCTGGGCGCGAAATTGAGCCGGCGCAGCACTTCCTGGCGGCGCGATTCGGCGGCGGTGTGCAGCAGGTGAGCGGCGGCGGGGCCGGGGTGCGCGGCATAGTGGCGGATCGCGGCGTCGAGTTTTCCGGCGTCGGTCGAGAAGCGCGTCGCCAGCATGCGCAGGAAATCGAGGCGGCCTTCAGGCGGCAGCGCCGCGTAGCGATCGGTGATGCGGCGCGCGAGGGACACGCCGGAGGCTTCGCCGAGTTCGGATCTCAGCGTTTCCGCCGCCTGCGCAAGCCACTGCTGCGTCCGTTTTTCGTTGAGGGTGCGGCCGCGCCGGGCGAGACCGCGCCAGAGGCGGGCCAGCAGCCCCGCCTCCGGTGCGGCGGTGTCGTCAGTTTTCGACTTTGGCACCTGACGCCTTCACGACCTTGCCCCAGGTCTCGATCTCGCCGCGGACGAACTTGCCGAACTCCGCCGGAGACTGGCCGCCGGCGGTGGCGCCGAGCGAATCCCATATCTTCTTGACCTGGGGCGCGTTCAGCGTCTTCGCCGTGACCTGGTACATGCGGTCGACGATCGGCTGCGGCGTGCCCTTGATGCCCCACAGCGCGTACCAGGTGGTGACGTTGATGTCGATGCCGGATTCCTGCAGCGTCGGCACCTCGGGCAGCAGGTCCGAGCGTTTGGCGGTGGTGACCGCCAGCGCGCGCAGCTTGCCGGCCTTGACGTTGGGTCCGGCGGTGCCCATGCCGTCGAAGGCCATCGCCACCTCGCCCGACAGCAGCGCCGGAGTCAGCGGCCCCGCGCCCTTGTACGGCACATGGGTCAGCTTGGTGCCTGTGATCAGGTTGAACAGCTCGCCGTTCATGTGGTGGGTGGTGCCGTAACCCGCGGAGCCGTAGTTGATGGCGCCGGGCGAGCGCTTGTCGAGGGCGATCAGTTCCTTGACGGTTTTTGCGGGAACCGAAGGATGCACGACCACGGCGCTGGGCACCGAGGCGGCCAGCGTGACCGGCACGAAATCGCGCTCCAAGCTGTAGCTCAGCTTGCGGTACAGCGTTTCCGCGATGGTGTGGTGCACGGCGCCCATGAACCAGGTGTAGCCGTCGCCCTGGGCGCGCGACGCGGTGCCTGCGCCCAGCGTGCCGCCGGCGCCGCCGAGATTCTCGATCAGCACCTGCTGGCCGAGATCCGTGGGCATGAGGGCCGCCATCGGGCGCGCGAACGCGTCGGTGCCGCCGCCCGCGGGGAAGGGGTTGATGATGCGGATTGCCCGGGTCGGCCAGTTCTGCGCCGAGGCGGCGCCTGCAACGAGCACGCCTGCG
Source organism: uncultured Bordetella sp. (assembly GCA_964533495.1). Taxonomy (GTDB): domain Bacteria; phylum Pseudomonadota; class Gammaproteobacteria; order Burkholderiales; family SG8-41. The sequence continues at coordinate 59,910 of CAZHJU010000003.1, read as the reverse complement.
GCCGCGATCGCGCCCAGGGCCAGCAATTTCCGGTATTTCTTTTCCACCATGATCTCCTCCGATCTGTGATCTGCGTTTTGGTATGTGGCGGCCCATTCTATGTAACTTGTGGGGCCTTGTATATCGGAGGGGCGCCGCTCAGTCGAAACGCCAGGTGAACAGGATGTCCCCCGCGTTCTCGGCGCCGGCCGTGCCGCGCAGCCGCCAGCGCTCCGACAGGAAATAATCCATGCGCAGCAGGCTGCCGGCGGTGCCGCCCAGCGTCTGCTCGAGGCGGATGCTCAGGCGGTCGGTCAGCCGCTTGCCGAGGGTGACCATGCCGAGCGCGTTGCCCTCGCCGCCGGCAAATCCGAGCTCGTCGAGGCCGACGCCTTCGGCGATGCGCCCGGTCAGCGGCTTGCCGCCCCCGCCGGCGAAGCTGAGGGCCGCCGCCTGCAGCACCGCCAGCTGCGCGCGGTCGGAGCCTTGGGGATCGCGGCCCAGCGCGAGCCAGGCCAGCCGGTCCGAGTCCGGCATGTCGGGCGTCGAAACCAGCCTCACCTGCGGCCGCTGCAGCGAGCCGCCGACCTCGACGCCGACTTCGGCCGTGGCGAATTTCCGCATCGCGCGCAGGTCGAGCGCCGGATTCGTCAGCGGGCCGCCGAAAGTCACCGTGCCGCGCTCGATTTCGAGCGTCTGGTTGAATACCTGGTAGCTGCCGCGCACCGTGTGCACGCTGCCCGTGGCGGCGAGGCCCGTCGCCTGGCTGCGCACGCGCACGCTGCCGCCGAGCAGCGCGTCGAGGCCGTTGCCGCGCAGCGCCAGCCGGTCGTTGAGGTCGATGCCAACGTCGAGCTGCACCGGCAGGGCGGGCGCGCGTTCGGCGGGTTTGCCGGCGGGTGAACGCACGACGACGTCGTCGCCGAGCGCGGGCCGCATCTGGTTGCCCAGATCGTAGCGCCCTTCATCGAGCACGAAGCGGCCGTCGATGGCGATGCGGCGGTCGCGCAGGCCGAGATTGCCGCCGCCGCTGACCGTGGCATTCCACTGCGGCGTGAGCAGTATCTGCGCGCGTTCGGCGCGCGCCTGCAGCTCCAGCCGCTGCAGGCCACCGTCGAGATCGGCATCCCCGGCCGCGGTGATGCGGCCCTTGCCCGCGCGGATCTCGAATTCCTCGAGCCGCAGGCGGCTGCCGTCGAGGGTCGCGCGCAGGCGCCCGTCGCGCAGGTCGATGCCGGGGCCCACGGCGCGCAGCGCGATCTGTTTGCTGTCGATGCTGCCGGTGAGGCGCGGCGCGGCGACGGTGCCGCCGGCCTCGACCTGCGCCGTCAGCGAGCCGTCGATGCGGTCGAATTCGGGGGCCAGCACGCGGGCCCAGGCCAGCGAGTGCAGGGCGAGCGCCAGATTGCCGGACAGCGGGGCATCGCCCGGCATCATCCAGCGGCCTTCGCGGCGCAGGACGCGGCTCCGGGCCTGCAGTCTTGCGTTGCCCATGGCCGCGCTGTCGATTTCGGCGGCGGCGTCGATTTCTCCGGCTTTCGCGCGGATGTCCAGCGAGGCTGCGCGCAGCGCGAGCGCGACGGGGCTGTCGCCGGAGATCGCGAGGTCGCCGGCCTCCCGCCGCAACGTCAGGCGTCCGTCCAGCGTTTCCGCCAGTTCGAGATGCCATTCGCCGCCCGCGCGCAGCGCCGGGGCTTCGAGGCCCGCGTCGCGGGGCAGCAGGGGGGCGACCGCGACATTGCGGAACGTTCCCTCGCTGCGCAGGGTCTCCGGCGTCCATTGCAGCGAGAGCGGCCCGATGCTGCCGCCGAGGACGGCGGCGCGCAGGCCGTCGACGGAGAACTGCGCGGGGCCTGCGGCGATCGCGGCCGGCGCGGTCAATCGCAGCGTCCACGGGGCGCCGTTTTCGAGCCGGTCCAGCGTGCCGCGCCAGACCGGGGACGCATCCAGTCCGCCGCTCGCGGCCAGCGCCAGCGACAGGGCTTTGCCATCTGCGCGGCCCTCGATCCGGTGACGCGCGCGCGTTCCGTCCGCGGAAAGCTGCAGCCGCTCCACGGTCTGTCCGGACCATTGCAGGTTCCGGGCGTCGAGGTTCATGCGGAGGCTGCCGTCCGCGCCGGGCGCGAGGCTGCCGCGAAGGCCGGCGCGCGCGAGGCGCAGCGCGGGCAGGGCCAGATCGGCGGCGTCGAGCTCGATGCCGATCAGCGGGCCTTCCTTCGCGGTGCCCAGGGTGCCGCTGCTGTGCAGCCGCCCGCTCCAGCCGGGATCGAGTTCGCGCAGGTCGTCCGCGGCGACGGTGGCGCTGAGAATGTCCGCGGCCTGTCCGTAGCGGCCTTCCAGTTCGAGGCGGTTGCGGCCGGCGACGACGCGGGCGCGGCCGTCGAACCAGCGCGCCGCGCTGCCGGTGAAATCCGCGGCGGCGGCGAAGGGGCGGCCGCGGAAACGGCTGTCGGCGAGGTCCGCGACGATGCGCGCCTGCCACGACGGCGCGAGCCGGCCTTCGGCGGTGACGAGGCCGCTGAGTTGCGCCGGGGGCGCCGCGGCGATGGCGGAGGGATCGAAGCGGCGCAACTGCGCGCGCAGCGCGTATCCCCGCGGGCCTTCCAACGCGACATGGCCCGAGAGCCGGGCTTCGCCCTGGCGGGCCCGCAGCAGGCTTTCTTCCAGCGTGATGCGGCCGCCGGCATGCAGGAGGCCGGCGGTGAGCTGCGCGCCCGCGGCGTTCAGCCGCGTGTCAAGCCGCTGCTGCCGCAGGTCGCCGCGGACGCGCGCATGCCCGTCCAGGCGCAGGGCCTGCAGCCGGCGGTCGATTTGCGCGGCCGCGATGTTCCTGAGCCGCAGTTCGGCGGCGCCCATTTCCGCGCCCGGCAGCCAGTGACCGCTGCCGTCGGCGAGGCCGCCGCCGCTCAGCGCGATGGAGAGGTTTTCGGCGGCATAACGTCCCGGAGTCAGCGACCAGCGCAGCTTCGCGCCGGTGACGGGCACGCGTCCGCCGTCGATGCTGCCGGCCGCGGCATTTTCGAGGTCGAGCGTGCCGGCGACATGGCCGTCTTTGGGCGCGGCCGTCGCGCGCAACGCGACGCGCGCGTGCGGCAGGCCGGCGCGCCAGAGCCGCGGGTCGATGTCCTGCGCCGAGAGGTCGAGCTCGCGCAGGGGTTGCGGCGAGAACGGCGACAGCAGCGCGCGGCCCTGTGCTTTTGCGCCGCGCCCGTCGGCGTCGAGCGCCACACGCAGCGTTTCGAGCGATCCCGTGAGCTGCGCGCGGGCATCGAGCAGGTCGCCGCAGGCGCCCTGGAGTCTGCCTTCGATGGCGAAGGGGCGCTGCGCGCCGACGGTCGCGTCGCCGTCGAGCGTGCAGTCCGCCACGCGGATGCCGGGCAGGCCCAGGCGGTGGCTTGCGCCGTTGCCGGAATAGACCAGTCGCAGCTCGCGGATTTCGGGCAGGCCCGGCAGCTGCAGGCGCCCGATGTCCAGCGCGGCGATGTCCAGCGCGAACGGCAGCGCCAGGGATTGCGGCAGCGTCGCCGTCGTCTTGCTGCGGCTGGAGTAGGCCAGCGAAGCCGCGTGGACCCGCCGCAGGCTGATTGTGCCGGACAGCAGGCGCGCGGGGCGCCAGTCGAGGACGATGGCTTCACCTTCGAGCGTGAAGTCGCCGCCGTCGACATGCAGGCGGCCGATGCGCAGTTCGCCCAACAGCGAGCCTTCGACATTTTCCAGGGCGATGCGCGCCGGATCCATAGCGACGATCCGGGCTGCCACCCAGTCCCGCGCCTGCGGAGTGGCCAGCCAGCCGAGCGTCGCCGCGACCGCCAGCGCGCACGACAGCGCGGCGACCGACAGGACCCGCAGAACGGTTTTTCGCCTGTTGTATCGGGCCATGGTCAGAACCGGACCCCCAGCGTGAAATGCAGGCGCAACTGCCCGGTTTCCCTGCCGCGCGCGAGATCCAGGTTCAGCGCGCCGGCGGGCGTGATCCAGCGCACGCCGAAACCGTAGCCAAGGACCGGGCGCAGTTCCGAAGGACTGTCGGCGGCGTTGCCGGCGTCGACGAACACCGCGGCGCCCCATTCGCGGGTCAGGTCGCGCTGGTATTCGAGCGTGGCCACGCCGAGCACGCGTCCGCCGACGACCGAGCTGCCCTGGCGCACGCCGAGCGACTGGTAATCGTAGCCGCGGACCGACTGGTCGCCGCCGGCGCGGAACAGGAACTCGCTGGGGATGCCTTTGCGCTCGTCCGCCCACACTGCTCCGGCCTCTCCGCGCAGATGCAGGCGGTCGCGGCGGCCCAGCGGCAGGATGTAGAGCCCCCGGCCGTAGGCCCTGGAGAAGGAGCGGGTCGACAGCAGCGCGGCGGATGCGCCGCCCAGCTGCAGGTTGAGCATGTAGCCGCGCCGCGGCCGCAGCAGGTCGTCGACGCGGCGCAGCGTCCACGAATAGTTCAGCGTCAGCGCTTCGAGGTTGTCCACGGGACCGGCCGTCAGGGACTGCTCTTCGGTCTGGAGCTTCAGCGCCCAGTCCAGTTCGCGCTCGGGCGAGCGCCAGGAGCGCTGGGCGATCAGGCCGAAACGGCGTGTTGCCAGATCCTCGATGTCGTTGTGCGAGGCTTCGACGCCGAAGCGGTTGCGCCAGCCGCCGGGCTCGGGCAGCAGGGCCAGGTCGCTGTTGAAGGTCTGCTCCTTGCGATCGACACGCAGCCGCGTGGTGCTCTGCCAGCCGGGCTGGAACGTATTGTGGCGGGTGAAGGTCGCCTCGCCCCGCGGGCCGTTGTCGGTGCTGACGCCGGCGCCGAGGTCGATCTTCATTGCCGGATATTCCGTCAGCAGCACGCGCACGGTCGCCGCGGCGGCCTGCGCGGGATCGTTGTCGATGCTGACCGAGGCGCCGCTGAAGAAGCCGCTGCTCTGCAGCGCGGACTGGTAGCGCAGAAGGTCTTCGTAACGGTAGCGCTGGCCGGCGTGGAAGCGGCGCAGGTTGTCGACCAGCGTGCGCGGATAGCGGTCCAGGCCTTCGACGTGCACTTCCCCGTAGCGGAACAGCGGGCCGCTGTCGACGGTTACCGCGATGTCCACGCGCGCGGCCTCGGCATCGACTTCGGCGCGGCTTGCGGCGATGCGCGCGGCCGGGTAGCCGTCGAGCTGCAGGCTGCGCAGCAGCGCGTTCTTGGCGTCGTCCCAGGCGGCCTGGCTGAACGCCTCGCCCGGGCGCAGGCGCCAGCGCCTGCTCAGCCGGGCGGGCCGCCCGGCGTCGGCGTTTTCCTGATCGATCGCGCCGCCGACGCGCACGTCGGCGGATGCAACCGTTGTCCGGGGGCCGGGCTGCACTGTGATGCGCAGCCGGGTCAGCGCGCCTTCGCGGTGGCGGTCGATGCGGATCCCGGGCGAGAAATGGCCCGCGGTGGCAAGCAGGGCGCGCGCGTTTTCGGCGGCGCGCGCCGCCAGCCGCTCGACGATCTCGTCGTCGAGGTCGTCGCGGTTGCGGTAACGGAACACGTCGAGGTGCTCCTCGAGCAGCGGACGGAGGTCTTCCGGCGCGTCGAGTTCGACCTGCCAGCCGGGTTCGCCGGCGGAAGCCGGCGCGGGACAGCAAGCCAGCGCCGCCAGCAGCAGTGCCATCGGTGCGGTGCGGCGGATCACGGCAGCTCTTATCCGGCGCGGTTGCGCATCCAGTCGGCGGTGCCGAAAAACGCCTTCAGCAATCCGGTGCGCAGCGGTTCATCCACGCCGGTGTCTTCCATGGCCTGGAGCATGCACGCCAGCCAGGCGTCGCGTTCGGCGATGCCGATCGGAAAAGGCAGATGACGGGCGCGCAGCATCGGATGCCCGTATTTTTCCATGTAGAGCGGCGGGCCGCCGAGCCAGCCGGACAGGAACCGGTAGAGTTTTTCGGCGGAAACGGAGAGATCCTGCGGGTGCAGCTTGCGGATGACGTGGTATTCCGGCACCTCGCCCATCAGCGCGTAGAAATGGTCGACCAGCTTCCGCACGCCGGCGTCGCCGCCCAGCAGGGCGTAGGGCGTGTCCGGCTCGCGGGCACCGTCGTCCATGGCGCCGTCAGGCCGCGGTGGCCTGGTCCGCGCGGCTGGCTTTCTTGCGCTCGTGTTCCTTCAGGTGGCGCTTGCGGATGCGGATGGACTTCGGCGTGATCTCGGCCAGCTCGTCGTCGGCGATGAACTCGATGGCCGATTCCAGCGTGACCTGGATCGGCGGCACCAGGCGCACGGCCTCGTCGGTGCCCGAGGCGCGCACGTTGGTGAGCTGCTTGCCCTTGATCGGATTGACGACGAGGTCGTTGTCGCGGCTGTGGATGCCGATGACGATGCCCTCGTAGAGCGGGTCGCCGGGGCTGACGAACATGCGGCCGCGTTCCTGCAGTTTCCACAGCGCATAGGCGACGGCGGCGCCGTCTTCCGCGGAGATCAGCACGCCGTTGCGGCGTTCCTCCATGTCGGGTTTCATCGGGCCGTAGTCGTCGAACACGTGGCTCATGATGCCGGTGCCGCGGGTCATCGTCAGGAAATCGGACTGGAAGCCGATCAGGCCGCGTGCCGGGATGCGGTAGTCGAGGCGCACGCGGCCCTTGCCGTCGGGCTGCATGTCCTGCAGGTCGCCGCGGCGCGCGCCGAGGGCTTCCATCACCGCGCCCTGGTTGGCCTCGTCGACGTCCACCGTCAGCATTTCGTACGGCTCCTGTTTCTCGCCGTCGACTTCGCGCAGCACCACGCGCGGGCGCGACACCGCGAGTTCGTAGCCCTCGCGGCGCATGTTTTCGAGCAGGATGGTCAGGTGCAGCTCGCCGCGGCCGGAGACTTCGAAGATGTCGGCGTCGGCGGTGTCGCTGACCTTCAGCGCGACGTTGCTCATCAGCTCGCGCTGCAGGCGTTCGCGGATCTGGCGGCTGGTGACGTACTTGCCTTCGCGTCCGGCAAGCGGCGAGGTGTTGACCTGGAAGTTCATGGTCAGCGTCGGCTCGTCGACCTTCAGCATCGGCAGCGCTTCGGGTTTTTCCGGGTCGGCGATGGTGACGCCGATGCCGACTTCCTCGATGCCGTTGATCAGCACGATGTCGCCGGCCTGCGCCTCGCCGACGAGCACGCGCTCGAGGCCGCGGAAGCCGAGAACCTGGTTGATCTTGGCCGTCAGCGGCTCGGAATCCGGGCCTTTCAGCACGGCAACCGTCTGGCCGGGGCGGATGCGCCCGCGGTTGACGCGGCCGATGCCGATGCGGCCGACGTAGCTCGAATAGTCGAGCGAGCAGATCTGCAGCTGCAGCGGCGCGTCCGGATCGTCCTCGCGCCGCGGCACGTGCCTGACGATGGCTTCGAACAGCGGCTGCATCGTGCCTTCGCGCGTTTTTTCGTCGGTGCCGGCGTAACCGTTCAGCGCCGAAGCGTAAACCACGGGGAAGTCGAGCTGCTCCTCGGTGGCGCCGAGCTTGTCGAAGAGGTCGAAGGTCTGGTTCACCACCCAGTCGGCGCGCGCGCCGGGACGGTCGATCTTGTTGACGACGACGATCGGCTTCAGGCCCTGGGCCAGCGCCTTGCGGGTGACGAAGCGCGTCTGCGGCATCGGACCCTCGACGGCGTCGACCAGCAGCAGCACGCCGTCGACCATCGACAGCACGCGCTCGACCTCGCCGCCGAAGTCGGCGTGCCCCGGCGTGTCGACGATGTTGATCAGGGTGCCGTTCCAGGTCACCGCGCAGTTCTTGGCGAGAATGGTGATGCCGCGCTCGCGCTCGATGTCGTTCGAGTCCATCACGCGCTCGGCAACCTGCTCGTGCGCGGCGAAGGTGCCGGACTGCCGCAGCAGCTGGTCGACGAGGGTGGTCTTGCCATGATCGACGTGGGCGATGATGGCGATGTTGCGCAGCGGGCGTTGCTCGGTGGCGGACACGGTGTGGAGCCTTGCAAAAAAGGGGGCGAATTGTAGCACGGGGGGCGACGCTATTTCCTTGAATATCCGGCAATTTCCTGACCCGGCGGGCGCCTGCGGGCGGCCGCGTGCTGCGCCGCGGGAGAAATCCTCGCTATTTCCGATACTTGCGGGTATAGTGCGCGCACCTTGCAGCGGCCGGAATCCTGTTTCCGCTGCAGGATGCATCTGTCCCTGACCCCTTCGTTTTCAGCTTCCTTCTCCGAATAGCTGCTTCCGCCACGGTTAGCGACGATACCCGTGCGCCGGTGGCCGCAGCCGCGATCCGAATCGCGGCTCTGCCTCAGAGCTAGTGGCATTTCCAGCGCTTTTTTTACCGAACGACCGCCTGCTGCACGGCGGCGGAGTGTTTCGCCCGCCCTGCGTCTCGCTCGGCGTCCGGTTGTCGTGTTTTTTTGAAAGCAATACACATGTCTTTTGCCGAACTGAACCTGAATTCCGCCCTCGTGCAGGCCCTGGCCGCCGCGGGTTACACCGAACCCACGCCGGTGCAGGCGCAATCCATACCGGTCGCGCTGACCGGTTTCGACCTGATGGTGTCGGCGCCCACCGGCACCGGCAAGACCGCGGCCTTCGTGCTGCCGGCGCTGCAGCGCCTCGCGCTGGCGCCGGTGAAAAACGGCCGCGGCCCGCGCGTGCTGGTGCTGACGCCGACCCGCGAGCTCGCGCTGCAAGTGACCGCGGCCGTCGACAAGTACTGCAGGTTCATGCGCCACATGCGCACCGGCACGGTGCTCGGCGGCATGCCGTACCCGAAGCAGCGGCGGCTGCTCGAGCAGTCGCTTGACGTGCTGGTGGCGACGCCCGGCCGCCTGATCGACTTCATCGAGCAGGGCAAGGTGGATTTTTCGCGCCTCGAACTGCTGGTTCTCGACGAGGCCGACCGCATGCTCGACATGGGCTTCATCGAGCCGGTCAGGCGCATCGCCGCGAAAACCCCCGCGACGCGGCAGACGCTGCTGTTCTCGGCCACCCTCGACGGCAACATCGCGAAGCTCGGCCGCGAGCTGCTGCGCGATCCGAAGCTGATCGAGGTCGCGGCGCCGAAGGCGAAGCACGAGAACATCGAGCAGCGCCTGCATGTCGTCGACGACGGCAGCCACAAGCACCGCCTGCTCGACCACCTGCTGCGCGAGGAATGCACGGACCAGGCGATCGTGTTCACCGCGACCAAGCACGGTGCCGACCGGCTTGCCGACAAGCTGTTCCACGGCGGCCACGAAGCCGCCGCCCTGCACGGCAACATGAACCAGTCGCAGCGCAACCGCACGCTGGCGCGCCTGCGCAGCGGTGCGGTGCGCGTGCTGGTGGCGACCGACGTCGCCGCGCGCGGCATCGACGTCGCCAGCATCACCCACGTCATCAACTACGACCTGCCGAAAGTGGCCGAGGACTACGTGCACCGCATCGGCCGCACCGGCCGTGCCGGCGCTTCCGGCACCGCGATTTCCTTCGCGTCAGCCGAGGATGTGCGCCAGTTGAAACAGATCGAGCGCTACATCGGCCAGCCGATCGAGCGCTGGAGCGTGCCCGGTTTCGAGGCCAGGAATCCGCTGCGCGCGGACAGCGGTGGTGCCAAGCGGTCCGGCGGCCGTCCCGGTTCCGGCGCGCGCCGCGGTGCGCCGCCTTCCCGCGACGGGAGGGCGCGCGGCGGATATCGCTCCGACAGCCGGCGCGGCGCGGGCTCCGGCCGCTGACCAGACCGCAGGTGCAAGTCCCGGAATCCCCCGGCGTCGTGAGACGCCGGGGGATTTTTCATGCGGCGGCAGCGGCAGGCGCATTGATTTTCGCGGAGGCTGCCATTACAGTAAACCGGACTGTTTTTGCCGTGGTGTCAAAAAAATGAAATTCAGCGGGGAGATCGCGGTTGCTGCGCCGCGCGACGAGGTGTTCGCGAAACTGCAGGACATCCGTTTTTTTGCATCCTGCATCGACGGCGTGCGCGACCTCGCGCCGCTCGACGAAAAACGTTTTGACGCCGTGCTCGAAACCAGGGTCGCGTACATGACCTTCAAGTTCAAGGTGAACGTCGAACTGATCCGGGTCGTGCCGCCGGAGCTGATCGCCGCAAAAATCGAAGGCGCCCCGATGGGGCTGGTCGGGCGGCTGACCGCGACATCGTCGACGCGGCTGAGCGAGTCCGGCGACCGCACCACGATCCACTATGAAATCGACGCCGCGCTGACCGGCAAGCTGGGCAGCATCGGCCAGCCGGTGCTCAAGGCGAAGGCGAAGGACATGGAAAAGCAGTTCGCGAAAAACCTCGGCGCGGCCTTCGCGCCCGCATCGGCGCCGGGGGCGGCATGATCCCGTTCGAGCTCGCGGAACCGCGCAGCCTCAAGTCGGCGGCAAAACTGCTCGATGCCGGCGACGAGTCGGTGCGCGTCTTCGGCGGCTGCACGGCGCTGATGCTGATGATGAAGACCGGCGTGTTCCAGCCGACGCGGCTGATCAGCCTGCGCCGCGTCGAGCCGCGCTGCTCCAGGGTGACCTCCGTCGCGGACGGCAGCCTGCGCATCGGCGCCCTCGCGACGCTCGGCATGCTGGGCCGCGCGGCGGCCGTGAAAAAGCGCGCGCCGGTGATCGTCGACACGCTGCGGACGCTGTCCAACGTGCGCGTGCGCAACGTGGCCACCCTCGGCGGCCATCTCGCCCACGGCGATCCGCACATGGATCTGCCGCCGGTGCTGATGGCGCTGGATGCGCAGGTGGTGACTTTCGCGAGCGCGGGTTCACGCACGCTGGCCGTGGCCGACCTCTACACCGGTTATTACGAAACCGCGCTGGCGCGCAACGAACTGATCAGCGAAGTGGTGGTGCCGGCGCAGGCGGGCCGCCGCTCGGCCTACGTCAAGCTGACCACGCGCGGCGCCGACGACTGGCCGACGCTGGGCATCGCGGTGTCGTTCGTGACCGACGGCGGCGTCCTGCGCGATGCGCGTTTCGTGGTGAGCGCCGCCACCGAAAGGCCGTTGCGCCTGGCTGCCGTCGAGACGGTGCTCGAAGGTGCGACGGTTGATGATGCGCTGCCGGCGCGGGTGGGCGAGGCTGCGGCGGCGGAAGCCGAACTGGTCGGCGACGCCCGCGGTTCCGCCGCCTACAAGACCGAACTGCTGCGCGTCCACGCCGGCCGCGCGTTGCGCAAGGCGCTGGCCGCCTGACCCGTCACGGAGCATCAATGGCCACCACTTTGGGCAAAAGCAACAGCGGCGAGTCCTTCGGGCGCTCGATTCCGCGCGTCGAGGCGCGCGCCAAGGTCACCGGCAAGGCCGAGTACGTGCACAACCTGCGCCTGCCGGGCATGCTTCACGGCAAGGTGTTCCGCAGCACGATCGCCCATGCGCGCATCAGGGGCATCGACGTGTCCGCCGCGCGCGCGCTGCCCGGCGTGCACGCGGTCTACACCGCCGCCGACATCATGAAGCTGGTGCCGGATCCGCATTACGGTCCGGCCTTCCACGACCAGCCGGTGCTGGCGGTGGACAAGGTGCGCCATGTCGGCGAGCCGGTGGCGCTGGTGCTGGCCGCCGACCCGCACGTCGCCGAGGCGGCGGCGCAGATGATCTCGGCCGACTACGAGGAACTGCCGGCGGTGTTCGACGAGATCGAGGCGATGACCTCGAAGGCGGTGGTGCACGAGGTGCTGAAGCCCGCCGGCACCTTTCCCGACTTGAAGCACCTGCAGGGCAAACGCGGCACCAACATCGCGCTCGATTTTCACCTGCGCCGCGGCGATGCGCAGAAGGCCTTTGCCGCGGCCGACCACGTGTTCGAGCACAGCTTCCGCACCCAGCAGGTGCTGCACGTGCCGCTGGAGCCCTTCGTTACCGTCGCCGACCCGGCGCCGAACCAGCTGGTGATCCACACCGCCTCGCAGAGCCCGTCCTTCGTGCGCATCGAGATCGCGCGCCTGCTTGGCTGGCCCGAGAGCAGGGTGCGGGTCAAGGTGCCTTACCTCGGTGGCGGCTTCGGCGCCAAGCTCTACATCAAGCTCGAGGCGCTGGTCGCCGTCGCGGCGCTGCTCGCCGGCCGGCCGGTCAAGATCGCGCTGACGATGGAGGAGCAGTTCTACCAGATCACCAAGCACGCGGCGACGCTGCGCATCAAGAGCGGCGTGTCGAAGGACGGCAAAATCCTGGCCCGCGAATGCGAGGTGTGGTGGAACGGCGGCGCCTACGCCGACATCGGCCCGCGCGTGACGCAGAAATCCGGTTTCACCGCGCCGGGGCCGTACGACATCGACCACGTCAGCATCGATTCCTATGCGCTCTACACCAACCTGCCGGCGGCTGGCGCGCTGCGCGGCTTCGGCATTCCGCAGCTGGTGTGGGCCTATGAGAGCCACACCGACATGATTGCGAAGGCGCTGAACATCGACCCGTTGGCGATCCGCAGGAAGAACATCCTGCGCGAAGGCCGGCCGCAGGCCACCGGCACCGTGATGCGCGATGCCGGCATCGAGCAGGTGCTGGAGCGCCTGGCGCAGCGCATGGCCTGGGAACAACCCTTCGACAGGGGTGGCGGCACGATCCGCCGCGGCCGCGGCATCGCGATCGGCTTCAAGGCGAGCATCTCGCCGACGACCTCGGTGGCGATCGTCAACGTCAGCGCCGACGGCAGCTGCATGGTCCAGTGCGGCACCGTGGACATGGGACAGGGCTCGGACACCGCGATGGCGCAGATCGTCGCCGAGGCGCTGGGCATTCCGGTCGGTTCGGTGACGCTGGTGCATCCCGACACCGACGTCACGCCCTACGACATGGCGACGCTGGGCTCGCGCTCGACCTACCACATGGGCCATGCGGTGAAGCTCGCCGCCGAGGATGCCCGCGACAAGCTGATCGCGCTGGCGCGGGATGTCGGCCTGTCGGCGGAGACGACGCCGATTCCCGACATCTTCCGGAAGAAATACGGCATGCAGGCCGGCAACATCGTCGGCATCGGCAGCTTCATTCCGCCGTATACGCCGCCGGAGCCGGGCACCGGCCAGACGCCGGACGCGACGCCGTTCTGGATGATCGGCGCCACCGGCGCCGAGGTCGAGGTCGACACCGAGACCGGCGAGTTCAGGGTCACGCGGCTGGTCAATCTGGTCGACGTCGGCCGGCCGGTGAACCCGGCGATCGTCGAGACCCAGATTTCGGGTGCGACGATGATGCAGCTCGGCTTCACGCTGACCGAACGCATGGATTTCGACGCGGGGCAGGTGACCAACGCCTCGCTCGCCGATTACAGGATCCCGGGCATCCGCGACGTGCCGGCGGTGATGGAGAACGAGGCCGTTGACATGGTCCAGAAATCCGGCCCTTTCGGCGCCAAGGGCGTCGGCGAGAGCGGCACCTTCGGCGTGTCGCCGGCGATTGCCGGCGCGATCGACGACGCGGTGGGCGTGCGCCTGACCAGCCTGCCACTGACCGCCGAAGACGTTTACCGCGGACTGCGCGCGAACGCGGGCAATCCGCTGCAGGACTGAGAGACCATGACCACGCACAGGAACATTTCCTTCACGCTCAACGGCAGCCCGGTCACGGCGCGCGCCGGCAACCACCAGAACCTGGTCGAGCTGCTGCAGGGGCAGGGGCTTTTCGGCGCGCGCGAAAGCTGTGCCCAGGGACTCTGCGGCTGCTGCACGGTGATCGTCGACGGCCAGGCGGTCTCCGGCTGCCTAACGATGGCGACGCTGGTCGACGGCGCCGACGTGCGCACGATCGAGGAGCCGCAGGCCGGCGAAGGCGGGCTCGATGCCGTGCAGCAGGCGTTCATCGAAACCGGGGCCTTCCAGTGCGGCTTCTGCACGCCGGGCTTCATCCTGATGACGCGCCAGCTGCTCGACGCGCACCCCGATCCGGCGGACGACGAGATCCGCCACTACCTCTCGGGCAATCTCTGCCGCTGCGCGGCCTACCCGGAAATCGTCAAGGCCGTGCGGCTGGCGGCGAAAAAACGCAAAGGCTGACCAATGGCGCAACGTCCGGCCGGCAATCCCCTCGACCTGCGTGCCTGGCTGGACACCGCGCGCGGACTCGGTGAACTGAAGGACGTTCCGGGCGCCGACGCGAAACTCGAGCTCGGCGCGATCAGCGAGATGAACGTCAAGGTCGACGGCGCGCCGGCGCTGCTGTTCGACGAGATTCCGGGCTATCCGAAAGGTTTTCGCGTCGTCACCTGCACCACGGCGAGCCCGGCGCGGCTGTCCTCGCTGCTGCGCATGCCGGTCGAGCGCAGCCACCGCGGCCTGGTGCAGGCGCTGCGCGGCAAGCCCCGCGGCTGGCAGGCCGGGGCTCCGGAATACGAACCGGTAGTGGCCGAAACCGGGGCGGTGCTGGAAAACGCGCAATCGGGCAAGGACGTCGACATCGATATTTTTCCGTCGCCGCTGTGGCATGAAAAAGACGGCGGGCCGTACATCGGCACCGGCTGCTGCGTGGTGACGAAGGATTACGATAGCGACTGGGTCAACGTCGGCACCTACCGCGTGATGGTGCACGACAAAAACCATGTCGGCCTCGACATGATTCCCGGCAAGCACGGCGCGATCCAGTACGACAAGCACATGAAGGCCGGCAAGCCCTTCCCGGTGGCGATCGTCATCGGCTGCGATCCGCTGGGCTACCTGATCTCCGGCATCGAAGTGCCCTTCGGCATGTGCGAGTACAACTACATCGGCGCCATCCTCGGCGAGCCGGTGCGGGTGGTGCACGGCGGGCTGACCGGCCTGCCGGTTCCCGCCGCGGCGGAGATCGTGCTTGAGGGCCACTGTTATCCCGGCGACGTGAAACTCGAGGGGCCCTTCGGCGAATTCCACGGCTACTACCCCGGCAAGGAGGGCACGGCGCCGGTGATGACCGTCGAGCGCGTCTATTACCGCAACGATCCGGTCATCGTCGGCAGCCCGCCGGCGAAGCCGCCGAACGATTATTCATATTCGAAGGCCGTGATGCGCTCGGCGCTGCTGTTCGACGCGCTGCTCGCCGCGGGCGTGCCCGACGTGACGGGCGTGTGGGCGCACGAGATCGGCGGCGCGCGCATGTTCAACGTGGTGGCGATCCGGCAGCGCTACGCCGGCCATGCGCGCCAGGCCGCGCTGATCCTCAACCAGTGCGGCGTCGGCGCCTACATGTCGCGCTACACGGTGGTGGTCGACGAGGACATCGATCCCTCGAACCTGCAGGAGGTGATGTGGGCGGTGGCCACGCGCAGCGATCCCGAAGTCGACATCGACATCATCCGCCGCGGCATGGGCTCGAAGAACGATCCGATGTTCGTCGCCTACCGCTCCGACGCGCCGTACAATTCGAAGGCGATCATCGATGCCTGCCGGCCCTACGATCACCTGCACGATTTCCCGGCGGTGGCCGAGGCGAGCAAGGCATTGCAGGAGCAGGTGCGCGAGAAATGGCGTCACCTGCTGAAGCTATAATATAAGTACTTGATTATAAAGGAAAAATTATGAGGAGCCTGCCTGTTTCCGTGTTCGTTTCCGCATTTGCCGCCGTTCTGACGCTGTCCGTGCAGGCCGCGGATTACCCGAACAAGCCGATCCGCGTGCTGGTGCCTTTCGCCCCCGGCGGCGTGGTCGACACCTCGGCGCGCATCCTGACGATGAAGATTTCCGAGGACAGGGGCTGGCAGTTCGTCGTCGACAACCGCCCCGGTGCCAACGGCTTCATCGCCACCGGCACCACCGCGCGGGCGACGCCCGACGGCTACACGCTGCTCGCCGCGCACACCGGCGAGATGTCGGTGAATCCGGTGCTGTTCAGGGAGATGCCCTACGACGTCGAGCGTGACTTCACGCCGATCATCATGGTCAGCGACGCGCCGATGCTGGTGGTGGTCAATGCCGCCTCGCCGTTCAATACGCTGAAGGACCTGATCGCCGGCGCCAAGGCCAAGCCGGGCCAACTGGCCTTCGGCTCTCCGGGCACCGGCTCGGTCAATCACATGGCCACCGAATGGCTGGTCGCCGCGGCCGGCGCCAGGGCGCTGCACGTGCCGTACAAGGGCGGCGCGCCGGCGGTGTCGGCGGTGGCCGCGAACGAGGTCGTGTTCACCGTTGCCGGCCTGCCTGGCGTGCTGCCGCACCTGCAGGCGAAACGCGTCAAGGTGCTCGGCGTGACCACGGCGAAACGCTCGCCGCAGGTGCCCGATTACATGTCGGCGCAGGAAGCCGGCATCCCCGGCGTCGACGCCTCGATCTGGGTCGGCCTGTTCGCGCCGAAGGGCACGCCGAAGGACGTGGTGGCGAAACTCTACGAAGCTTCGGCCGCCGTGCTGAAGAATCCGGATGTGAAGAAGCGTTACGCCACCGTCGGCGGCGCGGAAACGACCACCATGGGCACCGCGGAATTCGGCAAGCGCATCCGCGGCGAACTGGAGCGCTACAGGAAAGTCGCCGCGCAGGTGGGCATCCAGCAGCAGTGAGTGTTCCGCACCGCGCATTTTCAGGCCGCATTTTCGGGTATCTGATTTTTAAATAAGGAATTCCCCGCCGGCCCCGCCGCCGGCGGCACGGTGCATCTGCCGGGAGGCACCGGCGCCCGGCTGCCAGCCTGTATCATGTGGACATGGGCGATGCATCTTCCTGGCTGCGCTTCGAAACCGAAAACGGCACCGGCGTTCTGCGTCTGAACGGCGTCTGGCGCCTGTCCAACCTCGGGGCGATTGCCGGGGCGCTGCAATCCGCCGCGCCGGAGGCCTGTGACGGCATCGTGCTGGACGGCAGTGGCCTGGAGGAACTCGATACCGCCGCCGGTTTCATCCTTTGCAGGCATCTCGAAGGGGCGGGTTGCGCGGGATCGATGATGACCCTGCGCGGCTTCGATCCGCGTCACGAAAAACTGCTCGACCTCGTGCGCCAGCGCATGACCTGCCCGCCGGCCGGCGCCAAGGCATACCATCGCGGCGTGCTGTCGCGGATCGGCGTGGCGACGCTCAACGTGCTGAGGATGCTGCGGGCCCATGTCGGATTCGTCGGCGTCGTGGCTTCGGAGCTGTTGGCGCTGCTGCGCCGGCCGAAACTGTTCCGTTTCAAGGAGACGGTCTCGCAGTTCGAGACGGTCTGCCTCGACGCGATCCCCATCGCCGCGCTGGTGACCTTCCTGATCGGCGTGGTGTTCGCCTATCTGCTCGGCCTGCAGGCGCAGCGTTACGGCGCCAACATCTTCGTCGTCGACGGCGTGGGCCTCGCCGTCTGCCGCGAGCTGGCGCCGCTGCTGGTCGCCGTCATCGTCGCGGGGCGCTCGGGCGCGGCGTTCACCGCGCAGATCGGCACGATGAAGGTGCAGGAGGAGATCGACGCGATCAGCGTCCTCGGCCTGTCGCCGGTGCAGGTGCTGGTGATCCCCCGGCTGGTGGCGCTCATGGTGGCGCTGCCCCTGCTGGTTTTCGTCGGCGACCTCGCCGGCCTTGCCGGGGGCATGCTGGTCGCCTCCTGGCAACTGGACATCTCGGTGCCGTCGTTCATCGAGCGGCTGCACGGCGTGCTGCCGCTGAGCGCGCCGGTGGTCGGGCTGGTCAAGGCGCCGGTGTTCGCGGCCTTCATCGCGATGATCGCCTGCCGCATGGGCATGCTGGTGGCGCGGGACGCGCGCAGCGTCGGCCTCAACACCACGTCCACCGTCGTGCAGAGCATCGTCTGGGTGATCGTGCTCGACGCGGTGTTCGCGATCGTGTTCCAGCACCTGGATATCTGAATGGACGGGGAAGCGGTGGACAGGGGCGCGGTGAACGGAGATGGGGCGGCAGCTTCCGCGGGGCGGGACGCGGTGCTGCAGGTGGACGGCATCGTCACCCGCTTCGGTGCCACGACCGTGCACGATGGCGTCAGCTTCGACGTGCGGCGCGGGCAGGTGGTGGCCCTGATCGGCGGCAGTGGCACCGGAAAATCGGTGCTGGTGCGGGAGATCATCGGCCTGCTGCGGCCGTCCGCCGGCACGGTGCGCCTGCTCGGCGTGGACGTCTGGAACTGCGACCCCGGCGAGTTGAGCCGCCTGCGCCGGCGTTTCGGCATGCTGTTCCAGGACGGCGCGCTGTTTTCGTCGCTGACCGTCGCCGAAAACATCGCCGTGCCGTTCCGGGAGCACAGCGCGCTGACGGCCGACCTGATTCCGCCGCTGGTCGGCTTCAAGCTGTCGCTGGCGGGGCTGCCGCCGGAAACGGGCGCAAAGATGCCCGCCGAACTGTCCGGCGGCATGCGCAAGCGGGTTGCGCTGGCGCGCGCGCTGGCGCTGGAGCCCGAGATACTGTTTCTCGACGAGCCGACCTCGGGCCTCGATCCGATCAGTGCCCGCGCCTTCGACAGTCTGGTGCGGGTGCTCAGCGATGCCCTGGGGCTGACCGTCTTTATCGTGACCCATGATCTGGATACACTGCTTTCCATCGTCGACCGCGTGATCGTGCTGTCGGGCGGCAGGGTCATCGTGGACGGGACGGTGGGCGAGGTGAAGCGCAGCGGCGATCCCTGGGTCAGAGATTATTTTGCGGCGCGAGCGCCGGCCGGGAAAAAGGGAGGCTGATGGAACCGGAAGCGAAATACACGGTGGTCGGAGCGACGGTGCTGGTGCTGCTGGCGCTGATCGTGGCCGCCGCCATCTGGCTGAAGGGCTCCGGCGTCGAAGGCAACGAGGTGGCGTTCAAGATCTATTTCGCAAAACAGTCGCTCGAGGGCCTGCAGATCCGCAGCGACGTCAAGATGCAGGGCATCAGGGTCGGCGCGGTGACCGGATTCCGGATCTCGGCCCGCCGCCCCGGTTCGGTGGAGGTGCTGATCCGCGTCGACGGCTCCACCCCGGTCCGGCTGGGCACGCGCGCGATGGTCGAACGGCAACTGCTCACCGGCATCGCGAGCATTCGCCTGACCAACAGTGACGGGGACAGCCCGCCGCTGACCGACGCGCCGCCGGGCGAGCCCTATCCGCTGATCGCCGAAGGCGAGTCGGAGTACAAATTCACGGAGTCGATGGCGCAGGTGGCACAGCATGCCGGCGAGACGATGCAGCGCATCAACGGCGCCCTTTCCGACGAGAACCAGGTGGCGCTCAGCGAGCTTCTGGTCAACCTGCGCCGGATTTCGGGCGACATGAGCCGCAGCATGTCGGGATTCGACCGGACGCTGGCGTCCCTGGGCGGCGCCGCGGACGAGGTGCGGCGCATGAGCATCGCCGTCAGGGAGGACGCGCAGCGGCTGGCATCGCGTTACGACACGCTGGGCGAAACCTCGGCCGTGGCGGTGCGCGATATTGCCGCGGCGGTGACGCGGATGAGCGCCGATGTCGGAAACCTGTCGGGGCGGATGGATGCGCTGCTGGCCGACGGCAATGTCGAGCTGCGGGTGACCGCGCAGGAACTGCGGGCCACGGCCGACGCGCTGGGCGCGGCGGCGCGCAGGCTGGAGGATCCGTCGCGCGCGCTGTTCGGTCCGGCGGAGTCCGCCCTCGGACCCGGGGAGAGAATGAAATGAGAACGCCGTTTGCGGCGCTGGTCGCGATTATGATGGTTCTTGCCGGCTGTACGTCGCTGGGGCCGCAGGAGACCCGGCGCCATTACGTGCTTGAGGCCGGGGCCGGAGCCGCAGGGACGGCGGCGTCCGCGCGCGCGACGACGCTGCTCGTCACGCCGGCCACCGTGTCGGGGTTCTACGAATCGCCGGACATCGTCTACAGCCGGGCTCCCGGCCAGCGTGCTTATTACCAGTTCCATGCCTGGACCGAACGGCCGGGCCGGCGCTTCACCGAACTGCTGGTCGCGCGCCTGGAGCGCGCGAGATCGTTCAGGGCGGTGGCCACGGCGGTCAGCGGGGTCCGGGGCGATGTCATTCTCGGCGTGCATCTTGCCGAGTTCTATCACGATGCCTCCAGCGCGCCCGGAAACGTGCGCGTGGCGGTGACGGCGGAACTGACCGATCCGCTGCGGCGGGTGCTGCTGGCGCGGCGCAGTTTCGAACGCACGGTGCCGGCGCCGACCCATGACGCGCCGGGCGCCGTGCAGGCTTTCGGCGTTGCCGTCACCGGCATCCTCGACGATCTGGCCGCGTGGGTGGACGGGTCGGCGCTGCGCTGAGCGCCCGCCGTCACTGCTGCGGAATATTCGCCTCGCGCGCCACCTTGGCCCAGCGCGCCATGTCGCGCCGGATCTGCGCCGCGAATTCCTCCGGCGAATTGCCGATCGCCTCGGCGCCTTCGGTGGCGAGTTTCTGCCGGATGTCGGGCAACGCCAGCATGCGCACGGTTTCCGCGTGCAGCCGGGTGATCGCCTCGCGCGGCGTGCCGGCCGGCGCAAGAACGCCGTACCAGGAGCCCGCCTCGAATCCGTCGTAACCGGCTTCGGTGAAAGTCGGCAATCCGGGCAGCGTCGGCGCGCGTTTCGCCGCGGCCACGGCCAGCGCGCGCAGCCGTTCGGCCTTCACCAGCGGCAGCACGGCGGGCAGCGAATTGAACATCAGCGACACATGGCCGCCGACGAGATCGGCGACCGCGGGCGGGCCGCCCTTGTAGGCGACGTGCACGACATTGATGCCCGCCGTCGTGCGCAGCATTTCGCCGGCGAGGTGGGCCGAACTGCCGGTGCCGAAGGAGGCGTAATCGAGCTGTCCCGGGCGCGACTTTGCCAGCGTGACCAGGCCCTGCAGCGTGTTCGCCGGCACCGAGGGATGCACCACCAGCAGGAAGGGCGAGTCGGCGAAATTGCTGACCGGCGCGAAATCCTTCACCGGGTCGTAGGGCAGTTTCGCGTAGACCGCGGGATTGGTGGTGTGGGTGCCGGTGGTGCCGAACAGCAGCGTGTAACCATCGGCGGGGGATTTCGCGACGAACTGGGTGCCGATGATGCCGGCGGCGCCGGCGCGGTTGTCGACGATCGGCGTCTGTTTCCAAGCGTCGCCCAGCTTTTGCGCGAAGGCCCGCGCAAAGATGTCGGCGTTGCCGCCGGCCGGGAAGGGCACGACGATGCGGACCGGCTTTGCCGGATAGGGCTGCGCCTGTGCAGAGGCAGGAACGGACGCCGCCGCGGCCGCGAGCAGGCAGGACAGTGTTGCGCGCAGGTTCATGGTTCCTCCGGTGGTGTCGAATTCTTGCGGGTTCAGGCGGCGGCCCGGTTTTTTGCCGGAATGCCGCCGCGCTGCACCCAGCGGTAACGGTCCGCCAGCGCATCGGCGAGCGGCCGGCGCTTTCCGTCCGGCACCGCGATCCACATCCGCAGCAGGTGGCGCTGGCGTTCCGGCTCCGGGTGGTCCTCGTAGGCCTCGCGCGCGTGCATCATCGTGTGATTGTTGATCAGCTGGATGTCGCCTTCCTGGAAATCCATGGTCAGCATCAGCTCCGGGCGGTTGGCGATTTCCTGCACCGCGAGCAGGGCCTCGCGCTGCAGCGCCGTCGGCCGGTACCGTTCGCCGAAGCGCGCCGCGGACTCGTAATACACCAGGCTGCAGATGCGCGCGGTGATTTTCCCCTGCGACTCGCTGAACATCGGGATGCTGAACCAGGGCTGTTCGCCGGCAGGCTCCTCGCCGCGCCAGTCGAGGTGGAACAGGCCGTAGAGCGCCTCCAGCAGATCCGGCCGTTCCGCGCGCAGCACGTTGTGGATGGTCAGCGCGCTGGTCAGCTTGCTGGCGCCGCCGGACTTCGCGGTGCGCAGGCAGAACAGGCCGAGCACGTCGATCGGCAGCATGTCGGTGTGGAAATCCATGCGCTGGCTGGTCTGGTAGGCGCGGGCATTGGGATCTTCGATCTGGCGGCCCTCGTCGCGGACATGGCCGAGCAGATGGCCGCGCGCGTTCTGCGACACCGGCGCGCCGAAATGGCTGGCAATGCCCCAGTAGATCAGTTCGCAGTCTTCATCGCTGTAGCGCCCGCGGGGAATGCCGCGGATCAGCTTGAAGCCGCGACCGTTCTCGATTTCGTCGAGGATGCCGTCGAGTTTTTTCCGCAGCCGCGGCAGCGGAAAGGCCGGGGATTCGAAGGGGATGCGCAGGCCCCCGCGTTTGGCGCTGGCCAGCGCGGCGTCGATCCCGGCGATGTCGGATTTGTCGAGGCGGCAGATCCAGGCCGGGTCTTGCTGGATTTCCGGGCCGACCCAGGCGTCGGGGCTGGTGATCCGCAGGCGTGAAGAGGGCATCGGGCGTAATTTCTTTTTTCAGGCGTTTACGGCCACCGGCGCCTCGCCCTTGACCTGGGTGCGGTACAGGGTGCGCCGGTACTGCGGGTCGTAGGGTGTCGCGCGGTGCAGCGTGCAGCGGTTGTCCCAGACCACGAGGTCGCCGGGCTGCCATTGGTGAGAGTAGACGCGGTCGGGGCGCGTGGCGAAGTCCTCAAGCTCGTCGATCAGCGCCCGCGATTCCTCCTCCGGCATGCCGGTGATGCGGGAAACCACGTCCTTGGCGACGAACAGCGCCGGGCGGCCGGTGGCCGGATGCACGCGCACCAGCGGATGTTCGACCGGCGGCACCTTGGCGACCTGTTCCGGGGTCAGTGGCGGGCGGCCCGGATATAGCGCCGAATAACGGTAGTTGCGGTCGTGCACGGCACGCAGCGCCTGCAATGTTCTGCGTTTCGCCTCGGGCAGATCTTCAAAGGCCGCGCACATGTCGGCGAACTGGGTGTCGGCGCCGGACGGCGGGCATTCGACGGCATAGAGCAGCGTCGCCAGCGCCGGCTGCGGCTTGTACGACAGGTCCGAGTGCCAGTGCATGCCTCCTTTGGTGATGCCGATCGATACGCCGTCCTTTTTCACGTTCGACAGCACGCGCACCTGCGGCAGATGCGGGAACACGTGCTCGGTCATGTGGTGGATGTCGAGTTCGCCGAAGCGGCGACTGAAGGCGGCGAGCTGGTCCGGCGTCAGTTTCTGGCCGCGGAAGAAAATCACGCCGTGGCGGTGCAGCGCCTGCAGGATTGCGGAAAAGGTCCGTGCATCCGGCGGCGCCGACAGATCGACGCCGCGGATTTCGGCACCGAGCCGCCCGTTCACCGGTTGCACCGACAGCGCGGATGCGGGAGTGGTCTGGCTGCCCATGGCCGTTATTTCGCGTTCAGTCTGGTTTGATGCCCGCGGCCTTGGCGGCTTCGCGGTAACCGGCAATATTGGCTTTCAGGAATGCCGTCAGTTCCGCCGGGGTTTCGGCATAGGCATCCGCGCCCTGGTTGTCGAATTTTTTCCGCACATCGGCCAGTCCGGTCGCGCGCCGCAGTTCGGCCTCGAGCCGGGAGAGGATGCGCTGCGGCATTCCGACCGGCGCGACCATCGCGTAAAACTGCGAAACCTCGAGGCCCGGCAGCCCGGCCTCGGCCGCGGTCTGCAAATTGGGCAGGTGGGAAGAACGTTTCGGCGCCGCCACCGCCAGCGCGCGCATGCGGCCGGATTGCACCTGCGGTTTCGCCGAGATCATGTTGACGACCATCATCTGCACTTCGTTGCCGAGCAGGCCGGTGACCGCGAGGCCGCCGCCCTTGTACGGCACGTGCTGGATGTCGACGCCGGCCATCTGGCCGAAGCGCGCGCCGGCGAGATGGGTCGAGCCGCCGACGCCGCCCGAGCCGTAGCGGTACTTGCCGGGGCTGGACTTGAGCAGGCCGATCAGCTGCTGCAGCGAAGTCGCCGGCATCGAGGGGTGCACGACGATGACATTGTCGAGCGAGGCCACGCGCATCAGCGGCGCGAAATTCCGGAAAATGTCGTACGGCGTTTTGCGGTTCACCGCGGCAAGGATGGTGTGATTGTCGCCGAGCATGCCGATGGTGTAGCCGTCGGGCGTTGCCTTGGCGATCATGTCGGCGCCGATGATCGCGCTGGCGCCGGGGCGGTTTTCGACCACCACCGGCTGTTTCATCGATTCTCCGATGGCCTCGCCGACGATGCGCATGATGGTGTCGTACGAGGCGCCGGCGACATAAGGCACCACGGCGCGGATCGGGCGCTGCGGATAGCTTTGCGCAAAGGCCGTGGATGCGATGACGCCGGCGAGCAGACAGGCCGTGGCGGCTTTCGTGAATCCCATACCGACCTCCTCCAGGTTTTTTGTATTGGGAGCGACGACTACAGCTTCAGCCTTCATGTGACCATATCCGCCATTCGCCAGTCAAACACTGCGGAATGGATTTTTGAAAACGGTTTGCATGGCGGTTTGCAGTTTTTGCATTCCGCCTGCGACGGCGGCATCGTCATGGATCATAATGACCGTGTGGCGGCAACGGCCGGCGGATTCCGCGGGACTCCGGCTGCGCCACGGCAAGCAATAAAAATCAACCGCTTACGAACCGGAGGGGGAAGACATGAACCGTGGAATGATTTCCGTCGTGCTGGGCGCGGCGCTGGCCTGCGGCGGCTTGGCGCAGGCGCAGGATGCAAAATATCCCTCGAAACCCATTCGCATGATCGTCGGTTACGCACCCGGCGGCGGCAGCGACATCATGGGCCGGCTGATCGCGCCGCGGATCGCGGAGGCGCTCGGCCAGCAGGTCATCGTCGAGAACCGCGCCGGCCAGGCGCAGAACATCGCCGCCGAATTCATCGTGCGCCAGCCGGCCGACGGCTACACGCTGTTCCTCAGTTCGGCGGCGCTCGGCGTCAACGCGACGCTCTATCCCAAACTCAACTACGACCCGGTCAAGGACTTCATTCCGGTCGCCGTGTTCTCTTCCAGCGCCAACCTGCTGATGACCCATCCCTCGGTGCCGGCGAAGACCGTCAGGGAATTTATCGCCGTGGTCAAAAAGAATCCGGGCAAGATGAATTACTCGTCCTCGGGCAGCGGCAGCACCCAGCATCTGTCGGGCGAGATGCTGAAGCTGTTCATCAAGGGCGACTTCACGCACGTTCCCTACAAGGGCACCGGCCCTTCCCTGACCGCGCTGGCAAGCGGCGAGGTCGAGTTTTCCTTCAGCAACATCCCGGCCGCGCAGCCGCTGATCGACCGTTTCCGGGTGCTCGGCATCACCAGCGAGAAGCGCTCGACCCTGATGCCGGAGGTGCCGACGATGATCGAGGGCGGCCTGCCGGGCTTCGTCACCCAGACCTGGTACGGCGTGCTGGTGACGCGCGGCACGCCGCAGCCCATCGTCGACACGCTGAACTCGATCATCGTGAAGGCGGCCCAGCGCGAGGACTTCCGCAACCGCATCCTGCAGATGGGCTCCGATCCGATCGCCGAGTCGCCGGAGTATTTCCGGAAAATGCTGGCGGAGGAGATCGAGCGCTGGGGCAAGGTGGTCAGGGCTTCGGGGATCAAGCCATAACGAGTCTGCACGGGAAGCCTGGCGGCTGCCCGGCGGCCGCCAGCGATCTGCGTGTCAGGCGGGATCAGCGCCCCGTATATTTCGAGGGCGCGCGGGTTTTTTCCCGGTGCTGCTGGCAGGGCATGCAGCGCTTGGCGCTGGGATAGGCTTGCAGGCGTTCGTAGGGTACGCGCTCGCCGCAGTCGATGCACAGGCCGTAGCGGCCGTCTGCGATGCGCTGCTCTGCCGCGGTGATGTCGCGCACCTCGCCGATATCCCGCAGGACCTCGGCCTCCGATATGTCGCGCAGCAGGCTGGCAGCGGCTTCGTCGCCCATGTCGCCGACGCCGCCCACGAGTTCCGCATGATGCGCTTTGCCGGAACGCGCGAGCACGTCGCGGATTTCATCCAGGAGATGGCTTTTGCGCCTGGCCATCCAGTCTTTCAGGGAGGCGAGCTGTTTTTCGGTCAGTGCGTTCATGTCCTGCATGATGCGGCGTGCCCGGGCGGGATGTCTTGATCTGAATCAAATGGCAGTCAGTTCTGCGGCTGCCTGCGGCATCGTGACAGGGGACGGCAGAACCGTCGCGGAAAAAGGCGGAATCAGGATGCCGGGCAGACAATATTCATTCTGCAATCCCGAATTCCGGGGATTTTGCAATCGGAATCCCATCAGCCGGCGGCCCTTGAAAAAAATCCGGGGAGCCCTTGCGGAACTCCCCCGGATTTTCCTGATGCGCTTCGGCCGAAGCACGCATACCCTGAATGACACCCGATCCTCAGGTTCTCTCGAGGATGTGCAGTCCGCGCACCCGGTCGAGCAGGTAGAGCAGGCCGCGGTCGTCGACGGTGACGTCGTTGCTCTGCACGCGGTCGGAACCCTGCGGCACGTCGGGCACGTAGTAGGCGACTTCCTTCATTGCGTGCGGGTTCGAGATGTCGACGATGCGCAGGCCGTGGGCGAACCAGGCGACTGGGATTTCGGTGCCGGTGACCTTCTCGCAGGGCTGGTGGCAGCCGGTGGCGTAGGGCTGCTGCTCCGGCGGCATGTCTTCAAGCTGGAAGCTGGAGATCACGGTCGGATGC
This sequence comes from uncultured Bordetella sp., assembly GCA_964533495.1. Classification (GTDB taxonomy): domain Bacteria; phylum Pseudomonadota; class Gammaproteobacteria; order Burkholderiales; family SG8-41. The sequence continues at coordinate 33,707 of CAZHJU010000003.1, read as the reverse complement.
TTCTCGTCGGTGATGTCCACCATCCACAGGAAGGCCGAGTTGTGCGGCGGACAGTCCGGCAGGCGCACCACGTCCTCGTCCGAGACCACCAGGAAATCGCGGTTTTTGATCTTGAAGGGAATGCGCAGCGCGGTGTGCGTCGGCCAGGGGAAGGGCGGGCTCCAGTCGAGGCCGGAGACGAACTTCGGTTTTGTCATGTCGTCGATGTCGAGGATGACGAAGCCGCCGTGCCAGTAGCTGGTGTAGAGCCGATTGCCGTGGCGCAGCGGGTGATGGCATTTGTGCGCCGCGCCGCGCCAGGCCGGCTTTTCGCCGCCGGCGATGTGCTGGCCGGGCATCCACCAGCGGCCGACCTCCTCGGGTTTCGCCGGATCCTTGAGGTCGAGGATCATCACGATGTTGCCGAGGTAGCCGTCCACTGTCGGTGAAATGTAGGCATAGCGGCCGTCGAAGTCGAAGCGGTGCACGCCGCGCGCGTAGTCGACGCCGGGCCTGTCGTCGGTTTCCCACAGCGTGATCAGTTTCGGTTTCGCCGGATTCGACACATCGTAGATGCCCAGTCCGCCGCGGAAGTCGCCGGGCGGCACTTCGCCTTTCGCGTTTTTCGGGGACAGGACCTCCCGGTTGGTCAGCATGATGTCGCCCGAGACCCGCACCTTGTGCGAATGGGTGCCTTCCGGCATGTTGATTTCGGACAGGAATTTCGGATGTTTGGGATCCTTGACGTCGAAAATCAGCGTGCCGTGCGGGTTGCGCATGTTGCCGACGTAGGCGATGTTGCGCTCGACCACCACCTGGCCGCCGCCCGCGCAGTCGGTGAAGGACAGCGGTTCGAGGCCGGCGCTGCAGTTGTGCTGGTGACCGTCGCCGCCGCCGGCGCGGACGTCGACGTAGGCGACTTCGCGGATGCCCTTGGATTTGCTCATGTTCTGTTTTTCCGAATGATTGCCGCAGCCGGATATTACTGCAGTTTGATGTTGGCGGCCTTGATGACCTTGCCCCATTTCTCGTGCTCGCTGCGGATGAAGCGGCCGAATTCCTCCGGCTTGTCGCCCACCGGCTCGGTCGCCATGCTCAGCAGCCGTTCCCTGACTTCGGCGTTGCCCAGTGCCTTGACCAGTTCCCGGTTCAGGCGGGCGACGATCGCCTTGCTGGTTTGGGCCGGGGCGAGCCAGCCAAACCAGCCGATGACCTCGAAGCCCGGCAGTCCGGATTCCGCGACGGTCGGCAGTTCGGGCGCCACCGACGAACGTTTGGCGCTGGTGATCGCCAGCGCGCGCACCTTGCCGGCCTTGACCTGCGGCGTCGCGGCGAGCGCGATGCTGAACAGGGCCTGGGTCTGACCGGCCAGTGTTTCCTGCAGCGCCGGGGCGCCGCCCTTGTACGGCACGTGCACGAAGGAGGTGCCCGTGGACAGGCGGAACTGCTCCAGCGCGAGGTGGCCGGAGGTGCCGTTGCCGGCGGAGGCGAACACGAAGCCGCCGTTTTTGGCCTTGATCTCGGCGATCAGTTCCTTGACCGATCTGGCCGGCACCGAAGGATGCACGACGAGGATGTTGGGCACGGTGATGCCCAGCGTGATCGGCGCGAAGTCCTTGACCGGATGGTAGGGCACGTTGGGGTAGAGGCTGGGATTGATCGCCACGCCGGCTGCAACGAGCACGAAGGTATAGCCGTCGGGAGCCGAGCGCGCGGCCATGTCGTAGGCGATGCCGCCGTTGGCGCCTGGGCGGTTGTCGATGACGACGGTCTGGCCCAGCCCGGTGTTGAGATGCGGACCGACCAGCCGCGCCAGCGTGTCCGCCGGCCCGCCGGGCGGCACGGCGACGATCATGCGGATCGGACGGTTCGGGTAATCCTGCGCCTGCGCATTGGCCGACAGTGCCAGCGTTCCGGTAATCGCCAGCGCGGCGATTTGCCTGAGTGTCATGATCAAGGTTCTCCTCGTTCCGTTTTTTGCCGGAGCGGATGCCCGCGGTGCCCCGGATGTTCCTGGCCGCGTGGCTGTCCGGGACTGTCAATAATGATGTCGCAAATTACATAAGCTGAACAGTCAGAAAAATCCGGATTTTCATAAGAATATACTTATGATATTTCCGATTGTCCGATCGAATTGATTACGAATGGGGGCGGGCCGCATGGCACAGCCGGACTGGTTCATACGCGCCAACCTGAAGCCGCGGCATTTCCGGATGCTGGTGGCACTGGACGACCTGCGGCACCTGGGCCGGGTTGCGCAGAGCCTGCACGTCACGCAGCCGGCGGTGTCGCTGGCGCTGGGCGAGCTGGAAAAAGGGCTGGGCTTCAAACTGTTCGAAAGGACGCCCAAGGGCGTCTTGCCCAACGCCTACGGCGAATGCCTGATCCGGCACGCGCGCGCGGTGCTGGCGAGCCTGGTGCAGGCGCGGGACGAGCTGCATGCGCTGCAGTCGGGAGCTTCCGGCAAGGTCACCGTCGGTGCGCTGCCGGCGATGCGGCCGGGCCTGTTGCCCCGGGCGCTGGCCATGCTCAAGGAGAAAACGCCGCAGACCATTGTCATCGTGCACGAGGGGTCGATGGAATCCATGCTGCCCGAGCTGCGCCGCGGCACCGTGGACCTGATCGTCGGACGGCTGACGGGCCGCGATGCTTCGGGCGATTTCTCCGAAGAAACGCTGTACGAGGGACACAATGTGGTGGTCGTGGGTCCCCGGCATCCGCTGGCGCGGCGCCGGCGGCTGGACTGGCAGGAACTGGCCGGTTTTCCCTGGGTGTTGCCGCCGGTGGGTTCTCTGGCGCGGGAGCCGCTGGAAAACGTGTTCCACAAGAACGGCCTCGGCGTGCCCGCCGGCTGCGTGGAAACCATGTCCATCGACGTGATCACCGGATACCTGCAGCTGACGGAGGCCATCGGCCTGCTGTCGCAGGTGGTCGCGCGGCATTACATCGAGGCCGGCCTGCTGGCGCAGTTGCCGCTGGGCCTGCCCGATCCCCAGCGACCGATCGGCGTCACCTGGAGCCGGCACAGGCCGCCGTCGGCGGCGATGCGTTCATTCATGCGGTGCCTGCGCGTCTCGGCGGCGCGGCTCACGGCCTGACCGGGCCTTCACTGCAGCCGCGGATTCAGCACGTCGCGCAGGCGGTCGCCGACCAGGTTGATGGCCATGATCGTCAGCAGCAGCGCGAGCCCGGGGAACAGGCTGATCCAGTAGTGCCCCGCCAGCAGGTAGTTGTAGCCGTTGGCGATCAGCAGGCCCAGTGAAGGCTCGGTGATCGGCAAGCCGAGGCCGAGGAAGGAGAGCGTCGCTTCCAGCGCGATGGCGTGGGCGACCTGCACGGTGGCGACGACGATCAGCGGCGGCAGCACGTTGGGCAGCACGTGGCGGAACAGGATGCGCGCCTCGCCGTAGCCGGCGCAGACGGCGGCATCGACGTATTCCCTCCGCAGTTCGACCAGCGCCGCGCCGCGCACGGTGCGCGCATAATAGGCCCATTGCACGACCACCAGCGCGGCGATGATGCGGTCGATGCCCTGTCCGGTCAGCGCGAGCAGGATCAACGCGACGAGAATCGACGGAAAGGACAGCTGGAGGTCGACCAGGCGCATGACCAGCGCATCGATCCAGCCGCCGGCGCGCGCCGAAACGAGGCCGACGGCGAGGCCGATGCCCAGCGCGAGGGCCGTCGACAGCAGGCCGACGCCGAGGCTGATGCGCAGGCCGTGGAGGATGGCCGACCACATGTCGCGGCCCTGGTCGTCGCTGCCCAGCCAGTAGGTGTGGCCCGCCGCGGCGGCCGAGCCGGGCGGGAGCCTCGCGTCGAGAATGTCGAGTCGGGCAAGGTCGTAGGGATCCTGCGGCGCCAGCCAGGGCGCGGCGAGCGCGGCGGCGAACAGCAGGGCCAGCACCGCGAGCGCCGCCAGCGCGATGCGGTCGCGCGCGAAACCGGCGGCGAATTCGCGCGCGGGGGCGGTCACGGCGATGCCGGCGCTCATCGCGCGATGCCCGGGCGCACGCGCGGGTCGAGCGCCGCGTAGAGCAGGTCGACCGCGAGGTTGATGAGAATGAACAGGCACACCGTCACCAGCAGGTAGGCGACGATCACCGGCCGGTCGAGCAGGCCGATGGAGTCGATCAGCAGCTTGCCCATGCCGGGCCAGGCGAACACGGTTTCGGTGACCACGGCGAAGGCGACCAGCGAGCCGAACTCGAGGCCGACGACGGTTACCACCGGGATCAGGATGTTGGGCAGCACGTGCACGCGCAGCACGTCGTGCTCGGCGACGCCCTTGGCGCGGGCGTAACGCACGTAGTCCTGCAGCATCGCCTCGCGCGTGCCGGCGCGCACCAGGCGGATCAGCAGCGCGAGCTTGAAGAGGGCAAGGTTGGTCGCCGGCAGAATCAGGTGGCGCAGGCCTTCCCAAGTGAGGAAACTCACCGGAATTCCGAGGACATCGACGGTCGGGCCGCGGCCGGTGGCCGGCAGCCAGCCGAGCTGCACCGAGAACAGCAGGATCAGCATCAGGCCGACCCAGAAGGTCGGCAGCGAGAAGCCGAGGATGGATCCGGCCATGATCGCGCGGCCGGTCCGGGATTCCGGTTTCAGTCCGGCAAGCAGGCCCAGCGGCACGCCGAGCGCCACTGCGATCAGCATCGCCAGCAGCGCCAGCTCAAGCGTCGCCGGCAGGCGTTCGAGGATCAGCGTGATCGCCGGCACGCCAGCGACGAAGGAGCTGCCGAGGTCGCCGCCGAAGGCACCCCGCAGGAAAACCAGGTACTGCCGCCACAGCGGCAGATCGAGTCCGAGTTGCGCGGTGAGGCGCGCGATTTCCGCCTGGTCGGCCTGCGGGTTGACCAGGATGTCCGCCGGATTGCCGATCGCGTAGACCCCGGCAAACACCAGCAGCGACATCACGAACAGCGTGGCGGCGCTCTGGGCGAGGCGGCGGAGCGCGAAACTCAGCATCGCCGTTCAGCGCGGCGTGAAATGGTGGGCGAAGGTGAATTCGTCGGTGCGCGGCGCGTAGGCGAGGCCGGTGCGCATCGCCCAGCTGACGACCTGGTGGTGCAGCGGGATGAAGGCCAGGTCCTGCATCGCCAGCGTGTTGGCTTCGCGCGCCAGCACCTCGCGTTTTGCGCGGTCGACGCTGCCGAGGGCGCGTTCCATCAGCGCGTCGACTTTCGGATTGGCGTAGCGGCCCCAGTTCCAGGCGCCGTGACCCTTGTCCGGATCCGGTGTCGCGACCAGCGAACGCAGCGCGAGGTCGGCGGCGAAGGAGCCCCAGCCGAGCAGCGACACGGCGGTTTCTTCCTTGCGCACGCGGCCGAGAAAGGCCGACATCGGCATGGCCTCGACGCGGGTCTGGATGCCGGCGCGCGAGAGCAGTTGGGCGACGGTCTGCAGCACCTGCTCGTCGTTGATGTAGCGGTTGTTGGGCCCGGCAAGCGTGATGCGGAAGCCTTTCGGGTAACCGGCCTCGGCGAGCAGGCGTTTTGCGCCTTCGGGATCGTAGGGTGCCGCCTTCAGCGCCGCGTTGTGGCCGAAGACGCTCGGCGACACGATGTTCGCCGCGGGCACGGCCAGGCCTTCCATCACGCGCGAGGCGATGGCTTCGCGGTGAATCGCCATCGACATCGCGCGGCGCACGCGCGGATCCATGAAGGGATTGCTCGCCAGCGGCTTGCCGTCGGGACCGCTGACGCCCGGCGGCCGCGCGCGGTGCTGGTCGAGGTGGAGCAGGATGGTGCGCCAGGAGGTGGTTTGCACTGTTCTTAACTTATTGTTTTTATTGATATTTTTAAAATCCGCCGAAGGAACGTGCTCGATCGCGTCGAGCTCGCCGGAGAGCAGCGCGGCGGTGCGCGAGGGATCGGCGGGAATCACGCGCAGCGTGACCCGGTCCCAGGCCGGCGCCTTGCCCCACCACTGATCGTGGCGCGCGAGTTCGAGCCGGTCGCCGCGCTGGTAGAGCAGGAACCGGTAAGGCCCGGTGCCGATCATCGCGCGCCCCGAGTCGAAATCCCCGGGGCCGGCATCCTGCGCGGCTTTTTTCGAGACGATGAGGATCGAGTTGATGTCTTCGGGCAGGGCGCCGTACGGATATTTCGTCCTGACGCGCAGCGTGTGGCGGTCGACCGCGGTCGCCGATTCGACGGCGCGCACATAGGCGGCGAAACCGCCGGGGCTGCCCCTGATCGACAGCGGGCGCTGCAGCGAAAACACCGCGTCCTCGGCGGTGAACTCCGAGCCGTCATGGAATTTCACGCCGCGGCGCAGCCTGAATTCCCAGGTGGTAGCGTCGAGCGCGCGCCATTGCTCGGCGAGTCCGGGAATGAGCCGGGTCTGCGCGTCGACGTCGGTCAGCGACTCGAAGACATGGCGGGCGACGGTGAGGTTCGGCTGCGAAGCGAGCAGATGCGGGTCGAGCGAACTGACCTCGCCGGAGAGGCCGATGCGCAGTTCGGCGGCGGAAGCGGCAGGCGCGGCGAGCAGCGCGAGGGCGAGCAGGCAGGACGCGAACGTGATCAACGGTTTTTTGTGCATGGCGTGCGCCTAGGATACCGCAGGATGGCGCGTTGACACGTCATGACGGCCTGCCTATCCTGCCTCTTTAAAGACGGACCTTGCCATGAATCCGCCCGCAACACCCGGCGCAGACACGCTGCGCCTGATCCGCGAACTGGTCGCATTTCCCACGGTCAGCCGCGATTCCAACCTGCAGCTCATCGATTACGTGCGCGAGCTGCTGCGTCCGCTCGATGCCGATCTGCGGCTGACCTTCGACCATGACCGGCGCAAGGCCAACCTGTTCGCGACGCTCGGGCCGCGCGGAGAGCGCGGCATCGTGTTCTCGGGACACACCGACGTGGTGCCGGTCGACGGCCAGGACTGGAGCAGCGATCCTTTCGTTGTCGCCGAACGCGACGGCCGGCTCCACGGCCGCGGCACTTCCGACATGAAGAGTTTCATCGCCTGCGTGCTGGCGCTGGTGCCGCAGTATGTCGATCGCGGCCTGGAAACGCCGCTGCACCTCGCCTTCAGCTACGACGAGGAGGTCGGCTGCCTCGGCGTGCGCGGCCTGCTCGAGGACATGGCGGCTGCCGGCATCCGTCCGCGGTCCTGCGTCGTCGGCGAGCCCACCGAGATGCGGCCGGTGATTGCGCACAAGGGCAAGCAGAGCTACCGCTGCACCGTGCGCGGCCTGGCCTCGCACTCGGCCTATGCGCCGCACGGCGTCAACGCGGTGGAGGCGGCGGCGGAGGCCGTGGCTTTCCTGAAGCGGCTCGCGCGGCGGCACCGCGACCGCGGGCCCTATGACCGTGGCTTCGACATCGCCTACACGACGGTGCACACCGGCACCATCCGCGGCGGTACGGCGCTGAACATCGTGCCGCAGGACTGCGTGTTCGATTTCGAGTTCCGCAACCTGCCGGGCGACGATCCGGAGCGGCTGCGCGCCGAGTTCGAGGCGCATGTGCGCGCGGCGATCGAGCCCGAGATGCACGCTGTCGATCCGCGCACCGGCTTCACCATTGAGAAGATGTCGGAAATTTCCGCCCTCGACACCAGCGCGGAAGCCGAAATCACCGCACTGGCGCAGGAGTTTTCCGGCTGCCGCGACATCCTCAAGGTGTCCTTCGGCACCGAAGCCTCGCAGTTCCAGGTCGCGGGCGTGCCGACGGTGGTCTGCGGCCCGGGTTCGATCCGCGAGGCGCACAAGCCCGACGAGTTCGTCACGCTGGAGCAGGTGGCGCGCTGCGAGCGATTCCTGCACGGACTGATGGCGCGCTGTTGCGGCTGAAGCGGCGCCGCACGTGAAAAAGCCCCGCATCGCGGGGCTTTTTTGCATCGGTCGGCCGATGCTAGTTGTTGTCGGTCGTGGCGACGAACTTGTCATCGCCCTGCTGCTCACGTTCAAACAGCAGGAATTCGTAATAACCGCAACGCTTTCCGTCCGGATACGCGCGGCAGACGCCGGGGCGCGCCTCGTAGACCGTGCATTGCCGTTTCCGGGTGTCGAACAGCTTGCAGATCTTTCCGTAGTGCCGGTCGTCCTGCTGCTTCAGCGAGCGCACCTTCTCGGAGCGGTCGAAGCGCGTGTACTGCGACTCGGCCTGGTTGTAGGTGATCCCGAAGTGTTTGGCCAGCCGCGCGATGTCGCGCTTGCCAACCTCGATCAGCGGGTAGCTGCAGCAGTAGCCGGGGCATTTGCTGCAGTCGTACTGGTTGCCGGATTTCTTTTTCGTCGTGCTCGAAGCCATTCTGGGATCTGCGCCTTGAACGGACGCCCTCGCTGAAAAGCGCGCATTCTACCCGCGCACGGCTGCTCAGTGGTGGAGAATCTTCGACAGGAACTGCTGCGCGCGCTCGGAGCGCGGCGTGCCGAAAAACTCCTCCTTCGGCGCATCCTCGACGATCTCGCCCTGGTCCATGAAGATCACCCGGTGGGCGACCTTGCGCGCGAAACCCATCTCGTGGGTCACGCACATCATGGTCATGCCTTCGCGGGCGAGCTCGACCATCACGTCGAGCACCTCGTTGATCATCTCCGGGTCGAGCGCCGAGGTCGGCTCGTCGAACAGCATCGCGATCGGATCCATCGCCAGGCCGCGGGCGATGGCGACGCGCTGCTGCTGGCCGCCGGAAAGCTGGCCGGGGAATTTTTTCGCATGCTCGACCATGCCGACGCGCTGGAGCAGGGCGTGGGATTTCGCGGTGGCTTCCTCGACGCTGCGCCCGAGAACCCGGATCTGGGCGAGGTTGAGGTTGGCGGTGACGTCCATGTGCGGGAACAGCTCGAAGTGCTGGAAGACCATGCCGATCTTCGCGCGCAGCTGCGGCAGCTTCGTGTCCTTCGCGCCGACCGACTGGCCGTTGACGATGACTTCGCCCTTCTGGAAGGGCTCGAGGCCGTTGACGCACTTGATCAGCGTCGACTTGCCGGAACCCGAGGGGCCGCAGACGACGACCACCTCGCCCTTTGCGACGGCGGTCGTGCAGTCCTTCAGCACCTGGAAGCTGCCGTACCACTTGCTGACGTTCCTGAACTCGATCATGGCCATGGCGTAACCCTTGCTAACGTGGCGGCGTGATGCGCTGCTGCAGCCGCTTGACGAAATAGGAGGCGGCGAAACAGAGGATGAAATACACCAGCGCGGCGAACAGGTAGAGCTCGACGAGCCGGCCGTCGCGGCGCGCGACCTTGCTGGCCGCGCCCATGAAGTCGGTGAGTCCGACGACATAGACCAGCGAGGTGTCCTGGAACAGGATGATGCTGGTCGTCAGCAGCACCGGCACCATGTTGCGGAAGGCCTGCGGCAGGATCACCAGCATGGTGGCCTGGCGGTAGCCGAGCCCCAGCGCGTAGGCGGCGTGCGCCTGGCCGCGGGGCACGCTCTGGATGCCGGCGCGGATGATCTCGCAGTAATAGGCGGCCTCGAACATCGTGAACGCGATCAGCGCCGAATAGAAGGGGCCTATGCCGGCGGCGTAGGGATTGCCGGTCAGCTGCTTGATGGCGATCGGGATCAGGAAATAGAACCAGAAGATCACCAGGATCAGCGGGATCGAGCGCACGAGGTTGACATAGGCTCCGGCCGGCCAGCTGAGGAGCCGGAACGGCGCGAGCCGCATCAGCGCCAGCAGCGTGCCGAGCACGATGCCGCCCGCCATCGCCAGCAGCGTGAGCCCGAGCGAGAACTGCATGCCTTCCCAGAGGTAGGGCAGGGCGCGGCGGATGACGTCGAGATCGATCTCGGCGAACATGCCTTATTTCCCCGCGCCGCCGATGTAGCCCGGCACGCGCGTGCGGTGCTCGAGACAGCGCATCGCGAAGGTGACCGTCAGCGTGATCAGCGCATAGACGATGGTGGCGATGGTGAAGATCTCGAAGGTCTGGAAGGTGTATTCGGAGATCTGGCGCGCCTGGGCGGTGAGCTCCAGCACGCCTATGGTCAGGGCCACGGACGAGTTCTTGAAGATGGTCAGGAATTCGGTGGTGAGGGGCGGAATGATGATGCGGTAGGACATCGGCAGCAGCACGTGCCGGTAGGTCTGCGGCAGCGTGAGGCCGGTCGCGAGCCCGGCGTCGACCTGGCCGCGGGGTATCGACTGGATGCCGGCGCGGACCTGTTCGGCCACGCGCGAGGCCGTGTAGGTGCCGAGGCACAGCACGCCGTTCCAGAACTCCGGCATCGGCATCTCCATTTTCAGCCAGTCGCCGGCGTTCTTGGGAACGATCTCGGGCACGACGAAGTACCAGATGAACATCTGCACCAGCAGCGGAACGTTGCGGAACAGCTCGACATAGGCGGTCGCCGGAACGCGCAGGATGGCCAGCGGCGCAGTGCGCAGGATGCCCAGCACCGATCCGAGCGTGAAGGCGATGATCCATCCCAGCGCCGACAGGCAGAGGGTCCATTTGATGCCCGAGAGCACCCAGTCGAGATAGGTGCCCCCGCCGGAAAACGCGGGCTGGAACAGAAATCCGAAATCCATGCGATCCAGTGTAACGCGAAAGCATTCCGAAAAAAAACCGGGGAACTGGCGCTCCCCGGTTTGTCGGTTCGGTCCGTTTATCCGCGCTTCGTCATGCGGTCAGCACTTCATCTTGCCGCAGGCGCCGACGCCGGTGTCGTTGGGATTCTTGATCGCTTCCTTCAGGCTGTCGGACATCGGGACGTTGAGGTTGATGTTCTTCGGGGGAACCGGCGACTGGAACCACTTGGTGTAGATCTTGTTGATCTCGCCGCTCTTGTAGAGCGCGGTCACCGCGCCGTCGACCACTTTCTTGAACGCCGGATCGCCCTTGCGCATCATGATCGCGTACGGGTCATCGGACAGGAATGCCCCGATCACCTCGTAGTCGTTGGGATTGCGGGCGTTGGCTCTCAGGCCGTAGAGCAGGATGTCGTCCATCGGAAAGGCGACGGCGCGGCCGGTTTCCACGGCGAGGAAGGATTCGGCATGGTCCTTCGAAGGGATGAATTTGATGCCGAGCTTCTTCTCGTCATTGTAAGCCTTCATGGCGCGCTCGTTGGTGGTTCCCTGCGTGAACACCACGGTCTTGCCCTTCAGATCGTCATAGCCCTTGATGCCGGACGACTTCTTGACGATGATCTTGGTGCCGGTCATGAAATAGGTCGGCGCGAAATCGACCTGTTTCTGGCGTTCGACCGAATTCGTCGTGGAGCCGCATTCGATGTCGATGTTGCCGCCGGTCAGGATCGGGATCCGCGTCTGCGAGGTCACCGGCACGAACTCGACCTTCAGCTTGGGCATTTTCAGATCGGCCTTGATGCGGTCGATGATCTTCATGCAGATGTCGACGCCATAACCGACCGGACGCTGTTTGTCGTCGAGGTAGGAGAACGGCACCGAGGCGTCGCGATGGCCGACCTTGATGACGCCGGTATCCTTGATCTTCTTCAGGGTTCCCGTGAGTTCCTGGGCATGGACCGGCGCGGCGAACAGGCTCGCTGCGGCGATGGCGGCGACAAGCTGGTGGATGCGAAGCATGTTGTGGCTCCTTTTGGCGATGAACGGATTGGCCGTCCGGGCGACGGCACCGTGGCGCTGCGCGGCCCAATCTAGGCGATGCGGCGGGCTTTGTCCAGACTACATTGCGATGCCGCGGATCTTCGATGCGCGCCGGTGCCAGGCGACGCAGGCGCGCGCCAGCGCCCGCGTGGCGTCGATGCACAGCGGCGCCGCCGCGCTGGCCGCGTGGTCGATGGCGAGCGGCGTTTCGGTGCAGGCGAGCACCACGGCGCGCGCACCGGCTTCGTGCAGGCGCAGCACCGCCTGCACCGCAAGGGTGTGCGCCAGCGGCAGGTCGTTGGCTTTGACCGCGGCGATCGCCGGCAGCATCAGCCTTTGCCGGTCTTCGGCGCTGCCGATGATGCAGCCGAGGCCGCGCGCGGCGAAACGCTGCTGGAAGAATCCCGCCTGCAGCGTGCCTTCGGTGCCGATCAGGCCGACGCTGCCGGCGGTGATGCCGCGTTCCGCCAGCAGGTCGCAGGCGGCGTCGGCGATGTGCAGGATCGGCAGGCCGCCTTCGCGCAGCAGGTCGTCATGCCAGTAGTGCGCGGTGTTGCAGGCGATGGCGATGGCCTGCGCGCCGGCCTGTTTCAGCGCCGCGATGCCGCGCAGCATCTGCGGCAGCGGCGATGCGCCGCCGCCGAGGATGGCGGCGGGCCGGTCCGGGATCTGCGGCACGCCCCAGGCGACATAGGGAATGTGCTCCTGGTCGCGGGTGGCCGGGGTTTCTTCGGCCAGCTTGGCCAGGAAATCGGCGGCGGCGAGCGGCCCCATGCCGCCGAGGACGCCGAGCAGGGGAGGATCGGAAGGAGGGTTCATCGCGGTGACGGCCATGGACGGAAGACATTCTGCCACGCGGGGTTGCCGCGGGGCGGTGGGGCGGCATCCGGGATCGCTATGACATCCGGCGACCGGCCGCCGGCTCAGTGCTGCGCCGTCATGAAATCCTCGATCAGGCGGGCCACGGCCGCCGGCTGGTCGTGGTGCATCATGTGTCCTGCATCCTCGACCCAAGCTTCCCGGTAATCGCGAAAGGCGCCCTTGCGCTCGGCGAGCTGCTCCGGCGTGTCCTTCAGGTAACCGGCGCTTTTGGAGTCGCGGCCGAAGACCAACAGGGTCGGCGCGGCGATGTCCCGCCAGCAGGCGATCAGTTCCTCGATCCGGAACAGCACCGGGTTGGCGCGCTTGTGCCGCGGGTCGCTGAGCATTTGCACCTTGCCGGGCGCCGTTTCGCGCGCCCAGGCGCGGGCGATGAACCGCGCTTTTTCCGCGGTCAACCGGGGATTGTCGCGCTGCAGCCGGGCTGCCAGCGCGTCGAAGGAGTCGTAGGCGCGAAAACGCGGTTCCGTCGCCAGTTCGTCGAGCCAGCGCCGGTAGCGCCCCGGCGCTTCCGCCGGCGTGGTGCGGGCAAGGCCGAAGCCTTCCAGCGAAACCAGCCGCGCAATGCGTTCCGGGCGCAGCCCGGCATAAGTGCAGGCGATGACGCCGCCCATGCTGTGGCCGGCGACGAGCGCCGGACGGTCCGGCGAGTAGACGGCCAGCAGCGCCTCGAGGTCGGCGTAGTAATCGGGAAACCAGTAACCGCCGGCCGGCCGGCCCGACAATCCGAATCCGCGCCAGTCCGGAGCGACGATCCGCCAGTCGCGCTGCAACCCGTCGACGACCCACTGGAAGGACAGCGACACATCCATCCAGCCGTGGAGCAGGAACAGCGGCGGCGCGCCGGCATCACCCCAGAGGCGCACGTGGTGGCGCAGTCCGTTGAATTCGTGGAAGGCGGAATGGCTGTGTCGTTTCATGTCGTTTGTCGCGCCGGCGATGTGGTTGCCGTCGCGGGCCGGATCGATCGTATCGGATTCAAGGCGCGTCCGCATGCGAAGCGTGCCTCGCCCGTGCCGCTCCGTTCTGCGGAAGCAGGCGCCCGCAAGGCCGTCCCGAATCCATATAACCATGAAATCTTAACAATGAAAAATGCGTTCTTGGACGGGGCATGGAACAGTTCCTATCATCGGCGGCTGCAGGATTCAAGACGGTTTCCCACGCTTTTCCGGTGGGGCCGTTCCACACACTAACCGATGGATGTCGAGGCGGAATTGAACATGTTGCGGTTCGGGAAATGGATGGTATGCGCATCAGCGGCGGCCCTGGCTCTTCCGCAGGGCGCATTCGCGCAGGATGGCAGGCATTATCCGGTGAAGGCGATCCGGATGGTGATCGGTTTCGCGCCGGGCGGTCCGGCGGACATCGCAGGACGTGCGGTCGCGCCGAAGCTCGCGGAACTGCTCGGGCAGCAGATCGTGGTGGACAACCGGGGCGGCGCCGGTGGCGTCATCGGCATGGATATCGTGGCCAAGGCACCGCCGGACGGTCATGTCATCGCCCTGGGGGCGGCGGGCAACATGATTGTGGGGCCCCAGCTGAACCCGAATATCCCGTACGACGTCCAGCGCGACCTGGCGGCGGTGTCCCAGGTGGCCACTTCGCCGTTCGTAATTGCGGTCAACCCCAGAGTTCCGGCACGGAGCACGGGCGAACTGGTCCGGCTGATCGATTCCGGGAAACATCAGCTGACGTACGGCACTTCGGGCAACGGCTCGGTGTCGCACATCACCACCGAGCTGCTGCGCAGGGTGCTGCAGGCTGAACTTGTCCATGTGCCGTACAAGGGCACCGGTCCCGCGCTGACGGCCGTCGTTTCCGGTGAAATCGACATGATGGTCGCGGACATGGCGCCGGCAAGGCCGCTGGCGGAAAGCGGGCGGCTGCGCCTGTTGGCCACGATCGGCACGAAACGTTCGTCCGTGATGCCGCAACTGCCGGCGGTGGCCGAGGCCGGCGTGAAGATGCCGCCGATCGGCGGGCGCTACGGCATCCTCGTGCCGGCCGGCACGCCGCGCGAGGTCGTGGCCAAGTTGAACCAGGCGGTGGCAGCCGCGCTGAAATCCCCGGACGTGCGGCAGCGTTTCGCCTCGATCGGATTCGAGGCCGTCGGCGACACCCCGGAACAGTTCGCAGCGGTGCTGAAAACCGAGGGCGAGTTGATCGGCGACGTGATCCGGAAGGCCGGAATCAGACCGGACTGAGCGCGCAGGCGGGGTGTGGCGGTGCCGGTATAATCGTCCGGGATGAACAGGTGGAAGCGCGCTGCGCAAACCAGACGGGTGCCGCGGGATCGCGGTGCATGCGATGGACGGTGAGAATTCCCCGATGCGCGCCGACGCGCTTGTGCTCGGCGCGGGCATGGTCGGCATCTGCGTCGCGCTGCACCTGCAGAAAAGGTCGCGCGCGGTGGTGCTGGTCGACCGCCGCGGCGCCGCCGAGGAAACTTCCTTCGGCAACGCCGGGCTGATCCAGCGCGAGGGCGTCTATCCCTACGGCTTCCCGCACGATTTCGGCGCCCTGCTGCGTTACGCGCTCAACCGCACCATCGACGCGCACTACCATCCCTCGGCGCTGCCCGCGCTGGCGCCTTTTCTGTGGCGGTACTGGAAACATTCCCGGCCGGCGCGCCATGCCGAGGTCGCGCGGCGTTATGCGAAACTGATCGAGCACTGCCTTGCCGAGCACGATGCGCTTGCCGCGGAATCGGCGGCGGAAAGCCTGCTGCGCAGCCAGGGCTGGATCAAGGCCTTCCGCACCGAACGCGAACGCGACCGGCGTTACGTGGAGGCGGAACGCTGGCATCGCGAATTCGGCGTGAATTACCGGATGCTGGATGCCCGTGCGCTGCAGGAGGTCGAGCCGCATGTCGCGCCGGTGCTGGCCGGCGCGCTGCACTGGACCGACCCGGCGAGCGTCGACGATCCGCAGGCTCTCGCGCGGGCGTACCTGCGGCGCTTCGAGGCGCTCGGCGGCCGTTTCGTGCAGGGCAACGCGGCCGGCCTGGAGGAAGATGGCAAAGGCTGGCGCCTGCGCACCGTGGGCGGCACCGTGACCGCGGGGCAGGCGGTGATCGCGCTGGGCCCCTGGTCGGACGTGATGACGCGCGCCCTGGGCTACGATCTGCCGCTGGCGGTGAAACGCGGCTATCACATGCACTATCGGGCGGCGGGCGCCGCGCGCCTCAACCATCCGCTGCTCGACACCGAGCGCGGTTATTTTCTCGCCCCGATGCAGCGCGGCATCCGGCTCACCACCGGCGCGGAATTCGCGCGGCGCGATGCGATCAAGACGCCGGTGCAGCTGGGGCGGGCGGAACCCGTCGCGCGCGATCTGTTTCCGCTCGGCGAAAGGCTGGATGCCGAACCCTGGATGGGGGCGCGGCCGTGCACGCCCGACATGCTGCCGATCATCGGCCGCGCGCCGCGGCATGCCGGCCTGTGGTTCGCCTTCGGCCATGCGCACCACGGTTTTACGCTGGGGCCGGTGACCGGGCGGCTGCTGGCCGAAATGATCGCCGGGGAGGCGCCGTTCGTCGATCCGGCGCCGTTCGCGCCGGAACGCTTCGGCTGACGTTCAGCCACGTTTATTTGCGGGCGCGCAGCGCCGACCATGACAACACGGCGGTGCTGGTGGCAATCAGCAGCATGCCGGAAGACAAACCGGCGAAATTTGAGGGTGGGAAACCGGCCCCGGCTGCTGGCGATTTCACGATGCTCGGCGTGACCATGCCGATGATTTTCTGCATCACGAAAGTGAAATGCGGCATGCTCCGGTTTCGAAGAGCGAATCCGGTGGCGTGGAGGTGAGCGGCAGCCTGAAGCGCTCCCATACGGCATGATCTATGCTGCGCCGGTGGCGGGCGATGGCATCCGGCTCGCCATCCAGGTTAAGGTTGTTAAGGGGAGGGGGGTATTATTAAGTTATTGTTTTTATTGATAATTTTATATTTTCCCAAGAGTTTTCGGGCCACGCAGTTTGCGGGGCTGCGCGGGCGCAGGGTTGCAAGGGTTTTATGGCGGACATGAAATTTTCCTGGATGTATCGGGAGGTGGCGCCGGTTTGTATGCGGCAGCCGGGAAAGCGGCAATAAGACGGGGGATGATGAATAACATCGCGCAACTGAGCATCGCCATTGCTTTTTTCGGCATACTGACGCTGGTCGTTGGCCATGCCTTGCGGGATTCGAGGCTCGGTCCGGTGATGATTCTGGCAGGCATCGTCCTGATGCTGTTCGCCATTGCCCACTACATTGTCAGAACGCTGGCGTGAACTGCGAACCCCGATCTGCCGCCGAAGGGAAAACAGTGCGCGCGTCCGCTGATTCTGGCGAATCCGATGCTGTTTCCGCTGGCGGGTTGACGCGCCGGAATGAGCGAGGCAAATTGGTGCTGCTCATACTTATTTATGCTTAGATCGCTGCGCCCGTATCCGGCCGGCATCGGCAACTGCGTTTTCCGCCCCGAGGTAATTCATGCCACATTCCCGTGTTGTTTCCCGTCCAACCCTGTTGTGTCTGCTGGGGTGTATCGGGGCATTGGCGGCGTGCACTGACGATAAGAATGCGGTGCCTGCGACACCGCCGCCCGCCCAAGTCACCGTGGTTACTCTTGTGCAGCAGCCGGTTACGCTGACCCGCGAACTCCCGGGCCGCACCAGCCCGTACTTGGTTGCGGAAGTGCGGCCGCAGGCCACGGGCATCGTGAAAGACAGGATGTTCACGGAGGGCAGCGTGGTCAAGGCCGGCCAGCCACTTTATCAGCTGGAGGATTCAACCTACCGGGCGGACGTCGTGGCCGCGAAGGCGCAAGTCGTTCGTGCCGAGGCGGCCGCCAATTCCGCGCGCCTGACCGCGCGTCGCACCGCAGACCTGGCGGCGATCGATGCGGTCAGCCGGCAGGAAAATGAAAACACCGCAGCGGTGCTGCGCCAGACGGAGGCCGATGTCGCCGCCGCGAAGGCTGCGCTGGAGCGTGCTGAAGTCATCTTGGGCTATACGCGCATCACTTCCCCGATCGGGGGGCGCATCGGCAAGTCATCTGTGACCCAGGGCGCGCTGGTGAATGCCAATCAGGCGCAGGCGCTGGCCACCGTGCAGCAAATCGATCCCGTCTATGTCGATATCGCCATTTCGAGCAGCGAGCTGCTGGCGCTGCGCAAGGAGGTTGCGGCCGGCAAGTCGCGCCGGGGAGGGGATTTGCCGGTGACGATCCTGCTTGAGGACGGTACGCCGCATGAATACAGCGGCAAATTCACGTTCACGGAAACAATGGTCGATCCGGGCACCGGCAGTGTTTCCTTGCGCGTTGTGGCACCCAATCCGAAACACGTTCTGTTGCCGGGCATTTACGTGCGCGCGGTCCTCGGTACCGTGGTGCGCGAGCAGGCTGTGCTGGTACCGCAAAAGGGTATTACGCGCGATGTCAAAGGAAACGCCGCCGCCATGGTGCTGGGCACGGACGGCAAGGCGCAGAGCCGCGTGGTGACGGTGAGCCGCACCATCGGCGACCAGTGGCTGGTGGAAGACGGCCTGGCTGCGGGGGACAGGGTGATTGTCGAGGGGTTGCAGAAAATCAGGCCGGGAATGCCCGCACAGGGCACCGAAGCCGCGGCGCCGAAGCAATAGGCGGGAACCCGAATGGCCCGATTTTTCATCGCCCGCCCGGTCTTCGCATGGGTCATCGCGATCATCATCATGGTCGCGGGCGCGATTTCGGTCACCCGGCTGCCGATTGCGCGCTATCCCACGATCGCGCCGCCGACGGTCACCATCAGCGCCACCTATCCCGGCGCCTCGGCGCAGACGGTCGAGAACTCGATCACCCAAGTCATCGAGCAGAACATGACGGGACTGGACGGCATGATCTACATGGCATCCACCAGCCAGTCCAACGGACAGGCGGGAATCACGATCACCTTCGAGAGCGGGACCGATCCGGACATCGCGCAGGTGCAGGTGCAGAACAAGCTGCAGGCGGCCATGTCGCTGCTGCCGCAGACCGTGCAGCAGCAGGGTGTCCGTGTGAACAAGGCCAACCCCGGATTTCTAATGGTGCTGGGCTTCGTCTCCGAGGACGGCAGAATGGACCAGATCGACATCGCCGACTACCTCGTCACGAATATATCCGAGCCGATCAGCCGGGTCGCCGGCGTGGGCAGCGCGCAGGTGTTTGGCACGCGTTATGCGATGCGCATCTGGCTCGATCCGGACAAGCTTGATACCTACCGGCTGACGCCAGCCGATGTCATTGCGGCGATCCGCGCGCAGAACCAGCAGGTCGCGGTCGGCCAGCTCGGCGGCACGCCGGCAGTGCCCGGGCAGCAGATCAACGCGACGATCACGGCGCAGGACCGCCTGCAGACGACTGAGCAGTTTCGCGCCATCGTCGTGCGCAGCAATCCCGACGGTTCGTCGCTGACGCTGGGTGAGGTCGCGCGCGTGGAGCTGGGCGCCGAGAACTACGACATCATCGCCCGCTACAACGGCCAGCCCGCCACCGGCGTGGCGGTGTCGCTGGCGACCGGAGCCAATGCGCTGGAGACCGCGCAACGTCTCGAAGCCCTGATCAAGCAGTTGCAACCCGCCTTCCCGCCGGGACTGAGGGCGGTCATTCCGTTCGATACCACACCTTTTGTGCAGGCTTCGATCAAGGAGGTGGTGAAGACGCTGCTCGAAGCGATACTGCTCGTGTTCCTGGTGATGTACCTGTTCCTGCAGAATTTCCGTGCGACGATCATTCCCACGATCGCGGTGCCGGTGGTGCTGCTGGGCACTTTCGCCGTGCTGGCCGCACTCGGTCTTTCCATCAACATGCTCACCATGTTCGCGATGGTGCTGGCGATCGGGCTGCTTGTGGATGATGCGATCGTGGTGGTCGAGAACGTGGAGCGGCTGATGTCCGAGGAGGGGCTTTCGCCGCTGGAGGCCGCGCGCAAGTCGATGGACCAGATCACCGGCGCGCTGGTCGGCATCGGCGTGGTGCTGTCGGCGGTGTTCGTGCCGATGGCGTTCCTCGGCGGCTCCACGGGCGTGATTTACCAGCAGTTTTCGGCGACCATCGTTTCGGCGATGGCACTTTCGGTGCTGGTGGCGATCGTGCTCACGCCCGCGCTGTGCGCGACGATGCTGAAGCCCGTGAAAAAGGGGCATCAGGCGGCCGATATCGGCTTCTTCGGCTGGTTCAACCGGAAGTTCGACCGGGGCAATGCACGCTATCAGGGGGCGGTGCGCGGCATCGTGTCACGGACCGGGCGTTTCATGCTGGTATTCACGGTCATGGCGGTGGTGATGGCCGTGCTGTTTCTGCGCATGCCCAGCGGGTTCCTGCCCGAGGAGGACCAGGGCACCCTGTTCACCCAGATCCAGACTCCGGTGGGGGCGACCCAGGAACGCACGATGGCGGTCATTCGGGCGGTCGAGCGGCATTTCCTCGAAAATGAGAAAGACGCGGTCAATTCGCTGTTTACCGTGCAGGGCTTCAGTTTTGGCGGTTCCGGGCAGAATGCAGGCATCGCTTTTGTGAGCCTCAAGGATTGGTCCGAGCGCGAAACGGCGAATCTCGGCGTGGAGGCCGTGGCCGGGCGCGCGATGGCGGCCTTCAGCCGGATCAAGGATGCGCTGGTGTTCGCGTTCGCGCCGCCTGCCGTGCCCGAGCTCGGCATTGCCGGAGGCTTCAATTTCTACCTGAAGGACAACATCGGCCTCGGCCACGAGGCTTTGACCCAGGCGCGCAACCAGTTCCTCGGGGCGGCTGCGCAGAGCCCGTTGCTTGCCAATGTCCGTTTGAACGGCCAGGAGGATACCCCCCAGTTCCGCATCGACATCGACATCGCGAAGGCGGCTGCGCTGGGACTGCCCAGCGCCAGCATCAACGAAACGCTTTCCGTGGCCTGGGGCGGGCAATACATCGATGATTTCATCGACCGCGGGCGGGTGAAACGCGTGATGGTGCAGGCGGATGCGGCGTTCCGGATGGTGCCCGAGGATTTCAACCGCTGGTCGGTGCGCAACGCCAAAGGCGAGATGGTGCCGTTCCGGGCCTTTGCCACGTCGCGATGGGACTACGGATCGCCGCGCCTGGAGCGCTACAACGGCGTGTCGGCGATGAACATCAACGGCGCGGCGGCGCCGGGTGTGAGTTCTGGCGACGCGATGGCGGAAGTCGAGCGCCTGGTTGCCCAGTTGCCGCAGGGCATCGGCATGGAATGGACGGGCACGTCGTACCAGGAGCGGGCGGCCGGCGCACAGACGCCGCTGCTCTACACGCTGTCACTGCTGGTCGTGTTTCTGTGCCTTGCGGCGCTCTACGAGAGCTGGACCGTGCCCACGGCGGTGCTGCTGGTGGTGCCGCTCGGCATTCTCGGCACCGTGCTTGCCTCGATGCTGCGCGGCATGGAGCGCGACGTTTATTTCCAGGTGGCGATGCTGACCACGGTGGGATTGTCGAGCAAGAACGCGATTCTGATCGTCGAGTTCGCCAAGGCGAATGTCGAGAAGGGCATGGACCTGGTCGAAGCCACGATCGCCTCCGCGCGCGACCGCCTGCGCCCGATCCTGATGACGTCCTTCGCCTTCGGCTTCGGCGTGCTGCCGCTGGCCATCGCCGCCGGCGCGGGTTCCGGGGCCCAGCAGGTCATCGGTACCGGTGTGCTCGGCGGCATGCTGGTGGGGACTTTCCTCGGTATTTTCTTTATCCCGTTGTTCTTCGTCGTGGTACAGAAGATCTTCAACCGCAAGAAACCGAAGCCGGATCCGGTCACCGCGGAGCAGGGTCATGTTTAGGCCTGCCGCGGTTCCGCTGCTGGCGGCTGCATTTTTTGCCGGCTGCATGACACTCGAGCCGCCGCTGCCTGTGGCGCAATCAGGGGTTTCGTCCGCTTGGCCAATACCGCCGACCACGGTTGCCGCGCCGGTTGCGGACGGCGCAGTCACTCCGTCCCCTGCCGCAGTTGCGGACATCGGCTGGAGTGATTTTTTTACCGATCCCCGGTTGAAGGCGCTGATTGGCCGCGCTCTCGAGCACAACCGCGACTTGCGCGTGGCCATGCTCAATGTCGAGCGCGCGCGCTTTCTGTACCGCATCCAGCGCGCCGATCAATTCCCGGCGGTGGGTGCCAGCGTCACGGCGTCCCGTCATGGAGGCGATGGCAATGCCGGGGTGAGGGATGTCTACTCCGCCGGTATCGGAGCCGAGTTCGAAATTGACCTGTTCGGCCGCGTGCGCAGCCTGGGCGAGGCGGCGTTGCGGCAGTATTTTGCCCAAGAGGAGTCGCGCCGCGCCGCCCAGCTCACGCTGATTGCCGAGGTGGCGAACGCCTATGTCACGCTTGCCGCAGACCGTGAGTTGCTGCGCGTGACGCAGGCCACGCTGAAGAATCACGAGGCCGCGTACCGGCTGACCGAGCGGCGCCACGAGTTCGGCGCGGTGTCCGGACTGGATCTGGGCCAGGCCCGCACTGCGGTGGAGTTTGCGCGTGCCGATGAAGCGCGCCTCATGGGGCTGGTGGCCCAGGACAGCAATGCGCTGGTTTTGCTCATCGGCATGCCGCTGGAGCCGGCGTTGTCGCCGGACGGACTGGGCGCACCGGTTTCCGGCATTGCCGCAGTGCCGGCCGGATTGCCGTCGGAGGTGCTGCTGCGGCGCCCCGATGTGCTGGCGGCGGAACAGGTGTTGCGTGCGGCCAATGCCAATATCGGCGCTGCCCGCGCGGCCTTTTTTCCCTCGATCAGCCTCACCGGCAGTGTCGGCACCGTCAGCAATGAATTGTCCGGTTTGTTCAAATCCGGATCCTCCGCATGGAGTTTTCTGCCGAGCGTCAATTTGCCGATTTTCCAGGGCGGACGATTGCGCGCGAGCCTCGGCGTTGCCGAGACGGACCGTGATATCGCACTGGCGCGGTACGAGAAGTCGATACAAACGGGTTTTCGCGAAGTTGCGGATGCACTGGTGTTGAGCCGGACGCTGACCGGCCGGCTCCAGGCGCAGCAGGCGCTGGTTGCGGCGGCTGCGCAGGTTCACCGGCTCTCGCAGGCACGCTACGAGGCCGGGCGCGACAGCTTTCTTGTTATGCTGGATGCGCAGCGCACGCTCTATTCCGCGGAACAGGGGCTGATCGCGGCACGCCTTGCCGAGCAGGTCAACCGCGTCACGCTGTACAAGGTGCTGGGCGGCGGCTGGCACGAACACAGCCGGCAATAGTGACGGCACCGATTCTCTCACTGGGGCTGCCGGTTCCTCCTTGTTCCTGTTGGTGGCGTGCTTTACCGGAGCGCGTTGCCCCGGCTGTGCGGCCGGCCAGAGTCTCTTCATGCGGCTGGCGGGATTTCTTTGGATACCTCAGGCACGGCCATCGGCAAGTGCCTTGATCGAGATATTGCCCGGATCCCGACGCAGACCGTCAAAAAGCCGCGGACCGGAGTTGAGAAACCGGGGAATTTGAATTACCCACGTGTCCGACAGGGATTTCAGGCGGGCTTCGGGGGATGCGGACCGGCGCGGTTATGTCCACCAGATGGGGACATGCGGTAATGGTAAACGGCATGCTCACAACATCGGAGGGACGTGATGCATGCGTGGCAAATGATGGCGGCCACATCGTTGCGCCGATGGTTGCGTTTCAGTAGCCACTTTGTCCGGTAAAAATTAAATGCCTATAATGCATGCAGGCGTACACGCCACGCTTGTCAACCTGCAGAAAAAGAATGAACGCGGACAACCGGTGCCATGGAATTTGCATTTTGCGGGCATCGGTCTGCAGCGGCGATGGTGTCAGCTCCCGGGTCGGCCCGGGCGGTGAAGGAGGAGGTCAATATGAATTATTCCGCAATATCACGACGTCAGGAGAGCCATATGCGTAACGACATGTATGAAGCGTCCGATCCGGACGAATCCCGCCGCGGGTTCTTCAAGATGGCGGGAATCGGCCTCGCAGCCACACTGGCACCCGGCGCGGCACTCGCCCAGCTCAAGGCCGAATCCGGTTCACCTTCGCTTTCTCTTCAGCGCAAGGGCATAGACCGTGCGCTGAACGTGATCAATCCGGACCTCCTTGAGGCCGAGGCGAAAAAGCTCTATTCCGATGCGGTATATGTCTTCGTGACGCAGGGTTCGGGCAAGCAGTGGACGCTGCGCGAGAATCAGTATGCCTGGAGCGACTGGGCATTGAATCCGCACCGCATGGGCGGCATGGTACGCGACAAGATTGACACTTCCGTGACGCTGCTGGGCGAGAAACTGCCGCATCCGATTCTGGTCACCCCATTCGGCAGCCATGGCCTGCACCATCCGGAGGCCGAGGTCGCCACTGCGCGGGGTGCGGCAATGTCCGGCGCGCTGTGCTGCGTTTCCAGCGCATCGACCGCCAGCATGGAAGACATCGGCAAGGCCTCAACGGGGCCGAAGTGGTTCCAGATGTATCTCAATGTTGACGAGGGGATTTCGCGCGAAGTGCTGCAGCGCGTGCCGCGCGCGGGCTTCAAGGCCGTGATCCTGACCATTGATGCCATAGGCCAGGGTTCGTCGGATGCCTATGTGCGCACCGGCAAGGCGCGTCCCTGGCTGCCGTACGGCAATTTCCCGAGCGGCGCGGCCAACGCATTCAAGACCAACCTGTCCTGGAGCGATGTCGAGATGATCCGCAAGATCACGGGCCTGCCGGTCATTGTCAAGGGCGTGACGCGCGCCGAGGACGCGGTCGCCGCGATTCAGGCGGGGGCAGGCGCCATCCAGGTGTCCAATCACGGCGGTCGCGCACTTGACGGGACACCGGCGTCGATCACGGTGCTGCCGCGTATCGCTGATGCCGTGAAGGGCAAGGTTCCCATCATTCTCGACAGCGGCATCCGGCGCGGCACCGATGTGGCCAAGGCGCTTGCGCTGGGCGCCAACGCGGTCGCCGTCGGCCGTCCGCTGATGTATTCGCTGGCCCTGGGCGGCGCGAAGGGTGTCGACAGCCTGCTGAAATACCTTCGCACCGAACTGATCGAGACGATGTTGCACCTCGGCGCGGGCCGCCTCGGCGACCTGGGCCGCTCTCATGTCATTGCCGCGCCGGGTGGCCGCCACACGACCGCACCGGCACCGGCACGGGCGATCGCGCCACGCGAGTAGATCCCCCTTCAATTTTTCAGGAGCCCTGTCATGACATATCGCATCGCATTGCTGGTGATTTCGCTGTTTGCCGCTCCGGCCATTGCAGCGGATACCTACATCCTGGATCCCGGCCACACATTTCCGCGCTGGCAGATCAGTCACTTCGGATTTTCCACGCATCATGGCCAGTTCAACAAAACCAGCGGCACGCTGACGCTTGATCCCAAGGCGGGCAAAGGCAGCGTCGAAGTCGTTGTGGAAGCAGCCTCGATTGCGACGGGCGATCCGGCGCTGGAAAAACACCTGCGCACGGCGGATTTTTTCAATGTCGAAAAATTCCCGACACTGACATTCAAGTCGAAATCGATGAAATTCGAGGGCGGCAAGCCGGTGTCGGTTTCCGGCGATTTCACGATGCTTGGCGTCACCAAGCCGATGACCCTGCGCATCACGAAGGTGAAATGCGGCATGCATCCGGTGGCAAAGAAGGCGTCCTGCGGTGCCGAGGTGAGCGGCACGCTGAAGCGTTCCGCATTCGGCATGACATACGCCGCGCCGGCGCTGGGAGATGAAATCCGGCTCACCATCCAGGTCGAAGGAAACAAGGGTTGATTCATAACCTGTTGTTTTATATGAAAAATATAAATAGACCCTGCGCGAGTGGCGGTATCGCGGGATAAAGCGGATTGTTGATGGATGGCTGTCGGCGGTCCTGGCTTGCCAGAGGCTGGTATGGTTGGCCCTGTGTTACCCGGAAACAACCCATGTATAGCAATGCATAGAGGAGCTCATCATGAGTGACAAGACGAAAAAGCTGACCACGCAGGCCGGATGTCCGGTTGCCCACAATCAGGATGTGATGACCGCCGGCAAGCGCGGTCCGATGCTGCTGCAGGATGTCTGGTTTCTGGAGAAGCTGGCGCACTTCGACCGTGAGGTGATTCCCGAGCGGCGCATGCACGCCAAGGGTTCGGGCGCCTTCGGCAGTTTCACCGTCACGCATGACATCAGTCGTTATACCAAGGCGAAGATATTCTCGCAGGTCGGCA
>CAZHJU010000003.1:0-8070 GCA_964533495.1 uncultured Bordetella sp. | reverse complement strand
GTCACGCATGACATCAGTCGTTATACCAAGGCGAAGATATTCTCGCAGGTCGGCAAGAAAACCGACATGTTCGTGCGCTTTTCCACCGTTGCCGGCGAGCGTGGCGCCGCGGATGCCGAGCGCGACATCCGCGGTTTCGCGATGAAGTTCTATACCGAGCAGGGCAACTGGGATCTGGTGGGCAACAACACGCCGGTGTTCTTTTTTCGTGACCCGCTCAAATTCCCCGACCTGAACCACGCGGTCAAGCGCGACCCGCGCACCAACCTGCGCAGTGCCCGGAACAACTGGGATTTCTGGACCTCGCTGCCCGAGGCGCTGCACCAGGTCACCATCGTGATGAGTGATCGCGGCATCCCGGCGTCGTACCGCCACATGCACGGCTTCGGTTCGCACACATTCAGCTTCATCAACGCAGCCAACGAGCGCCACTGGGTGAAATTCCACTTCGTGACGCAGCAGGGCATCAAGAACCTCAGCGACGAGGAAGCAGCCAAACTGGTGGGCAACGACCGCGAGAGCGCGCAACGCGATCTCTACGAGGCCATCGAGCGCAAGGAGTTTCCGCGCTGGAAGATGTTCGTGCAGATCATGCCGGAGCGCGATGCGGCCAAGGTGCCCTACCACCCGTTCGACCTGACCAAGGTCTGGCCCAAGGGCGACTATCCGCTGATCCCGGTCGGCGAGTTCGAACTGAACCGCAATGCCGATAACTACTTCGCCGATGTCGAGCAGGCTGCCTTCAATCCGGCCAATGTCGTCCCCGGCATCGGTTTTTCGCCCGACAGGATGCTGCAGGGCCGGCTGTTCTCCTACGGCGATGCGCAGCGCTACCGCCTCGGTGTCAACCATGCCCAGATTCCCGTCAATGCGGCGCGCTGCCCGGTGGCGGGCTACCACCGCGACGGCGCGATGCGGGTCGACGGCAATTACGGCGGCACCCTGCATTACGAACCGAACAGTTACGGGCAGTGGCAGGAGCAGCCCGATTCCAGCGAACCGCCGCTGGCCCTCGAGGGGGCGGCGGATCACTGGAATTTCCGTGAAGACGACGATAACTACTATAAGCAGCCGGGCGATCTGTTCCGCCTGATGAAGCCGGCGCAGCAACAGGTCCTGTTCGACAATACCGGCCGCGCGATGGGCGACGCACCGAAGGAAATCAAGCTGCGCCATATCAGCAATTGCATGAAGGCCGATCCGGCCTATGGGGCGGGTGTGGCCAAGGCCCTGGGCATCGCGATGAGCGAAGTCAAATCCTGAAGCCTGTTAACCCCCTCTGCCTCCAGGACCAGAAAATACTGGAAGCGAGGCAGAGGGACGGGAGTTGGGACATGGCGCGTTGATTCACAATCAATTTCCGGGCCCATGGCAGATTTCAGGCGCAGTATCTGCATGCACGGTGAGTCAACTGGCGCATTGCCGGTGCGACGACAGTAGCGGGGGGTGACCGGTTTGCGCGTTTTTGCATCGGATTTTCCGGTTTTTTTGTCAGCATCATCCGGCACGATGTATCCGTGCAGCGCAGTCACCGGATTTTCCGCGCCTTGCCGCATGTGACTGCATAATCCGTACGCAACCGCGGCGCTATGTGGCGGATTTCATTGACGTTAAACAAACGCGTCCGCGGCGGTTAATTTCGCCGGCGCTACGCCGTAAAATAGCGTCCCATGCAGCCGTCGTTTGTCCATCTCCGTTTGCACAGCGAATATTCCATCGTTGACGGCATTGTGCGCGTCGATGAAGCAGTGGCCGCGGCGAAGGCCGACGGCATGCCGGCGCTGGCCCTGACCGATCTTGGCAACGTGTTCGGCTTGGTGAAGTTCTACCAGGAGGCGCGCGGCAAGGGCATCAAGCCGATCATCGGCTGCGATCTGTGGCTGACCCACGAGGCCGACCGCGACAATCCGCACCGCGCGCTGCTGCTGGCGCAGAACTACGGCGGTTACCTGCGGCTGTGCGAGCTGCTGACCCGCGCCTACCGCGGCAACCAGTACCGCGGCCGCGCCGAAGTGATGAAATCCTGGATGTCCGAGACCGGCACCGGGGGCCTGATCGCGCTGTCGGGCGCGCACCACGGCGACGTCGGCCAGGCGCTGATCGCCGACCGTCGCGACGAGGCGAAGCGCCTCGCGCAGGAGTGGGCGGCGCTGTTTCCGGACCGTTACTATCTCGAAGTGCAGCGGCTGGGGCTGCAGGCGATGACCGGCGGCGCGGCGACGGTGCCGGTGGAGGTCCATGTCGCGCGGGCGCTGCAGCTCGCCGGCGAACTGGGCCTGCCCGCGGTGGCGACCCACCCGGTGCAGTTCCTCAAGCCCGACGATTTCCGCGCCCACGAGGCGCGGGTCTGCATTTCCGAGGGTTACATCCTGTCCGACCAGCGCCGGCCGCGGCGCTTCGGCACCGAGCAGTATTTCAAGACCCAGGCCGAGATGGCGGCGCTGTTCGCCGACGTTCCCGAAGTGCTGGAAAACAGCGTCGAAATCGCGAAGCGCTGCACGCTGGGCCTGACGCTGGGCAAGAGCCGGCTGCCGCATTTTCCGACGCCCAACGACGCGAGCCTCGAGGATTACCTGCGCCAGCGCGCGGGCGAGGGGCTGACGGCGCGCCTGGCCGAGCTGTATGCGGACGAAACCGAACGCGGGGCGCAGGAGCCGGTCTACCGCGAACGCCTGGAATTCGAGACGAAGACCATCGTGCAGATGGGCTTCCCCGGTTACTTCCTGATCGTCGCCGACTTCATCAACTGGGCGAAGAGCAACGGCGTGCCGGTGGGACCGGGCCGCGGTTCGGGCGCCGGATCGCTGGTCGCCTACAGCCTCGGCATCACCGACCTCGACCCGCTGCGCTACAACCTGCTGTTCGAGCGCTTCCTGAACCCGGAGCGGGTGTCGATGCCCGACTTCGACATCGATTTCTGCCAGGACGGGCGCGACCGAGTGATCGACTACGTGAAGACGCGTTACGGCGCGGACTCGGTGTCGCAGATCGCCACCTTCGGCACCATGGCGGCGAAGGCGGTGGTGCGCGACGTCGGCCGCGTGCTTGACCTCGGCTACAACTTCTGCGACCAGCTCGCCAAGCTGATCCCGTTCCAGCCCGGCAAGCACATCACGCTGGAGGATGCGCGCAAGATGGAGCCGCAGCTCGCCGAGCGCGAGAAAAACGAGGAGGAGGTTGCCGAGCTGCTGGAGCTCGCGGGCACGCTCGAAGGCCTCACCCGCAACGTCGGCATGCACGCCGGCGGCGTGCTGATCGCGCCGGGCAAGCTCACGGATTTCTGCCCGCTCTACGTTGCCGACGGCGCCAACGCCGCGGTCAGCCAGTTCGACAAGGACGACGTCGAATCGATCGGCCTGGTCAAGTTCGACTTTCTCGGCCTGACCACGCTGACCATCCTCGACTGGACGCTGAAGTACATCAGGCGGCTCGACCCCGCCTCGGCCCTCAGGCTGGAGACCTTGCCGCTCGACGACAAGGCGGCCTATGACATCTTCGCGAAGGCCAACACCTCGGCCGTGTTCCAGTTTGAATCCCGCGGCATGCGCGACATGCTGAAAAGCGCCAAGCCCGACCGCTTCGGCGACATCATCGCGCTGGTGGCGCTGTACCGTCCGGGCCCGATGGAGCTGATCCCGGAATTCTGCGCGCGCAAGCACGGCAAGCGCTTCAGCTATCCCGATCCGCGCGTCGAAGGCATCCTCTCCGAGACCTACGCCATTATGGTCTACCAGGAGCAGGTGATGCAGATGGCGCAGATCGTCGGCGGCTACAGCCTCGGCGGCGCCGACCTGCTGCGGCGCGCGATGGGCAAGAAAAAACCCGAGGAAATGGCAGAGCACCGCGGCCTGTTCCGCGAGGGCGCGGCGAAGAACGGCCTGTCGCAGGAGAAGGCCGACGAGCTGTTCGACCTGATGGAGAAGTTCGCCGGCTACGGCTTCAACAAGTCGCACGCGGCGGCCTACGCGCTGGAGGCCTACCAGACCGCGTACATGAAGGCGCACCATCCCGCCGCGTTCATGGCGGCCAACATGTCGGCGGTCATGAACGACACCGACAAGGTGCAGCAACTGGTCGACGACGCGCGCGAGAACCGGCTGGAAGTGCTGGCGCCCGACGTCAACAGCGGCGTCTACCGCTTCGAGCCGGTCGACGACAAACGCATCCGCTACGGGCTCGGCGGCGTCAAGGGCACCGGCGAGGGGGCGATCAACCACATCGTCGAGGTGCGCGCGGCCGGCGGGCCGTACAAGGACCTGTTCGACTTCTGCCACCGCGTCGACAAGCGCCTGGTCAACCGCCGCGTCGTCGAATCGCTGGTGCGCGCCGGCGCTTTCGACGGCGTCAACGACAACCGCGCCGAGCTGATGGCCTGCGTCGGGCTGGCAATGGAATCGGCCGAGCAGGCGAGCCGCGCCGCCTCCCAGGTCAGCCTGTTCGGCGACGCGGTCGAGGCGCCGCGGCTGGTGGCGCCGGCCAACGTGCCGCGCTGGAGCAAGAAGGAGCTGCTGCAGAACGAGAAGCTCGCGCTGGGGTATTACCGCAGCGACCACCTGTTCAACGTCTACCGCGACGAGGTGCGGCGCATGGTCGCCAGGAAGCTCGGCGAGCTGCAGACCGCCGGCGACCTCGCCGGGCGCAACGTCACCGTTGCCGGCGTCGTGCTGTCAGTGCGGGTGCAGAACACCGCCAGCGGCCGCATGGGCATCGTCACGCTGGCCGACGACACCGGCAAGCACGAAGTCGTGGTCTACCGCGAGGCCTTCGACCGCTTCCGCCACAAGCTGCGCGAGGACGAGCTGCTGCTGGTCGAGGTGCGCGGCCGCCAGCGTTACCGCAGCGCGGAATCCGAGGGCGAGAACGGCAACGGCGGCGGCGACAGCACGCTGCGGCTGGAGGCGCTGAACATCCTCGACTTCAACGAGGCGCGCAACCGTTACGCCCGCGGCATCCGCCTGACCTGCAACGGCCAGTCCTCGGGCAGCAGGCTGAAGGAGCTGCTGGGGCCGCACCGCCAGGGGCCGTGTCCGGTGGAGGTCGAGTACATGAGCAGCGGCGCGCGCTGCAAGGTGAAGCTGGGCGCGTCATGGCAGGTCAACGTCAGCGAGGACCTGCTGCGCACGCTCGGCGACTGGCTGAAACCCGAGAACGTGAACATCGACTATGGCAATTCGGTCTAGGCGCGTCGCGGCGCTGGCCGCGGCGTTCGCGCTGGCGTCCGCCGCGGTGCCGGCGTCCGCCGGCGAAGTCGAATGGAAAATGCTTTTCGATCAGGCCAGCCTGCACGTGCAGCGCGGCAGTCTGCAGCAGGCGGAGCTGTTCGCGCGCGAGGCGATCGCCGAGGCCGAGCGCAGTTTCGGGCCGAAACACCGCGCGCTGGACCAGAGCATCGCGACGCTGGGGCTGGTGCTGCGTTTCGCGCAGCGTTACCCGGAGTCCGAGAAGGAGTACCGCCGCGCGCTGGCGCTGCGCGAGAAGGCGCTGGGGCCGCGCGACCCGCAGACCGCGATCCTGCTCAACAACCTGGCCGACGTGGTGCAGGCGCAGAAAAAATACGCCGAGGCCGAGAAGCTGCACCGGCGCGTGCTGGCGGTGTTCGAGAAGGCCTACGGCGACGATCCGAAAACCGCGGCCAGTCTGAACAACCTCGGCGCCGCGATCCAGGCGCAGGGACGTCATGCCGAGGCCGAGCCGGTGCTGCGCCGTTCGCTGGCGATGAAGGAAAAAACGCTGGGGCCGGACAGCCCCAGCGTCGCGCACACGCTGAACAACCTGGCACAGGTGCTGGAAGCGCTGGGCCGCAAGGCCGAGGCGCAAAAGCTTGCGGCGCGCGCCGCAGCGATTCATCGCGGCGGCAAGCCGGTCCCCGGTGTTTGATTGATATAAGTATTTGTTTTTAAACGATTATTAAGTCTGCCTTACCGAGAAGCCGCTGAAGTCGCCGCTGCCTTCCGCGGTTTCCACGCCATCGACCCGCGCCGCGCGCGGCCCGCGTTCCGCGCAGCGGATGATTTCCGCAACGGCTTCGGCGGTGCCCTGCACCATGGCTTCGACGCTGCCGTCGCCGCAGTTGCGCACCCAGCCGCGGATGCCGAGCACGCCCGCCTTGTAGACGATGTAATTGCGGTAACCGACGCCCTGCACGCGGCCGTGCGCGCGCAGGTGGCGGGTGACGTGTTCACTCATGATTGACGGCCGTGGTCATGTCCTGCTTCTGTTGCGGCACCGTGGAGGGCGGAGTAGGCTCGTGCCGCTGTTCCGCAGTTTACCGACAATCATTCCGGACCATTCGGATCATTCCGATTCCGCAATAGGAGGAGCTCATGAAGGTTTCATCCCTGGTGTTCGCCCTCGCGGTGGCGCTGGCCGGCGGCTGCGCGTCGACCGGAGGCAATGCAAACGTCGCAGAGGACAAGGTCGTTTATCACATCAACGATTCGAGAGCGCAGGCGGTCAATGCGCTGCGCAACATCGGCAACCATCTCGAGGTCAATCCGAAGGCGAAAATCGTCGTCGTGACCCATGCCGGAGGCGTCGATTTCCTGATGGACGGCGCGAAGGATGCCAACGGCAACCCCTACAACATTCCGGTCGAGCAGCTGAGAAACAGGGGCGTGCAGTTCGACATTTGCGACATCACGCTGCGCAACCGCAAGCTGGTGCGCTCGCGCTTCATCCCGGAAGCGAGCTTCGTGCCTTCGGGTGTCGCCGAAATCACGCGCCTGCAGCAGCGCGAGGGTTACGCCTACCTGCGTCCCTGATCAGGACCGGCGCGCGTCCGCGAGCTCGCGGGCGCGCGCCAGCCCGGCCGCGCGGTCGGCGACGATGTTCGCCTCCCCCAGCTTTTCCGCGAATCCGGAGCGGCTGAACAGCGAACGCGGCTGCGATCCCGCGCCGGCGATGACCAGCGCCTTGCCGTTCCTGGCGAGCTTGCGGCGCAGGGTTTCGAGGATGTCCAGCCCGGTGGTGTCGACGTTGATGGTTTTCTGCAGGTCCAGCACCACGACCCGCGCGGGATCGCCGGGCTCGGCGCGGGCGAGCAGCGGTTCCAGCTTGTTGGCCGAGCCGAAGAACAGCGAGCCGAACATTTCGTAGCTGCGCACCGCCGGCGGCAGGCGGTCGACGGCGATTTCGGTGACGCCGGTCAGCGACGAGACGCGGGTGATGAACAGCAGTGCTGCCATCACCAGGCCGGCCTGCACCGCCACCGTCAGGTCGAAGACCACGGTCAGCGCGAAGGTCGCGAGCAGGATCGCGCGGTAGTTCATCGTGTAGCGGCGCATCTCGCGGAAGTCGTGCCATTCGCCCATTTTCCAGGCGACGACGACGAGGATCGCCGACAGCGCGGCGAGCGGCACGTGCTTCGCCAGCGGCGCCGCCACTAGGATCACCGCGAGCAGCGTGGCCGCATGCACGATGCCGGACACCGGCCCGAAGGCGCCCATGCGCACGTTGGTGCTGGTGCGGGCGATCGCGCCGGTGGCGCAGAAGCCGCCGAACAGCGGCGCGGCGATGTTGGCGAGGCCCTGGGCCACCAGTTCCTGGTTGGGGTCGTGGCGGTCGTCGATCATGTTGTCGGCAACGGTCGCCGAGAGCAGCGACTCGATCGCGCCGAGCAGCGCGATGGCGATCGCCGGCGCGATCAGGTAGCGCACCTTGTCCATCGACAGTTCGGGAAAGGCGAACGCCGGCAGGGTCTGCGGGATGCCGCCGAATTTTGAGCCGATGGTTTCCACCGGCAGGCCGAGCAGTGCCGCCGCCAGGGTGCCGAAAACCAGCGCGACGATGGGGCTGGGCACCAGACTCCAGCGTTTCGGCCAGAACACGATCAGCAGCAGGCAGGCGACGCTCAGTCCGACGGTGGCCCAGCTGATGGTGTGCAGGGCCCCCCACAGCACCGCGATCTGCGCGAAAAACTCCGCCGGCAGCTGGCTGGTCTGCAGCCCCAAGAAATCCTTGAGCTGCGACAGCAGGATCAGCACTGCGATGCCCTTGGTGAAACCGCTGATCACCGATACCGGGATGAAGCGGATCCACGTGCCCATGCGCAGCAGGCCCATTGCCAGCAGC
>CAZHJU010000002.1:0-129043 GCA_964533495.1 uncultured Bordetella sp. | reverse complement strand
GCCGCCGGAGGCGATGGACGACGTTGGCCATTTCCTTGCCCAGCGTGGTCGGCGACGCCGGCTGGCCGTGGGTGCGCGACAGCATCGGCGCGTCGGCCAGTTCGTGCGCCAGCGTGCGCAGCCGGGAGGCGATCGCGTCCAGCGCCGGCAGCAGCACACCGCGCGATTCCTGCAGCATCAGCGCGTGGCAGAGATTGTTGATGTCCTCGGAGGTGCAGGCGAAATGGATGAACTCGGCGACTTTCGTGATTTCGCCGTTTTGGGCGAGGCGTTCCTTCAGGAAATATTCGACCGCCTTGACGTCGTGGTTGGTCGTCGCCTCGATCGCCTTGACCCGTTTGCCGTCGGCTTCCGAGAAGTTTTTCACCAGCGCGTCGAGCCCGGCGACGGTCGCCGCCGAAAACGCCGGCACTTCCTTCAGCCGCGGCTCCGCGGCAAGCGCCTTCAGCCATTCGACCTCGACCCGCACCCGCTGGCGGATCAGCGCCCACTCGCTGAAACAGCCGCGCAGCGCGCCGAGCTTGCCGTGGTAGCGGCCGTCGAGCGGGGAGAGGGCAGTGAGGGCGGTGAGGGGCGTGAGTGTCATGATCGGGGCTTGTGAGCGGCCCCGATTTTATCACGCGCCCCCCCGCCGGCCGTTCATTTCGCGGCGGGCTGCATCAGGTGCGACACGTTCTTGACGACGGTGTACTGCTCCAGCCCTTCGCTGCCGCCCTCCCGTCCGTAGCCGCTGTCCTTGACGCCGCCGAACGGCGTTTCCGCGAGCGAGGCCGTCAGGTGGTTGATCGACAACGTGCCGGCCTCGATGCCGTCGGCGAGGCGGTCGGCATTGCCGGCGGACTGCGTGAAGGCGTAGGCGGACAGGCCGTAGGGCAGCGCATTGGCCCTGGCGATCGCCTCGTCCAGATCGTCGACGGGATTGATCATCGCCAGCGGACCGAAGGGCTCCTGCTGCATCGCGTTCGCGCTGTCCGGAACGTCGGCGAGCACGGTCAGCGGAAAATAGTACCCGCATTCCCGCAGGCGCCGGCCGCCGGCCAGGAGCCGCGCGCCTTTCGACGTGGCATCGAGCACCAGCGATTCCATCGCCTCCAGGCGCCGGACATTGGCGAGGGGGCCCATCTGGCTGGCCGGATCGAGGCCGTTCCCGACTTGCAGCGCATCGGCTTTTTTCGCGAAGGCTTCCGTGAAGCGCCCGTACAGCGAGCGATGGACGTAAAAACGGGTGGGCGCGGTGCAGACCTGCCCGGCATTGCGCGACTTGGTGGTTGCCGAGGCGTTCGCGGCCGCGACGGGATCCGCATCGTCGCAGACGATGACGGGACCGTGACCGCCCAGTTCCATCAGGCAGGGTTTCATGTGCTGGCCGGCCAGCGCCGCCAGCCGCTTGCCCACCGGCACGGAGCCCGTGAACGTGACCATCCGGACGGCGGGCTGGGGGATCAGGTATTCGGAGATTTCGGACGGAACGCCGAACACCAGGTTCAGCACGCCCGGCGGCAGCCCGGCATCGGCGAAGGCGCGCACCAGCGCCACGGCGCCCGCCGGCGTCTCTTCGGACGCCTTCAGGATGATCGAGCAGCCCGCGGCCAGCGCGCCGCCGACCTTGCGCGAAGGAGAGTTGATCGGGAAGTTCCACGGCGAGTAGCCGGAGACGACGCCGATGGGTTGCCGCAGCACCATGTGGCGCATGCCGGGATCGCCGGGGATGATCCTGCCGTAGAGCCGGCGTCCTTCGGCGGCATCCCAGTCCAGCTTGGCGCAGGCGCCCAGGACTTCCGTCCGTGACTCTCCCAGCGGCTTGCCCTGTTCCAGGGTCAGCGCGACGGCGATTTCGTCCGCGCGTTTCCGCAGCAGTTCCGCCGCCTTCAGCAGGATTTCCGCGCGCCGGGACGGGGACGTGCGGCGCCATGTCCGCAATCCGTCGTGGGCGGCGGACAGCGCGCGGTCGAGGTCGTCGCGGCTGGCGTGCGGGACCGTGCCCAGCACGGTTTCGTCGGCCGGGTTGATGACCGGGGCGCCATCGGCGCTTTTCCACTCTCCGGCCACGTACAGTTTCAGTTCGGGATACGGGTGCAT
The DNA here is from genome assembly GCA_964533495.1 of uncultured Bordetella sp. Lineage (GTDB taxonomy): Bacteria > Pseudomonadota > Gammaproteobacteria > Burkholderiales > SG8-41. Next base: position 126,964 of record CAZHJU010000002.1, on the reverse strand, counting down.
GTGTTTTCCTCGGTGCGTTGAACAAAAGAAGCGGTGGAGCGCCGAAAACCGCGCCGGCCGGCCGCGGGCAAAACCGTGGCGGGGCGCATCGGAGACGGAGTATGCATCGGGCGGCTGCTTTTCCTTCAGGGGGCCGCTGCCGGGCCGTGCGCGGATATGCGCACGCGCGTACAGGTGCGATCCATATGTGGACTCCAACCCAAGATCTTGGCGCGCTATGTTATTTAGAATATAACGATTATTCCAACCCGAGGAAAGGACCCGAAACCATGGACAAACGATCCCACCAGGAACGGCACGAGGCCGGGCTGCAGACGCGGCGCGAAGTGCTTGGCGCCGCATACGTGGACAAATCCCACGCCGCCGTGGACGAATTTCTGCAGCCTTTTTCCGAAATGCTGAACACCTATTGCTGGAACGACATCTGGAACCGGCCGGGCCTCGACCGGAAAACGCGCAGCATGCTGAACCTCGCCATGCTGTCCGCGCTGGGGCGGACGCACGAACTGAAGCTGCACATCAACGGCGCGCTGAACAACGGTCTGTCGAAAGAGCAGATCCGGGAAGTGTTCCTGCAGGTGGCCGTTTACTGCGGCATCCCGGCGGGCGTCGAAAGCTTCCGCTCGGCGCGGGAGGTGTTCAAGGAACGCGGCGTGTAGGCCGCGCGCGGCATGCGGGCGGATGCCGCGCCTCGTGTATGCTGCGGCATCCGATGACAAGAACATTTCCGCGCCGGTCGCGCGGGATTTTCCGGCATGTCGACGCACAGAACCCCGAAGGACTGGATGCTCCTGCTCGCGCTGGTGGCGATGTGGGGCTCCTCGTTCATGTTCAACCGCATCGCGGTGGCCTCGCTGCCGCCGCTGACCGTGGTGGCCGGCCGCGTCGGCGTGGCGGCGATCGTGCTGATCCTGATCGTCCATGCCTTGGGCCGCCGCCTGCCGCCGCCGGGCCGGGACTGGTGGCCCTACGTGGTGATCGCGGTGATCGGCAACGCGATGCCCTTCTACCTGATCACCTGGGGGCAGCAGGTGGTGGAGAGCGCGCTCGCCGGCATCCTGATGGCGATGATGCCGCTGGCGACCATCGCGCTCGCGCACTTCCTGATCGCCGGAGAACACCTGACGCGGCAGCGCGCGGCCGGTTTCGCCACCGGTTTTCTCGGCATCGTGCTGCTGATGGGGCCCGCCGCGCTGGCCGGCATCGGCGGCGACGCCGTGCGCATCGTGTCGCAGCTGGCGGTGCTCGGCGGCGCCCTCTGCTACGCGCTGCAGAGCGTGCTGACGCGGCTGATCATCAAGGGTGACGTCCTGGTTTCCGCCGCGGCGACGCTGCTGGTCGCCGCTGTCATCGTGGTGCCGGTGGCGTTGTGGCTGGACCGGCCGTGGACGCTGGCGCCGGCGGCATCGTCGACGGGAGCCGTGATCTGGCTGGGGTTCGCGCCGACGGCGATCGCGACCATCCTCTATTTCATGCTGATCCGTTCCGCCGGCCCGTCCTTCATGTCGCTGGTGAATTACCTCAGCCCCGGCGTGGCGGTGATGCTGGGCCTGCTGGTGATGGGCGAGACGCCCAGCGCGAATGCCTATTTCGGCCTGGCGCTGATCCTGGCCGGCATCGCCGTGAGCCAGTGGCGGCGCGCGCCGCGGGCGTCTTGAAAAAGCGGCGGGCTCCCCCATATCGTTTCTAAGTGTTTGTTTTAATTGGGGATTTTATAAAATTTCCGATTAAAATCAAAGACTTACCACGAAAGGACGCCGCCATGCGCATCGTTTACGACAGTGAGCAGTACTACGTCGCCGAGTATCCCGGCCAGCAGGGCCTGGAACTGGTGGACAAGCGCAGTTCGCGCGGCACGTTTTTCCACGGCGACGTCGCGGAGAAATTCGCCAATGCGATGAACGCGGCGGCCGGCGAGGAAGCGTCCACCGAGCACATCGACGAATTCCTCGACAACTTCAGCGTGCTGCTGAACTTCCCCGTCGTTTACCACTGACCTGAAGCCGTCATGCCGGCGCACGCCGGCATGATGGTTTTGCCGGGCTGCGAGTCACTCGCCAGTCGTCACCCCGGCGGACGCCGGGGTCCAGTGTGGACGTGGAAATTCCGCCCGTCGTTGCCTGGATTCCGGCGTGCGCCGGAATGACGGGAAAAAAGATGTAGGCAAGGCGTTGCCGCGCGCCCGGCCCTGGGCGTTTCAGCCGAGCCGGTCCCAGCCCGGCTCGTCGCGGTCGAGCAGCCGTTTCAGCGCGACGAAGTGCAGCCGCGCCTGGGTGCCGTCCGTCATCTGCGCCGCGGTCTGGCGGGCGATTTCCTCCGGCACGACGCGCAGCGGCCTGCCGGTGCCCGCGCCCAGCACCTGCAGCATGCAGGCCCGCTCGAGGTAATAGAGATCGTCGAAAGCGAGGTCCACCGAAGGCCCGGTGACGATCACGCCGTGGTTGGCGAGAAACAGCACGTCGGCGTTTTTCAGCCCGTCGACGATGCGTTCGCCTTCCGCCGCGTCGAGCGCGAGACCGTTGTAGGCCTCGTCGTAGGCGCAGCGGCCGTAAAACTTCAGCGCGACCTGGCTTGCCGGCTCGAGGCGGCCGCCCTCGACCACGGTCAGGCAAGTGGCGTAGGGCATGTGGGTGTGCAGCACGCATTTCGCGCCGGGCTTGCTGCGGTGCGCCGCGCCGTGGATGAAGAATGCCGTCGGCTCGACTTCGTATTCACCGGCGATCTTGCGGCCCTGCGCGTCGACCAGCACCAGGTCGGCGGGCGTCACCTCCGACCAGTGCAGGCCCTGCGGATTGATCAGGAAATGCCCGGCGCGGCCGGGCACCTCGACACTGAAGTGGTTGCAGATGCCTTCGCCCAACCCCATCCGCGACGCGGTGCGCAGCGCCGCGGCGAGGTCGATGCGGGCCTGCTGTTCCGCGCTGCGTTCCGCCACTGCTTCAGTCGATCCGGATGTTGGCGGCGCGCGCGATCTTGGTCCAGCGCGCGATTTCGGCCTTCAGGAAGGCCGAGAATTCCTCGGGCGAGTTGGCCGACACCAGGCCGCCGCGCTTGAGCATCTGCTCGCGCATCGCCGGCGTCTTCAGTTCCTTGACCAGGATCGCATTGACGCGGTTGATGATCTCCGCCGGCGTGCCCGCGGGCGCGCCCACGCCCTGCCACGAGCCGCCGTCGAAGCCCTTGACCCCGCCTTCCTCGACGGTGGGCAGATCCGGCATCGGCGGGAAGCGGTCCTTCGACGAAATGGCGACGGCCTTCAGCCGGCCGGCCTCGACCTGCGGCATCACGCTGATCGCGGTGTTGAAGGCGAGCTGCACCTGGCCCGACAACTGGTCGAGCACCGCCGGGGCCTGGCCCTTGTACGGCACGTGGACCATTTTCGTGCCGGTCATGAACTTGAACATTTCCATCAGCATGTGCGGGCTGCTGCCGTTGCCGGTCGAGGCGTAGGTCAGCGCGTCGGGCTTCGATTTCGCGAGGCCCACCAGTTCCTTCACGGTCTTCACCGGCAGCGCGGGATGCACGGTGAGCAGGCTCGGCAGGCTCGCCATCAGCGTGACCGTCGCCAGGTCCTTCGCCGGGTCGTACGACATCTTGCGGTAGATCGCCGGCGACACGCCCTGGGCCGCGGTGATCATGCACAGCGTGTAGCCGTCGGGCGGCGACTTGGCGCACATGTCGGCGCCGATGTTGCCGCCGGCGCCGCCGCGGTTGTCGGGCACGAACTGCTGGCCGGTGGCCTTGGCCAGGATGTCCGTCGCCATGCGGCCCATGATGTCGGTGGGCCCGCCGGGCGGGAAGGGGATGATGAAGCGCACGGTCTTGCTCGGGTACTGCTGGGCGCCTGCGGTCTGCGGCATGAACGCGGTCAGCGGCGCGAGCAGTGCCGCGGCGGCCAGGGTCGACAGCGCTGGAATCGGGAACTTCAGTGCCATGGCATCTTCCTCCGGATGGTTGTTTTGTGATTGCAGGCCAATTATGCCGCAGCCGCGGCGTGCAGCGGGACGATTTGCGGCCGGTGTTTGCCGCCGAGCAGGTAGCGGGTCAGGATATTGTAGGTATCGGGGTCGAACAGCGGCCGCGGCGCGGCTTCCTGCAGCTCGCGCAGTTCGTCCTCGCTGCGCACCGTGCCGAGGTGGCACCACTGGTCGAGCACGTGCAGTTCGCAGAGGTTTCCGCCGGCGGCGGTTTCGCGGATGCCAATGCGTCCCGGAAACGGCCAGGCGCGCACGCGCAGCGTGGCCAGCGCGGCGGCGAGCCGCAGCGCGTGCGCTTCGGGGCTTTCCTTGCCGGCGCAGGCGCCGCGGCAGCGCCTGATCTGCCAGGCGAAGCAGGGTCCGCTGCGTTTTTCGAGGCCGAGCAGGACGTGGCAGAGCTGGTGTTCGGTCGCCAGCCCGCGCAGCGCCTCGATCGCCGCGCGGCGCGAGCGGAACAGGCCGTAGAGATCGTGGAACTCGCCGCCGGCGAGGTCGCGCGCCGACACCAGTTGCGGCGGCGTCGCGTGCGCCTGCGCCGGCCACTGCCAGGCGCAGAGTTCGGTTGCGCGGCGCAGCTGGCGATTGTGGACCGGAGACAGCTTCTTCACCAGCCGCGCCTCCTCGATCAGCGCGCCCAGCTCGCCCGCGGTTTCGATCCAGTCGATGCGCCTGACCTCGGCGGCGATGCGCATGTCCTTGGCCACGCGGTGATCGCCGGAGAAATGCGACATCACCCGCGTGCGCAGGCTGATGCTTTTGCCCACGTACAGCGGCACGTCGCGCTCGCCGTAGAACAGATAGACGCCAGGGCCTTCCGGGATGTGCTCGAAGGCATCGTCAGGCAGGCCCGCCGGCACCGTCGCGGTTTTCAGCAGTTTTGCCGCGGCTTCGAGCACCGCGGCTTCGCCCGGATCCTCGCGCCACTGCTGCGCGAGCTGCCACAGCACCCGCGCGTCGCCCAGCGCGCGGTGGCGGGCTTCGCAGTCGATGCCGTGGCGCGCCATCAGGCTGTCGAGATTGTGGCGGGCGTGCTGCGGGAACAGCCTGCGCGACAGCTTGACCGTGCACAGCACCGGCGCGCTGAAGCTCTTGCCGAGCCGTTTGAATTCGTTCTTCAGGAAGCCGTAGTCAAAGCGCGCGTTGTGCGCGACCAGCACCCGGCCGTCGATGGCCTCCCACACCGTGCGGGCGATCTCCTCGAAGCGCGGCGCGCCGGCCACCATGGCGTTGCTGATGCCGGTCAGCGACTGGATCGCCGGCGGGATGCTCATGCCGGGATTGACCAGCGATGACCATTCGCGGACGAAGCGGCCGTTTTCGACTTCGACGATGCCGATCTCGGTGATGCGGTCGTGTGTCGCGGTGGCGCCGGTGGTTTCGAGATCGAGGAAGACGACGGGGCGGTCGTACATCGCGGCGCGCGGGTCAGCGCTGCGGCTGGCAGCCGATCGCGCGCGAAATGCGCTCCGCCGCCTGGCGCACCGGTTCCGCCCAGTTCTTTTTGAAGCGTTCGGTGGGCGCGGACACGGAGAGGCCGGCGACCAGCCGGCCTTCGTCGTTGTGGATGCCGGCGCCGACGCAGCAGACGCCGCGCTCGGCCTCCTCGTTGTCGAGGGCGTAGCGGCGGCTGCGGATCTCGTCGAGCTCGCGGTTGAGCTTCGCGAGGTCGGTCAGCGTCTGGTCGGTGTAGCGCGGCAGCCCGCTGCGCTTGGCGTAATCGGCGACGCGCTGCGGGGAATCGGCGGCGAGGAAGACCTTGCCCACCGCGGTGATGTGCAGCGGCGCATGGGCGCCGATGATCTGCACCACGCGCATCATCGTGTTGCCCTCGGCGGTGCGCTCGATGTAGACGACCTCGTCGTCGCGGCGCACCGACAGGTTCACGGTTTCGCCCAGCGCCTGGTGCAGCGCCTGCATGTGCGGCAGCGCTTCCTGGCGCACGCTGATCCGCGATTTCACCAGGCTGCCGAGTTCGACCAGGCGGATACCGAGGCGGTAGGTGCCGGGCTCGATGCGGTCGACCAGGCGGTTGTCGACCATCACGCCGAGGATGCGGTGCGCGGTCGAGGGGTGCAGCTGTGTCGCCTGCGCCAGCTGTTTCAGGGTGGCCGGCATCGTGTGCTGCGACAGCACGTCGAGCAGTTGCATCATGCGTTCGATGACCTGGATCGACGGTTTCGCGTTTTTTTCGGTCACGTTGGGCATTCGGGGGTTGGCGGGCGCTCCGTGCGGGGAGCCGGGATGATTTTACATTATGAAACGAGGCCGTCCAGTCCTTGCGACAACCCGGTTTTCGTTACACTGCAGGGCCTATGCCGAAACCCGCAAGCAGTCCCGGCGCCGCTGCCGCGCCGGTGAAGAATTACATGACCCCGGAGGGTTACGCGCGGCTGAAGCGCGAGCTGATGCACCTGCTCGACGTCGAGCGGCCGGAACTGGTGAAGGTCGTGTCCTGGGCGGCCTCGAACGGCGACCGCTCCGAGAACGGCGACTATCTGTACGGCAAGAAGCGACTGCGCGAAATCGACCGGCGCATCCATTATCTCAACAAGCGGCTGGACAAGCCGGAGGTCGTCGATCCCGCGGCGCGCGGCGGCACCGACCAGGTGTTTTTCGGCGCGACGGTGGATTATGTCGACGGCCGCGGCGAAGAACACACGGTGACCATCGTCGGCGTCGACGAGGTCGATCCGGCGCGCGGCCACGTCAGCTGGATTTCACCGATCGCGAAGGCGCTGCTGAAGCGCCGCGCCGGCGACACCGTCAGCCTGATGACGCCGGCCGGTCCCGAGGACATCGAAATCGCCGACGTGCGCTACGCGGCGATCGCCGCCGCGGGGCCCGCCCGGTGACCGCCTCGCTGTTCGCCGCCTCGGTCGCGGCCTGGCGCGCCACCAACGGCATCCCGCGCCCGGCGGAGCCGCCGCTCGACGCGGTGGTGAAGCTGTCGATCCGCGCGGTCGAAGGCGCGCGCACCGCCGACACGCTGGGCGCCGAGCGCGAGGGCACCGGCATCCTGATCGACGGCAACGGCCTGATCCTGACCATCGGCTACCTGATCCTCGAAGCCGCCTCGGTGCTGGTGATCGCCGGCGACAACCGCATCTATCCGGCCAGCGTGATCGGCTTCGACCAGGCCAGCGGTTTCGGCCTGCTGCGCGCGAGCCCGGCGCCGCCCTGCGCGCCGGTGGAACTGGGTGATTCCGACGCGCTGGCCGAGCTGCAGTCGCTGGTGGTCGCCGGCCACGAAGGCGCCGGCGGCATCACCGGCGCGGCGCTGGTGTCGCGGCGCCGCTTCACCGGCTGGTGGGAGTACATGATCGACGACGCGCTGTTCACCGCGCCGCCGCGTTACGAACACAGCGGCGCGGCGCTGTTCGACGGCGAAGGCCGGCTGGTCGGCATCGCCTCGCTGTGGGTCAGCGACGTGCTCGGCAGCGGCGCCGCCTTTCCCGGCAACATGTTCGTGCCGATCAACCTGCTGAAGGACGTGCTCGACGACCTGGTGCGCGACGGCCGCCGGCGCGGCGCGGGGCGGCCGTGGCTGGGTCTCAACACCGAGCAGGTCGACGGCCACGTCGTCGTCTCCCGCGTGCTGCCCGATTCCCCGGCGGCCCAGGCCGGACTGCAGCGCGGCGACGTCATCCTCGGCGTCGGCGGCGACTCGATCGGCGGCCAGAGCGAGTTCTACGAATGCCTGTGGGGCAGCGGCGGCGCGGGCATCGACGTCACGCTGCACATCGTCCGCGACAAGGCGGTCAAGCACCTGATCGTGCAGACCGGCGACCGTCTGGAATATTTGCAACCCTGGCGGCGTCCGTAATCCTGTTTGCCTGCGCAGCGGCGTGAGTCCGTCGACCGGGTCCGGCACCGCGGCCGGGGTTTGTTTTTGCGCGTATCATCGCCGGCATGAAAACCGGCCTGTTCGTGACCTGCCTCGTCGATCTGATGCGCCCGCGCATCGGCTTCGCCGCCTTGCAGTTGCTGGAAGAGGCCGGCTGCGAGGTGATCGTGCCGGAAACCCAGACCTGCTGCGGCCAGCCCGGCTACAACTCCGGCGACCGCGCCTCCGCGATCGCGCTGGCGCGCAAGCTGTGGCGCGAATTCGCCGATTGCGAGTACGTCGTCGTGCCTTCCGGTTCCTGCGCCGGCATGATCCGCGTGCATTACCCGGAACTGCTGAAGGACCTGCCGGAGGAGGAGCGTGTCCCTCTCAAGGCGCTGGCGGAACGCACCTACGAGCTGACCGATTTCCTGGTCAATATCGCCCGTTTTACGCCGAATTCAAAAAAATCAATAAAATCAATTACTTATCATGATTCTTGCTCGGGGCTGCGCGAACTGGGCATCAAGCGGCAGCCGCGCGCGCTGCTGGCGCAGGTCGAAGGCGCGAGCCTGAGGGAAATGAACGAGTGCGAGCAGTGCTGCGGTTTCGGCGGCACCTTCGCCGTCAAGTACGGCGAGATCTCCGCGCACATCGCCGAGCGCAAGTGCGAAAACATTGCCGCCAGCGGCGCCGATGCCGTGGTGCTCGGCGATCTCGGCTGCATGCTGAACATCGAAGGGCGGCTGCGCCGGCGCGGGGATGCGAAGACGCGGGTGCTGCACGTGGCGGAAGTGCTGGCCGGAAAAACCGCATGAGCGTTTTTCCCGCTCCCTCTCTCCCGCTGTTTGTCTTCCCCGTGGCGTTTTCCGCCGCAAATATAAGTGTGTGCTGAATTGCTGTTGCTGCCGGCGCCTACGTAGATAATGGACTATGTGGCGGACAAACCTATCATTTTGTTAAGTTTGTCGCACTTCGCTTTTGGTATTACTCTCGGAACATCGCATCCGTGCGGATGCGCCGCTGGCAAACTCGTAACCGGTGCGTACAGACGCACCGGCACGGCCAGTTCCCGCAACAACAAAAAAAAATCCTGGCGGATGCGCGGATAAACGCGCCCTCCCGGCAGGCAGGGAGAAGCGTCATGGACATGCAAATTCCGTTGCTGCGCCATTTGCGCAACGTCCGGTGGTTCGATTACGCGGACCGCCCCGCGGTCAGGATCGCCGCCCTCATCCTGGTCATGCTGCTGATCGCCGGCGTCGGCTTCCTGGTGCATGCGACCGGTGGCATCAAGTACGTCTATTCGCATGCGATGTACCTGGCGCTGGTGATCGCGGGACTGCTGTTCGGACTGCCCGGGGGGGTCATCGCGGGTGTCGCCGGCGGCCTCGTGCTCGGCCCCTACATGCCCATCGACACGGCTACCGGAGAACTGCAGCGCACGGTCAACTGGGCCTACCGCATGTTTTTCTTCTGCCTGGTCGGCGGTTTGTCCGGTTATCTCTTTTCGGTCTTGCGCACCCACATCCGGCGCATGCAATGGGTGTCGGAGCGCAACGTCCATACCGGGCTGCCCAATCGCATGTTCCTCGAACGCGCTATGCGCGAGGAATTGCGCCGCCATACCATGGCGCCGAAGTTTCTTGTCGTCGTGGTCAATGTCGACAATTACCTCGAGATCATCAACACCCTCGGCCTGGACATCAGCAGGCCGCTGATGTCCGCCGTTTATGACCGCATTGCCGGCCGCCTGCCGCAGCCCTTCCTGCTCTGCCAGTACCATACCGACCGTTTCGTCGCGGTGACCCGCGCCGAGGGCGGGCCGGAGATCCTGCGCAACGTCACCGCTGCGCTGCACCGGTCCTATGACGTCGAGGATATCCACGTTTATGTCGATACCAGCATCGGCAGCGCGGAGTTTCCGCTGCACGGCAGCGAGCCGGAGGAACTGATCCAGAAGGCCAGCATCGCGATGCATGCCGCGATGAAGAAGGGGCATGCCTGGTCGATCTACGACCACGGCACCGACGCGGCGAACCGCGAGACCCTGGCGCTGCTCGGCTTGGTCCCGGATGCCGTCGCCGCCGGCGAATTCAAGCTCTGGTGCCAGCCCAAGCTGCGGCTGTCGGACCGGCACTACACCGGCGTTGAGATGCTGATGCGCTGGCATCCGCCCGGGCACGGCGGCATTCCGCCCGCGACCTTCATTCCCCACGCCGAGCGCACCTCGCTGATCCATCTGCTGACGCGCTGGGTGCTGGAAACCTCCTTCGGCCACATGCGGACCTGGCTGGCCGAGATGCCGGAACTGCAGGTGTCGATCAACCTCACCGCCCGCGACCTCGGTGACCCCGATCTGCCGCAGTTCATCGACGAACTCGCCGCGCGCCATGCGCTCGACCCGCGGCAGATCGAGTTTGAAATCACCGAGAGCGGAATACTCGGCGACCAGGACAGCACCGCGCGCCTGCTGCAGACGCTCAAGCGGCGCGGCTTCCGGCTGGCGGTCGACGATTTCGGGACCGGGCAATCCTCGCTGCAGTACCTGAAGGCGCTGCCGGTCGATCACCTGAAGATCGACCAGGCCTTCGTCCGCAACCTGCTGGCCGACCGCCGCGACCAGTCGATCGTCAAGACCGTGATTGCGATGGCGCAGGGACTGGGGCTGGAAGTGACCGCCGAAGGCGTCGAGGATCCCGCCGCAATCGAGTACCTCGCGGCCCACGGCTGCGACCACGCGCAGGGTTACGCCATCGCGCGGCCGTTTCCGGCGGAGGAACTGCTGGGGTGGATTGCTGGCCGCCAGGGAAATCAGGCGGAGTAATGTCCGGCGCCGCGTCTTACGGTTCAAGCCGTTGCTGCCGCCTTGCGCCTGGAGTTCGGGAATCAGAGTGTCGGCAACAGTGTCGTGAGCGAGGTGTTGCCAGGGATGCTGCAATTGCATCGAGATGCTGCAGCCCCTGATCATCCATGCCGGGAGCGGGTCAAAAAATTAACAGTGCACGCTTACCGCAGTGGTTTCTGCGCCAGCCAAAACCCGCAATGCAAGCGACACCGAATCGGTACGGGTGACTTGACGGACTTCATAGACGGCCTGCAAGGCATGCAGGCTCGTGGCGTGTGCTTGTTCGTCAGGATCCTCGCATGACTGATGTTCTGTGGAGCCGTCTGTTCCCTGAAGCCAGTGCTGCCAGGACATGAATTTTCTTGGTCCGGGCAAGACGAAAAGTCATGGACTAATGACAAATAATCAATTCACTAAGATTGACAGTGGATAAATAATCCAAATGAGTGGCCAGCCGTGCATTTATGAGGGGGCGCAAGTTGGCAATTGCGGCCAGCATGTGTCTGTTTCAAATGAAATCTCAAAACGAATAGAGATGGCAAACATGATTATTGAAGAAAGAGTGTATGCAATTGAAAAAGGCCGGATCCAGGAGTTTTTGAGTTTGTATCAAGCCGATGGAATGGCGGTGCAGAAAAAATACTCAAAACACATGATCGGCTTTTTTTATGAGGAGGGAGATAAAAACGACACGCTGGTGCAGTTATGGGGATTTATCGATCTGGAGGGCAAGATCGCCAGTCAATCCGCAATGCAGTCTGACCCCGCATGGAAGGCTTACGTGGAGAAAATAAAGCCATTAATCTTGGATCGGGAGGTTCGTGCCATGAAATGCGCACCATTCTTTTCTGAAAAACTCAAAAGACTGCTTCATGAAGAGACTTTCTGAGAGGGTGACTGGCATAAATGAATCGGAAACATTGGCGGTAGCAGCAAGGGTCAGGAAGCTTCGCGAATGCGGGCTTGATATTGTTGATCTTTCACTCGGCGAGCCGGATTTTCCCACTCCAGTTCATATTTGCAGTGCCGCAAAGCGTGCAATCGATTCAGGACTGTACTTTTCTTATCCCCCTGTCGCCGGGTATTTGGATCTGCGCAAGGCAATAGCGTCAAAGTTCAACATTCAAAATAACATCAATTACAGCCACGATCAGATTGTTGTTTCGAACGGCGCAAAGCAGGCCATTGTCAATGTATTGCTGGCGTTGCTGGACCCGGGTGATGAGGTGATTGTTTTTTCACCGCACTGGGTGAGTTATGAATCATTGATCAGGATTTCTGGTGCGACGCCGGTATTTGTAAAGGCTGCTGCGGAGTCGGGTTTCAAGGTTTCAAAAGAACAGATGAACAAAGCGATTTCACGAAGAACAAAATTGATCCTCTTTTCATCTCCGTGCAATCCTACCGGAGCTGTTTATTCAAGAAGTGAATTAGAGGAAATAGCAGAAGTTGTAATGTCGAATGAAGGGATTATTGTTGTTTCAGATGAAATTTATGAGTTCATCGAATATTCAGGAAGTCACGCAAGTATTGCCTCATTGCCCGGGATGATTGACCGGACGGTGACGGTAAACGGATTTTCAAAGCTGCATGCGATGACCGGATGGAGGGTTGGGTATATGGGCGCGCCACAATGGATTGCCGATGCCGCAGCCAAAATTCAAGGTCAGATGACTTCGGCGAATTCATCCATTTCGCAGAGGGCGGCTTATGAGGCAGTAAGCAGTGGTGCTGAAAAAAATCTGTTCATGATTGAGGAATACAGAAGGCGGAGAGACCTGGTCTACGGGCATTTGTGCCGGATGCCAGGTGTCAAAACCGGACTCCCGCAGGGGGCTTTCTATTTTTTTTCCCGACATCAAGCATTATTTCGGCGCCAGATACAAAGAGTATGTCATTGATGGTTCGCAGGGCTTGTGTGATTACCTTCTCAATCATTCAAGGGTGGCGGTGATTCCGGGTGATCCATTTGGGGATAAAAACTGTATCCGGATTTCTTATACCCAGTCGGAACGTCATCTTGAGGATGGATTAAGTCGCATAAAAAAATCATTGGCGTTGCTCCAGTAAGAGGGGGTGGGGGGTGAGTTGATCGCAGGTCCGATCTGCACAACACGGGGGGAATATGAAGGCGTTATCAAATTTGGTACTCTGCGTGTTTTCTGTTGTTGCGTTATCGAATGTGCAGGCCCAGTCTCCGGGTGGGACAATCAGGGTATTGGTTGCAGGTGCCGTAGGTGGACCCTCTGACGTCACCATGAGGTTATTGGCATCACAACTGGGTGGCGCACTGGGCCAGCAATTCGTGATCGAGAACAGGCCGGGAACTGTCGCGCAATCGGCAATCGAGCAGTTGAAGAATTCAGCCCCGGACGGAAGAACATTAATGCTCGGGAATACGGGAACGCATTCGATAATTCCAGTTTTCTACAAAAGCAACCGGCACGATCCGTCAGTTGACACTTCGCCCATCGCACTGATCAACGCGACCGGTCTGGTTCTGGTTGCGCACCCCTCATTGCCCGTCCGTAACATGTCGAGCCTGCTGGTATTGGCTAAAAAGCAGGCGGACAAGCTGAATATCGGCACCGCAGGGCCTACAGGTGAAATCGCCTTGTCTGCGATGATGAGGGTCGCGGGTTTTCGTTCGTTGTCGATACGGTACAAGGGCAGTTCTCCGGCAGAGGTGGCTGCGATTTCCGGGGAGGTGGCGTTGGCCCTGCTTACGCCGGTTGCATGCGCATCTCATTTGAAGTCGAAAAAGCTGTACGCGATTGGTGTGACCACTGCAAATCGCCTTCCTTTGCTGCCGGATGTGCCTACATTTTCCGAATCCGGATTGACCGGATATTCATTTGAATTCTGGAATGGTTTATTCGCCCCTCCGGGCACGCCGAAGAATTTAATCCAGGGGCTGAACAGGGAGGTCGGGAAAGTGATTCTGGGAGGTGATGTGGCAGACAAATACTCGGCAATGGGGTTTTACACGGTGGCCAGCAGCCCTGAAAAAATGGCTGAAGTAATATCGGATGAGGTGGCGAAGTTCAAGAAATTGCAGGCCGAGACCGGAATAAGCTGGTAAGGCAAACCGCATTGGTATGGTTTCAAGGCCAGTGCATAATTGATGATGGATTCTGTGAACAAAAAAACACGGATTGAGCAGGACCTGATTGGCCAAAGAAATATTTCATCTGCGCATTACTACGGCATACACACCAGCCGGGCCATGGATAACTTTCAGATCAGCGGGGTCCCGGTTTCCAGGCATTCCTCATTGGTTGTTGCAATTGCATCCGTAAAGCAGGCCGCGGCTATTGCGAACCATGAAATCGGACTTTTGAGCAGGGTGAAAATGTCTGCTGTGGTTTCCGCATGCGAGGAAATCAGAAGGGGGGGCTTGCATGAGCATTTTGTGGTTGATGTGATCCAGGGCGGGGCTGGAACATCAACCAACATGAATGCGAACGAGGTGATTGCCAACAGGGCGCTGGAGCTGATGGGGCGCAAGAAAGGCGAATACCGTTATTTGCATCCATTGGAACATGTAAACATGAGTCAAAGCACCAATGATGTTTACCCGACGGCTGTAAAGTTGGCTGCCTATGAGGAGATAGGGAAATTACTGGTTTCAATGGCTGGTCTCAGGAGGGCTTTTGAGATCAAGGCCCGTGAATTTGATGGGATTCTAAAAATCGGCAGAACGCAACTGCAGGAAGCCGTGCCCATGACGCTGGGGCAGGAATTTCTGACTTATGCAATCATGATTGAAGAGGATGAGTCGAGATTGCGTGAGGTTTGTGAGTTGATTTCTGAAATCAATCTTGGTGCCACGGCGATTGGAACCGGGATTAATACCCCTCAAGGCTACGCAAAAGTTGTGTGTTCGAAGCTCAAGGAAATTACCGGGATTCCCGTGATCACGGCCAGAAATCTCATTGAGGCAACCCAGGATTGCGGATCATTTGTCCAGTTATCAAGTGTGCTGAAGCGGATAGCTGTAAAGATATCGAAAGTCTGCAACGATCTGCGGCTTCTGTCCTCCGGGCCAAGGGCTGGATTCAATGAAATCAACTTGCCGGCGGTGCAGGCCGGCTCCTCGATCATGCCGGGCAAGGTGAACCCGGTGATACCGGAGGTGGTCAACCAGGTCGCATTTGAGGTTATTGGCAACGACCTTACAGTCACAATGGCCGCAGAGGCAGGACAGCTACAGTTGAATGCTTTCGAGCCGATAATTGCTCATAGCATACTGAAAAGCATTTCCCATTTAAGGTGTGCATGTGATGCATTAAGTGGAAGGTGCGTGAGGGGAATAACTGCCAATCGTGATGTGCTGCAGCGTCAGGTGAGGGCTTCAATCGGGCTGGCTACGGCATTGAATCCGCATATCGGCTATGAAATGGCGACGGCTATTGCAAAGGAAGCATTAAGAACCGGGGATAGCGTGATCAATTTGGCCATAAAGCGGAAAATCATGACAAGAAGAAAATTGGGCTCCTTGTTAAAGCCGGAAATTCTGACAAGGCCTGCCAAGAAGGCTGTTTAAGAAGCGGCCTTGTTGGCTTCAATTTGCATCAAGCAGTGAGGCGTTTATTGCTTCCAGTTCGGTTTCCACCAAATGAAAAAGTGACTGCGCTGCCGGGGAGAGCAGTGCACCGCGGCGCATGATAAGGCCGATAGAGCGTTTTATTGTCGGCTTTATCAGCGGAATTTGACGGATGCTCGGATACTTCCGGGTCAGAATTACCGAGGACGGGAGTATCGCACTTCCGAGTCCGGCTGAAACAAAGCCGAGTGCGGTTGAGAGATTCTCAACTTCATAACGGGCGCGAACTTGAATCGAATGTTTATTCAATTGCGCGTTAACAAGGTAGCTGTGCCAGCTGCTTTTCCCGACAGTAATCAATTCGGTCGACTGCAAGCTACCCCATGAGATGTTTTTGAGCCTGCTGACGGGGTCGGATTGATGGCAAAAGAGAACATATGGATCCTCAACGGCACTGTGCTGGGAAAGTTCCGCGTCTTTCCCGGCAATTATATTGATCCCGAACTCTGCCGCTCTTAGCTTGACCGCTTCATCGACCTGTAATCCATGACGATCCAGAACAAATACTCTGTTTCCCGGATATTTTTTTGCATATTTCTTAATGATCCATGGAAGCCATTCGTGGGCGAAGTGGGTTATGCAGGCGATTGTGACGTCGCCCGACGAATTCCTGGCCATTCCCTTCAGGCGATCGACTGACCAGGTCAGTTCCTCCACTAGCCGCTTTGCTTGCGGCAAAAACTCCTCCCCCACTTTCGTAAGTGTTACTGAGTGGGTGCTTCTCTCCAGCAACGAAACCTGCAAATAGCCTTCCAGCCGCTGAATCCTCCGGGTCAGGGCGGTTTGCGTCAGCTTCAGGTAGTCGGCTGCTTTCTGGTAACTGCCGTATTGGGCAATTGCAACGAAGGCCTGGATTCCGTCGATATTAATTTTCATGACTGTTAACAGAAAATCATAGATTGATGAAATCGTTTCATTTCACAAGAAAAATTAGGGCATCTAATAATGACGCCGATCTTATTCCAATTAATGAAAGCGAAGGAAATGATGAAGGTTTTTGACTCGGACACTCATGTAAATCCTGCGGCTGAAGTTCTGGACAAATACGTTGATCCGGATTTCCGAGGCCGGTTGCCGGAGCTTTCGCCCTACCGGGTCCTGGCGAGCACTGTGGTTAAGGCAAGTGAAGACAGTGCCCCCATGCATCTTTACCGCTTTAATGACAAGGTGTACCGAAGGGTGCTTGGCCAGGCTGAAGCGCATCCGACTTTCAAGGGGGGGGCACGCGAGGCGAACTGGCGGGGAAGCAAGGATCCGCGGCATGGCGTCCGTGATGACAATGCGAAGAATCGCATTCTGGACATGGATGATGAAGGGGTCTACAGGCATTTTCTTATACCTTCATCATGGACAGGGGTTGTCAGTCTGCCGGATGTCACATTGCAGGGCGGACTGGTCCGTGCGTACCACCGGTACATGTCGGATTTCTGCGCGAATTCACCGGATCGTCTGAAAGGCCATCTCGTCGCCCTGGGGTCGGATGTCGATGGCGCCGTGAACGAGATCAAACGTTGGGGAAAATCCTCCTGGGCAGTTGCCGTTATGCCTCTCCTGGCTGATGGCCTTCCTGTCGATCACCCCAAGCTTGAACCGATCTGGAAAGCGGCCCAAGAGCACGATCTGCCGATTATTCACCACAGCACAACATGGAATCCGCCATATTTCCCCGGGCATGCAGATATCTGGGAAAACATTTTTCTCGGAAGAATGGTCTCGCACCCCTGGGGCGGCATGCGTTTCCTGGCCGGATTTATCGGTGCCGGAATCATGGATCGGTACCCGCAGCTTCGCATGGGGATTCTTGAATGCGGATTTGCATGGCTTCCTTATTGGTCCCGGCGGATGGACGAGCAGGCCAAATATGTCGGAGCGATGGCGCCACTGAAGATGAAATGCAGCGATTACATCAAGTCAGGCCGATTCTTCTGCAGTATCGAAATGCACGAAGGTGAGGATTTGTTCAATTTCGTGACAGATTTCCTGGGTGATGGTGTCCTGATGTATGCATCCGATTATCCGCATTCCGAATGCCATTTTCCGGATTCAGTAAGCAACGTCATGAACTGGAAGACACTCAAGCAGGAGACAAAGCAGAAGTTGATGTGGGACAACGCCGCAAGGTTTTACAAATCCGTCTGACCCCCTGGAAAAGAAAGAATATTCATGTCACTGCCTGTTCATGGCCGGTTTCCATTCAGCCCGATTACCAACAGAAAAGACTACTCGTGGCCCGATGGCAAGCGCCTGGCCATGTTTGTGGCCTTGAACATCGAGTCTTTCGGATTTGGTCTGGAACCCGGCCCATCTTTTGGGGCGGCTCTTCCCATGCCGGATCAAAAAAACTGGTCGTGGCGTGAATATGGCAACCGGGTGGGGCTGTGGAGGTTGTTGTCGCTGTTCGATGAGTTTTCGATGCCGGCGGCTCATCTGGTGAATTCGGTGATGTATCAGACGCATCCGGAGATATTCCCGGCTCTGAGAGCGCGTGGCGATGAAATCGTCGGGCACGGGAGGACCAATTCTGAAAAGCAGGGAATTCTTTCGGAGGATTCGGAAAGAAATCTTGTCAATGAAGCGACAGCTGAATTTGTCCGGAACGAGAAAGCGAGGCCGACAGGATGGATGAGCCCGCACATGATGCAGAGTCATTGCACGCCTGACCTGCTGGCCGGGGCGGGATACAAATACATGATGGATTGGCCCTGTGACGATCAGCCATTCTGGATGAACACAAAATCCGGAAAATTGTTGCATGTGCCTTACCCGCTGGAGACAAACGATTTCGGCCCGACTTTGACCCTGCACCATGATCCTGTTCAGTTCACGGATGCGGTATTCAGGCAGTTTGAGGAAATGAGCGAGCAGTGTGTGAACCAGCCACTCGTATTTTCGATTTCCTTGCATACGATGATTTTCGGGCAGCCGCACAGGATCCGCGCGCTCAGGCAGTTGTTTAGGAGTATTTTCAGCCACCCGAATTTCTCGCGCGTCTGGCTGACCCGCCCCGGAGAGATCGCAAAATACTGTGCTTCGTTGCCGGAAGGTGTCGTTCCTGATTGTTGATTTTCCGAAGCGAAAATTACAAAAAATCGGAGGAGGGAAGGATGAGGTCTGCGGCCATTGTTGTTGCGTTGCTGGTTTCTTTTGGGGCTCATGCCCAAACACTTGGCAAACTTGAGGGGCCTCTGCGTGTCCTGGTTTCCGGATCGCCCGGCGGGCCCGCAGATTCCGGGATCCGGTTGCTGGTGCCGGCATTAACAGCGGATATGCCGAGAATCGTGGTCGATAACAGGCCCGGTGCGGGTGGGCAGGCGGCTGGAAAATTGCTGATGAACTCTGCGCCCGATGGAAGAACTTTAATGGTCGGGAGCAGTGGATCGCATGTTATCGCCCCCCTCATGTCCAAAAATCCACCATACGATCCCGTTTCCGATTTCACGCCAATCATACTGATTACGTCGAACGGGCTGGTACTGGTGGCGAACCAGAAGTATTCGCCGAACAATTTTTCGGAACTGCTGGCCGTTGCGCAAAAAAACAGAGGTGGAGTGAATGTCGGTGCTGCCGGCGCGACAGGTGAGCTTGCAATTGCGCTGCTGGAAAACATGGCTGCGATCAAGATGAACAGGATTCGCTGGAATGGCGCTGGGCCGACAGAAGTCGGAGTCTTGTCGGGGGAGGTGGAAATGGCTTTGCTGCCGCCGGTGTCCAGTCTGGGGCATATCAGGGAAGGTCGCCTGAAAGGAATCGGCGTAACGAGTTCCAGGAGGGTTGAACTACTGCCTAATTTGCCGACGTTTCAGGAGCAAGGTGTTAAAGGGTATACGCAAGACCAGCTTGCCGAACGCGCGAACACCGAGCGCAGCCATATCAGCGCACTGGAGCGGGCCGAGAAAGGCCCGGCATTGGCGACGATATTCAGTTTGGCGGAAGGGCTGGGAGTGCCGGCCGGTGAACTGATCGGCCTGGTGGAAAAAAGATTGAAACACCAGCACAAGTAATTATTGTTTAAAATCAAATACTTATGATTTTTCGGCTCAGGCTGCGGGCCAATATCGGTCAGGCGCAATTTCTGCCGATTCCGGAGCTGGCTGCGTTGCGGACCTGATGCGAGATGGCGGCGGGTATCGGATATTTCCCGTCGAGTGCGCCCCTGATCCAAGCCGCGGTCATTGCGGCGTCCCGGCTATCCGGCAGTTCCGGATTTTCTTCGGGCGCGGCACGCCGGACTTCCGCGGTTTTTCCATCCAGCCATTCGATCACCGGCTCCCGCCGCGGATGTGCCACCGCTTCCCCCTCCGCGCCGCGCAGCAGCAGTGCATCTGAGCCGTAACTCGTAAAAAACGCCCGCATCCGGTCCAGGTATTCCGGATGCGTCACGCTGACCAGCCGGATCGCCCGTGATGTGAAAGGCTGAATCATCTTGACCAGCGTATGCGCCGGGCCGCGCAGGCCGATGTCGCGGCGCAGTTGCAGCACGCGGGCGAGGGCCGGAGCCAGGGTGTCGATGGCGATGACGGCGAGATTGCGGGTGGCAAGTTGTGCTTCGGCTTCGGCAATCGAGCATGCGGACTCGATGCCCATGGCCCGGAAGATTTCGATCGTCGTCACGCGGCCCGGATCGTCGGGCACGCCGTGCACCAGCACCGGCACGCCTTCGCGCGCGACCAGCGAGGCGAGCAGCGGGGTCAGGTTGGGCAGTTGACGCGCGCCGTTGTAGGCGGGGATCACCAGCGGCACCTGGCCCGCGGGGGCCTTGAGGTGGGGGTAACTGGCTTCGCAGGCTTCGAGGAAGCCCGCGAGTTCGTCCAGCGATTCGCCCTTGATGCGCAGCGCGATCAGGATGGCGCCGAGCTGCAGCGGGGGGATTTCGTCGTTCAGTATCGCGGTGAAGAGGATTTGGGCGTCTTCGCGCGAGAGATCGCGGGCGGCGTTTTTGCCGCGGCCGATTTCCTTGATGTATCCGGTGAGTTGTTTGTGATTCATGCGCCAATGATGACATGGCGCGGGGCTCGGGTGGTGTGGGGCCGCCGGGCATGCGGTGGGTTACGCCGCTGCGCGACCAACCCACCCTGCAAGTCTGGGTATGGGTGACATCGGTGCGGCCCCTCACCCTGACCCTCTCCCCACCAAGCGGCGGGGAGAGGGAATGAAACGTTTTCAGAGGCCCAAATCGGAGAGGCCGGGGTGGTCGTCGGGACGGCGGCCCTGGGGCCAGAAGTATTTGCGGTCTTCGGGTTTGATCGGCAGGTCGTTGATGCTGGCGAAACGCCGGTGCATCAGGCCGTTGGGCGCGAATTCCCAGTTCTCGTTGCCGTAGGCGCGGTACCACTGGCCGGAGTCGTCGTGCCATTCGTAGGCGAAGCGCACGGCGATGCGGTTGTCGGTGAAGGCCCACATTTCCTTGATCAGGCGGTATTCGAGTTCCTTCGCCCATTTACGGGTCAGGAATTCGACGACGGCGGCGCGGCCGACCGGGAATTCGGAGCGGTTGCGCCAGATGGTGTCGGGCGTGTAGGCCAGCGACACCGCGACCGGATCGCGGCTGTTCCAGGCGTCTTCGGCCTTGCGCACTTTTTGTATCGCCGTTTCGCGGGTGAACGGGGGAAAGGGCGGGCGGCTTTCGGGTGCGTTCATGGCTGTCGGGTCTCCACGTGTATCGCGCCATTCTCCACGCGGACCGCGAAGGTGTCCACCTTTGCCGCCGGGTCTTCCAGGCATTGTCCGGTGGCGAGGCTGAAATGCTGTTTGTAGACGGGGGAGGCGACGACCGGCTCGCCCTTGAGGTCGCCGACGATGCCGCGCGACAGCACGTTGGCGCCGGAGAAGGGATCGCGGTTGGCGAGTGCATAGACCCGGTCGGCGCCGACGCGGAACACCGCCACCTGACGGCCGCCGGCGAGCGCGCAGACGCCCGAGTCGGGCACGATGTCGTCGAGGCGGCAGACCGCCGTCCATTGCCTGAGGCCCATGTCGATGTTCGGGCGGGCGGTCATGCCAGCGCCGCCTCGGCGGTTTCGGTTTCTTTTTCATCGTCGCGCGCCGGCCGGATCTGGCCGCGCTCGGCGACGAAGACGACGTTGCGGTCGGGCTCGTCGCTGTTGACGAAGTGGCGGAAGCGTTTCAGCGATTTGGGATCGTTGATCGCGTTTTTCCATTCGCACTCGTAGCTGTCGACCAGCTTCCGCATGTCGGCCTCGAGTTCGGCGCCGATGCCGAGCGAGTCCTCGCAGACCACTTGTTTCACGTAGTCGATGCCACCTTCGAGGTTTTCCAGCCAGGTCGAGGTGCGCTGCAGGCGGTCGCCGGTGCGGATGTAGAACATCAGGAAACGGTCGATGTATTGCACCAGCGTGGCGTCGTCGATGCCGGTGGCGAGCAGGTCGGCGTGGCGCGGCTTGATGCCGCCGTTGCCGCAGACGTAGAGGTTCCAGCCCTTTTCGGTGGCGATGACGCCGACGTCCTTGCCCTGGGCTTCGGCGCATTCGCGCGTGCAGCCCGACACGGCCATCTTCAGCTTGTGCGGCGAGCGCAGGCCGCGGTAGCGGTTTTCGAGGGCGATCGCCATGCCCACCGAGTCCTGCACGCCGTAGCGGCACCAGGTGCTGCCGACGCAGGACTTCACGGTGCGCAGCGCCTTGCCGTAGGCGTGCCCGGATTCGAATCCGGCGTCGATCAGTTCGCGCCAGATCAGCGGCAACTGCTCGACGCGGGCGCCGAAGAGGTCGATGCGCTGGGCGCCGGTGATCTTGGTGTAGAGGCCGTATTTCCTTGCGACCTGGCCGAGCACGACCAGTTTCTCGGGCAGGATTTCGCCGCCGGGCACGCGCGGCACGACGGAGTAGGTGCCGTCCTTCTGCATGTTGGCGAGGAAGCGGTCGTTGGTGTCCTGCAGCGTCATGTGCCCGGGCTTCAGCACGTATTCGTTCCAGCAGGACGCGAGGATCGAGGCCGCCGCCGGCTTGCAGATGTCGCAGCCGCGGCCGCTGCCGTGCCTGGCGAGGATGTCATCGAAGGTCTTCAGGCCGCCGATGCGGACCAGGTGGAACAGTTCCTGGCGCGAGTACGGGAAGTGCTCGCACAGATGATTCTTGACTTCCACGCCCTGCCTGCGCAGTTCGGCATCGAGGATCTGCTTGACCATCGGCGCGCAGCCGCCGCAGGTGCTGCCGGCCCTGGTCTGCGCCTTCAGCGCGCCGACGGTGGTGCAGCCGGCGGCGACGGCGTCGCAGATCCCGCCCTTGGTCACGCTGTTGCAGGAACAGATCAGCGCGTTCGCCGGCAGCAGGTCCGTGCCCAGCCCTTTGGCGGCGCCGCCTTCGCGTGCGGGCAGGATCAGGTCTTCCGGGTGTTCGGGCAGCGGGATCGCGTTCAGCGCCATCTGCAGCAGGCCGCCGTATTCGGCGGCGTCGCCGACCAGGATCGCGCCTAGCAACTGCCTGCCGTCGGCGGAGACCACCATTTTTTTGTACACGCCCTGAACCGGATCAGTGTAGACGTAGTCGAGCGCGCCGGGTGTTTTGCCCAGCGCGTCGCCGACCGAGGCGACATCGACGCCCATCAGCTTCAGCTTGGTGCTCATATCGGCGCCGCCGAAGGTTGTTCCGTTTTCGCCGGCGACATGGCGCGCCGCGACTTCGGCCATCTGGTAGCCGGGTGCGACCAGCCCGAAAATGCGGCCGTTCCACAGCGCGCATTCGCCGATGGCGTAGATGTCGGGATCGGAAGTGCGGCAGTACTCGTCGATGCCGATGCCACCGCGCTCGCCGACCGTGAGTTTCGCCGCGCGCGCCAGCGCGTCATGCGGGCGGATGCCGGCCGAATAGACGATCAGGTCGGTTTCGAGCATGGTGTCGTCGGTGAAGACCATGCGGTGGGGGTGGGCCTCGCCGTCGACGATCTCCTTCGTGCTTTTCGAGGTGTGCACGGTGACGCCGAGGGTTTCGATCTTCCGTTGCAGCAGTTTGCCGCCGGCCTCGTCGAGCTGCACCGCCATCAGCCGCGGCGCGAATTCGACGACATGGGTTTCGAGCCCGAGATCCTTCAGCGCCTTGGCGGCTTCCAGGCCGAGCAGGCCGCCGCCGACGACGGTGCCGATGCTCGACTTTTTCGCGGCGGCGCGGATCACTTCAAGGTCCTCGATCGAGCGGTAGACAAAGCAGCCGCGCCGGTCGTGGCCGGGGATCGGCGGCACGAAGGGGTAGGAACCGGTGGCGAGCACCAGCCTGTCGTAGGGCACGTCGCGGTAGCGCGCGGAACTGACGGTCTTTTTCGCGCGGTCGATCGCGGTCACCGGGTCGTTCAGCCGCAGCGTGATCGCCTGGTCCTCGAAAAAACGCTCGGGCACGACGCTGAGGTCGATGGCCGATTTGCCGGCGAAGAAGCTGGTGAGTTGCACGCGGTCGTAGGCGGCGCGCGGTTCCTCGCAGAACACCGTGATGTCGATCTGGTCGCTGCCCATGCGGCCGGTGAGTTGCTCGAGGAAGCGCTGGCCGACCATGCCGTTGCCGATGACGACGATTTTCTGTGTGCTCATGGTTGTCTGCCCGATTGTTGAGACTCCTGTAAATGGTTGATCAACCATTTACAGCCGATATCTCCCCTCTCCCTCCGGGAGAGGGGGGCGGGGGTGAGGGGAAAATGCGTCAGGCATCTGGAGAGCTCTCGGTAATTGCCTGACCATTCATGCGGCGCGTTGCCGCGAAGGAACTGCATCGACTTTTGCGTGGCGCACGACCTCGCCCACCACCAGCAGGCCGGGGCTGCCGAGCCCGGCTTGCGCGATGCCGGCGGGCAGGGCCGAAAGCGTGGAAATCACGCTGGCTTGGGATTCGAGGGTGCCGTTCTGGATCGCGCAGGCCGGCGTGTCGGCGGGAAAGCCGGCCGCGATCATGCCGTCGACCAATGACCGGACACGCTTCATGCCCATGTAGATCACCAGCGTGGTGCCGCCGGCGCGCAGCGCCGCCCAGTCGGGGCTGGAACCGTCGCGCGCATGGCCGGTGACGAAGCTGACACCGCGCGCCAGTTCGCGATGGGTGACGGGGATGCCGAGGGCCGCCGGCACCGCGATGCCGGAGGTGATGCCGTTGACGACTTCGCAGGCGATGCGGGCGCGGGCCAGCGTTTCGGCTTCCTCGCCGCCGCGGCCGAAGACGAAAGGGTCGCCGCCCTTGAGCCGCACCACAGCGGCGCCGCGGCGCGCCAGTCGCACCATCAGCTTTTCGATGAAGGCCTGCGGCGTCGAGCGGCAGCCGCCGCGCTTGCCGACCTCGACGATGCGCGCGCCGGGGCGCGCATGGGCGAGGATGCGCGGATCGACGAGGTCGTCGACCAGCACGATGTCGGCGCCGCCGAGCACGCGCGCGGCCTTGATCGTCAGCAGTTCGGGATCGCCGGGGCCGGCGCCGACCAGCCAGACTTTTCCCGGGGATTTCTGCGAGGTCATGTGCAGGGTTTCCTTTTCCGGAGGCTGTGATGAACTGCCGAAACTTTTCCCTCACCCCGGCCCTCTGCTTCGCTTCCAGTGTTTCCTGGTCCCGGAGGGAGAGGGTGAAAAGCCCTTCTCCCATCGGGAGAAGGGTTGGGATGAGGGGGAAACGGTTGCCTGATTCGCGAGTGCATCGCAAGTCCTAAGCCGCGGCCACCGCGGCCGCGGCGAGTTTGCGCAGTTCCGGCAGGCAGGAACCGCATTGGGTGCCGCACAGCAGTTGCCGCTGCGCCGAGCCGAGCCGGGCCGCGGCATCGCCGGCGGCGCCGCTCAGCGCATCGACGATGGCGGTCTCGCCGACGCCGTGGCAGCTGCAGATGACGCGGCCGCGCGAGGCCGCGCCGGCCGGTGCCTGGACGGTGGACGCCAGCAGCAGCGCGCCGAGCGCGGCGGCGGGCAGGCCCCGGGCATGGAATTCGCGCAGCCAGGATTCGCTGCTGTCGTCCCCTGTGAGGCAGACCGCGGCCACGCGTTCGCCGTCGAGACGGATGCGGCGGAAGTTGCCGCGCGCGGGGTCGGCGTAACGCAGCACGTCCTCGCCGTCGAGTTCGAACAGGGCATGAATCGCTTCGAGCACGCCGGCCGCGGGCGCAGCACCCGCCGCGGCGCGCAGCAGCACGCCGCCGGCATCGGTCAGCGCGCAGGACGCGAATTCGAAGCGCGGTAGCCAGGTCTGAGCCTGCGCGAGCCGCGCCAGCGCGTCACCGTCGCGCGGCGTGCCGAAGGCGACCAGACGCCACGGCAGCGCGGCCTTGGCGAGCCGGATCGCGCAGTGCTTCAGTTCGGGTTGGAAGGAGCGGGGATCGGTCACCGGCAGCGTCAGCGCGTTGACGCCGGCGCCGGACAGGTAACGGCTGCCCCAGTGCATGGGCAGGAAGGCCTGGCCGGGGGCGACGCCGGCATCGGCGGCGGCGGCCACGTGCACTGCGCCGCGCCGCGATTCCAGGCGCAGGATGTCGCCGGACTGAAAGCCGTGTTGCGCGAGGTCGGCCGGGTTCAGCGCGACGGCCGGCTCGGGAGCATGCGCCCACAGCCGGGCGACGCGGCCGCTGCGGGTCATGCCGTGCCACTGGTCGCGCAGGCGGCCGGTGTTGAGGCGGAAGGGAAAGCGCGCATCGACGGCTTCGGCGACCGGCCGGTAGGGCACGGCCGCGAAACGTGCGCGTCCGTCGGTGGTCGGGAACACGCCGTTTTCATACAGGCGCGGCGTGCCTTCGCGCGCGCCGGCGGTGCACGGCCACTGCTGCGGGCCCCTGGCGTCGAGCGTGGCGTAGCCGAGTCCGGTGATGTCGGTGTCGCGGCCGCGGGTCATTTCGCGGTACTCGTTGAAGATCTGGCGTGGATGATCGAAGGCGAAACGCGCCGGGGCGCGGCCGTGCAGCCGGCGTTCCAGACGCATCGCGAAATCGCAGGCGATGCGCCAGTCGGGGCGGGCTTCGCCGGGCGCGGCCACGGCGGCGCGCACGCGCGAGATGCGCCGCTCGGAATTGGTCACCGTGCCGTCCTTCTCGCCCCAGCCGGCGGCGGGCAGCAGCACGTCGGCATAAGGCGCGGTTTCGGTGTCGGCATAGGTTTCCTGCAGCACCACCAGTTCGGCGTTCACCAGCGCGTCGCGCACCGCGTTCTGGGCCGGCAGCGACTGTGCCGGATTGGTGCAGGCGATCCACACCGCCTTGATGTCGCCGCGGCGCAGGGCTTCGAACATCTCGACCGCGGTCTTGCCGGGACGGGCGGGAATCTCCGGCACGTCCCACAGTTTCGCGACCTCGGCGCGGTCGGCGGCATCGTCGAGGTCGCGGTGGCCGATCAGCAGGTTGGCCATGGCGCCGGTTTCGCGGCCCCCCATCGCATTGGGCTGGCCGGTCAGCGAAAACGGCCCGGCGCCGGGGCGGCCGATGTGGCCCGTGGCCAGGTGCAGGTTGATCAGCGCCGCGTTCTTGTCGGCGCCGGCCGACGACTGGTTGAGGCCCATGCAGTACAGCGACAGGGCTGCGCGCGCGGTGCCGAACCACCGCGCGGCGGTCAGCAGTTCACTGGCGGTGATGCCGCAGGTCCCGGCGACGGATTCCGGGGTGTATTCGCGCGCCAGCGTTTTCAGTGCCTCGAAATCCCGGGTGTGGGCCTGGATGTAGCCGGCATCGGTCAGGTTTTCCCGCAGCAGCGCGTTGAGCATGCCGTGGAACAGCGCGACGTCGGTGCCGGGCTGGATCGCGAGGTGCAGGTCGGCGATTTCGGCGGTCGCGGTGCGGCGCGGGTCGATGACGATGATTTTCAGTTCCGGGTTCTTCGCTTTGGCGTCCTCGATGCGGCGGAACAGCACCGGATGCGCCCAGGCGGCGTTGGAGCCGGCGATGACGATGCAGCCGGCGTGGTCGATGTCCTCGTAGCAGGCCGGCGGCGCGTCGGCGCCCAGTGTCGCCTTGTAGCCGGCGACCGCGGAGGACATGCACAGCCGCGAGTTGGAATCGATGTTGTTGGTGCCGACCAGCGCGCGGGCCAGTTTGTTGAAGGTGTAATAGTCTTCGGTCAGCAGCTGGCCCGAGACGTAGAACGCCACCGCATCCGAACCGTGCTGCCGGATGATGGCGGCGAAACGGTCGGCGGCATGGTCCAGCGCGGCATCCCAGGACACGCGCTCGCGCGGCGTGTCGCGGTCATGGCGCAGCTTGGGGAACAGCGCGCGGCCGTGGCCGCCGACGGTTTCGTGCAGCGTCTGCCCCTTGCCGCAGAGCCGGCCGAAATTGGCGGGATGTTCCGGATCGCCGCGCACCCCGGTGATGCGGTCCTGGTCGTGGGAAATGATCACTCCACAACCGACTCCGCAATAACAGCAGGTGGACCGGGTTTCAGACATGATTATCGGGAATCACGGCAACGGTTGACCGGCTGATCCCGCGAACGTCATTCCGGCGGAAGCCGGGATCCAGGGATTTTTCGCACGCACCGCACTGGATTCCGGCTCGTGCTCCGCGCGCCCGGAATGACGGGATAATTGCCGCGGGATCGGGTGATTCCCGATCATCGGCATCCGGCTGGGGCGTGCCGCGTTCGCGCAGCGATCGGCCCCGCGCGGCGATGCCTGACTGCAGCCGGCGCCGCAGCAACAGCGGATGGACCGGATCTCCGCCATCGCCGGTCAGCCCCCGGCCGCGCCGAACATCAGCCGGTCGCGGAGGTCGCCGACCTTGCGGCCCTCGCGCAGCAGCTTGAAGTAGTACGCGCCGTCGGCGGTGTCGCCGTAGAGCACGCTGCCGACCAGCCTGTCGTCGCGGATCACCAGTTTCTTGTAGATGCCGCGGACCGGGTCCGACAGCGTGATGTCCTCGCTGCCGTCGCCGCCCTGGAAATCGCCGGCGCTGAAGAGGTCGATGCCGGTGACCTTGAGCTTGGTCGAGATCTGCGAGCCAGTGTAGCGGCCGATGCCGTGGAAGGCAAGGTGATTGGCGCAGACGGCCGCCATGTCGAACAGCGGGGTGACCAGGCCGTAGGTGGTGTCGCGGTGGCTGGCGCATTCGCCGACGGCGTAGATGCGCGGATCGTGGGTCTGCAGGGTGTCGCTGACGACGATGCCGCCGGGCCTCCCCGGCGAGCAGTGCGGGCCGTCTTTTGGGGCGAGCTCGACGTTGGGGCGGATGCCGGCGGCGACCACCACCAGTTCGGCGGCGGCGCTGCCGCCGTCCCTGAAGCGGACGGCGGCGACGCGGCCCGATTCGCCGGCGACCAGTTCCGCGGTCTGCGTGGCCAGGCGGAATTTCAGGCCCTTCCGTTCCAGCGATTTCTGCAGCAGCCCGGAGGCCGTGCGGTCGAGCTGGCGTTCCATCAGCCATTCGCCGAGGTGGACGACGGTGACGTCCATGCCGCGCTGCTTCAGGCCGTTGGCAGCCTCGAGGCCGAGCAGGCCGCCGCCGATGACGACGGCGTTTTTGTGTCGCGCGGCCGCGGCAATCATGCCTTCGGTGTCGGCGATGTCGCGGTAGGTCAGCACGCCGGGCAGCTTCATGCCGGGAATCGGCAGCAGTACCGGCTTCGATCCCGTCGCCAGCAGCAGGCGGTCGTACTCCGCGCTCGTGCCGTCCTCGGCATGGACAATGCGTTTGATGCGGTCGATGGCGGTGATTCTTTTGCCGAGGTGCAGGGTGATGCCGTTCCGCCGGTACCAGTCGAGGTCGTTGAGTACGATCTCCTGCAGCGTCTGTTCGCCGGCGAGCACCGGCGACAGCAGGATGCGGTTGTAGTTCGGATGCGGCTCGGCGCCGAACACGGTGATGTCGTAGAGGTCGGGCGCCAGTTTCAGCAGTTCCTCCAGCGTGCGTATGCCGGCCATGCCGTTACCCACGCACGCCAATCGTAACTTATTGATTTTATTCATATTTTTATTTTAGGCTTAGGTGACCCGAATCACGCTGCCTTCAACTGCTTCTGGTAGAGAAATTCGAGCACCGCCTTGCGCGCCGACAGGTAACGCGCGTCGGTGGCCAGCGCGAGACGTTCGCGCGGGCGCGCCAGGTTGACGTCGAGGATTTCGCCGATGGTCGCCGCCGGGCCGTTGGTCATCATCACCACGCGGTCGGACAGCAGCACCGCCTCGTCGACGTCATGGGTGACCATCATCACGGTGCTGCCGGTGTTGGCGACGATGCGCAGCAGTTCGTCCTGCAGCCGCGCGCGGGTCAGCGCGTCGAGCGCGCCGAAGGGCTCGTCCATCAACAGCACCTTCGGCTCCATCGCCAGCGCGCGGGCGATGCCGACGCGCTGCTTCATGCCGCCGGAGAGTTCTTCCGGGCGCTTGTTCATCGCGTGGTCCATCTGCACCAGCTTCAGGTTGTGCAGGATCCATTCGCGGATCTGCGCCCTGCCGCGCCTGCCCTCGGAAGTTTTCTTGACGGCGAGCTCGATGTTTTCGTAGGCGGTGAGCCAGGGCAGCAGCGAGTGGTTCTGGAACACCACCGCGCGGTCGGGGCCGGGCTGGTCGACTTCGCGCCCTTCGAGCAGCACGCCGCCGGCGGTGCAGCGGTAGAGGCCGGCGACGATGTTGAGCAGCGTCGACTTGCCGCAGCCGGAGTGGCCGATCAGGCTGACGAATTCTCCTTTTTCGACGCGGAGGTTGATGTCGGACAGCGCCTGGAACGGGCCCTGCCGGGTCTTGAAGGCCATCGATACCAGGCTCAGTTCAAGGAAGGGCTGACTCATGAAAGGCTCCCTGTGCAATGGATTGGATGGTGTGCGGAACGGGTCATCGGGATGCTTCAGTTCACGCTGCTGCCGCGGGCGACCCAGCGGCCGATCCAGGAGACGATGCGGTCGAGCATGAAGCCGACCAGGCCGACGTAGACCAGCGCCAGCACGATGTCGCTGATGCGCGAGGAGTTCCAGGCGTCCCAGATGAAGAAGCCGATGCCGACGCCGCCGATCAGCATTTCGGCCGCGACGATTGCGAGCCAGGACAGGCCGACGCCGATGCGCAGGCCGGAGAAGATGTACGGCGCCGCGGCGGGCATCATGATTTTCCAGAAGTACTCGATGCCGTTGAGTTGAACCACCCGGGCGACATTGCGGTAGTCGTTGGGGATGTTGCGGATGCCGATCGAGGTGTTGATGATGATCGGCCATACCGCGGTGATGAAGATCACGAAGATCGCCGAGGGGTTGCCGTCGCGGAAGCCCGCCAGCGCGATCGGCAGCCAGGCGAGCGGCGGGACCGTGCGCAGCACCTGGAACACCGGATCGAGGCCGCGCATCGCGATCGCGAACTGGCCGACCAGAACGCCCAGCGAGATGCCCACCACCACCGCGATCGAGTAGCCGTAAAGCACGCGCTCGAGGCTGGCCAACAGTTGCCAGGCCATGCCGACGTCGTTGCCACCATTGTTGAAGAAGGGATCGAGGATCAGGTCCTTGGTGTCGGCGACGACCTTGCTCGGCGGCGGCAGCGAGGCGCCGGCCTGGCTGGAGGCCAGTTCCCAGATGCCGAGCAGCAGCGCCACGGTGATCACCGGCGGCAGGATTTTTGCGGCGCAGTCGCCGAGGGTGTCGAGCCAGGCGGGACGGCGTTTGGCGGCCGGCGCTGCCGGCGCGGCCGCCGACCGCGCCTTGACCGCCGGCGTGGTGGTGGCTGCCGCGGCCACGGCCCCCAGGTCTGTGACGGTATCGGACTTGCGGGTCGATGCCGGTTCCGGGGTTGCGGCAAGCGTTGCGGTGGTGGTCATGGCGTGCTCCTGTCAGGGGTGTCGATCGGTCGCGCGGCGTCAGCCTTTGAGCGCCTTGATCTGCAGGCTGTTGAGGTAGGCCATCGGATTTTTCGGGTCGAACACCTTGCCGTCGAAGAATTTCTCGACGCCGCGCGAGGTCGACGCCGGAATCTGCGCCGCTGGAATCCCCAGTTCCTTTGCCGCCTGGCGCCACAGATCCTCGCGGTTGACCTTCTTGATCAGCGCGTTCATGTCGGTCTTCTGCGGCAGGTAGCCCCAGCGGATGTTTTCGGTAAGAAACCACAGGTCGTGGCTCTGGAAGGGATAGGAGGCGAAGTCGTTCCAGTAGCGCATTTTCTGCGGGCTGTTCTTGACCACGCGGCCGGTGCCGTAGTCGAAGTCGCCGCGCACGCGGTCGGCGATGTCCTCGACCGGGGCGTTGATCCAGCGGCGGCGCGAGCAGATCTCGGCGACCTCGCGCGCGTTTTTCGGGTCGTCGCAGAACATCTGCGCTTCCATCACCGCCTTGATCAGCGCGACGGCCGCGTTGGGGTTTTTGTCGACATAGGCCGCGCGCATCGCGAAGGCCTTTTCCGGATGGTTGTGCCAGAGCTCGCCGGTGGTGATCGCGGTGTAGCCGATCTTCTGGTTGATCAACTGGTGGTTCCAGGGCTCGCAGACGCAGAAGGTGTCCATGGTGCCGACCTTCATGTTGGCGACCATCTGCGGCGGCGGCACGACGATGGTGTTGATGTCCCTGTTGGGATCGATGCCGCCGGCAGCGAGCCAGTAGCGCATCCACATGTCGTGGGTGCCGCCGGGGAAGGTCATGGCCGCGTTGATCGCCTTGCCGCTCGCTTTCTTGGCCATCAGCGCGGGCTTGAACGGCTTGGCGTCGACGCCCACTTTCAGGCCGGCGAATTCGCTGGAGACGGAAATGCACTGGCCGGCGAGGTTCAGCCGCGCCAGGATGTACATGGGGGTGGGCACGTTGTTCGCGGTCATCGCGCCGGAGGAGATCAGGTAGGGCATCGGCGTCAGGATGTGCGCGCCGTCGATGCCGTTTTTCTCGGAGCCGAGCACGATGTTGTCGCGCGTCGCGCCCCAGGAGGCCTGCTTGACCACTTCGACGTCGGTCATGCCGTGTTTCTTGAAGAAGCCTTTTTCGTCGGCGACGAACAGCGGCGCGGCGTCGGTCAGCGCGATGAAACCGAGCTTGGCGGCCGTGGTTTCCAGCTTCGCCTGCGCCCTGGCGATGGCCGGGAAGCCGGCGGGTATCAGGCTGGCCGCGGCGACGCCCGCTACGCTTTTGATCATCGAGCGCCGTGAAGAATTGATGAGGCCGTCTTTGCTGTCCATGTGTGCATCCCCGTGATTGAAACCGTTGAAAATCGCGTCTTTGCGACCCGACCCCGTGCCTTGCGCCGTGTGCTGCGACAAACAAAAAGGGTGTCAGGGCCGCGCTTGAACGATGCGCAGTCCCGAACACCCTTGTCCTGAAGCCGGCCGCCGTTGGCCGGCTTGCGGTTTCCTGTATTGCAAACCGCATGCCATGCCATGTCGGCGGCGGGGATATTTTATAAGTATTTGTTTTTAAATAATTTTTTTAAATTGAGCCACGAATGGGCCTGTTCCGGGCAATGCGCTATTGCGGTGCACCATCGATGCGCCATGCACCAAGCGGGTACGGCGGCAGGGAATCAGCCGAGCAGTTTGGAGAAAGTGATGACCTGTTCGGCCACCGAGCCGAGGGTGGCGTTGCGGTCCATCGCGAGTTTGCGCAGCAGGCGGTAGGCCTCGTCCTCGGAAATCTTTTTTTCCGTCATCAGGATGCCCTTGGCGCGGTCGACCAGCTTGCGCTCGGAGAGCCTGTTGCGGGTCCGCGCGAGTTCGGCCTGCACCGACTGGAAGGCTTCGAAGCGGGCGACGGCGGTTTCGATGATGGGCTCGATGCGTTCGGCCGCCAGGCCGTCGACGATATAGGCGGTCACCCCGGCGCGCACCGCTTCGCGGATGGATTCCCTGTTGCGGTCCCCGGTGAACATCACGATCGGCCGCGGGCAGCTTTTGGTGATCAGGCACAGGTGTTCCAGCGTGTCGCGGGTCGGCGAGTCGGTGTCGATGATGATGGCATCCGGCGACAGCTTGCGCACGGCGTCGTAGAGCAGCCCGGCATTGGCGATCTCGGCGACGATCCGGTGCCCCAGCCGTTCCAGCGTCATGCGCAGGAACAGGGAGCGTTCCGGGTTTTCGTCGTAAAGCATGATTTTCATGCTTGTCATCCTCGCAAAATGCGTACCAGACCGGGGGAATTGCGCATCGCTATATACTTATGGCTATGCAAATCACGTCCATGCACTTCAAGGCCCGCGCCGGCGCCAAGCTGGCCGACGTCCGGCTGCAGGGCGCGTTGAAGAAGTTGCAGGGAAATTTCGTCAAGGGCCGCGCCGACCGGATCGCCGAACTGGACAATTTCCAGGACATCCGCGACGCCGCCGCGGCGATCCGCGACCGGGCGCTGGAGAACCTCGACGTCTGGCTGGACACCTTCGAGCGCAACGCCGCCGTCCGCGGCACGGTGGTGCACTGGGCGGAAACCCACGAGGACGTGAACCGCATCGTGCGCGAGATCGCCGCGCGGCACGGCGTGCGCAAGGTCATCAAGTCGAAGTCGATGGTGACCGAGGAGTGCGGCCTCAACGATGCGCTGGAGTCGGCCGGCCTCGAAGTGGTCGAGACCGACCTCGGCGAATACATCCTGCAGCTCGCCAAGGAACCGCCTTCGCACATCGTCGCGCCGGTGGTGCACAAGACCCGCGACGAGGTTTCCGACCTGTTCGCCGAAAAACACGATGCACCGCGGCTGACCGACATCCCGGCGCTGTGCCGCGAGGCGCGCGAAAAGCTGCGACCGCATTTCCTGTCGGCGGACATGGGCGTGTCCGGCGCCAATTTCATCATCGCCGAAACCGGCTCGACGCTGATCGTCACCAACGAGGGCAACGGGCGCATGGTGACGACGCTGCCGAAGGTGCACGTGGCGATCACCGGCATCGAGAAGGTGGTGCCGACGCTGGAGGACGTGTGCACGCTGCTGCGCCTGCTGCCGCGCCACGGCACCGGGCAGAGCATCACCAATTACGTTTCGGTGACCACCGGGCCGAAACGCGCGGGCGATGCCGACGGGCCGGAGCATTTCCACGTGATCCTGGTCGATGCCGGACGCACCCGGCTGATCGGCGGCGAGATGCAGGAGATGCTGCGCTGCATCCGCTGCGGCGCCTGCATGAACCACTGCCCGGTCTACCAGAGCGTCGGCGGCCATGCCTACGGCTGGGTCTATCCGGGACCGATGGGCGCGGTGCTGACGCCGACCTATGTCGGCCTGGAGAAGGCGCGCGACCTGCCCAATGCGGCGACGCTGTGCGGGCAGTGCGAGGTCGCCTGCCCGGTCAAGATTCCGCTGCCGGAGCTGCTGCGCAAGCTGCGCGAGCGCCAGTTCGAGCAGGGACTGAAATCCTGGCACGAAGTCGTTGCGCTGCGGCTGTGGGGCTGGCTCGCGCGGCGCCCGGCGCTGTACGGGCTGGCGACGCGGATCCAGGTGCGCGCGCTGAAGGCGATGGCCAATCCGCAGGGGATGATCCGCAGCTTGCCTTTCGGCGGTGGCTGGACCGACCGGCGCGATTTCCCGGCGCCGGAGGGGAGGACTTTCCGGGAGATGTACAAAAAGGCGACATCAAAAGCGTAAACCACAGGGAACACGGAGAGTACAGAGAAAAAACGGATCTCGTCACTCCGGCGCAAGCCGGAGTCCGGCAGCAGTGCTGGAAAAATCCCTGGATTCCGGATCGCGCTTTGCGCGTCCGGAACGACGATATCTGGCCGTCAATCATCCTGTCTAGTTTTTTTGCGAGACGTTCATGAACAAACCAAATGAAATCACCACCAGCATTCCCCTGTGGATCGACAGCAAGCCGCAGGCCGCGACATCGACCCGCACCGCGGGCGTCACCAACCCGGCGACCGGCAAGGTCGCGCGGCTGGTGCCGCTGGGCAATTCAAAAGACGTGGATGCGGCGGTCGCCGCCGCGAAAAAGGCGCTGCCGGCCTGGCGCGACATGCCGCCGCTGCGGCGTGCGCGGATCCTGATGAAGTTCCGCGATCTGCTGATGGCGCATCACGAGGAACTGGCGCGGCTGGTGACCGACGAGCACGGCAAGACGCTGCCGGACGCGATGGGTTCGGTGCAGCGCGGCATCGAGGTGGTCGAGTTCGCCACCGGCATTCCGCACCTGCTCAAGGGCGAGCACAGCCCGGACGTCGGCACCGGCGTCGACACCCATTCGCTGCGCCAGCCGGTCGGCGTCTGCGCCGGCATCACGCCGTTCAATTTTCCGGTGATGGTGCCGCTGTGGATGTTTCCGGTGGCGATCGCCTGCGGCAACACCTTCGTGCTGAAGCCCTCGGAGAAGGTGCCGTCGGCGTCGCTGCGCATGGCGGAACTGTTCAGCGAGGCGGGGCTGCCCGGCGGCGTGCTGAATGTGGTGCACGGCGACAAGGAGGCGGTGGACGCACTGCTGCACCATCCCGATGTCAACGCGGTGTCCTTCGTCGGCTCGACGCCGATTGCGAAAACCATCTACGAAACCTGCGCGAAGGAAGGCAAGCGCGTGCAGGCGCTGGGCGGCGCGAAGAACCACGCGGTGGTGCTGGCCGACGCCGACCTCGACTTCGCGGCCGATGCGCTGATCGGCGCCGCCTACGGCTCGGCCGGCGAGCGCTGCATGGCGATCTCGGCGGTGGTGGCGGTGGAGGAAGTCGCCGACCGGCTGGTGGACAAGCTCAAGACTGCGGCCTCGAAGCTGAAGATCGGTTCGGGCCTCGACAAGGGCGTCGACATGGGGCCGGTCATCAGCAAGGCGCACCGCGACAAGATCGCCGCCTATGTCGACCAGGGCGTGGCCGCGGGCGCCGTCGCGGTGCTCGACGGACGCAGCCTGAAGGTGACGGGCCACGAGGAAGGATTCTTCATCGGCGCCTCGCTGTTCGATCGCGTGACCACGGACATGAGCATCTACCGCGAGGAAATCTTCGGGCCGGTGCTGGTGGTGCTGCGCGTGAAGACGCTCGACGAGGCGATCGCGATGATCAACGCCAATCCCTACGCCAACGGCACCGCGGTGTTCACGCGCTCCGGCGGCGCGGCGCGGAAGTTCGAGCGCGAAATCGAGGTCGGCATGGTCGGCATCAACGTGCCGATCCCGGTGCCGATCGCGTTCTATTCCTTCGGCGGCTGGCGCAATTCCCTGTTCGGCGACCAGCACGTGCACGGTCCCGAGGGCGTGCGTTTCTACACCCGTGGCAAGGTGGTGACCACGCGCTGGCCGGACGACAGGGCCGTGGCCGGCGGGTTCAACATGCCGACGCTGTGAGAGGCAGCGATGAGCGATGAACGATGAGTGATGAGCGGGGGTTGATGCCCGATTCTCAATCCTCGATCCTCACTCTTCAATCCTGAACAAATCTGAACAAATGTCTGCCCGCGCCAACATTCTCGCCCGCATCCGCACCCGCCAGGGCAAGGCGGTGACGGTGCGCGCGGCCGAGTGCGAGGCGGTGGCGCATTACCTGGCGGAGCATCCGCAGGGTCCGCGGCCGGGTACCGGAGACGATGCCGTTGCCCGCTTTCGCGAGCGTGCGCTGGGCCTTGCCACGACCATCGACGAGCTGCGGTCGTTTGCGGAAGTACCGGCCGCGGTGGCGCGTTATCTGCGCGGGCTCGGGCTGGGGCCGGCCGCCGTGTGCTGGCCGGAGTTCGCGGCGCTGGACTGGCGGGCGGAAGGACTTTCGGTCGAATCGCGCGCGGCGCGCGGCGACGATCGGGTCGGCATCACCGGCGCGTTCTGCGCGATTGCCGAGACCGGCACGCTGATGATGTGTTCGGGACCGCAGACGCCGCCCGCGGCGAGCCTGTTGCCGGAAACCCATGTCGCGGTGATTGCGCGCAATCGCATCGTCACCGGCATGGAGGACGCCTGGGCGCTGCTGCGCGCCGAAATGAAAGTGTTGCCGCGCGCGGTGAATTTCGTCTCCGGCCCCTCGCGCACCGCGGACATCGAGCAGACGGTGAGCCTGGGTGCGCACGGACCGTACCGCGTTCATATCCTGCTGGTCCATAACCATCGCTGATCGGGCCGCGTATGGCCAATCGCATCCCTGACGGTTCCCGTTGACCGGCCGCGGCCCACGGTGCCGGCGTTCCGTCGCCGGTGGCCTGCAGGCTTGTGCGCGAAGGAATACGGAGGCTGTCCTGAAAGCGGAATGACAGGGCTGACCGCGTCAGGGTATATTGGCGCAAAATGACAAAAGGGTGTCGCTGCTGCATGTCGCAGGGGGACAGGTTAATGCGCTGGTCGGGCCGCCACGCGGAGTCTTCACGACCATGAACCGGCAACCGTCGCGGCAAACGCCATCCCGCGCCCAGCTCCTGGCTGAGCGGGCCTTTTCGGCCTTCGAACGCTTTCTCCACATCCAGTCCGTCAGCGGCATCGTGCTGCTGATCGCGACCGTGGTGGCCCTCGTCTGGGCGAATTCCCCGGCCGCCGGCAGCTACCATGCGCTGCTGCACATGCCGCTGTCCTTTGGCATCGGCGACCGCGTGGTCTCCCAATCCCTGCACTTCTGGATCAACGAGGCCCTGATGACGGTGTTCTTCCTGGTCGTCGGGATGGAGATCCGCCGCGAGATGCACGAAGGCGCGCTGGCCAGCATGAAGCTGGCGGCATTGCCGCTCGCCGCCGCGCTCGGCGGCGTCACGGTTCCCGCGCTGATCTATCTCGCGCTGAACGGCGATCCCGTGCTGCGCCAGGGCTGGGCCGTGCCGACGGCTACGGACATCGCCTTCGCGGTGGGGATACTCTCGCTGCTGGGCCGCGCCATCCCCGGCAACGTGCGCATCCTGTTGCTGGCCCTGGCGATCATCGACGACGTCGTCGCCGTGCTGATCATCGCGGTCTTCTATTCGGGCGGGCTGGACTTCAGCGGCCTGCTGGTGGCCGGTACCGGCATCCTTATGGTGCTGGGGCTGCAATCGATCGGCATCGGCTCGGCCTATGCCTATGTCGTTCCCGGCGCCGTGCTGTGGATGGGACTGCTGCAGACCGGCGCGCATCCGGCGCTGGCCGGCGTCGTGCTCGGCATGATGACGCCGGTGCTGCCCGGACGCGCCGGAGAGCGGCCGCTGGATGCCGCCGCGCGCGCATTCAAGGACATCCTGGCGCGCGCGGCGGCGCCGGCGCCGGAAGCCGATGCGCTGATGGAGCCGATCAGGCGGCTGCGACGGGCGCAGCGCGAACTGCTGGCGCCCGTCACGCGTGTGCAGATGGCGCTGCATCCCTGGGTGGCCTTCGGCATCATGCCGCTGTTCGCGCTGGCGAACGCGGGCGTGAGCCTCGACGGCGTCGACCTCGACGCCGACGGCTCGCGGAGCGTGATGCTGGGCGTGCTGCTGGCCCTGGTGTTCGGCAAGCCGCTGGGTGTCATCACGGTCAGCTGGCTCGTGGTGCGCCTGGGCTGGTGCCGCCTGCCGCCCGGCGTGACATGGTCAGGGGTATGCCTGGTCGGCCTGCTCGCGGGCATAGGCTTCACGATGTCCATCTTCGTCGCGACGCTCGCATTCGACAACGGAAACCTGCTGGGCGCCGCAAAACTGGGCGTGCTGCTCGGATCGCTGGTGTCCGCCGTCATCGGGCTGGCGTGGGGTCGTTTTTACATCGGCCGCCTGCGATCGCAGGGTCATGGTCATGGCTGATGCCGCCATTTCCCCGGTCTTCCCGGTCCGGCCGGGTCTCGCCAAGGGCAGGCTTGATTTTGCAGGTTCCGGCCGTTACGATGGTTTTCCCGTAACATGGCGTTGCGTATCACGAAACGCGTCACGAAATCGACAAGGCGCAGCCCGCTGGGAATAATAGAGCTGCATCAACAAGAAAAAGAACAGCAAAGCCATTGCGCAGGGCTGTTTCAGTTCCGTGTTTCCACCGTTCTCAGGAGGAGTAAAAATGATTAAGAAACAGTCTGTTAAGTCCAGCCAATCGAGCCCGACCCGGCGCAGATTCCTGACCGGCGCAGCCGCCGCAACCACGGGCGCCGCAATCGCCGGGTTCCCGATGATTGCCAAGGCCCAGGCCGGCCCGATCACCATGCGCTGGCAGAGCACCTGGCCCGCGAAAGACATCTTCCACGAGTACGCGCTGGATTTCGCGAAGAAGGTCAACGACATGACCGGCGGCGACCTCAGGATCGAGGTGCTGCCCGCGGGCGCGGTGGTGCCCGCATTCCAGCTGCTCGACGCCGTGTCCAAGGGCACGCTCGACGGTGGCCACGGCGTGCTGGTCTATCACTACGGCAAGCAGAACGCGCTGGCGCTGTGGGGCTCGGGACCGGCCTACGGCATGGACGCCAACATGCTGCTCGCCTGGCACAAGTACGGCGGCGGCCGCCAGCTGCTCGACAAGCTGTACGCGTCGATCGGCGCCAACGTGGTGTCCTTCCCCTACGGCCCGATGCCGACCCAGCCGCTGGGCTGGTTCAAGAAACCGGTGACCAAGGCGCAGGACATGAAGGGCCTGAAGTTCCGCACCGTCGGCATTTCGATCGACGTGTTCACCGCGATGGGCGCCGCCGTCAACGCGCTGCCCGGCGGCGAGATCGTGCCGGCGATGGACCGCGGCCTGCTCGACGCCGCCGAGTTCAACAATGCGTCCTCCGACCGCATCCTCGGCTTCCCGGACGTGTCCAAGGTCTGCATGCTGCAGAGCTTCCACCAGAACGCCGAGCAGTTCGAGATCATGTTCAACAAGGGCAAGTTCAACGCGCTGCCCGCGAAGATGAAGTCGATCATCGAGAACGCCGTCGAGGCGGCGTCGGCGGACATGTCGTGGAAGGCGGTCGACCGCTATTCGCAGGACTACGTCGAAATGCAGCAGAAGCAGGGCGTGCGTTTCTACAAGACGCCGGATTCCATCCTGCAGGCGCAGCTGAACGGTTACGACGCCGCGGCGGCCAAGCGCAAGGACAATGCGCTGTTCCGCGAAATCGAGGAATCGCAGCGCAAGTTCGCGGCGCGCGCGGTGCGCTGGGACCTCGACACCAACGTCAACCGCCGCATGGCCTACAACCATTATTTCGGCAAGAAGCCGGCGCCGGCCAAGAAGTCCTGACGCGGAACATCGCCAAGCCAGACATGACACCATCCGGTCATCCGGATGGTGTTTTTTTTAGCGGCGGCCGTCGTGCCGGCCGCATTCACGGAAGCGATGGAACATGCAGAAACTGCTGCTTTTTGTCGACAAGCTGAGCACCTTCGTCGGGCAGGCGTTTTCCTGGCTGATCGTCGGCCTGACGCTGCTGATTTCGTGGGAGGTGTTCTCCCGTTACGCGCTCGACGCCCCGCATGCCTGGGCCTTCGACGTGATGATCATGCTCTACGGCACGCTGTTCATGATGGCGGGCGCCTACACGCTGTCCAAGAACGGCCATGTGCGCGGCGACGTGCTCTACGGATTCTTCCCGCCGCGGACGCAGGCGACGCTGGATCTGCTGCTCTACGTCGTGTTTTTCGTGCCCGGGGTCATCGCGCTGACCTATGCCGGGTATTTCTATGCGGCCGAGTCCTGGGCCATCAACGAGCATTCGAACATCACGGCGGACGGCCCGCCGATCTATCCGTTCAAGACGGTGATCCCGCTGGCCGGCGGCATCCTGCTGCTGCAGGGCATCGTCGAAATCGTCCGCTGCATCGTCTGCCTGCGCCGGGGCAGCTGGCCTTCGCGCGAGGAGGACGTGGAGGAGGTCGATGTCGACAAGCTGAAGGAAATGGTGCACGCGGATGCCGATACCGGCACCGGCGCCGCCGCGCGACAGGGGGCGGCGAAATGATCAAAATGCGCAAGGAACTGTGGTTCGGATTCACGATCATGGCGCTGATCGCGCTCCCGGTGCTGGTGCTGACGCCGTGGACCAACATGACCAACGGCGCCCTCGGCCTGCTGATGCTGGCGCTGGTGGTGGTGGCGATCATGCTCGGCTTTCCGACGGCGTTCACGCTGATGGGCATGGGCGTCATGTTCTCCTGGTTCTTCTACCGCAGCGTCGATCCGGACATGGCGACCCTGCAGGTGCTGGACCTGATGGTGCAGCGGACCTACGGCGTGATGTCGAACGATGTGCTGATCGCGGTGCCGCTGTTCGTGTTCATGGGCTACCTGGTCGAGCGCGCGGCGCTGATCGACCGCCTGTTCAAAAGCCTGCACCTGGCGCTGGCGCGCGTGCCCGGCTCGCTGGCGGTCGCGACCATCGTGACCTGCGCGATCTTCGCGACGGCCACCGGCATCGTCGGCGCCGTGGTCACGCTGATGGGCCTGCTGGCGCTGCCGGCGATGCTGCGCGTCGGTTACCACACGCAGATTGCCGCGGGCTCGGTCACCGCCGGCGGCTGCCTCGGCATCCTGATTCCGCCCTCGGTGCTGCTGATCGTCTACGGCGCGACCGCCGGCGTTTCGGTGGTGCAGCTCTACGCCGGCGCGTTTTTCCCCGGCCTGATGCTGGCCGCGCTGTACGTCGGTTACGTGATCGTGCTGGCGATCATCAAGCCGGGCCTGATGCCGCCGCTGCCGGAAAGCGAGCGCAGGGTCGAGCTGCCGGCGTTCGCGCAGGCGCTGGCGGCGCAGGGGCGCAACGCGACCCTCGGCCTCGTGCGCGCGCTGGGCGGCGGCAGCGGCGTTCCGGGGCGCACGGCGGCCGGCCAGTTGCTGGTGTCGCTGCTGCCGGCGCTGACGATCGCCGTCGTGCTGGCGCTCACCTACAGGGCGGTCACCGCGCCGGTGCAGGAGTTCGACACCGCCGGACTCGTCGAGGCCGGCAGTTTCGTTGCCGAGGCCAGGGATACCGGACTGGTGGGCGCGCCCGAGAGCGGCGGCCTGCAGGAACCGCCGGCCGAGGCCGCGGGAGACAGGCCCGCGGAAAGCACGGGATTGCAGGAGCCGCCGCCGGCCGACGGGCAGGCGGCCGTGGAAACCCCGCCTGCCGCCGCGGCCGAGCCGCCCGCAGTGCCCGTTCCGGCGGCGGAAACGCGTCCTGCGCCGGCCTGGTTCTGGATCATGTTCGGTACCGGCGTGGCGCTGACCGTGCTGCTCTACGCGCTGTGGACCTGGCAGCGTTTCGAGATTTTCAAGATGCTGCTCGGGTCGTTTTTCCCGCTGTCGATCATGATCATGGCGGTGCTGGGATCCATCGTGTTCGGCTTCGCCACGCCGACCGAGGCGGCGGCGGTGGGCGCCTTCGGCGGCTTCCTGCTGGCCATCGCGTACCGCTTCATCGCCCACTACCGCGGCAACCCGGGGTTCGGGGCCGTGGGCACCACGGCGAAGGAGATCGGCGTGATCGTCAAGGAATCCTCGTTCCTGACGGCGAAGACCAGCGCCATGGTGTGCTGGCTGTTCGTCGGCTCGGCGATTTTCTCGGCGGCCTTCGCGCTGCTCGGCGGGCAGCAGATCATCGAGGACTGGGTGCTGTCGCTGGGGCTGACGCCGCTCCAGTTCATGATCCTCGCGCAGTTCATCATTTTCATCCTCGGCTGGCCGCTGGAATGGACCGAGATCATCGTCATTTTCATGCCGATTTTCATCCCGCTGCTGCCCAAGTTCGGCATCGATCCGCTGTTCTTCGGCCTGCTGGTGGCGCTGAACCTGCAGACGGCGTTCCTGTCGCCGCCGGTGGCGATGTCGGCCTTCTACCTGAAGGGGGTGGCGCCGAAGCATGTCACGCTGAACCAGATATTCCTGGGGATGATGCCGTTCATGGGCATCCAGATACTGGCGCTGATACTGCTCTACATGTTTCCCGGCATCGGCCTGTGGCTGCCGCAGCTGCTCTACCGCTGATCCGGGCCGCCGGCATTGCCTGACCTGCCGCAGGACGCGCCGGCCCTCGCGCGCGACCTGCGCGACGGCCGCATCGGCGCCGAAGCCGTCGCCGCGGCCTGTCTCGGGCGCATCGCGGCGGCCGATCCCGCGGTGCAGGCCTGGGCTTTCCTCGATCCGCAGGCGGTCATCGCGCAGGCGCGCGCTGCTGACCGCTGCCGCGCCGCGGGGCAGCCCTGCGGTCCTCTGCACGGCCTGCCGGTGGGCATCAAGGACATCATCGACACCGCCGACATGCCGACCGAGAACGGCACTGTGCTGCATGCCGGCCGGCGTCCCGCGGCGGATGCGCTGCTGGTGTCGCGGCTGCGTGCCGCCGGCGCGGTCGTCGCCGGCAAGACGGTGACCACGGAACTGGCGACCTATGCCCCGGGCAAGACCCGCAATCCGCACGATCCGGAACGCACGCCCGGCGGCTCGTCCAGCGGCTCGGCCGCGGCCGTCGCCGCCGGCATGGTGCCGCTGGCGGTGGGCACGCAGACCAACGGCTCGGTGCTGCGGCCCGCGGCATTCTGCGGTGTCTACGGCTACAAGCCGACGGCCGGGCTGATTCCGCGCGAAGGCGTGCTGCGCCAGTCGCAGACGCTCGACCAGGTCGGCGTGTTCGCGCGCAGCGTCGCCGGCGTCGCGCTGATCGCGGAATCGTTGTGCGATCCGGCCGTGCCGCCGGGCCTTCTGGCCGCGGCGACCGCGGCCGTCGCGGCGCGACCGCGCCTCGCTTTCGTCAGAACCGCGCAATGGCCGCATGCCGATGCCGCGACCCGCGAGGCGGTCGGGCGCCTGGCCGCGGCGGCCGGCGCCGTCGAATGCGAAATGCCCCCGGCGGCGGCGCGGGCCTGGGACTGGCATCGCATCGTCATGGAAGCCGAGATCGCCGAAAATTTCGCGGCCGAGTGGGATCGTGGCCGCGACCGCCTGTCGGCATCGCTGCGCGGGCAGATCGAGCGCGGCCGCGCGGTGGCGGCGGCGGATTACCGGGAAGCCGTGGCGCAGATACCGCAGGTCGACGCGGCGTTCGACGCGATCTTCGCGCAGTACGACGCGATACTCACGCCGGCGGTCGCGGGCGAGGCGCCGCGCGGCCTGGGGTCGACCGGCGACCCGGCTTTCTGTACCCTGTGGACCTTCTGCGGCATGCCGGCGCTGAACCTGCCGCTGCTGCGCGGACCGTCCGGCCTGCCGCTGGGCGTGCAGCTCGTCGGGTCGCGCCACGGCGACGCGCGGCTGCTGCGCGCGGCGCGCTGGCTGGCCGGCGCCTTTCCCGTTTCGCAAGTTTCGTAATCTTCCGCAACTGTTTCCTTTCCCTTGATTGCACAGACCATGAGCGACCGCAAACCCCGGGTGCTGGTGACCCGCGAAGTCTTCGACGAAACCCTCGACTACCTGCGCGGGCACTGCGAAGTGATCGACAACCAGAAGGACGCGCCGTACGCGGCGGATGCGCTGGCCGCGGCGCTGGCGGATTGCGACGGC
Organism: uncultured Bordetella sp.; assembly: GCA_964533495.1. GTDB lineage: Bacteria > Pseudomonadota > Gammaproteobacteria > Burkholderiales > SG8-41. The sequence continues at coordinate 82,581 of CAZHJU010000002.1, read as the reverse complement.
CTGATGTGCGCGCTGACCGACCGGGTGGATGCCGCGCTGCTCGCGCGTACGCCGAAGCTGAAGGTGGTGGCGAACATCGCGGTCGGCTACAACAACATCGACGTGCCGGCCTGCAGCGCGCGCGGCGTGATGGCGACCAACACGCCGGGCGTGCTCGACGACAGCACGGCCGACCTCGCGTGGGCGCTGATGCTCGGCACCGCGCGGCGCATCACCGAAGTCGAGCGCCGCGTCCGCGCCGGCGAATGGACCGGCTGGCGGCTGAAGCAGTGGCTGGGCGTCGACGTGCACCACGCGACGCTGGGCATCGTCGGCATGGGTCGCATCGGCCAGGCCATCGCCCGCCGCGCGCTGGGTTTCGAGATGAAGGTGCTGTACCACAACCGCAAGCGCATCGCGCCGGAACTGGAGCGCCGCTGCAGCGCGGCATACGCATCCTTCGACGAACTGCTCGCGCAGTCCGACTTCGTCGTGCTGCAGGTGCCGTACTCGCCGGCCACGCATCACCTGATCGGCGCGGCGCAACTGAAGAAAATGAAGCCGACGGCGATCCTGATCAATTCGACGCGCGGCGGCGTGGTCGACGACGCCGCGCTGGTCGTCGCGCTGAAGGACGGCACGATTCGCGGCGCCGGCCTCGACGTCTACGAAAACGAGCCGAAGCTGCATCCGGAATTTCTCGGGCTCGACAACGTGGTGCTGGCGCCGCATGTCGGCAGTTCGACCGAGGCCACGCGCAAGGCGATGGCGATGCTCGCCGCGCAGAACCTGGTGGCGGCGCTGCAGGGCGGCACCCCGCCCAACCTGATCAATCCCGAGACCAAGGGATAATTTATAAGTACTTGATTTTAAACATATTTTTTATTTTTCCCGAGGCGGCACAAAACACCGCCGCCAGCCATGAATTACGCCGCGCAACTCATCGACCTGATGGTGCAGGTGATGCTGCCGCTGTCGCTGCTGGTCTGCGCCGGCGCGTTGTGGCCGCGCTTTTTCCCGGACACCGACGTCGGGCAGATGCGCTCGAACCTGAACCGGCTGGTGATGTACCTGTTCTATCCCTGCATCCTGTTCGCGGTGGCCTCCAGCACGCCGGTCAGCCGCGAGCTGCTGTCGGTGCCGCTGCTGGTGGGCATCGGCTCGCTCGCTTCCGGCGCGGTGCTCTATGTGTTGCTCTACCGGCTGCCGCTGTGGCCGCGACTGACCGACCGGACCCGCGCCGCGCTGATGGTCGGCGGCATGTTCGGCAACACTTTCAACGTCGGCGCGCCGGTGCTGGTGTTCTTTTTCGGTACCGAGGCGATCCGCTACGCGGTGTTCAACGACATGTTGATGACGATGCCGCTGGTGTGGACGCTCGGCGTCTGGATCTGCACCCGCCTGGGCGCGCGCGATCGCGGAGGGACGCAGCCCTCGGTGATCGGCGTCATGCTGACGATGCCGCCGATCTGGGCCTTCCTGCTCGGCTTCGCCTGCCAGCAGACGGGGCTGACCTACGAACCGCTGGTGAAGGCCACGCAGTTCATCGGCCAGGCGACGATCCCGGTGATCCTGTTCGTGCTGGGCATGACCATCCCCTGGCGCAACCTCGTGCCGCGCGGCGAGATCCTCGCGGTGGCCGGCGTCAAGCTGCTGCTGACGCCCTTCATCATCTGGCTGGCCGCGCCGCTGATCTACCCGCGCATGGCGGAGGCGCAGTACGCGGCGGTGGTCGAGGGCACGACGCCGGTGATGATGACGGCGCTGCTGCTGGCGGACCGCTTCCGGCTCGACGCGCCGGCCGCCGCGCTGCTGATCGGCTGGAGTACGATACTGTTCTGGCTGACATTGCCGCTGATCATGGCCTTCGGCTGGATCGGCGGAACCTGATCGACGGAACCTGGGGAGAGACGCACAGTGAATCTGGGATTTATCGGGCTCGGCGCGATGGGACGCCACATGGCCCTGCACCTGATGAAAGGCGGCCATCGCATGGGCGTATGGGCGCGCCGCGCCGACAGCGCCGCGCCGCTGGTCGCCGCGGGCGCGACGCGCCACGATTCGCCGGCGGCGCTGGCGGCGGCCTGCGAGGTGGTGTTCACGATGGTCACCGCGTCGAGCGATTTCGAGGCCGTGGTGCTGGGCGAAAACGGCATCATCCGCGGCGCGAAGGCGGGCAGCGTGGTGGTCGACATGGAGACCATCTCGCCGGCGGTGGCGCGCGCGGTGGCGCAGCGTCTTGCCGAAAAGGGCATCGACATGATCGATGCGCCGGTGTCGGGCGGGCCGATGGGCGCGGAGCAGGCGACGCTGTCGATCATGGCCGGCGGCAAGGCGGCGGTGTTCGAGCGCCTCAGGCCGCTGTTCGAATGCATGGGCAAGACCGTGACCCGCGTCGGCGACAGCGGCGCGGGCCAGATCACCAAGGCCTGCAACCAGCTCGCGCTGCTGGTGGCGGCGCAGGGCGTGGCCGAGGCGCTGCATCTCGCCGGGCGGCTCGGCGCCGATCCGGCGAAGGTGCGCGAGGTGATGATGGGCGGCGTGGCGTCGAGCCGGGTGATGGAGCTCTTCGGCAAGCGCATGGTGGAGCGCCACTTCGACGACGGCATCGACACCCGGCTCTACCACAAGGACCTCGGCATCGTGCTCGAACTCGCGCATGATGCCGGCGTGGCCTCCCCCGGCGGCGCCGCGGTGATGCAGCAGATCAACGCGCTGATGGGCCAGGACCGCGGCCGCGACGACCTCGCGGCGCTGATCACGGTGCTCGAGCGGATGTCGGGCACCGACACCGGCAACGACAAAGGACGATGACATGAGCTTCACCCAGCCCGAACCCGCAACCCAGCGCCTGACCCGCTCCGAACTGGCGGTGCCCGGCGTCAATCCGGCGCTGTTCGACAAGGCGGCGAAATCCGCCGCCGACGTGATTTTCCTCGACCTCGAGGACGCGGTGGCGCCCGACGACAAACCGCAGGCGCGTAAAAACGTGGTCGCCGCGCTGAACGACATCGACTGGGGCCGCAAGGTGATGGCGGTGCGCATCAACGGCCTCGACACCCATTACATGTACCGCGACGTGGTCGACCTCGTGGAGAATTGCCCGCGTCTCGACATGCTGGTGATCCCGAAGGTCGGCGTGCCGGCGGACGTCTATGCGCTGGACATGCTGGTGACCCAGATCGAGCAGGCGCAGGGCAGGCCCGGACGCATCGGTTTCGAGGTGCTGATCGAAACCGCGCTGGGCATGGCCAACATCGAGGCCATCGCGCAGTCCAGCCGCCGGCTGGAGGCGCTGGCCTTCGGTTCCGGCGATTTCGCGGCCTCGACCCGCGCGCGCACCACGATCATCGGCGGGCTGCATCCGGAATACGGCGTGCTGTCGGACCGCGATGCGCAGGGCAGGCGCGAATTCCACCAGGCCGATCCCTGGCACGCGGCGCAGGTGCGGCTGCTGGTCGCCTGCCGCGCGTACGGGCTGCGGCCGATCGACGGGCCCTACGGCGACTTCAAGGATCCCGAGGGTTATCTGGCCGCGTCGCGCCGCGTCGCCGCGCTGGGCTACGAGGGCAAGTGGGCGATCCACCCGACCCAGATCGAGGCGGCCAACGCGGTGTTCAGCCCGTCCGCGGAAGATGTCGCCAAAGCCCGACGCATCGTGGACGCGATGGCGCAGGCGGCGAGCGAAGGCAAGGGCGCGGTGCAGGTCGACGGCCGTCTTGTGGACTTGGCCAACATCCGCATGGCGCAGAATCTGCTGCAGAAGGCCGACGCCATCGCCGGGCGCTGAGCGGCTACACCCGGGCGGGAAAATTGGCTAGACTGTTTTCCCAGCCGGTGTCGATCGGCGCACCCCGGAGGAGGGGATCATGAAAACAGTCAGCCAGTTGCTGCAGGGCAAGGGCGGCAGCGTATGGTCGGTATCCCCGGAGTCCAGTGTCTTCGATGCGCTGAAGCTGATGGCGGAAAAGAACTGCGGCGCGCTGCTGGTGATGGTGGACGGCAGGCTTCTCGGCGTCCTTTCCGAGCGCGACTATGCGCGCAAGGTCATCCTGCTCGGCAAATCCTCCCACGAACTGTCGGTCAGGGACATCATGTCGGAGAAGGTGGTCTGCGTCAGTCCGACGCAGACCGTCGACGACTGCATGGGGCTGATGAGCAGCAAGCGCATCCGCCACCTGCCGGTGCTCGACGGCGGCAGGATCATCGGCGTGCTGTCGGTCGGCGACCTGGTGAAGGCGGTGATCGAGATGCAGCAGCAGACCATCCAGCAGCTCGAAAGCTACATCCACAGTTGAACCCGCGCCGGCGCGGCCGGCGCAACCACCCGCGTGCAATCACCATGAAATTCGGCGCCATCATCATCGGCGATGAAATCCTGTCGGGCAAACGCCAGGACAAGCATCTCCCCAAAGTCATCGCCACGCTCGGCGAGCGCGGCCTCGAACTGTCCTGGGCGCAGTACCTCGGCGACGATCCGGCACTGATCGCGGCGACGCTCGGGCGCACTTTCGCCGGCACCGACACCGTGTTCAGCTTCGGCGGCATCGGCGCCACGCCCGACGACCACACCCGGCAGAGCGCGGCGCGCGCCGCCGGCGTCGCGCTGGAACTGCATCCGGAGGCCGAGGCCGAGATCCGCGCGCGTTTTGCCGGCGATCCGGGGGCCGTCACGCCGCAGCGGCTGATGATGGGGGAGTTTCCGGCGGGCGCGGCGATCATTCCCAATCCGTACAACCGCATACCCGGCTTCAGTTTCCGCAACCACCACTTCCTGCCGGGTTTTCCGGAGATGGCGTGGCCGATGATGGCCTGGGTGCTCGACCACTGTTATGACGGGATCGCCGCGGAGCGCGCGGCCGAGGCGGCGATCATCGTGCGCGAGGCCGGCGAAAGCCAGCTGATCGACCTGATGAACGAATGCCTGCGCGCCTATCCGGCGCTGAAGGTGTTCAGCCTGCCGCGGGTGACGCCGGAGCGTTGCATCGAGCTCGGCGTGCGCGGCGGCGCCGTGCAGGTGAACGAGGCGATCGCGATGCTGCAGGCCGGCGTGAGCCGCCTCGGTTTTCCCTGGACGCCCGTTGCGGCCTGAGCGCCGGTGACGGCGCCGGCGCATGAAAAAAGCCCCCGGAAGAATCCGGGGGCTTTTTTTGCTGCCTGCTGCGTGGAAAGCGGCTTACGCGGCTTTCTTGGCGGCCTTTTTCACCGAAGCGGTCGCCTGGGAGGCGGCGGTTTCCAGGTTCGACTGGGTGGCCTGGGCGAACTGCTTGGCGACTTTCGACAGGTTGTCGTAGGCCGAATTGACCGCGGCGATGCCCGACTTGATGGCGGCGATGCCGACTTCCGAACCCGCCGGAGCGGTTTTCACCAGCTTGTCGAGGCCGGACACGATTTCCTTGTTGAATTCGGCAACCTGCGCTTCGACCAGCTTGCTGAACCCGGCTTGCGTTTCGGTCGCGCAGTCGTACATGCTCTTGGCGTAGGCGGTGGCCTTTTCCAGCGTCGGTTGCGCCATGCTGTCCTTCAGCGCGGCCAGTTGCTGGAAATCCTTGACGGCAGCCAGGGCTTTCGCGCCTTCGAAGCTGTCGCTGAACGCGGCCTTGGTCGCTTTCAGTTGCAGGTCGATCATGCGCTCGGCGCCCTCGATCGCTACGCCGGCGAATTTCATCGCGGCTTCGAGGTTGGCTTTGTTCATCGCAATAAGTTGTTCCGGAGTCTGATACATTTTGATTCTCCTTTTAAAACAGTGTGTTAATTAATGGTTTCAGGGGTTATCAATTTTTTCGGTGCAGTTATATTGCACCGCACAATTCAAATTATAAGGGCAGTAAAGGGCATGTCAAGACTTGGGCCGAAATATTTATTGCGTTGCATCAATTCATGTTTGGATTGGATTGCCGGCTTTGCATGGATAAAGCCTGTTTTTATAAAAAATGTTTATAATCAAATACTTATGTAATTCCCGTAGCAGATGGATCGAGATATCGCCTGAATTAACCTTTTGTTTTTAAACGAGTTATTTGACAAGACCATGACCACTCTCTTCAGCAAGATCATTGCCCGCGAAATCCCGGCCGACATCGTTTACGAGGATGAGCGTTGCCTGGCATTCCGCGACATCAATCCCCAGGCGCCGACCCATGTGCTGCTGATTCCGAAGCAGGAAATTCCCAGGCTGGCGGATGCCGTGGATGGCGACGCGGCCCTGCTGGGCTACCTGATGCTGGCCGCCGGCAAGGTGGCGCGGCAGCTCGGCGTGGGGGATGCTTTCCGGCTGGTTGTCAACAACGGCGCCGATGCCGGGCAGACGGTGTTCCACCTGCATCTGCACATCCTCGCCGGCCGGCCGCTGCGCTGGCCGCCGGGCTGAGAACGCTCAGTCGACCACCAGCGTCGGCAGCTCGACCGTGAATTGCACGCCGCCGCCGTCGGGCAGGTCGGCGGCGGCGGCGCGTCCGCGGTGGAATTCGGCCACCAGCCGCACGATGTAGAGGCCCAGCCCGAGGTGGATGTCCAGGGCCCGCGCTTCGCGCGCCGACTGCATGGATTCGAACAGTTGCAGGCCCGCCGGCAGCCGCGGCCCGCGGTTGGCCACGGTGAGCACCGCGGTGGTGCCGCGCATCGCCAGCGCCATCCGCACCGGGGTTCCCGGCTCCGCGAAATCCGCGGCATTGGCGGCGAGCTTGTCGAGCATCTGCGCGAACAGCTGCGGTGCGCCGTTGAGCATCACCGGTCCTGCCGGCCGTTGCAGTTCGAAGCGGACATCCGGATACGCGGCGGCATAACCGGCCACGCAGCCCGCCAGCACCCCCGCGGCGTCGTAGCGTTCGCGCTCGCTGTCGCGCACGGTCTGCTCCAGCCGGGTCGCCTCGGCCATCCGCGTCAGCACGGTGTCGAGCCGGCGCAGCCCGTCCTCGGCGCGGTCGACGTAGACGGCGCTGTCCGCTGGCAATCCTTTCAGCCTCAGGTTGTCCAGCGAGGAGCGCAGCACCGCGATCGGCGTGCGCAGTTCGTGCGCCAGCCGCCGCGCGAGGTTCTCGAGATAGGCATTGGTGTCGGCGAGCCGGGTCAGCGCCAGCGAGAAGCTGCGCGACAGGTCGCCGATTTCGTCGCGCGCGCCGCTGGCGGACACCAGCGCGCGCACGTTCCCGCGCGAATCGATGGCCTGCTCGGCCTCGTCGCGCAGGCGGCGCAGCCGCACCGACAGCCGCGACGCGAACAGCAGCAGCACCAGCGCCGCGGCGCCGAAGGCGATCAGGGTGACGGCGATCAGCCGCTCGATCGCGCGGTGGCGGAAGGACACCGTGGCGGCGGTGCTTTCCTCGACGATGGCGACGCCGGCCACCGTTTCGCCGATCCACACCGGCTGGGTCACGCTGACGACGGGCGCGCTGCCGCCGGGTCCCGGCCGGCGTTTGATGGCCGATGCGCCGTCGAGCGCGCGCTCGACTTCGCGTCCCCCGAAAATGACGTCGTCCGGAATGAATTCCTCGGCCGGCAGCGCCGGCGCGTCCAGCCAGCGGGCGAGCAAGGGGCGCAGCGCCGCGCGCACCGCGCGCTCGACGATGCCGAAGGTGGTTTCCGGGCCGGGAGGCGCGGCGTCGACGGCGATGTCGCCGGCCACCGCGATCAGCTTCAGGCGGTTGTCGACCACCCAGATGCGCAGCCCGGTGCGGGCGATGCCGGTGACCAGCGCGCGCACTTCGGCGCGCGCCGCCTCGCCGTCGGCCGAGTCCTCCTGCAGCGTCGCCAGCCGCGGCCGGTCGTGCAGCGCCGCGGCGATGGCGCGGGCCGCGGCCGCGAGCTGCCGCTCCTGCTGTTCGCGCAGCAGCTGCTCGGTGGCGCTGACGTAGGAATAACCGGCCCAGGGAATGACCAGCAGCACCAGCGCCACCAGCACGATGCGGCCGCGCAGTCCGGGCGCGGGCAGCATCGCAGGCCTCAGTCCGGGCTCCGCCACCGGTAACCCAGCCCGTACACGGTGTCGATGCAGTCGAATCCGGGGTCTGTGGCGGCGAACTTGCGGCGCATGCGCCGGATGTGCGAGGTGATCGTGCTGTCGTCGACGACGATGTGCGCCTCGGCCATCAGCTGTTCGCGGTTCTTGACGTGGCCCGGGTGGCGCGCCAGCGCGTGCACCAGCCAGAACTCGGTCAGCGTGAGATCGACGGGGCGGCCGTTCCAGCGCACCGTGAAGCGCTTGAGGTCGATGGCCAGCGCGCCGCGGTTGAGCGTGTCCTCATCGTTCTTCGTCACGCCGCTCAGCGCGGCGCGGCGGAACAGCGCGTCCACGCGCGCCAGCAGGTGGGGCAGGCTCACGCTCTTGGTGACGTAGTCGTCGGCGCCCAGCCGCAGGCCGGCGACCATGTCGAACTCGTTGTCGCGCGCGGTCAGGAAAATGATCGGCAGCGTCGCCGAGCGGCCGCGCAGCTCGCGGCACAGCGCGAAGCCGGCGTCGGGCTCGCCGCCGAGGCCGATGTCGAGCAGCACCAGGTCCGGCAGCCTGTCCTGCAGGCCGGCCAGCGCCGATGCGCGGTCGGCATGGAGCTGCACCGCGTAGCCGTGCGCGGACAGCGCATCGGCGTAATTGGCGCCGATGGCGGGATCGTCCTCGATGATGGCGATGCGCCGGGGCATGGGCGCCGACTATACCGCAGCACCGCCGCCGCGACGGCGGCTGCCACCGGTTTGACACAATTCTTCGCCGCTTTGCCATGTTCCGGCATGGCGCCGCCATCACGGCCTGCTGAAATGACATTGCCCGATCGGGGCGCATTTCACAGGAGAACAGGCATGAACGCATCGCCGAACGCGACCATCACCCGGACCGTTCCCACGACCCGGCAGATCGCCCGGGATTTCTGCATCTGGCTGGCGCGCGCCGCGGCGACGGGCATGCTGATCGGCATGGCCTGCGTGGCCGTGGTGCTGCTGCTGGCGACAGCAGGGGCCTGACGCGCAGGGCGCTGCGGGCCGGTGATTGGGGCTGGCGTGGAAACCCGGTGGATTGCCTTCCCGGAATCACGACGTGGCAGGGCGCAGGCCCTGCCGGTCCCCAGTTTCTGGCCCACAGCGCCTTGGCAAACGGGCTCTTTCGGATTTTCCGCGCGCCAAATGCCGCGGGCTTGTCATTCCGGCCAAGCGAAGCCGAGCCGGAATCCAGGCGGTGCTGCCATGCCCCGCTGGATTCCGGCGTACGCCGGAATGACGGCAGCAACAGTGAATAAAGGGAAGTGAACGCATGATCCGCCGCCTACTCGCCATCGCCTTCATCTATGCCTGCACGGCCGTGGCCTGGTGGATCCTCGCCGGCGTCACCGGCAGCCGCACCCATCAGGCCGACCAGGGGCTGCGTAGCCGCGTCGAGCAGCTGTGGGGCGCGCCGCAGGTGCAGGCGCCACCGGCAGCGGCGGCAGTCCGGCACGAGACGGCGCAGGTCGAAACCGAGGTCAACGGCGTGAAGACCCGCAACACGGTCAGCAAGCGCGTCGCCGAGCCGCTGGCGCTGGATGCCAGCGACGTGCGCGCCGCGCTGGCGCTCGAGCATCGGCAGAAGGGCCTGCTCTGGTACTCCACCTACGGCGTGCGTTTCGATGCCGCCTACACCCTGAGCAACCCGCACCGCGAGCGCCGGGTCGTCGAAATCGCACTGCCGTTTCCGGCGCAGCGCGCGGTGTTCGACGACCTGCGTTTCGAGGTCGACGGCAAGCCCTGGCTGCGTCCTCCGACGGCGAAGGACGGGCGCATCGCCGGCAGCGTCGAACTCGCGCCGGAGGAGCAGGTCGTCCTGCGCGCGGGTTACCGCAGCCAGGGACTGGGGCGCTGGACCTATGCGCTGGGCAGCGGCGTGTCGGAGGTGCGCAATTTCCGGCTGGCGATCACGACGAATTTCCGCGACATCGATTTTCCGGAGGACGGCATGTCGCCCACGCGCAGGCAGGCCGTCGACGGCGGCTGGCACCTGGTCTGGGAGTTCCGCCGCCTGGTTGCCGGCGTCGACATCGCGCTGGCGATGCCGGAGAAACTGCAGCCGGGACCGCTGGCGGCGGAGATCGCGTCGTTCGCGCCGGTGTCGCTGTTCTTTTTCATCGTCGTGCTGCTGGCGCTGGGCGTCGTCCGCGGCATCGATTTCCATTCGATGCACTTTTTCTTTCTCGCCGCCGCGTTTTTTTCCTTCCACCTGCTGTTTGCCTATCTCGCGGACCAGGTCAGCATCCATCTCGCCTTCGGCACCGCCGCGGCCGTCTCGCTGTTCCTGACCCTGTCCTACCTGCGTGCGGCGATCGGCGGTTCTTATGCGTTTCTTGCCGCGGGCGCGGCGCAGCTGCTCTACCTGGTGCTGTTTTCGTATGCGTTTTTCTTCAAGGGGCTGACCGGGCTCGCGGTAACGCTGGGCGCGGTGCTGACGCTGTTCGTGCTGATGCAGTTGACGGCGCGGGTGGACTGGCGGGCGGTGTTTGACGGTGGCGCGGCGGCAAAACCGCCGCAGACGGGAAGCAGTGCTCTGGAAAGGGGGTGATCGGTGGTGGTGACACGGGGTCGCCCGCAGTGGCGGCCCCGTGTTTTTTCCGGATCAGTCGGCCTTCAGGCCGAGTTCCTTCACTGCGGTCCGGTAGCGGACCAGCTGGTCGGCGATGAAGGCGCGGAACTCCGCCGGCGTGTTGTGCACCGGATCCACACCCAGCTGCAGGAAGCGCTGGCTGACGTCCGCCGAGTTGACCGCGGTGGCGACCGCCTGGTTGAGCTTGCGGATGACGGGTTCCGGCGTTTTCGCCGGCGCGAGCATGCCGAACCAGCCGAAGGACTGGTAGGTCGGGATGCCGGCTTCGGCGACGGTGGGCACGTCGGGCAGCGTGGGGGAGCGCTTGATGCCGCCGACCGCCAGCGCGCGCAACTTCCCGGCCTGCACCTGCGAGGTCATGCTGGCCATCGGGCCGAAATAGAACTGGGTTTCGCCGGACATCGTCGCCGCCACCGACGGCGCGCCGCCCTTGTACGGGATGTGTATGGTGTCCCTGTCGATGCCGGCGCGGTGCACGAACAGCGCGATGGCGTAATGGCTGGTCGAGCCGGTGCCGCCGGAGGCGTAGTTCAGCGCCTTCGGCTTCGATTTCGCCAGCGCGACCAGTTCCTTCACCGACGAGGCTTTCAGCGAGGGATTGACGACCAGCAGGTTCTGCGAGATCGCGAACAGCGAGATTGGCGCGAAATCCCCGACCGGATCGTAGTTGAGCTTTGCGCGCAGCGCCGGCGAGAAGGAATGCGTCGACACCGATCCGGCGAGCAGCGTGTAGCCGTCGGCATTGGCCTGGGCGGCGATTTCCGCGCCCAGGGTGCCGCCGGCGCCGCCGCGGTTGTCGATGACCATCGACTGGCCCAGCACCTCGCCCAGCTTGATGGCGATGATGCGGCCGATGGTGTCGTTGGCGCCGCTGGGCGGGTTGGGCGAGATCATCCGCACGGGGCGGCTGGGGTAATCCTGGGCCTGCGCGATCGTGGCGATGGCGAGCCCGCAGGCGATGAGTGTCGTGCGAAACATGGTTCTCCTCCGGTTTTGTTGCGCGTTGTTGTATCCGTTGATCCGTTGTCGCGTCAGGTCTCCAGCGGCAGCCGCACCGGCTTGCCGTCGCGCGCCGAGCGTTCGATGGCGATCGTGGTCTGCAGGTTGATCATCGCCTGTTCCGGCGTGGTGTGCACCGTCGGCTGGCCGGTGACCAGGTGGTCGAGCCAGGCGCGGGTTTCGTTGCCCAGCGGCCCCCAGAAATCGCCGACGGCCCAGTCGCCGGCGGTATTGCTGCCGAGGAAAGCCATGTTCACCGCGTGATCCGGCACGTAGGCATGCGGGATGCCCTTGTCGGAATAGAGGATGTGGTCCATGTGATCGTCGTCGACGATCATCGTGCCCTCGGTGCCCAGCAGTTCGAGGCGGTCCGACTGGCCCAGCGTCGGGTAACGCGCGGGCAGCGCGTAGCTGACCCCGAAGTTGACCACCGCGCCGTCGGCGAAGGTGACGATGGCCCAGGTCACGTCGTCGGCGCCGTAACCGGCGTCACGGAAGATGCCCTTCTGGCCGCGGGCGACGATTTCCACCGGCGGATTGCCCTCGAGGAACCAGCACATCAGGTCGACATAGTAGGTCAGCACGTCCAGCACCGGCGTCGCGTGCGGATCGCGCTTCAGGATCGCGAAGGCCTGGGCGCGCGAGTTGTAGACGCGGGCGAGTCCGCCGGTGACGCGGCCGAGCCGGCCCTGGATCATCTGCTCCTTGGCGCGCAGGTAGCATTCCTTGTAGCGGCGGCTGTAGCCGATGCGCAGGTCGCCGCCGGTGGCCTTCAGCACCGCGAGGATGTCCTCGGCGTCGTTCAGCGCCAGCGCGATGGGTTTTTCCACCAGCACCGGCTTGCCCAGCTCCAGCGCGCGCTTCACCGGCGCCGCGTGCTCGCCCTCGGGCGTGGACACGAACACCGCGGTGACTTCGGGGCACTCGATGATTTCGAAATTGTTCGCCGAATGCAGGTCGGCGCCGGTGGTTTTTGCCAGCGCCGCCGCCTTCTCCGGATCGCGGTCGGCGATGGCCAGGAAACCGACGGAGGGGTGCTTGGCCGCGAGACGCGCGCGCAGCGTGCCGATGCGGCCGGCGCCGATGACGGCGATACCGAGGGGATTGCGGGATTTCAACGGGGCTCCTCCTGTTGCGGCAGCGCGGGGCGCCGCCTGCCCCGTATTCTAGTAGACGCGGTTTGCGGTCGCGCCGCCGTTCAACACATGCTGGACATTTTCCCAGGACGCCCTGAACAGAAAGGCCGCGGACTGGCGGGTCACGCCGGCGACGTGGGGCGTCAGCAGCAGGCGCGAGGCGGCCTCGCCCCCGAGCTGCAGCAGCGGATTGTCGGCCGTGGCCGGTTCGATGCTGTAGACATCGACCGCTGCGCCGGCGATGCGCCCGTCCTTCAGCGCCTGCGCCAGCGCGGCCTCGTCGACCACGCCGCCGCGGGCGCCATTGATCAGCACCGCTTCCGGCTTCATCAGCGCGAGCCGGGCGGCGCCGATCAGCTTCGTCGTCGCCGGCAGCAGCGGCACGTGCAGCGTGACCACGTCGGCGGTTTTCAGCAGGTCGTCGAGCGCCAGCGCCTTCGCGCCCATCGTGTCGGCCTGCGACTTGTCCTTCAGTACCGGATCGAAATACACGATGCGGCAGCCGATGCGGTGGAAAGCCTGCGCGACGGCCATGCCGATGACGCCCATGCCGACCACGCCGACAGTGGCGCCGTCGATGCCGGCGAGATTGTCGGCCATCATGCGGTTGCGGAAAGGCACGTAGTTGCCCTTCTTGATCTCGGCATCGGCCCAGGCGAAGCGGCGCAGCAGGACCGAGGCGCAGGCGGTGGTGTATTCGGCCAATGCGGAGTTGCTGCCGCCGGGCACGTTGGCCACCGGAATGCCGAATTTCTTCAGCGCGGCTTCGTCGAGCCGGTCGACGCCGGCGCCGGTGATCTGCACGACTTTCAGCGACGTGCCCTCGAACAGTGACGCCGGCAGTTTCGGCCCGACCGCGGGCATGACCACCGCGCGCGCCTGTTTCATCAGCGCCGGCAGATCGGCATCGTCGGGCTTGCGGTAGGCGATGTTGAGGTGGCCCGGCGGCGTGACGCCGACGCGGGTGAAATCGGCTTCGGGGCGGAGACAGACGACGTCGATGCTCATTGCGGGATTGAGGAATGCGGATTGAGGATTGAAGGGGGCGTGTCCAAGGCGCTGGTCGCCGGGAATGGTTCAGGGCTTCTGTTCCTGGGTGCGTTTGGCAATATCAGCTATCGGGAAAAAGCACAGCAGCACCAGCGGCTCCGCGCCGGTGTTGCGCGTGGCGTGTTTTTCACCGGAGGGAATCAGGATGGTGTCGCCGGCTTTCAGCGGATAACTGCCGCTGTCGGCCTCGGTGCAGCCTTCGCCGGACATCACGAAAATGCATTCCTCGAAGCCCTGGTGGAAGTGCCTGCCGCGCGGCGCGTCGCCGGGCTTCTCCGGCGGGATTTCGACCAGCCGCAGCGTCACCGATTCCGAGCCTTTTTCGCCGGAGACGATTTCCAGCGACTTGCGGCCGGGCAGGCCCATGCTTTTGGCTTTGGCCTGGGTGAGGACTTTTGCCATGGTCAGCTGGCCACTTTCAGATGCTTGATCTCGGCGGTGCCGCCTTGGGCTTCGTCGAGCAGCGCGAAGATCTCGGCGCACTCCTTGGCGATGGCGTCGGCGATGTCGTTGAGCATTTTTAGGCCTTTCGCCGCGGTGGCGTGCTCAGGCGCGCCGTACCAGCCTGTCGCGGCGATGGTTTTGATGTCGCGCAGCACCGGCTGGTAGCTGCGGGTGCGGCGCAGGCGGTCCCATTTGCGGCCGTGGCCGTGGTCCGAGGAGTAGTCGATGCGGTCGAGATGCACCAGCTCCGGCTGGTAGGCCAGCACGGCCAGCGCCTCGATCTCGCCGCCGTGGGTCAGGCCGCCGCAGTCGTGGCCGTAGAGCTCGGCGGCGACGTAGCAGGCCTGGACCACGATCACGCTCATGCCGACTTCGCGGTGCAGCTTTTCGGAGGCGATGGCCAGCGACGGGATGTTGCCTTCGTGCCAGTTCAGGATCAGCAGCCGCTTCGCGCCATGCTGCGCGGTGGAGGCGCAGGTTTCGGTGACGACGCGCTGATAGGTGTCCGGCGTCAGCGTGATCGTGCCCTCGAAAGGCATGTGCATCGGCGTCACGCCGAGTGGGCCGCCCGGCAGCACCAGACCGTCCATGCGCTCGGCCACGGCGTGGCCGATCACGTTGGCGGCATAGATGTCGGTGCCGGTCGGCAGGTGCGGTCCGTGCTGCTCGACGCTGCCCGCGGGCAGGATCACCAGCGGGTTTTTCTTCAACTGCGCCGCGATCTCGGGCTGGGTGAGGTCGATGAAGTAGCGGGTTGCGGGTTTGGACATGATGGATTCCGAACTATGGTGCTGGTGGATTACAGGCCGTCACTCCGGCGTAAGCCGGAGTCCAGGGAATTTTCCGGGCGATCCCAAAAGCCTGGATTCCGGCTTGCGCCGGAATGACGACGTCGGTTGTCATGACATGCGCCGGATGTTCACGCCGCGCGTTTCGCGTCGTTCATGACTTCCTCGATGGTCACGCACTGGCCCTTGCGGTCGATCGACTTCAGCGCGGCATTGGTCATCGCCACCGCGACGTTGCCGTTGTGGGCGGTCAGTTCGTTCGGCTTGCCGGATACGCAACTGTCGGCGAAGGCTTCGAGCTCGGCGCGGAACATGTCGCTCTCCGGCAGCTTGATGTCCTCGCGCTTGGCCCAGCCGTCCTTGCCGCGCTGGATGTAGAGCACGGAGTTTTTGTGCAGCAGGTGCGGGGTGTCCCAGGTGCCGAAGTCGATTTCGTAGTGCATCAGGCCCTTCGAGCCGAACACGCGCACGGCGAAAATGCCGGGCGAGGTCCAGCAGGAGCCGACGTAACCGACCTTGCCGTCCTTGAACCGCACCAGCGTCATCGACTGGTCGTCGACCTCGGCGCCGACCGGCGACAGCTTGGAGGCCATCGACGAAACTTCCTGCACTTCGCCGCCGAGCAGGTGCAGCACGTCGAACTGGTGGATCGCCAGTTGCGACAGCGGGCCGCCGGGGGCGCGGTCCTTGTACCAGCGCCAGGTCTGCGGCGTCAGTTCCAGCGCGCGCTCGTTGGAGAAGTTGGCTTCGATGAAGGCGACGCGGCCGAGTTCGCCGGCGTCGATCTTTTCCTTGATGATGCGGATGCCGGCCATCAGCCGCGCGCTGTGGCCGACGGTGACGGTGATGCCGTGCTGCTTCTGTAGTGCCTCGATTTTCAGGCCGTCTTCCAGCGTCTGCGAGATCGGCTTCTCGGTGTAGACGTGCTTGCCGCCCTTGGCGACGATTTCGGCCATCGGCAGGTGCTGCTCGTTGGGCACGGTCAGGATCACGCCCTTGATCTCGGGATTCGACAGCATGGCCTGCATGTCGGGCACCGCGGGCACGCCCATCTCTTTCGCGAACGCGTCGCGCTTTTCCTGCGAGCGGCTGTAGCCGGCGACGATCTGGACCTTGCTCGACTGCTTGGCGGCGCGGGTCAGGACCTTGGCCCAGCGGCCGAGGCCGACGATGCCGACTTTGACGGGGGTGCTCATGGTGGCGTGCTCCTCACTGATTTCGGAATTGAAATGGCGGAATGGTCGAACAGGTGATGCCGGCGGCAAGAAACCGATGCTGGCAGCAGGAAACTTGTGCTGCGTTGCGCTGCGAGCTTGCCCTGCACATCAGACCGTAATATCGTATTACGGTAATACGGGATGGTCAACAACCGCCGGCAGCAGACATCATGAACAATCCGAAAATCGAAGGAATTCAGAAACTTGCGGCGCCGTTGCGGTTGCAGGTGCTCGATGGCCTGCGCCGCGCGATCATCGACGGCCGCCTCGCGCCCGGTGCGCGGCTGACGGAACGCGAACTGACCGAGATGATGGGCGTGTCGCGCACGGTGATCCGCGAGGCGCTGCGCCAGTTGGAGTCCGAGGGCCTGATCGCCAACGTGCCGAACAAGGGTCCGGTGGTGCGCGAACTGTCGCTCGCCGAAGCCAAGGATCTGTACACCATCCGCGCGGTGCTGGAGGGGCTGGCGGCGCGGCTGTTCGTGCAGAACGCCGGCGATGCCGATCTGAAACGCCTGGCGCAGGCGCTGGATGTCGTCGCGGGCGCCTACGAACGCGGCGACGCGCAGGAAGTGCTGGAAACCAAGAACCGGTTCTACGAAGTGCTGTTCGAAGGGGCCGGCAGCGAGACGCTGTCCTCGATGCTGGGCACGCTGCATGCGCGCATCTGGCGCTGGCGCGCGCTGGGCCTCTCCCACCCGCAGCGCTCGGACAGCCGCTCGAAGGAGAGCGTCAAGGGCCTGCGCGCGATGCTGGCGGCGATCCGCAGGCGGGACGGAGAAGCGGCCGAACGCTTGACGCGCGAGGAGGCGCAGGCCGCCGCGGCCGAAATCATGCGGCTGATCGAACTGGGCGGGCACGCGGCGGCATGACCGGTCTTTCGCCGCTGGCGGAGATCTACTGCATCGTCGTGCTGGTCGCGAGCTACGCGCTGCGCGGCAGCACCGGCTTCGGCGGCTTCGCCGCGATGCCGCTGCTGGCGCTGGTGATCCCGATGAAGACGCTGGTGCCGGTGTGGACGCTGCTGACCATCTCGTCGTCGGCGACGCTGTTCGGCAAGGACCGGCGGCATGTGTCGTTGCCGATGATCCTGAAAATCCTGCCCTCGTGCTCGCTGGGCATATTGCTCGGCCTGTGGCTGTTCAAGACGCTCGATGCCGAGTGGCTGACACGCGGCCTCGGCGCGCTGGTGACGGGGTATGGGCTGTACGCGCTGTGGCAGACCCGCGGCGGCGGGTCCGGGCACCTGCCGCGGGCGGTTGCCACCGCGGCGAGTTTCCTCGCCGGCGCGGTGGGCACGATGTTCGGCACGATGGCGAGCCTGTTTTTCGCGGTCTACATGGACGCGATGCGCGTCACCAAGGAACAGTTCCGCGGCACGCTCGCGGTGCTGATGATGACGCTGGCGGTGGTGCGCGGCATCGGTTACTGGACGGTGGGCGAGTTCGGCGCGAGTCGCTGCTGCTGTTCGCGGCGGCGCTGCCGTTCATGCTGGCCGGGATATTCCTCGGCGACCGCATCCACACCGGCATGAGCGAGGCGACGTTCCGGCGCGTGGTCTGCGCGGTCCTGATCCTGAGCGGGCTGCCGCTGATGTTCAGGTAGCGTCCCGCGGCCTGTCCTCGCGCCGCAGCGCCTTGTTTTCGTACATGCGGGCATCGGCGGCGCGCAGCAGATCCTCCAGCGTGCTGCCGTCGTCCGGCGCGAAGGCGAGGCCTATCGAGGCGCCCACGGAGAATTGCTGCTGCGCATAGTTCGTCGGCAATCCGACCACCTGGCGCACCTTGGCGACCATTTCGCCGACATTGGCGCGATCGACGTTTTCCATGAACACGACGAACTCGTCGCCGCCCCAGCGGCCCACCGTGTCGGATTCACGTACCGCGCCGGCGATGCGCTGCGCCGTGTGTTGCAGGGCGGTGTCGCCGGCCTTGTGGCCCAGCCTGTCGTTGACCTGCTTGAAGCCGTCGAGATCGATGAACAGCAGCAGGCAGGTCCGGCTCCGGTCGCGGCGCAGGCCGGACATCGCGCGGTCGATGCGGTCACGCACCAGCAGGCGGTTGGGCAGGCCAGTCAGCGGGTCGAACAGCGCGAGCTGCGCGAGGCGGGCGCGCTGTTCCAGCACCAACAGCGTGCCCCATCCCAGTATCGCCGCAAGAAGCCAGACCAGGGCGTGCATCAACCACAGCGCGAACCGCGGCGGTGGCGTGGTGTGGCGCAGCGCGATCACCCACTTGCCGCCGGGCACCTCGACATCGACATGCTGGGCGTCCGGAGCCGAGAACAGTGCCGGGTCGCCCCAGAACACCTCGCCCGCCATGCCGGCGCCGTTTCTGCCGCGGATTGCGATCGCGTTACCGCTCGACGCGCTTTCGGCGATGGCGGTGCGCAGCAGCGACTCCGAATTGATCACCGAGGACAGCAGGCCCCAGTAGCGGCCTTCGATGTAGATCGGCACCCGGTAGATCAGGCCGGTGCCGCCCTGCACCAGCGGAATCGGACCGATCAGCAGCGGCGTGCCGCTTTCGGCGGCGCGTTTGACGTCGGGCCACTGGGAGGGCGCGTCGGGGTAATGCAGGCCGATCGCCTTCTCGTTGCCCTTGACCGGGTAGACATAGGTCAGGCGGTAGCCGACGGCCACCGCAAAATTGCGCACGTGGCGGGCGTCGCGGTAAAGGCCGCCGAGTATCGCCTCGACTTCCTTGCGCTCGAGGCTACCATGGCGCACCGCGAGGTAGCTGGACATGCCGCTGGTCAGGTAGAGCACGCTGTTCAGCTCCCGGCTCAGGCGGGTGCGCAGCGAGGATCCCGCCGTCAGCAGATCGACCTGGCGGCGGCCTTCGATTTCGCGTGCCTGCATGTTCACCGCCAGCGTGCCGACGAGGATCACCGCCAGGCTGACCGCGGCGGGGATCAGCAGTTGCAGGAAATCCGGCCGCGGGCCGCGTGTTTCACGCGGCGTTTTTTCGGTCGGATTTTTTGTGCTGAACCGCATGTCTTCCCCGGCCCCCTTGCAACGGGTGCTGCGTGTCAGCTTGCATCATACCCAGTTGGCGGTATGCCGCCATCATGGTCCGGCGCCATGCCGGCCGATTTTCCCGGATCTTGCCGTTCTATAAAAAAATGTTTAAAAACAAATACTTATAGAATTACCCCGTCACGGCCGCGTCAGGATCACGACCTTGCCCACCACCTTGCGCTCGCGCACCGTGCACAGGGCTTCGCGGTATTGCTCCAGCGGGAAAGCCGCCATCACGTGGGGTTTGATCCTGCCGGCGACGTACCAGTCGAACAGCTCGCGCTGCACACGCTGCACCTTTTCCGGCTGGCGGTCGCGGTAGGCGCTGTACTGCAGGCCGAGCAGCGCGATGTTTTTCACCAGCAGGTGGCCGGCCTTCACTTCGGGAATGCGGCCTTCGGCGAAACCGACGACGACGATTCGCCCGGACCAGGCGATGACCCTGAGGCTGGCGTCGAAGACATCGCCGCCGACCGGATCGACGATGATGTCGACGCCGCGCTTGCCGGCGGCGGCGAGCACCTGATCGCGGAAGGCGTTGCGCAGATCGGGCACGTCGGTGCGTACCACGTGGTCCGCGCCGTGCTGCTTCGCCAGCGCGGCTTTTTCGGCGTTGCCGACGCTGGCGATCACCGTCGCGCCCAGCGCCTTGCCCACCTGGATGGCGGCGATGCCGACCCCGCCGGCGGCGCCGTTGACGAGGATGGTTTCACCGGGCCGGTACTGGCCGCGCTCGACGATTGCGAAATGCGCGGTCGGATAGGCGATGCCCATCGCCGCGGCGTCCGCGAAACTCATCGATTCCGGCATCGGATAGCAGTTGTGCTGCGGCACCACGCATTTCTGGGCATAGGCACCGTATTCGTTCTGCGCGGCGACGCGGTCCCCCGGCTTGCAGGTGGTGACGCCGGCGCCGACCGCGGCCACCACGCCGGCCATGTCCTTGCCCGGGCTGAACGGGCGCTTCGGCAGCACCTGGTAGGTGCCGCCGATCACCAGGAGGTCGGGGAAGTTGACGCTGGCGGCGGGCACGTCGCCCAGCACTTCGCCCGGCCCGGGGACGGGATCGGGCGCTTCCTCCAGCAGCAGGTTTTCCAGCGGGCCGTGTTCGTGGACGATCAGTGCTTTCAAGCGATGTTCTCCCTGCCTGTGGTCGATGGGGACGGAACGGTTGTCGCGCGGTGGCAGCAGGCGCCGCACGGGTGGCCGGCATGGATCCGGCGGTTCCGGTTTCGTGATTCTGCGGGTCCGGATTTTAACGCGTGGCGCGATCCGCGATCGTCCGGCCCAATGAAAAGGGGGCGGCCCTGGCCGCCCCCGGATGCCCGTTGCCGGTTTTATTTTGCGGTCAGACCGGCAGCCTGAATCACCGGCCCCATGACCTTGGTTTCGTTCTCGACGAAACGGCGGAATTCCTCCGGCGTGCTGGTGACGATCTCGGTCATCTGCTGTTCGAAGAGCCGGCGGAATTCGGCGTTCTGCGTGGTCTGGATCAGCAGGTCCCGCACTTTGGCGAGCACGGGTTTCGGGGTTTTCGCCGGCGCCAGCAGGCCGTTCCAGCCGCCGTACTGGTAGCCGGGCACGGTTTCCGCGATTGCCGGCATGTCGCCCAGCAGCGGGGTCCTGGCGGGCAGCGTATGCGCGACCGCGCGCAGCTTGCCGCCCCTGACCAGTCCGGTCACCGCGGGCCCGGGCGTGATCGTCCACTGCGATTCGCCGGAGACCACGGCCGCGACCGAGGGGCCGCCGCCCTTGTAGGGCACGTGCAGCGCTTCGGTCTTGGCGATGTTCAGGAACATCACGCCGGCCAGGTGGCTCTGCGAGCCGACGCCGGCCGAAGCCATGTTGGCCTTGCCGCCGCGCGACTTGTTGTAGTCGATCAGGTCCTTCACGGTCTTGATCGGGAGCGAAGGGCTGACGACCAGGATGTTGGGCGTGTTGCCGAACAGCGAGATGAAGGCGTAGTCCTTCAGCGGGTCGAAGGGCAGGTTCTTGTGGATGTGCGGCCCGATGACCATGGCGGCGGTCGATGCCGACAGCAGCGTGTAGCCGTCGGGCTGGGCATCCTTGCCGATTTCCATGCCGATCAGGCCGCCGGCGCCGGCGCGGTTGTCGACGACGATCTGCTGTTTTGCCACGACGGTCAGGGTGTTGGCGAAAATCCGTCCCAGCGTGTCCACGGAGCTGCCCGCGGCATTGGGCACGATGAGGCGGATCGGCCGGACGGGATAGTCGGCCGCGACCGCGGACGCGCCCGTCGCGAATCCCAGCAACGAGGCGAGCAGAAGGGTGAAACTGCGATTGAAGCGCATGACGATCCTCCTAGGGGACGGTGTTTTTTTGTATGTGAAACAGAGCGGAATTCTGTCGGGTTTGCACGCGCATGGCAACAACCATTGCCGGCCAAATTGGTTGATTCCGATCGCCGCCGGCGGGAACCTTGACGGCGACGGGTGGTCATTCCACACTCGAAAAACGATATGAGCATCCTTGTCAAAACCCTTCTGTTTCCGCTGATCGCGGTCCTGCTGGCCGGCTGCGCCACGGCGCCGGTGAACCACGTCGCCGCGGACGCGCCGTACGCGGCGCCGCTGGAGCGGATGTCCAGGCCGCAGCCGGTGATCGGCCTCGTGCTCGGCGCCGGCGGCTCGCGCGGGTTCGCGCATGTCGGCGTGCTGAAGGCGCTGGAGGCGGCCGGCATCGAGGCCGACGTGCTGGTCGGCGTCAGTTCGGGCGCGGTCGTCGCTTCCCTGCACGCAGCCGGCCTGCGCGCGAAGGAGCTGGAAGCCCAGGCCCTGGAAATCGAGGACAACGACCTGCTCGACTTCACGCTGTTCGGCCCCGGCATGATCGAAGGCGGGCGGCTGCAGGATTACATCAACGACATGGTGGGCGGTCGCAGGATCGAGGCGCTGCAGAAACCCTTTGTCGCGGTGGTCGCCGAGCGCGAGACCCGCCGCATGACGGTGTTCAACCGCGGCAACACCGGACTCGCCGTGCGCGCCTCGGCCAGCGTGCCGCGGCTGTTCTGGCCGGTGATCATCCGCGGCACCGAGTATGTCGACGGCGGCGTGGCGAGCCGCGTGCCGGCGTCGGTCGCGCGTGACATGGGCGCCGACATCGTCATCGCCGTCGACGTGTCCTGGCGTGGTTCCGCCGACGCGCGGCAGGCCGACATCGTGATCCGCCCGGAAACCGTCCGCTCGCGCATCACCGATTTCTCGCACAAGCTCGCCAATCTCGCGGCGGGCGAAGAGGCGGCGCGCGCGATCCTGCCGCAGCTGCGCGAGCTGCAGGCGCGCGTTGCCGCCGAGAAGCTGCGCCCACAGCGCGTCGGCGCAATGTGAACTCGCGGGTCCGGCGGTGCCGGACCTCTTGTTATGATGCGTTCCGGATTTCACGGAGTGCATCATGACGACAGACAGGACGGTAAACGATCCCCGCGCCTTCGCGGGCATCAAGGTGCTGGATCTCACGCGCGTGCTGGCCGGGCCGTTCTGCGCCTACCAGCTGGCGCTGCTCGGTGCGGAAGTCATCAAGATCGAGCCGCCGGGCAGGGGTGAGACCGTGCGCTGGCGCAGCGAGGCCGATCCCTCGTTCGGGCAGCAGGGCATGTCGCTGGGTTTCATGACCCAGTCGGCGAACAAGCGTTTCCTGTCGCTCGATCTCGACACGCCAGAAGGCCGCGACATCTTCCTGAAACTCGCCGCCGAATGCGACGTCGTCGTGCAGAACCTGCGCAGCGGCTCGGCCGACCGGCGCGGCATCGGTTACGAGGCGGTGAAGAAGGTCAACCCCGAGGTGATCTTCATGTCGATCACCGCCTACGGCAACAGCGGTCCCAAGAAAAGCCATCCGGCCTACGACAGCGTGATCCAGGCCTGGTCCGGCTTCATGAGCGTGACCGGCACGAAGGAAAGCGGCCCGCTGAAGGCCGGCCCGCCGATCATCGATTATTCGACCGGGCTCGCCGCGGCCTACGCGGCGTCGGCGGCGCTGTACCAGAAGCAGCGCACCGGCAAGGGCCAGTACATCGACCTTGCGATGCTCGACACCAACATCATCCTGATGGCGTCCGTCGTGACCGCCTACATGAACACCGGCGCCGCGCCGAAGCAGGGCGGCAACGATGCCGCGAGCCGTTCGCCGGCCTCGACCACGTTCAACACCGCCGACGGCCTGATCGCCTTCGCGATCAACGAGGAACACCAGCACCAGGGACTGCTGAAGGTGCTGGGCCTGACCGCGCTCAACGACGATCCGCGGTTCGCGACGGTGCCCGCGAGGCGCGAGAACATCCCGGCGCTGCGCGCGCTGATGCAGGAAAAGCTGATGGCGAAGACCGCGGCGGAATGGGAGCCGCTGTTCAACGAGGCCGGCGCGCCGGCCGGCCGCGTGCGCACGATTCCCGAGTGCATGGCGGAGGCGCAGACGGAATCGCGCGGGCTGTTCCACTCGTTCCCGCCGTCGGCGACCGGCTTCGCGAAAGACCTCAGGGTGCCGCTGTCGCCCTTCACCTTCGCCCACGACGGGCCGCGCGCCGACACGCCGCCGCGCAAGGTCGGCGCCGACAACGACGCCATCCTTGGCGAGCTCGGCTACGACGCCGGGCGCATCGCCGCGCTGCGCGCGAAAAAGATCATCTAGCCCTCAGTCTGTGGCACCGGCGCCGGGATTCTCCGGCGCCGGCAGCGCGCGCCGCCGCGGCACGCGCGCGATCCGCCAGCCGGTGATGGCCCGCGGCCAGAAGGCTGCCGTGTCTCCCGGCGCGCAGTCCGCGATCGCGGACTGTCCGAGGAATTCCAGCGCCGCATTCAGCAGCGGCACCGGCACGGCCGGATCGATCGCGCGCGCCAGCGTCTGCTTGGACAGTTTTTCGCCGACGACATTGACGGCCACCGGCAGGTGGGCGTAACGCGGTTCCGGATAATCCAGCAGCCGCTGCAGGTAAATCTGCCGCGGCGTCGAATCGAGCAGATCCGCGCCGCGCACGACGTCGGTGATGCCTTGTTCCGCGTCGTCGACGACCACCGCCAACTGGTAGGCGTGCTGCCCGTCGGCGCGTTTCAGCACGAAGTCCCCGATCTGGCGCTCGATGTTGTGGGCGATGCGGCCCTGCACGGCGTCCTCGAACCCGACCGGATCGCCGCCGGTCAGCACGCGTTCGGCGCGCGCGCTGCGTCCGGGCAGCAGGCCCTTGCGGCAGGTGCCGGGATACACGGGGCCGTCGATGCCGGCCACCGCCGAGTCGGCGATCTCGCGGCGGCTGCAGGCGCAGGGGTACACCAGGCCGTGTTTTTTCAGCCTGTCGAGCGCCGCCTGGTAGGCCTCGTCGCGCGTGCTCTGATACAGCACCGCTTCGTCCCAGTGCATGCCCAGCGTTTCCAGCGCCCGCAGGATCGCATCCGCGGCGCCGGGCACCGTGCGCTGCCGGTCGAGGTCGTCGATGCGCAGCAGCCAGGTGCTTCCGTTCGCGCGGGCGTCGAGGTAGCTGCCGACGGCGGCGACCAGCGAGCCGAAATGTAGGGGACCGCTGGGGGAGGGCGCGAAGCGGCCGCGACTGGCGGGCGTTGCGGCGGGTGCGAGTGAAGATGCCATACTAGAATGGCAGTTTACCCCCGATTGTCCGACCCCATGTTCAAGCCGAAACCCGATGCCGCGCATTTTTCCCGCCGCCTCGCGTTGCACACCTGGACTCTGGAATCGACGCCGTTTCCGGAAGTGCTGCGGGTCGCGCGCGACGCCGGCTGGAACGCCGTCGAGATCCGCCGCAGCGACGTGATGCAGGCGTACGGGGCCGGGCGCACGCGCGATGAAGTCATCGCGATGATCCGTGCCGCGGGCATTCCGGTGGCCGTGACGGGCACCGAGTACGGCCTGCTGTTCGCCGCCGGTGCCGAGCGTGAGCGCCTGCTGGCCGTGCTCGACGAGACCTGTGTCATTGCCGGGGCTGTTGGCTGCGGCATGATCATGACCGCCACCGGGCAGGCCACCGGCAGCCTCGACGCCGCGGTGGGCAACATGCGCGCGGCGGCCGATGTCGCCGCCGGCCACGGCCTGCGCCTCGCCTGGGAATACAGCTCGGCGCACACGACCATGAACACGCTGGACATCGCGCGGGAACTGCATGCGCGGGTCGCGCACTCGGCCTTCGGCCTGCTGCTCGACACCTACCACCTCGAACGCAGCGGTTCCGGCGGGCGCGGTTTCGCTGGCGTGCCGGCGGAGCACATCTTCGCCGTCCAGTACAGCGACGTGCCGCCGACCGCGCCCCAGGGCATGCTGCGGCCGACCGACCGCCTGGCGCCGGGGCGGGGCTGCGTGCGCTGGGCGGAGGTGTTTGCGTTGCTCGCCGAAAAAAGTTATCAGGGATACCTCAGTTACGAGGCGCCGAACCCGGAGTTGTGGGCGCGGCCCGCGGCGGAGGCCGCGCGCGAGGGTGTCACCGCGACCCGCGCGCTGCTCGGCGGCTGATCCGTTCGTTGCCGTTTGTTGCAGCTTATTGCCATTTCCCGTTTCGTCTAATTCTTGGAATCCACAGGAGAAGCCGCATGAAAACCAGAGCCGCCGTCGCGCACAAGGCCGGAGCACCGCTGACCGTTGAAACCGTCGACCTCGACGGCCCGCGCGCGGGCGAAGTGCTGGTGGAGATCAAGGCCACCGGCCTGTGCCACACCGACGAGTTCACGCGTTCCGGCGCCGACCCCGAGGGCATATTCCCGGCGATCCTCGGTCACGAGGGCGCGGGCGTGGTGGTGGACATCGGCCCCGGCGTCACCAGCCTGAAGAAGGGCGATCACGTGATTCCGCTCTACACGCCGGAATGCCGCCAGTGCGAGTACTGCCTCAGCGGCAAGACCAACCTGTGCCAGGCGATCCGCGTCACCCAGGGCCAGGGCGTGATGCCCGACGGCAGCAGCCGCTTTTCCATCGGCGGCGAGAAGGTGTTCCATTACATGGGGACCTCGACCTTCGCCAACCACACCGTGGTGCCGGAGATCGCGCTCGCGAAAATCCGCGAGGACGCGCCCTTCGACAAGGTCTGCTACATCGGCTGCGGCGTGACCACCGGCATCGGCGCGGTGATCAACACCGCGAAAGTGGAGCCGGGCGCGAACGTCGTTGTATTCGGCCTCGGCGGCATCGGCCTCAACGTGATCCAGGGCGCGCGCATGGCCGGCGCCAACATGATCGTCGGCGTCGACCTGAATCCCTCGCGCAAGCCGCTGGCCGAGAAATTCGGCATGACCCATTTCGTCAATCCGAAGGAAGTCGAAGGCGACCTCGTGCCGTACCTGGTGAACCTGACCAGGGGTGGCGCCGACTACAGCTTCGAGTGTATCGGCAACGTCGACGTGATGCGCCAGGCGCTGGAGTGCTGCCACAAGGGCTGGGGTGTGTCGGTGATCATCGGCGTCGCCGGCGCGGGACAGGAAATCAAAACCCGGCCGTTTCAACTCGTGACCGGCCGCGTGTGGAAAGGCACCGCCTTCGGCGGCGCCAAGGGCCGGCGCGACGTGCCGAAGATCGTCGACTGGTACATGGACGGCAAGATCAACATCGACGACCTGATCACGCACAAGTTGAAGCTGGACGAGATCAACAAGGGCTTCGATCTGATGCATTCGGGTGAGTCAATACGGAGCGTAGTCGAGTTCTGATCGAAATTTTTTAAATTATTGATTTTATTTAATTATTTAAGATTCCAGACAGAAGGTGGCCTGACTGTCATACAATGTCATACCATTGAGGTGACACGATACGGAGGTTCGCCATGCTGGCTGTAAGACTGGAGAAACAACTGGAGGCCGCGATTGCGCGCATTGCCGAAGCTACCGGCAGCACCAAGAGCGGCGTGGTGCGTGAAGCCGTAGTGCGTTACCTGGAAGACCGGGAGGACATCACGCTTACCGAGCAGGCGCGTAAAGCAGGTGGTCGCGCGAAATCCATCGCCGAGGTCAGGAAATCGCTTGGCCTGGACGGTTGAAATTTCGGGGTTTGCACAAAAGCAGCTCGCGAAGCTTGATCGTCCCGCTGCGGCGCGCATCCTCGACTGGCTGGAATCGAGACTGGAGGGGACGGGCAATCCACGGCATTTCGGCGAAGCGCTGCGCGGGGAGCTTGCCGGCTTGTGGCGCTATCGCATTGGTGATTTTCGCGTCATCTGCGAAATACAGGATCAGCGGCTGGTTGTTCACGCGCTGTCCATCGGTCATCGCCGGGAAATTTATCGCAGGCGTTGAAGTTTAGTGTGGGGCGAGGTGAAAAACACTGACCCTAACTGCTTTAATAAAGGGTTCGATCTGATGCATGCCGGGGAGTCGATACGGAGTGTGGTGGAGTTTTGATTTTCCGTTCTATGTTTTGCGCGTGAGCAGCAGAAATGGATGAGTATGAGTATTAGCTGGCAACATGAATCGTAAGAGGTCTGGTGAAGTATGGAATCCATAAAACAGAAAATCCTGTAATCTGCGAGGTGTGTCAATGATCTGCATGCGAATCAGAATAATTACTTTTGCAGGGCTCATGAGTCTTCCTTTCATGTCATATGCCCAATCGTTTGACTGGTCATTGCTGAGCGGGAAGTGGGCGGAGAGCGTCGAGGCCAAGTTTGGTTGCCGCCCAGACAATCTGCATCAGAACTTTGTGGTTAGTCCCGACAGGAAGCGGCTCACATTTAAGCTGGACCGTAAGTGGAGGGTTAGCACTGGTGCCATGCTCACCGAGTACAACGCGGCTGTAGTGCGAGCTGAGCCCAACAGTCTGATTATCAAATACGGTCCTGAACTGAAGGGAATTCCTGACGAGATGCGCGAGTGGGAGTTACGGTTCATCGGTCCTGGAGCCTATCGGTGGCGAGCTACCGCATGGCCTCAGGGGCAATATAACGACGTCATTGGTGTTAAATGTCCTTGATCAACCTGATACGCCCCGATTGGGGTCTCCTTATTCTTATGTGAGCTATTTCAAATCTTGGTCTATCATGATTTCGTGAAGACGAAAGCCACGTCCGTATCATCAGTTTTGCGTTTCGTAAATACTTACGCCCGTGATCTTGAGGGCTTGTATGTGCCGTGGAAAGCGGCCGAGGTTCCGCAGCCCAGGCTGATCAAATTCAATCATGCGCTGGCCGAAGATCTGGGGCTCGATGCGCAGGTGTTCGATTCTCCGGAAGGCGCACTGATCTTTTCCGGCAACAAACTCCCTGAAGGCACGGTGACCATCGCGCTGGCCTATGCCGGCCACCAGTTCGGCGGCTTCTCGCCGCAGCTCGGCGACGGCCGCGCGCTGCTGCTGGGCGAGGTGATCGACAAGAAGGGGCGCCGCCGCGACGTCGCGTTCAAGGGCTCCGGTCGCACGCCGTTTTCGCGCGGCGGCGACGGCAAGGCGGCGCTGGGGCCGGTGCTGCGCGAGTACCTGATCGGCGAGGCGATGCATGCGCTGGGCATCCCGACTACACGCGCGCTGGCTGCCGTGACCACCGGCGAGTTCGTGCGACGCGAGCGCAATCTGCCGGGGGCGGTGCTGACACGGGTTGCGGCGAGCCACATCCGCGTCGGGACTTTCCAGTTTGTCACCGCGCGCGGCGACGAGGCGCTGCTGAAGAAGCTCGCGGATTACGTGATCGACCGACATTACCCGGAGATCAGGGGCGCGGACAGGCCGTATTTCGAGCTGCTGCGCGCGCTGTGCGACCGGCAGGCGGCGCTGATCGCACAGTGGATGAACGTCGGCTTCATCCACGGCGTGATGAACACCGACAACATGACGCTGTCCGGCGAGACCATCGATTACGGCCCCTGCGCCTTCATGGACCGTTATGATCCGAAGACCGTGTTCAGTTCCATCGACGAATACGGCCGCTATGCCTATGTGAACCAGCCGCCGATCGCCAACTGGAACCTCGCGCGTTTCGCCGAGGCGCTGCTGCCGCTGCTGGCCGGCGAAAGCGGCGGCGATCAGGACAAGGCCGTGGAAGGTGCGATGGAGATCCTCGGCGGTTTCCAGTCGCGCTACGAGCGCCACTGGCTCGCCGGCATGCGCAAAAAACTCGGACTGGCGCAGGAAGAAAATGGCGATCTCGAACTGGCGCAGAATTTCCTTGCCGGCATGGAAGGTCAGGGCGTTGATTTCACGCAGGCCTTCCGCCGGCTGGCGGATGCCGCCGAATCAGCCGATGCCTCGCGCGAGGGCGGGCTGCGGCAACTGTACGCCGGCGATGCGAAACTCGATGCCTGGCTGCCGCGCTGGCGCGCGCGCCTCAACACCGAAGGCATCGACCCCGCACAACGTGCGCAGGCGATGCGCGCGGTGAATCCGGTCTACATTCCGCGCAACCATAAAGTCGAAGAAGCGCTGGCGGCCGCGGTGGATCTCGGCGACCATGCGCCGTTTGAAAAACTGCTGACGGTGTTGCAGCGGCCGTTTGACGAGCGAATTGAATTCTCGGCCTATGTGCATCCGGCGTCGGCCAGCGAGTCCGCGGGTTATCAGACTTTCTGCGGTACCTGATGATGAAGTTATATAAGCATTTGATTTTATTGATATTTTTGTATTTTTGCCTGGTCCGGACGCAGTTCGCAGCCAGCGACTGAAGCATCGGGCGATTCCGGCGCAAAGGCCGGGCCGGTCGCAGCAGTCATCCATCATGATGCAATCCCGCGCGGCGTTGCCGTCAGTCGTTTGCGCGCGGGTTAACATTTTTTAACAGCAGCGGCGATTCCGGAACCCTAAGATTCGGCCACAAGAACGGGGACCATGTGAGCTGAATTGGAATCGCAAAATCAGGGGAATTCGGTTGCCGCCGGTGGCGGCGCGCGGCGTCGTCATGTCGGGCGTCTCCGGCTGCCCGCCGCGGCAGCGATCATGGGGGCGATGCTCCACGGTGCGCCGGCAACTGCGCAGCCGCTCGTGCCGCCCACCGTGGACCCCGGGCAGATAGAGCGGCGGCTGGGCGAACCCAAACGTCCCGGCGCGTCGCCGGTGCCCGAGGTGCGTCAGCCCGTCGATGTTCCGCCACCGGTGGAGGACGCTTCCAGGTTCGTGCTTGCCGCGCTGAGGATCGACGGCGCCTCGGTGTACGGCACCGCCGAACTGGCGCCCTTGTACGGGGAATTCCTGTCGAAGGAGATCGGTTACCGGGAGCTTCTGGAAATCGCGCGGCGCATCACGGCGAAATACCGCGGCGACGGTTACATCCTGTCCCGCGCCGTGGTGCCGGAGCAGAGCGTCGAGTCGGGCACGATGCGCCTGCGCGTGGTGGAGGGATTCATCGACGCCGTGCGCATCGAAGGCCGGACGTTCGGCGACGACGCGGTCCTGTGGCGTTACCTGGAAAAAATAAGGGCCTCGCGGCCCTTGCGCGCGGCGGACCTGGAGCGCTACCTGCTGCTGGCGAACGATCTGCCGGGGATGTCGGCGCGCGTGCTGCTGTCGGCCTCGCCCGACGTGCAGGGCGCGTCGGATCTGACGCTGCTGGTGCAGCAGAGCCGCATCGACGGTTATGCGGGCGTGGACAACCGCGGCACCCGTTACGTCGGGCCTTACCAGCTCCAGGGCGGCGCGGGACTGAATTCGCTGCAGGGGCGCACGCGGTTCCGCGGCGTGCTGGGCAGCCAGACCGACGAACTGCGCTTCGGCGAGCTGTCACAGGACATTCCGTTCGGCGCGGAAGGCGCGCAACTGGCGGTTTCGGGCCGGCGCATCCTGTCCGAGCCCGGTTTCACGCTCGCGCCGCTGCAGTTCCAGAGCAGCAGCACGAGCGGTGACGTCGTGCTGTCGTATCCGGCGATCCGCTCGCGGCGGGAGAATCTGCGCCTGAGCGGAACCTTCGGCTATCGCGACTCGGAAACCACGGTGCTCGGCACCGCGTTTTCGAGGGATCGCGCCAGCGTGCTGCGTTTCGGCGGCGTCCACGACTACGTGGACGGCTACCTGGGCATCAACCAGGTCGAATTCGAATTCAGCCGGGGATTGAACATTCTCGGCGCGACCCGTACCGGCAGCAGCGGATTGTCCCGCAGCAACGGCCGCAGCGATTTTTCGAAAGCGACGTTCCAGGCCGCCCGGCTGCAGCGGCTGACGACCGGATGGGACCTGCTGGCCTCGGCCAGCGGGCAGGTGGCCGATGGTCCCCTGCTGGTGGCGGAGGAGTTTCCGGTCGGCGGCGGCAGCTACGGCCGCGCATACGATTCTTCGGAGATCGCCGGCGATGCCGGCATCAGCGCGAAGCTCGAACTGCGTTATTCGCCCTCCCCCGCCCTTTTCAGTGGACAACTGCGGTCGGCGCAGGTCTTCGGTTTCTACGATGCGGGACGGATCTGGAACCGGGCGCCGACCGCCGGAGAACGGCGGGACGCATCGCTCGCCTCGGCGGGCCTCGGCGCGCGCATGGCGCTGCGCGAGGGCGTTTTCGCATCGCTGGAGCTGGCTTTTCCGCTGACGCGCCCGGTCGCGGCGCTCGGCGGCAACGGCTCCAACCCGCGCGTTTTCTTTTCACTGACCCAGTCGTTTTCGAAAGGTGCCGGATTATGAAGACTCGCAATGCGGCAAGGCGCGCCGGCGGACGCCGCGTTCCGTCCCGTCGCGCGCCCGGCGAGGGACGGAACGCGGGGTTCCGCATCTCGAAGCTCAGCGTCGCGGTGGCCCTGATTTTCGCGGCTCCCGGATGGGCGGCGGCAAATCCGACCGGAGGCCGGGTCGTCGCGGGTTCGGCGGCGATCGGCTCGCCCGGCGCGTCCACGGTGGAGATCACCCAGGGCAGCCATCGCGCGATCATCGAATGGAACGGGTTCTCGATTGCCGCGGGCGAGACGACGCGATTCATCCAGCCGTCCCCCACCGCCGTCACGCTCAACCGGGTGATTGGCGGCGATCCGTCGCGGATACTGGGCAACCTGCAGGCGAACGGCATCGTCTATCTGGTCAACGGCAACGGCATACTGTTCGGGCAGGGCGCGAAGATCGACGTCGCCGGACTGGTGGCGAGCACGGCGGACATCCGCAACGACGATTTCATGGCGGAGCGGATGGCGTTCACCCGTCCCGGCCACGCATCGGCGGCGGTGGTGAACCAGGGCGACATCACGGTGGCCGAGGGCGGGCTGGTGGCGCTGGTCGCGCCCGGGGTGGAAAACGCCGGGCGCATCCAGGCGAAGCTGGGGCGCGTGCTGCTGGCCTCCGGAGACCGTTTCGCGATCGATTTCAACGGCGACGGACTGATTTCCTTCGCGGTCGAAGCCGCCGGCGCGGACGGCCGCGGGCGTCCCGTGGATGCCGATGGCCGCGCCCTCGTTGCGGGAGTGGCCAACCGCGGCGAGGTGATTGCCGACGGCGGCATGGTGCTGCTGACCGCGGCGGAAGCCGGCGGCGTGCTCGACCAGGCGATCAACATGGACGGCATCATCCGGGCGCGGTCTTTGACCGGGCGGTCTGGCTCGGTCACGCTGGACGCCGGCGCGGGCGGCAGCGTCCGGGTTGCCGGCACGGTGGATGTCACCGGGGAGGACGGGGCGCGGGGCGGCACGGTTTCCGTCACGGCGGATATCGTCGAACTGGCGGGCGGGGCGCGCATCGACGCCTCGGGTGACGCGGGCGGGGGCACGATCCTGGTGGGCGGGGATTACCGCGGACAGGGGGACCTGCTGCGCGCGCAGTCGACCCGCGTCGGGGACGGCGTTCTGCTCAGGTCGGACGCGACGGGCGCGGGTGACGGCGGCACGGTGGTGATCTGGTCGGACGGCGACACCGCGTTTGGCGGCACCGTGTCGGCGCGCGGCGGCGCGCTGTCCGGGGACGGCGGGCTGGTGGAGGTGTCGGGCAAACGGTCGCTGGGTTTCGCCGGGCGCGTCGATACCGGGGCGGCCTTCGGCAGAACCGGCGTGCTGCTGCTCGATCCGGTCCATGCCGTCATCGGCGCCGGCAGCGACGGCACTTCCGGCGACACGCAGACGATCAACGCGGCATCGCTGGTCGCGGTGCTGGCGACGTCGAACGTCGTGGTGAGCGCGGACGAGTCGATCTCGGTGACGGCGGCGGTCGATGCGTCCGCGCAGAGCAACGCCAACACGCTGCATTTCGAGGATGCCGATGGCGGGGGGCTGACGGTCAACTTCGCGGCGCCGATCGTGCTGGGCGTGAACCAGCGGCTGACCGGGGAGGCCAGCGGCATCAGCGTGGCGGACGGCGGCCGCATCCAGAACGCGGTGGACGTGGCCGCGGCCGGCACCGCGCCGGGGACCGGCGCCCATATCAGCGTGCAGGCCGGCAGCTACGACGGCGGCGTGGTCGTGGACAAGGCGGGCGTGACGATCGCGGGGACGGAAGGCGCGCGGATGAACGTCGCCGCGGGGCAGACCGGGATCACCGTCGCGGCGGGCAACGTGACCGTCGAGGGTATGACAATCGCGGGACCCGAAACTGCCGCCTACACGCTGGTCGACTGGGACAGCCGGCCGACGACGTTCGGGATTTCGGTCAATCCCGGCGTGGCCGGCGCCGCGATCCGCGGCAACACGATCCGCGACATCAGGACCGGGGTGTCGTTCCTGCAGGGCAGCTCGGGATCGGTCACCGGAAACACCATCGACAATACCAAGGGGTCCGTGCTGATCCGGTCGGATGACGTGACGGTGTCGGGAAACCGCGCCGGCGCGACCGGCAGCGAGTGGGACGTGGTGATCCTGAACCACGTCGGCGGCGCGGCCTACTTCGGCGATCCGCTGGCGGACCAGAAATCCTACGGCGAGGCGGTGATGGCGCTTTCCGCCGCCAACGACGGAATGACGGTGCTGGACCGCCGCTACGGCGTCAACGGGTTCGTGCTGGATTCCCCGCACATCGGCAACCGTTCGCATGTGCTGGTCGATGTCGATGCGGTGCCGTCTTTCGATTTCAACCTGGGTAACGGCATCGGCAACCTGCGCCAGCCGCTGAGTTCGATACAGGGCGGCGTGGACGCGGTGGTGCACGGCGGATACGTGACCGTCCGCTCCGGCGAATACGCCGGGAATGTCGTCATCGGGAAATCCCTGACCCTGAGCGGCGCCGGCGCCGGGCAGACGGTGCTGCGATCGGCCGTCGCAGGCGGCGGCGACGCCATCACGATCAACGGCGCCTCCGGCGTGGTCCTGCGCGACCTGACGGTGGCGGAATATGCCCATGGATTGCGGGTCAACGGCATCGCGCATGACCTGACGCTGCGGGGCATGGCGTTCGAGGACAATACTTACGCCATTCGCAACGGCAATACCACGCGCGCCGACCGGTTCCGCATGATCGACAGCACGATCACCGGCGGCCTGATCGGCGTCCAGACCTACAACGGATATACGCTGGCCGGCGGCGTGCCGGTGGCGACGGCCTCGTTCTCCGATGCGCTGTTCGAGAATGTGACGGTGTCCGGCGCCTCGTACAAGGGGTTTTACCTGGAAACGGCCAACGATCTGGTGATGCGCAACGTGACGATCCGCGATACCGGCAATGCCGGCGGTCCGCCCGGCTCCCAGTTCCGGCAGTACGGGCACGCGGTGGATATCAATCTCAAATACGACGCCTTCGGCTCGGTGACGTTCGAGAACCTCGTCGTCGAGAACTCCGGATTCAGCGCCGGGGATCCGACACGCGCCGCGGTCGTGATCAAGACCCGCGGGGTGCCCGGGGACAGCGCCACGTACACGGCGGCGCCGGCGAGCCTGCAGAGCGTGGAATTTTCGGGCGGGCGCATCGCGGGGTCCGGCGGGGTCGGCATCCGGATCGAGACGCTGGCCGACGGCAGCGGCGGCCAGCCGTCGGTACGCATCGGCGGAGGCATCGAATTGGCGGACAACGGCCAGGACATCCTGACCGGCCGCACGAATGTCGATGCCTCGGGCGCGGTATTTGCTGGCGCCCTCGACGGTTTCGCCATCGAGGACAGGGTGACCCATGCGCTGGACGATGCGGCGCGCGGACTGGTGGTCTGGAATCCGGGCAATCTTTATGTGACCCAGGGCAGCGGCAGCATCCAGCGCGCCGTCGATGCGGCCGCCGCGGACGTCGCCGTGCATGTGTCTGCCGGGACCTACGGCGAAAACCTGCAGGTCGGCAAAAGCCTGCGGCTGAGCGGAGACGGCGTGGCCGTGCATGGTTTCGAAGCCGCGCACGGCCACACCCTCGGGCTGTCCGGGCGCTGGAGCGTCGGCGGCAGCGCGGACTTCGCCGGCACCGTCGTTCTGCACGGAGACCTGAGTCTCGACACCAGCGCCGCCGATGGCGCGATCACGTTCCGCGGCGCGCTGCTCGGCAGCGGAAGCGGGGGGCAGGGGCTGGCGCTGGATGCCGGTTCGGGCACCGTCACCGTTCACGACATCGGCACCGCGGCGGTTGCGCTGGGCGACGTGACGGTGCGGGCGGGGGAATATGCGGGCGCGGCAGGCACGTCGTACGTCAGATCGTTCGCCGCGCACGCCGGCGACGTGGCCGTGGGCAGCAGCACGCTGAATGCGTCGGGCCTGGTCGACATCACGGCGGTGAACCTCAGCGGGTCGATCACGGCGTCGAACGTGAACGTGGTCGCCAGCGGCAACGTGTCCGGCAGCATTGCGGCCGCCAACACGGCGTCGATATCCGGCGGCAACGTGTCGGGAGTGATCCGCGGCGCCAACGTCGAAGTCGCGGCCCTGCATACCGCGAACACGACGGTGATCGCGACGAATCACGCCGCCATATCCGGCACCAACGTCCAGGGCAGCGTGCAGGCGCCTTCGGCGACGATACATGCCGCGCAGGGAGTTGCGGTCCATGCCGACGTGGGCAGCCTGGTCCTGACCGCGCAGTCGGGGACGGTTTCCGGAAACATGGGCTCCGTGGTGATCGGTGCCGGCGCCGGCGTCATCGCGGTGAACGGCGAGGCGGCGGTGGCTGCCGATCCCGGCGTCGCGCGCACGCGCTCGGTTCTGCAGCCCGATACGCCTGGCGCGCCCGCGTACGGGGAGGCGCCGCTGGTGTCGCCGGCGAGACTCGCCTTCGGTCAGACGGCCGGGAGCGTTTTCGATCGGGAATTTCCGCTCGGGGCGGCGGAGGCCGACGGCGACGTTCTGGCCGGGTTCCTGGGCGGCTTCTGGGAGGACATCGCCGGCAGCCGGGAAAATCCGGACGGCCGTTAAACGGCGCGGGGCGCCGGGCGGTAGTCGCCCGGCAGGTTTTTCCTGCTCAGGGTCACGGTGACCTGGGTGCCGAGGCCGCTCCGCTGGCGAATGTCCAGGGTCGCGCCGATGGATTCCGCGCGCTCGCGCATGATGCGGAGCCCGAACTTGTCGCCGGTGACCAGCGCCGGATCGAAGCCGACGCCGTTGTCGGCGACCGTCATGCCCAGCGATTTCTCGTCGCTGTGCAGTGACACCAGCATCTTGGTGCATCGCGCGTGCTTGAGGATGTTGTGGAGGGCCTCCTGCGCGATGCGGAACAGCGTCAGCTCGATGTTCGGCGGCAGGCGCGGCCTGAAGTCGAGTCCGTGCAGTTCCGCGAAGATGCCCGAGTTCTGGGAAATCTTGTCGAGGTGGAAGGCGAGCGCGGTGCGCAGCCCGTGATCGTCGAGGGCCGGCGGGTGCAGTTCCGCCATCAGGTCGCGGACGTCGGTGGTCACTGTCTGCAGCAGGCCGTGCAGGTTGATCAGGCCGTCGTCGACGACGGCCCGGGCATCCGCGGGCAATTGCTCGCGCAGAAGCTCCAGGTTGAAGCGCACCGCGGTCAGCGTCTGGCCGATGCGATCGTGCAGCTCGATGCTGAGCGCGCGGCGCTCCTCTTCCCGCGTCGCGATGACCTGCCGCATCAGTTCGCGCTGGAGCTTTTCGTAGCGCTGCGTCGCTGCGTCGCGCTCGGAGGAGTCGTGGATGACCGACAGTATCATCCGCCCTTCGCGCTTGGTCAGCAGCAGGCCGGTGATTTCCCCGGTGATGGTTTTTCCGTCGAGCCTGAGAAAGCGGCGCCGCGCCGGCGGCGTGGGAACCTGGGGGCGCACGAGGAGCCTGCTGCGCTTCATTGCGATTTCCCTTTCGTCGGGCGGGAAGAGATCGAACCAGTTCCTGCCGATCAGGTCGGAGGGCGCGGCGGCGCCGAAGAACCGGCAGGCGCCGGGATTGGCCTGGCGGATGATGTCGCTGCTGTCGCGCACGATGAGCGGATCCGGCACGACGTTGAATATCCCGCGGAAATTCGCCTCGCTTTCCTTGAGCGACTGTTGCGCGGCGTATTCCTCGGTGATGTCGGTGGCCGCGCCGCGGTATCCGGTGAAGCGGCCGTCGGGGCCGAACAGCGGTTTGCCCGACACCTTGATCCTGCGGGTCTGGCCGGGGAGGCGCCGCTCGATGATCAGGTCGAACGGACGCCGCGCGACCAGCGTCTCGATGTGCGGCGTCCACGACGCATTGCGGGGCAGGTAGGTGTTGTCGAGCTGCCAGAGCATCTTGCCGAGATGGCCCTCCTCGTCGAGCCCGGCGTACGATTTCGCCGGGGACAGCGCCGTGTATCTCAGGTTTTCGTCCTGCTCCCACCACCAGTCCGACGACAGTTCGGCGAGATCGCGGAACCGCTGTTCGCTCGTGCGCAGGGTGTCCTGCGCGAGCGCCAGCCTCGCGATCATGTTCGCGAGCATCGCGAATACCAAGCTGATCGCGGTCAGCAGCGCGATGTCGGCCCAGACGGTGCCCCAGGAAATCCAGCCCCGGCCGGGCGCAATCCCGAGTTCCCAGGAATGGCCGGAAATCTCGAACCGGTGGGCGAGGGGCCATTCCGGCTTTTTCCGGCTCGATGAGACCGGATGCCGGCTGCCGTCGCTGCCGAGATGCAGGAACTCATAGCTGTATCCGAGTTTTTCGAGATAGGGAAGGCCGGCAGTGTCGGCGATGTCGGGCATCAGCAGCACGGCGACGGCCAGCCCGGTCACCGCGCCCTTCCCGGAATGGCCGGCATCGCGTCCGAACACCGGAAGGCGGCCCACCACGATCACCAGTCCGTCGTCGTAGGCGACGACATCGGATTGCAGCGACGAAGACACGTTGCCGGGGAACGGATTTTCCGGCAGGCCGTCGAGCGCCGGGAATCGGTGCATGACGCCCGGCCGCCTGTAGACTAGCAGGCCGTCCGGCAGGCGGGAGCGCGTTTCCGGGATCAGGCGCATTTCGGCGATGCCGGGATAGAGCGAGCCGATCTGCACGGCAATGGCGTGGAAGCGGTGCTCGTCCAGAGGGATCGAACGCGTCAGCGTGCCGAGATGGTGCAGCGAGGCGATGGCGTGATTGACGTGATGTCCGATGTTCTGCGCGTAATGCGAGGCGATTTCCTCGGTCAGCATTCTCCGCTGCCGCTGTTCCTCGACGCGGCCCGTCCAGGCGATCGTGCCGCCGATGATGAACACCGCGAGAAACGCGAGTGTCGCGGCTTTTCCCGGCGATACCGCGAGCCCGGACAGTTTGTTGCGCAGATTCTTAACAAATATGGTCATGACGTACCGTGAACTAATGCACATAATCAAAATGCGGCGGGTAATATGCGCGCGGAACCGCGGAAGCGACGGCAAATGCCGGTTGACACCTTCAAAGGCGCAACGGGAAAATGCACGGCTCGCACAACCGGTGGAGAATCGCGAACAAGAAGAACCGGAACCGGGCGGCTCTCAGGGGAAAGTCATGGAAAAAATCGAAAGCGGCGCCGTATCCGTATCCGGCAGATCCATCAGGATCATGATGATCGACGATCATACGCTGGTCCGCGCCGGCCTCAAGGCGCTGATCGCCCGGCAGCCCGACATGGAAGTGATCGCGGAGGCGGCGAGCGCCGACGATGCCGTCGACGTGCTGCGCAACTCGAATCCCGACGTCTGCACCGTCGACCTGTCCCTTCCCGGGGTGTCCGGCACCGTGCTCATCAAGCAGATTCACGTGCATCAGCCCGA
Source organism: uncultured Bordetella sp. (assembly GCA_964533495.1). Classification (GTDB taxonomy): domain Bacteria; phylum Pseudomonadota; class Gammaproteobacteria; order Burkholderiales; family SG8-41. The sequence continues at coordinate 43,458 of CAZHJU010000002.1, read as the reverse complement.
TTGCCGCGTGCTCGTCGTCTCGATGCACGACGAGGCCACGCACGGCGCCCGCGCGTTCCGCGCCGGCGCCCTTGGCTATGTGTGCAAGCACGAGGGATCGGCGCAGGTCGTCGACGCGATCCGCAAGGTGGCCGCCGGCGAGGTGTACATGACGCCCCAGATGCAGAAGCTCTCGCTGAAGGCGCTGTTGTCCGGGCCGTCCGACGTCGGCGAGGGCGACACCGGCGTGCTGACCGACCGCGAGCACGAAATCCTGCGGCTGATCGGCATGGGGTACAGCGGTTCCGAGATTGCGGCACGTTTGCATCGCAGCGTGAAGACCATTGATGTGCATCGGCAGAACCTGAAGCAGAAACTCCGGCTGGCTTCGACCGCGAGTCTGACCATATTCGCGGCCCGCTGGGTGCAGAGGCAGATGGAAGAGGCCGGCTCGGTCGAGCCGCTGGAATAGGCCTCCTTCGTTCCGGGCCCGCGCCGGCGGTCGTCGCGGCGCGCCACACGGGCCCGTTTTTCCAGCGCAAGTATTTTCAAGCCATCGCGGGTGGATGGGAATAAGCCGGTCGTCGCCGGCACACCGCTTACCTAGGTAATCCGCCTGTTCCGCCCCCTCTTTTTACCTAGGTAATCCGCCTATGCGTCCGTACTGGCCATGGCGCGGATGCCTAGCCGGGAGTCGGCATATTCCATAGCCGGAATTCGCAATCCGCCGGGGGAATTTTCGGCATTTTCCTGATGTTTCCGGGCGCGCCGGCCGTCTATCGTTGCGGCCATGATCCATTCGAAACCTAAACCGGTCGCGCCCAGCATCGTCACGGCAAGAATCTACGCCGTCGATGACAGCGAAGAGACGAGAAGCGTGCTCGCCCTGATGCTGGACAAGGCGGGGTACAGGGTGCGGATATTCGCGGACGGCCGCACCGCGCTCGACGCCGCGCGGCTGCAGCCGCCGGACGTGATGCTTTGCGACATCGGCATGGAAGGATTCGACGGATTCGCCGTGCTGGACGCGCTCAGGGCCGATCCGGAAACCTCCGGCGTGCCGTTCATATTCCTGACGGGCAGCGACGATCATGCCAGCATCAGGAAGGCGCTGAACAGCCGCGCCGACGATTACCTGGTCAAGCCCATCCAGCTGGCGGAGCTGATGCCGGCCATCGACCGCTGCCTAGACCGGAGCGCCGTCGCGCGGGGGGAAGGATCCCCGCGCGGGCGGCCGGATCCGGTGGCGCCCGTTCCGACCGTGCGTTTCGAAAGGCTGATGGAGACGATCGGGTCCGCCGGCGTGACCTCGCGCGAAATGCGGTTTGGGGCGATCCTCTATTTCGACATCCGCAATTTCACCACGTACGCCGAATACCTGGCAGCCGAGGAAGTGGCCGAGATGCTGGATACCTTTTTTTCCAGGGCCTGCGATCCGATCCTGCAGCAGGAGGGCTGGATCGTGAAGATGATGGGCGACGCGGTTCTCGCGATGTTCGACGTCAACAAGCACGGATTCGAGTGCGTGCTGCGCGCGGTCCGCGCCGCCCTGCTGATCGTGATGGCCGCGTCCAGGTTCCGCGAATGGATGTCGGCCCGTTTCGGGAGCAGGGCCCTGCCGGATTTCGCGGTGGGCATCGGCATCCATGTCGGCGATGCCGTGGTCTGCGGGCTGGCGGGGGACCGGGACGGCGCCACGACGCTGATCGGGGACACGGTGAACGTCGCCGCGAGAATCGAGGAACTCAGCCGCAGGCTCGGCTGGAGCATCGTGGTCAGCCGCGATGTCGCGCGGCTGGCCGGCGAACGGATCGAACTGGGGCGCAGCTCCACGGTGGCCCTGAGGGGCAGGGACGCGCCGATCGAGGTGGTCGAGGTCGTCGGGCTGCGCCCGCCGGGCGGCGACGCGGCGACGAACGGCAGCTTCTACCACGCGCTCAGGAAGAGCGTGCTCGAAAATTCCGCGCTGCTGTCCGAGCCCGCCGAGCAGAGCGGGATGTTCGTGCCCGAGATCGAGGGGTACCGGCTGCTGCGCAAGCTCGGCAGGGGCGGAATGTCCGTCGTCTATCTCGCCGAGCCCGCCGGCGGCGGCCCCCCGTGCGTGATCAAGCTCGTCGAGATCGGCGTGAACGAGGCGCAGGCGGAGGCGATCGACCGGTTCATCCAGGAATACGCGCTGGTGTCGCAGATCAGGCATCCCAACGTGGCGATGATCCACGCGCAGGGCTTCACCGCGACCCATGCCTACATCGTGATGGAGTACTTCCACAACGGGGACCTCTACAGCGCCGCCCAGCAGGGGCTTTCGATGCGCCAGGTGCTGTGCTGCATCCGCGACATTGCCGCGGCGCTGGACGCCATCCACCGCGTCGACATCGTGCACCGCGATCTCAAGCCTGCGAACGTCATGCTGCGCAGCGACGGCACCGCGGTGCTCGCCGATTTCGGCATCGCCAAGCATCTCGCGCTGAACATGACCTACACCCGCGTCGGGCAGGTCTTCGGCACGCCGCACTATGTCAGCCCGGAGCAGGCGATGGGCCGGGCCGTGGATCACCGCAGCGACCTGTACAGCCTCGGAGTCATGTTCTACGAACTGACGACGGGATCCCTGCCTTACCAGGCCCAGGATTCGGCGCAACTGCTCGGGATGCACGTGAACGGCGAGATTCCGCGTTTCGAGGAGGCGCTGGCCAAGTACCAGCCGCTGCTGGACGGGTTGATGGCGAAAAACCCGGAACACCGCTTTGAGAGCGCGCGCGAACTGCTCAGGGTCCTGCCGCTGTACATCGCCAATGTCCACGGCAGGAGAGCGCAACCGCCGGCACGCCGCGCATTGAACAACGCTGCTTTTGACAGGTGAGCGAATGAACAGACCCGAGCCGCTGGACATGGCAACCACCATCAACATGGCCGCATTCCAGAAAGGGGCGACCGAAACCCATGCCGTCGCAGTCGTCGGCTTCAGCCAGACGGAGCGGATCGTCCTGGGCAGCATATTCGGGCTTTCGGCCCGCAGGAATCCGAGCTTCGTCGCCTACACGCCGAAGCCGGACAGGGTTCCGGATCTGTTCCTGATCGACGCGGACGATCCGCGGTGCCCGGATTACATCCGCGCCGTGACCGCCAAGAGCAAGGCCCCGATCATCCTGGTCGGCGGCTCCGATCACGGCACGCGCCATTTCGTGCTGCCGCGGCCGCTGCGGCACGGCGCCGCCCTGGCCATGTTCGCGCAGGCCATCCGCGAGAAATTCCGGCCGGCGGCGGCCGGACCGCTGCCCGGGCCCGCGGCGAAGCCCGCCGCGCCGGTTTCGCCGGCGACCACACATCCGCCGGCGAAACCGGCGGCCCCGCGGCCGGCGGCCGATCCCAACGCCGACCGCGTGCTGGTGGTCGACGACAGCCTCGCGGTCCGCAAGTTCATGGAGACGAAGCTGTCTCCCTACGCATTCCAGGTCGACTTCGCCGAAAGCGGGGAACAGGCCATCGGATTCACCGGGGAGCGGAGCTACACCTGCGTGTTCCTCGACGTGATCCTGCCGGGTGTGGACGGCTACCAGGTGTGCAAGCTGATCAAGGGCAAGAAGTCTTCCGGCAAGGCGACCGCGGTGGTGATGCTGACCAGCAAGTCCTCGCCGTTCGACAAGATCCGGGGAACCATGGCCGGATGCGACGCCTACCTCACGAAGCCGGTGGACGAGGACAGGCTGCTCGAAGTCATATCGAAGTTCATTCCCGCATCAACGCCGGAAGCAGTGGCGCTGTAACGACCAACCCTAACGATTGTCCAGGAGGCCCAAATGTCAAAAGGAAAAATTCTGGTGGTTGACGATGCAAAGGTGGATCTGATGAACCTCGAGAAGATCGTCACCGGCGCCGGTTACCAGGTGGTGACCGCGGTCTCCGGGGAACAGGCGGTGGACAAGGCGAAATCCGAGAAGCCGGACCTGATCTTCATGGACGTCAACATGAAGGAGGTCGACGGATTCCAGGCGACCAGGACCCTGCAGAGCGCTCCCGAGACCAAGGGGATTCCGGTGGTTTTCGTGACCGCGAAGAACCAGCAGGCGGACCGGGTGTGGGCGCAGATGCTCGGCGCGAAGGGATTCGTGACCAAGCCCTACAGCGCGGACCAGATCCTCGCCCAGCTGGGCGCCATCTGAGGTCCCGGAGCGGCCAATGAACGACATCGTGCCGGACGCCGCAAGCTTCCTCGCGGACATGCCGCTGCTGGAGGATCTGCCGGCGACCGACGTGCCGGCGGAAACGCCGGCCGCCGGCGACGGCGCCGCGGTTCCGGATCTGACGGCCTATCTGTTCGGCGGGGACGGACCCGCGGCGGAAGGCCGGGACGGTTCCGGCGGCGGCCTGCTGCCGCCGTCGCTCGCGCTCGACCGGCGGCGCGACGGCGCCCCCGGCGCCGTGGAAACCTATCTCGGCGGCGTGACCGCCGTGGCGGCCAGCCGGCTCGGATTCAAGATCGGAAACCTGAGGCTGTTCATGCCTTTCGACGAAGCCAGCGAACTGTCCGAAATGATGCCGGTGTACCGCATTCCCAACGTTCCCGCCTGGTTCCGCGGGCTGGCGAACCTGCACGGCAACCTGGTGCCGGTCGTCGATCTGTCCGGCATGGCGGGACTGGCGGCCGGCCAGGGCAAATCCGGGAAACTGCTGGTCGTCGGTCGCGGCGGTGACGCGATCGGCGTGATGATCGACGGGATCCCGGAGAGGATTCCCGTGGATGCGACGGCCGCCGTCGATGTGCCGGACCTTCCGCCCGTGCTCCGGGGATGCGTGTCCGCCGCGCGCCTGCATCGCGACGAAGTCTGGCTCGAACTGCGGAGCCGGCAGTTCGCGGAGGCGGTCGAGAAGATGATTTCCTGACGGCGGAGGTCCCGCCGGCGTTTTCAGATGCGGATTGTTTTGACTGGAGAAATGCGATGAAGCCGATGAAAATCAAATTCAATTTCGTCCTGCTCGGGAACCTCAGGCTGTGGATGAAATTCATGCTTCTGGGGTTGCTCGTCCTGCCCATGGTCGGACTGCCCACCTATTTCTACATCGAGAAAACCCTGGCCGAGGTCGGACTGGCCAAGCGGGAGATCAGCGGACTTCCGGTGGTGTCCTCGACCGTCAGGCTGCTGGACCAGGTGCAGCGGCACGGCGCGCTGGCGACGGTTTTCCTGATCCGGCCTGATGCCGATTCCCAGGCGCTGGACCGCCTGCAGGGGGAAATCCAGGAGGCCGTCGGCCGGATCGAGACCGACCTCGCGGGCGCGGAGGACGGCCGGGTGCAGGGTGCGCTGCTCGACGTCAAGGCGCAATGGGGAACGCTGTCCCAGCTGGTCAAGGCGAAGTCGCTGGACGCCGACTCGGCGTTCTCGGACCACGTGGAAATGAGCAGGAAGGTGTTCTACCTCAAGGAGCTGCTGCTCGACTACTACAAGCTGAGCCTCGATTCCGATGAACACACCTCGCTGATGGTCCGCAACGTGTACGTCGATTTTCCGGCCGTCACGGAACCTTTCGCCAAGGTGCGCAGCCTCGGCGCGGCACGGCTGATCCGCGCCGAGATGCGGCGCGCCGATCCCAAATCCGGCGGCGCGCCCTCCGCCGCCGAACGCCTGGCCCTCGCGACGCACCTCGAGGACGCGACGGCCCGGGTCGAGGAAGCCGGCCGCAGCGTGTCCAAGGTCATCGTGACCTCCCCGGCGCTCAAGGAGGCGCTGGAGCAGAACGCCCGCGACCGGATACGCGCCAGCAACCGCCTGATCGAGAAAGCCAGGGCCGAGGTGCTGGATCCCGCCGAACCCTCTGCCGGCGCGGACGAATTCGCGGCAGCCGTCACCGAGGGCATCGACGGCTATTACGCCCTGATCGGCGAGGCCGAAAAGATGCTCGGCGCCGAGCTCGCGAAGAAGGCCGATGCGCTGACGCAGCGGGCGACCTACACGCTGATCGAGATCGCCGGCCTGTTCCTGCTGGGCGGCATCCTCGGCTTCTTCATCGTCCGGAACGTGACGCTGACCGTGCGCGCGCTGCAGACCGCGGTCGACAGGGTGCGCGGCGGCGACGAGACCGGCCTCGCGAACATCCGCGGCAGGGACGAGATCGCCGCGCTGGGGCGCACGGTCAACACGCTGCTGCAGGACCGGATTTCCGCACAGAAGAAGGCGGAGGAGGAGAACGCGCAGCTCAACAAGTCGGTCATCGAGCTGATGCAGACGGTTTACCAGCTGAGCAACAGGGATCTGACCGCGCACGCGAACGTCGACGAATCGCTGATCGGCACCGTTGCCAGCTCGATCAACCAGCTCGCCGGGGAAACCGGCAAGGTGCTCGGGCAGGTCTCGCGGATCGCGGGCAACGTGGACCGCGCCTCGGCGCAGGTCAAGGCGCAGGCCGAGCGCGTGCAGAAGACCGCGGAGAACGAGCGGATGGAGGTCTCCAGCATGGTCGACGACCTTTCCGAGGCGGTCACGCAGATGAACCTGATCGCCGCGCTTGCCGGCAACACCAACGAGGCCGCGGAGAACGCCAGCAAGGCGACGGACACCGCGCTGGAAAGGGTGCGCGAGACGGTCGCCGGCATGGAGGGCATCCGCGAGACCATCGCGGAAACCGAGAAGAGGATCAAGCGGCTGGGCGAGCGCTCGCAGGAGATTTCGGGGATCGTCAGCCTGATCAATACCATCGCGGAGCGCACCCACGTGCTGGCGCTGAACGCCGCGATGCAGGCGGCGATCGCGGGCGACGCGGGCCGGGGCTTCGCCGTGGTGGCGGAAGAGGTGCAGCGCCTGGCCGAATCCTCGCGCAACGCGACTTCGCAGATCGCGACCCTGATCAACAACATCCAGATCGAGACCAACGAGACGATCGGGACCGTCAACCGCACGATATCGCAGGTGGTCGACGGTTCCGAGCTTGCGAAGCGCGCGGGCGAGCAGATGAAGGAGACGCAGCGCATCGCGACCGGACTCGCGGACCTGGTCCAGCGCATCGCCGCCGGCACCGGCACGCAGAACCAGGCCGCGATCGCCCTGAAGGACAGGATCAGCGACATCGGCCGCAGCTCCGAGCAGACATCGCGGCAGATCGAGGAGCAGGCGGCCGAAACGGCGGCCCTGGCGGAAGCCGCGCGCCAGCTCAACTCGGCGATTTCGGTGTTCAAGCTGCCCCGCCAGGTGCTGGAGTCGGACACCGCGGCCCATGCCGCCGTGCCGCGCGAGCCCCTGCCGGCGGCGGCCTGATCCGCGGACGAAGCGGAGGCGGAGCACCGTGAATACCGGCGACCTGATCCTGGCCCTGCGGTCCGAGGTGGAAAGCATCACCGGGGATCTGTCCGGCTTCATCGAGGAGATGGCCGGCGGCGGCGCGCGCGCGCAGGGCGCGCGGGACGGCTACAGGAACCAGATCGAGCGCCTGGCCGCCACCGCGTCGCTGCTCGGGATGGGTGGACTGGAAATCTGCTGCGGGCAGGTGAACGCGGCGCTTTGCGCCGCGCCCTCGGCGGACGCGCCGCTTTCCGGGGAGGAGCGGGAATTCCTCGGCCGCTGGCCGGAACTGGTGGTGGCCTACCTGGCGGACACCGGCGACGAGGCGGCCTGCGCCGCCCTCGCCGGGCATTTTTCTGCCGGACCCGGCGGAGACCCGGAGCGGACGGCCGCCGATCTCGTCGCGCGCCTGTCCGAGCCGCCGCGCCTTGCCGAGGAAATGCAGGACGCCGCGAAGCCGTCCCGCCCGTCCGTCGCCGCCGCGGAGGACGTTTCCCTCGAGCTTCCGGCGGACCTCGATCCCGGCATGTTCGATGGCTTCATGCAGGAGGCGCCGGGCCACGCCGCCGAATTCTCGGCGCTGGTCGGGCGCATTGCTGCGGGCAGGGCGGATGACGGAGTGCTCGGGGCGGCGAAACGGATTGCGCACACGTTCAAGGGTTCGGCCAACATCGTCGGCATCCGCGGCATCGCGAAGCTCGGGCATTACACCGAGGACATACTGGAGCACCTGCAGGAGCACCCGGGGTCACTGTCCCCGGAACTGGCCGATGCGCTGCTCGACGTCGCCGGCTGTCTCGAACAGATGGTGGGTTGCCTGCAGGGTCAGGAGGAATATCCCGCGAACGCGCAGCCGGTGATGCAGACCGTGCTCGACTGGGCCAACCGCATCGACGGCGTGGAGCCGGCCGCCGCCGCGCCGGCGGTTCCGGCGGAGGATGCCGCACCGGCCGCGCAGCCGGCGCCTGCGCAGTCCGCGGACGTTCCGGCGCCGCCCGCGCCGGCCGGGCAGAGCCTGCGGGTTCCGGTGAAAGTGCTCGACGACCTGTTCCGGCACGTCGGGGAACTGTCGATCAAGGTCGGGCAGCTCCAGTCCGCGCTGCGGCGGGTCACCGTCCAGTCCGGCCAGCTTATCCATCAGAACGTGGCGATCCAGAAACGGATTTTCGAGCTGGAGAATCTCGTCGACGTCAAGGGTTTCGCCGGGATGCAGGGGCGGCGGGACGCGTCCCCGGGCGGGTTCGACTCGCTCGAACTGGATCAGTACAACGAGCTGCACATGGTCACGCGCGCGCTGGCCGAGGAAGCGGCCGACGCCCGGGAAATCGGGCAGGAAATCGAGCGGGGGGTCGGCGAAGTGGCCGGCGTCGTGCTGCAGCAGGACCGCATCCGCCGCGATTTGCAGCATCTTGCCCTGTCGACCCGGATGGCGCCGGTCAGGGACATCCTGCCGAGGCTGATGCGCAATATCCGCCAGACCTGCCGTTCCACCGGCAAGGAGGCCGAGCTGGTGCTCGAAGGGGGCGACACCATGCTCGACGGCGAGATTCTCAACCGCCTCGCCGATCCGCTGCTGCACATCCTGCGCAACGCGATCGACCACGGGATCGAGCCGCCCGGGGAGCGCGAGCTGGTCGGCAAGCCGCGCGCGGGCGAGGTGCGGCTGGCGTTCTCGCGCAGCGGGCAGGGCCTGGTCGTGCGATGCACCGACGACGGCCGCGGACTCGACCATGCGGCGATACGCGCCAGGGCGATCGAGCGCGGGCTGATCGGCGCCGACCAGATTCTCGAGCCGGGGGAACTGGCGCGGCTGGTCATGCTGCCGGGATTCTCCACGCGCGACACCGTCAGCGAGATTTCCGGCCGGGGGGTCGGTCTCGACGTCGTCCGGGAACGGGTGCTGTCGATGAAGGGCGGCGTCGACATCCATTCCGAGGGCGCGGACAGGGGCACGACGATCGAATTGCGGGTGCCGGCGTCGATGACGGCCCTCCATGTCCTGCTGGTGGAGGCGGCGGGCCAGGTTTTCGGCCTGCCCAGCTACGGCATCGAGCGCGCCGTGGCGCCCGGCGCGGGCGAGCAGGTGCTCGTCGCGGGCCGCCCCCATCTCAAGGCGGGGGACGGCCTCTATCCCGTGCGCATGCTTGCGGAACTGGTCGGCGGCGGCGGAGCGGAATTCGATGCCGCCCGCCAGGCCGCCGTGCTGATGCGGATCGACAACTCGGTGGCGGCGCTGGCGGTCGACCGGGTGGTGGAGGCGCGCGACCTGATCGCCAAGGATCTCAATCAGTGCATCCGGTCGGTCCGGGGGCTCAGCGGCGCGGCGGTGCTCGGAGACGGCACCGTGGCGCCGCTGCTCGACGTCGCGGCCATGCTCCGCGAACCGTCGCGGGAGACCGGCGCCGGTCATCCGGGGCGCCAGGAGGCCGCAGGGCATTCCGGCCAGATCCGGCTGGTCGTGGTCGACGACTCGCTCAGCGTCCGGCGGCTGCTCGTGCAACTGCTGGAGGACAACGGTTACGCGGTGGAGGCGGCGAAAGACGGCATGGAGGCGATCGCGCTGATCGAATCCTTCAGGCCGCGCGCGGTGCTGACCGATCTCGAAATGCCGAACATGAACGGCCTCGAGCTGACGGCGCACCTGCGCGGCCGGCAGGACACCCGCGATCTGCCGGTGATCATGATCACTTCCCGGTCACTCGACAAGCACCGCAGGCAGGCCGAGCTGTCCGGCGTCAGCGCCTATCTGACCAAGCCTTATTCCGATCACGAACTGCTTGCACACCTGCATGCACAACTGGAGGGCGGGCACCATGCTGTCCAAAATACCCATTGACGGTTCGCCGGCAGCCTCGGGATTCCTGCTGGCGGCTTTCGACGGATTTTCAGCGCTGTTCGCGCAGCGGGACGTTGCCGTCATCGAGCAGGGATCGGTGCTGGCCAATCCGCGGGATTGTTACGCCGAGTACTGCAAGGGCGATCTCAGCGTCCGCGTGTTTTCGCTGTCGAAGGGATTCGCGCCGCTGGCGCCGGCGGACAGGCCCTTTTTTTTCGTCGCGCGCTGCCGTTCCGGCGTGTTCGGGCTGGCCTGCAACGAGCTGCAGGTGGTCAACGCGTCGCGGGTCAGCATCAAGGCCATACCCGCTTCGCTGAAATGCGGGGAGTCCCCGATCGAGGGGTATGCCCAGTTCGGGAAAAGGGTGGCGTTCCTGTGCTCGCTGGAAGCCATCGCGGATTTGCTGCCGTTGACGGGTTCCGGGATTGCCGATCATGAGCAAAGCGTTGCGGCTTGATGCCGGGAGCGATGTCGCCGCGGCCATCGGGCTGCACGAGATCATCGAAGTGGCGACCGGCGGGGACATCGAACCGGTGCCGCTGGCCCCGGACCACTGCCGGGAACTGCTGTGCTGGCGCGCGGAGTGGATTCCGGTGTTCGATCTCGCGGTCTGGCGGCACGGTGCGGCGGCGGCGCCCGGAGCGTTCCTCGCGATCGTCGGCTACAGGGACCGCGGCAGCGGTGCCCGGGCCCGGCTGGCGTGCATCCGGGTGGCGGAGTTTCCGCGCATCGTCGCAGTGTCGGACGCGGATGCCTGTCCGCTTCCGGAAGGTGGCTGGAGCCGGATCGCCAAATCCTGCTTCAGCGACGGCGGGCAGCGCGTTCCGGTCCTTTCCCTGCGCCGGGTGTTCGCGATGCCCCATCCGCGGCCCGGCGACGGCGACCGTGCCCTGCGCCAGGACGGCGCCGCGACGACGGCCGGGCCGCGGTGAGGAACGGGCGCTGCAGCAATGGAGAACGACCGGGAGGAGGACAACAGCCTGGATTTCACCGCCATCCTCACCAACCCGGTGATGGCGAAAACGCAGTCCTGGAACGTCGCGGCAGCGGTGGCGCCATGCCCGGACCGGGCCCCGGACCGGGCTGCCGGACCGGCGGCGGCGCCCGGCACGACGGGCGCCGCCCGGAATCCGGCCGACGGATTCCGCATCGGCGGCGACGGCGTGGCGGACAGGGTGCGCAAGCTGCGCCGGAGCGGCCGCGCGCGGCCGCTGGCAGGCGGCAGCACGGTGCTGATCGTGGACGACGATTTCGTGACCAGGAAACTCATGGAAAGGCTGCTGACGAACGACGGGTACCGCGTCAGGCTCGCGGGCAACCGCGCGGAGTTCATCGCCGCGCTCCGCACGCCTCCGCTGCCGGCGCTGGTGCTGCTTGACGTGATCATGTCCGACATGGACGGGTTTTCCGCGCTGTCCAGCCTGCGCCGGCACGAAGCGGGCAAAAACATCGCGGTGATCCTAGTGACGGCGCGCGCGGCGCCGGAGGACGTGGAGCGGGCTTTCCTGCTCGGGGCGGACGGCTACCTGTCCAAGCCGCTGACGGTGCGCGCCTTCCGCGGCACTTTGGCGAGCCTGGGAAAGGCCGGCTGATGCCGCCGGATTCTTCAGCCGTGCCGGCACCGCGGGCGGAAAACGCGGAGGATCGCGCGGAGGATCGGGAACTGCCGTGCATTCCCGACGTGGCCGCCGCCTGCGGCGCGGTCCATCGCCGGCTGTTCCGGGTGCTGTCGGTCGCGCTGGTTTCGGCGGCGGTTCTGGTTTCCGCGGGAGCGTCGCTCGCCTGTTTCGGAAGCGGGTACCTGGGGCTCGCCGAGCAGCTCCGGATCCTGTCCGGGGAAAGGGCCAGGCAGCTCGCCCATGCGGTCGCCGCGAGCCCGGAGCTGCTGCAATCGCGGAGCGCGGCGCTCGATGCGCTGGCCGGACCGGGAAACGCCGCCGGCCACGTTCTGCGCGTGATGTCCGCCTCCGGAACGCTGCTCGCGGGACCGCCGGGCGGCGGCCTCGTCGTCGGGGCGCGGGCGCCGGTGACGGCGCCCGGCGGCGCGACGCTCGGCGAGGTGCGCGCCGAGGCGCCGCTGTTCCCGCTGCTCTGGCGTGCCCTGCGCGTCGCCGGCATCGCGGCGGCGCTGTCGGTGATCCTGATCGCGTTCGTGCACGGGTATCCGCTGCGCCGGCTGCGGTCGGAAGCGGCGCGGATGCGCGTGGAAACCCGGCGCCTGCACCGCCATGCCCGGGATCTCCGGGCGAAAAACGCGCTGTTCGTGGAAGCCAACCGCAAGGCCCGGGAGGCGGTCAGTGCGAAATCCGCCTTCCTGGCGACGATGAGCCACGAGATCCGCACGCCGATGAACGCGGTGGTCGGCATGACCGGCCTGCTCCAGGAAACGCCGCTGACGATGGAGCAGCAGGACTGCGTGCAGACGATACGGATTTCGGCCGACTCCCTGCTCAACGTCATCAACGACATCCTGGATTTCTCGAAAATCGAGTCCGGCAGGATCGATCTGGAGCGCGTGGATTTCGAGATCTCGGAAATGGTGGACGACGTCATGGATCTCGTCGCGGTGAACGCGCGCGCGCAGGGAACCGGCATTTCCTGCGCGATCGACCGCTCCGTTCCGGACATGGTCAACGGCGATCTGGCGCGCCTGCGGCAGGTTCTGCTCAACCTGTGCAGCAATGCGGTCAAGTTCACCCGCGAGGGGCAGGTGCTGATCAGCGTGACGCTGGTCTCGGCGGAAGCCGGCCGGCTGCTGCTCAGGTTCGCCGTTTCCGACACCGGGATCGGCATTCCCGAAAAGGCGATCGGGCGCCTGTTCGAGCCGTTCACCCAGGCCGACAGCTCCACCACGCGGCACTACGGCGGCACCGGACTCGGCCTTGCGATCTGCGCCCGCCTAGTCGATCTGATGGGCGGCGGGATTTCGGTCGAGAGCAGGGAGGGGGCGGGATCCACGTTCACGTTCACGGTGATGCTCCGCGAGCCGCTGTCGGTGCAGGTCGCGGCGCCCGGCGGGAATTTCGCCGCGCGGCGCATCGTCATCATCGACGAGCAGGAGGCCGATCTGCAGCCGTTCGCGCGCCGCTGCCTGCGCGCCGGCATGGCGGTGTACGTTTTTCACGGGCTCATCGACGCGATCGACTGGCTGAAGTCGGCGCCGCCGGTGGATGTCGCCGTCATCGATGCCGGCGCGGGGTCGCGGACCACCGGGCTCGCGCATGCCATACGCGTGTTTTCCGGGCGCACGACGCTGCCGCTGATATTCCTGTCGGGCGCCGGGCGCTCCGAGTCGCGGGTGGAAGACGGCGTCTTCTGCGCCCATCTGGTGAAGCCGGTCAGGGGGTCGGTGCTGATGGAGGCGGTCACGCGGGCCATCCTCGGGGTGCCGCCGGAAGCCTGCCAGAGCATTCCGCCGGGCCGTGTCTGGCGGAGGACCACGCTGAAGGTCCTCGTCGCCGACGACAACGACGTCAACAGGAAGCTGGCCGTCCGCGTGCTCGCGCGCCTCGGCGTCAACGCGGACGTCGCGGCGAACGGGCTCGAAGTGCTCTCCGCGCTCGAGCGCCGGCAGTACGACGTGGTGCTGATGGACATGCAGATGCCGGAGATGGACGGCCTCGACAGTACCCGGGAAATCCGCCGCCGCTACGGCGCCGCCGGCCCGCGGATCGTCGCCCTGACGGCCAACGCGATGGACGGGGACCGGGAGCGCTGCACGGCGGCCGGCATGGACGGGTACCTGGCGAAACCGTATTCGCAGCTGCAGCTCGCCGAGGCGCTGGGCCTGGAATTCGAGAAACCCCTGCCGGCCAGGCCGGAAGCCGAACAGGTCCTGGATCCGGAGGGCGTGTCGATGCTGCGCGGTCTTTATGAGAACGATGCGACCGGACTGGAGGAACTCGTCGCGTCGTTCGTGGCGCGGTTTCCCGCCGAGCTGTCGGAGATCGTCGAGGCCGTGAACACGCAGAATTTCGCCGGCGTGGCGGCGAGCGCGCACAAGCTGAAAGGCTCCGCCGGTGCCCTCGGCGCGCGGGGACTCGCCTGCGCGGCGGCAAGGCTCGAACAGAACGCCAGGGCCGGAGACCGGCGCGGCAATTTCGGGCTGATCCGCGAACTGATGGAAAGCTTCGAGGCGGCGCATGTCGCGCTGCGGGATCTGGTGTACGTGCACAAGGCTGCCGGGTCCGGCGGGAGGGCCGCCGCATCCGACGAGAGGGCCAGCATGTCCGGCGAGAGCCGGGCGGCCTGAATCCGCGCGGGACGCGCGGTTCAGCCGGCAACCGGCGGCGGCCTGTCGGTTTCCGTGCGCAGCTTGTGGGCGATGCCTTCCGCGATGTAGCCGACGCCGCGCACGGCGCGCACGGTCAGCTTGCGCTCGCCGAGCATCGCGAGTTTCCGCCGGATTCTGGCGATGTGGACGTCGATGCGGCGGTCGGGCGGCTCCCAGTGCCGGCCGGTCGCGCGGAACGACAGTTCCTCGCGCGACACCGGCGAACCCAGTTGCTGGAGCATGAATTCCAGCGTCAGGTATTCGACCTCGGTGAGGCGGACGACCTTGTGATTGTTGCCGACCAGCTGCCTGCCCAGCGGCAGCAGGCGGCAGGCGCTCAGCCGCCACGTGAAGATGCCGTTCTGCGGCCGTCCCGGATTCGCTTCCACGCGCCGGAATATCGCGCGCAGGCGGGCCGACAGTTCGCGCGGATCGAAGGGTTTCGTGAGGTAGTCGTCGGCGCCCGCGTCGAGGCAGCCGATGCGGGCGTCGATTTCCCCCCTGCCGGTGATGATCACGATCGGTATGGGCGAGATTTCGCGCACGTTGCGGGCGATCTCCACGCCGTCGCAGCCGGGCAGCGTGAGATCGATGAGCAGCATGTCCAGTTCCCGCTTCAGCACCCTGTCGATGGTCTCTTCCGGAGACTGCATCACCGCGGTCCGGTAACCCTCGACCTTCAGGTGCTTGCGCAGGATGCGCACCAGGCTGTCGTCGTCCTCGACGATGCCGACGGTTTTCGGACGGGCGGCATCCTGTTCGTTCATCACCTTTCGCATGGTCTCCCTGTGCAGGCCTTGTTATTCCGTGTCTTGTCCGGGGAACGCATTTTTCCGGCGCATGATTTGTGCCAGAACGCCGTGCCGGTTCCGCGCGTCCGATAACGTATTGGAGCGACTGCCGTTTTGCAAACGACTTAACACTTCTTAACATGGGGTTGTCCCGGCTGACCGTATGATTTCCGGCGTCAATCGGATCTTTTTTCCGGCGTTTCCGGGAACGGGATTCGCCGGTGCATGTTTCAGTTGCTGAAACTGTGTGTCAAGCGAAAAAGACAGTCGCGAAAACCAGGGTTCTTCCCCGCCGGATCCGGTCCGGGGGCGGGCCGGCGGTGTAGTCGACATGCATGCCCATTCGCGGAAGAAGGCGGTTCCGGAACTGCATGAGCTGATTGCTGAAGTGGATGCCGTCGGCGACGACGCTCCGGAGGTTCTGTGGGTCGCGGACGAAAAGTCCGGGCGCCACAGCATAAGCAGGAACGTGGCGGGACTGATCGGTTACACCAGCGCCGAGCTGCGCGACATCGGACGCCGGCTCATATCCCTGGTGCATCCGGAGGACAGGATCGCCGTCGCCGGCCACGAGAGAAGGCTGGGGGTCCACGGGTACAGCCGCCAGTCGTACCGGGTCAGGCACAAGGCCGGGCATTACGTCGCGATCGACGAAACCGTTCGCAGGGTCGCGTCCGCGGGCGACGGGGCGCCGGCAATCATGGGGGTCATGCGCAGGATGGATGGCGAGGAGGAGCAGGTTCATGGCGAAAAACGGGAGTCCGGCGCCCAGCTGTACCAACTGATCTCCGCCATCCAGGATTACGCGATCGTGCTGCTCGATCGCGGAGGGCAGATACTCACCTGGAACGACGGCGCGGAGGCCTTTCTCGGGTTCAAGGAATCCGAGCTGGTCGGCAGGCATTTTTCGGCCATTTTCCCCGACGACGGCAAGGAGGTCACCGCGCAGCTGCTGAAGATCGCGCTCGAGGACGGCGTCCTGCAGTGCGAGGGGACGCTGCGCAAGCGCTCGGGGGAGATCTGCCGCGCGCACCTCACGCTGCGCCCCGTGCAGCGGGGCGTGCGCACGCCCCGCTGGGGATTCGCCCTGGTGCTGCGCGACACCCGGGACCAGTACGCGCATGAGCAGTACCTGCGCCTTGCCGAAGCCGGTTTCCTGTATTCGCCGAATCCGGCGATCTGCTTCCAGCGCTCGACGAAAACCGGCCGCATCGAGTCGGTGCGCGCCAACGAGCTGGCGAGCCGGCTGGTTCTCGACCTGCTCGGCATCAAGGACATCTCGCTGCCGGACATCGAGAATGCGCTGCGCGGGCCGACGGTCTCGGGCGGCGCCGAGCTGATGAAGCTGCTGTCCGAGGGGCGCTCGTTCGATTGCGAAATCGAGGTCCGGGCGCCGACGCGGACGCACACGCTCGAGTTCCACGCCAGCGAGCCGCACCAGCAGGACAGCATGTTTTCCGTGCAGGTCGTGGTGCTCGCCGACAACGAGGGGAAATCGGTGGAGCAGAACCGGTTTCAGCACGCCCAGCGGGTGGAGCTCGTGGGGCTGCTCGCGGGCGGCGTCGCCCACGATTTCAACAACATTCTGGTGGTGACGCTCGGCAACCTGCAGATGCTCCGCGACGAGCTGGAACTGAGGGGCGTGGGCGGCGAGCCGATGGACCTGCTGGAGGAGGCGGTGCGGGCGATGCGGCAGGGCGAGAGCCTGACGCGGAGCCTGACCCGGCTGTCGCGGCGGGAGCCGTTCGAGCTGCAGGCGGTGCAGGTCGGAGACGTGCTCAAGGGCGCGGTCGAGATCTGCAAGAGGACGCTGCCGTCCAACATCGCCTTCACCACCGCGATGGACCCGCCGGATCCGCCGATGGTCTACGCCAGCTCCAGCTTTTTCGAGTCGAGCCTGCTCAACCTGGTGATCAACAGCCGCGACTCCATGCCCAGGGGCGGGGAGATCCGGCTCACGGTCGGCGTCGTGCGCATCGACTCGAAGGTGCCGTACGCCGCGGTGCGCGCCGGGGAGTACGTCGAGATTTCCTGCGCGGACACCGGTTGCGGCATGTCTCCGGAAACCAGGGCGCGGTGCTTCGAGGCGATGTACACGACCAAGCCGCGCGGCGCGGGCACCGGACTCGGGCTGTGGGCGGTGCGCGAGTTCGCGCGCAGCTGCGGCGGCGACGCCTTCGTCAAGTCGGCCGAGACCGGCAAGGGGACCACGATTTCCATCCTGCTGCCGGTCGCGCGTTCCGCCCGGGCTTCGGGGGGCGTGTCCGGGACGAGAATGGAGTCGTCGCGCGCGCTGGTCGTCGACGACAACCCTTCGGTGCGCAAGCTCGCCGGGCGCCTGCTGTCCCAGGCGAGCTTCAAGATCATGGAGGCGGAGAACGCGGTCAACGCGCTGGCCTCCATCCAGTCGGGGCAGGTGCCCGACCTGGTGGTCACCGACATCCTGATGCCGGGCCGGCTGAACGGGTTGGATCTGGTGGAAGCGCTCGAGTCGAGCGTTCCCGCGGTGCCGATCGTGGTCATCACCGCTTCGCAGAAGGCCGCGGCCGAGGCGCGCGCGCGCTTTGGCAAGCGCCATCTCGTTCTCGAAAAGCCCTTCGAGCCCAAGGCGTTCGTCGCGGCATGCAGGCACGCCGTCGAAGTCGCCCCGTCGCAGGGATGATTGCGGAGGAAACCGCCATGCCGGTGCTTGTCGCCCCGAAAACCCTGCATCCGCTGCCGCAGTCACCCACGGACGTGCTGATCCTGGACGACGATCCCGGCGTCGGCCGCCTGTTCACCCGCCTGCTGCACCGGGCCGGCTACAGCGTGAGCTGTGTTCACGATCCGGAGAATTTCGCCGAGGCGTACAAGGCGTCACGGCCCGAGGTGGTGATCGTCGATGTCATCCTCGGCCGCCAGGACTGCTGCACGGTCCTCGATTTCCTCGGCGGGCAGAAGGCGCCGCGGGTTCCGGTGATCCTGACGAGCGGCTACGATCACCGCATCCTCGCGCTTGCCGAGCGCACCGCCAAGCGCAACGGGCTGACGGTGGCGGGGGTGTTCGAGAAGCGGCACGACCCGGAACGCATCGTCGATCTGGTGCGCCGGCACCGGGTGGCGCCATGCTGAAGGCGGAATCCGCGGACGCTCCGGCCGGCGCCGGCGGGGACGCGCACCGCCTGCTGGTGCTGGACGACGACGAGCAGATCGTCGCGATGATCCGCCGCATCGCGGCCCGCGCGGGCTGCAACGTGGTGGCGACGACCGATACGGCCCTGTTCCTGCGCCATCTCGACGAATTCAGTCCGACTGTCGTCCTGGTCGACGTGTTCCTCGGCAACAGGGATTGCACGATGCTGCTCGACGCGCTGGCCGGGCGGCAGGGCCGGAGCCGGTTCAAGCTGCTGTTCATGAGCGGCATGGGCGAGTCCGCGCTGATGCTGGTCGGCCGCATCGCGCGGGAGCGCGGCATCGCGGTGGACCGGCTGATCTACCGCAAGCGCGACCTGTTCCAGCTCGAAGACCTGCTGCGCGGGAAAAACGAATCGCCCGCCCGCCTGGGGTGACTGGGCGGTGATATTTATAAGTATTTGATTTTAAACAATATTTTTTGCTACATGCCCACGGCATGCAGCCGCACCACCCTGCCGCTTTCATCGACGGCCGCGCGCGCGCCGGGTTCCCAGCGCACCAGCTCCATGCGGCCGTCCATGTGTTCCACCACCGCGGTGCAGCTGTCGACCCAGTCGCCGCAGTTGATGTAGGTGATCCCGTCGATCCGGCGCAGCGCCGGCGTGTGGATGTGGCCGCAGATCACGCCGTCGAGGCCGCGCTGCCGCGCGGTGTGCGCCACGGCGCGCTCGAAATCGCTGATGAAGCTGACCGCCCGCAGCACGTTGCGCTTGGCATAGTCGGCGAGCGACCAGTGCCCGCTGATGCCGAGCCTGCGCCGCAGCCACGACAGGCCGCGGTTGAGATGGATCAGCATGCCGTAGGAGACGTCCCCGAGCACCGAAACCCAGCGGTGCAGCGTCGTGACCTGGTCGTACTCGTCGCCGTGCAGCACGAGGTAGCGCCTGCCGTCGACGGCGACGTGCACGTGCTCGCGCAGCAGGTGCACGTCGCCGAAGTTGGAACCCACATGCTCGCGCAGCAGCTCGTCGTGGTTGCCGGGGATCAGGCAGACCCGGGTGTCGTGGCGCGCCCTTTTCAGGATTTTCTGCACCACGGTGTTGTGCGAGGCGGGCCAGTGCACCGCGCGGCTCATGGCCCAGAAGTCGATGATGTCGCCGACGAGGAACAGGTTCTCGCACTCGTATTCCCTGAGGAAGGCGAGCAGGTGTCCGGCCTGGCAGGCGCGGGTGCCGAGGTGGATGTCGGACAGGAACAGCGTGCGGACCCTGCGTCCGCCATGTTTTTTGCTACATCCGGTCTGCGGCCGGGAATCGTGCGCTGGATGCATGCCGCGCACGATAACGGTCCGATGTTTCGATTGCGTGACGGCCGGACGGTTTCGCTACAATGCCTCCATGGCCGCTCCCCTGCTCACCGAACTGCCGTACTGCGAGGACAGCGCCGCGCTGTTCGAGGCGGTCGCCGACCGGCCGTGGGCGGTGTTCCTCGACAGCGGCCTGCACCATCCCGGGCAGGCGCGCTACGACATCATCGCCGCCGAGCCGTACGTGCGGCTGGTGACCCGCGGCGCGCTGACCGAGGTCCACGCCGAGGCGAGCGAACTGTCGCGCGCCGATCCCTTTGAACTGCTGCGCGGACGGCTGGGCATCGAGCCGGGCTGCGCCGGCGACCTGCCGTTCGCCGGCGGCGCGATCGGTTATTTCGGCTACGACCTCGCGCGGCGCATCGAGCGCCTGCCGGCGCGCGCGCGCGCCAGCGAGCGCATTCCCGACATGGCGGTCGGCCTCTACGACTGGGCGGTGGTGGTCGACCATTCCGAGCGCCGCGCCTGGCTGGCGGGGCAGGGCCGCGATCCCGACACCGACCGCAAATGGGACGCGCTGGCGCGGCTGTTCGGCGGCGCGGGGCCCGAGCGGCGGCGCGTGCCGTTCCGCGTGACCTCGCCGGTGACCTCGAATTTCACGCCGAAGGGCTACGGCCACGCCTTCGACCGCGTGCTCGGCTACATCCGTGCCGGCGACTGCTACCAGGTCAATCTCGCGCAGCGCTTCGTCGCGCGGGCCGGCGGCGATCCCTGGCTGGCCTACCAGCGGCTGCGGCTGATCAATCCCGCGCCGTACTCCGCCTACTTCAGCACGCCGTACGCGCAGATCCTGTCGGCTTCGCCCGAGCGCTTCCTGCGCGTGCAGGGCGGCGCGGTGGAGGCGAAGCCGATCAAGGGCACGCGGCCGCGCGCCGGACATGCGCGGCTCGACGCCGAACGCGTCGCCGAGCTGGTCGCGAGCGGGAAGGACCGCGCCGAGAACCTGATGATCGTCGACCTGCTGCGCAACGACCTGTCGAAAAACTGCGAGACGGGCACGGTGAAGGTGCCGAAGCTGTTCGACGTCGAGAGTTTCGCCACCGTGCACCACCTGGTCAGCACCGTGACCGGAAAGCTGAAGCCGGGACGCGACGCGATCGACCTGCTGCGCAGCGCCTTTCCCGGCGGCTCGATCACCGGTGCGCCGAAACTGCGCGCGATGCAGATCATCGAGGAACTGGAGCCGCACCGCCGCGGCGTCTACTGCGGCGCGATCGGCTACGTCGGCTTCGACGGCGGCATGGACACGAATATCGCCATCCGCACGCTGGTGCATTCGCACGGCACGGTGCGCTTCTGGGCCGGCGGCGGCATCGTCGCCGACTCGCAGCGCGAGGCCGAGTACCAGGAAACCTTCGACAAGGCGGCGGCCCTGCTGAGCCTGCTGCAGCAGAGCGCCGAGAGCGCCAGCGGCGGCGCCTGAAGGCCGCCGGTCCGGACATCGTCATCGTCCTGTAAACATCCGGCTTTAAGGTGCGCAGCTTCCACATGCTTGGGAGCGCACATGAGCCACGGTTACAGCGACGGGCGGCCCCTCAACGAGTCGCCGAATGCCACGTTCGAACAGATTCTCGAAGCCCGGCTGTCGCGCCGCGGCCTGCTGAAAGGCGCCGCCGCGCTGGCGGTGGCCGGCAGCCTGCCGCTGGCGGGTTGCGCGACCGGGCCGCGCCGCGAAGGCAGGCCCGGCTTCAAAAGCATTTCCGTTTCCACGGCTGATGCGGTTCGTGTCCCCGAGGGGTATGCAGCGAACGTGCTGTATGCCTGGGGCGATCCCGTCGGCCACCCTTCCGGTTCGCCGGCGTTCAGGCCCGACGCCGGCAATACCGCCGACGAGCAGGCGCTGCAGGCGGGCATGCACCACGACGGCATCCATTATTTTCCGCTGCCGCACGGCTCGAACAACTCCGTGAACGGCCTGCTGGTGATGAACCACGAATACACCGACGACGGCCTGCTGCACACGGACGGTTTTGCGGACTGGAGCGCGGACAAGGTGCGCAAGGCGCAGAACGCGCACGGCTGTTCGGTGATCGAGGTGCGCGCGAACGGCGGCAAATGGGAGGTGGTGCGGCCCTCGCCCTTCGCGCGGCGCGTGACCGCGCGCACGCCGATGCGGGTCGCAGGCCCGGCCGCCGGCAGCGCCGGCATGAAAACCGCCGCTGACCCCGCGGGCACGACCGTGCTCGGCACGTTCAACAACTGCGCGCACGGCTACACGCCCTGGGGCAGCTACCTGACCTGCGAGGAAAACTGGGACACCTATTTCGTCAACAGCGGCACGCTGACGGCGGACCAGCGGCGCAACGGCGTATCGGCCAGGGGCCGCGGTTACCGCTGGCACGAGTTCGATGAACGTTTCGACGCCGGCAGGCATCCCAACGAACCCAACCGCCACGGCTGGGTGGTCGAGTTCGATCCGTACGATCCGCAGTCGCAGCCGGTCAAACGCACGGCGCTGGGCCGCTTCAGCCACGAGGGCGCATGGCCGGCGACGGCGCGCGACGGGCGGCTGGTGATCTATATGGGCGACGACCGCGTGTTCGAATACATCTACAAATTCGTGTCGCGCGACGCCTGGAACCGCAACGACCGCAACGCCAACCGCAACCTGCTCGACCACGGCACGCTGCATGTCGCCAGGTTCGGCGATGACGGTTCGGGCGAATGGATTCCGCTGATCCACGGCCGGGGCGCGCTGACGACGGCCGCGGGTTTTGCGGACCAGGCCGATGTGCTGATCCGCACCCGCGCCGCGGCCGACGCGGTTGGCGCGACGACAATGGACCGGCCGGAATGGATCGCGGTGCATCCCGCCACCAACGAAGTCTATTGCACGCTGACCAACAACAGCCAGCGCGGCGCCAGGGACCGGCCGGGAACCGACCGCGCCAATCCGCGCGCCAGCAACGTGTTCGGCCAGATCATCCGCTGGCGCGAAACGGGCAATGACCCGGCGGCACTGAATTTCCAGTGGGATTTGTTCGCGCTCGCCGGCGACGCGCAGCATCCCGATCCGGCGCGGCGCGGCAACATCAAGGGCGACTCGTTCGGCAGTCCCGACGGCCTGTGGTTCGACGACGGCGGCCTGCTGTGGATCCAGACCGACGTCTCGACCAGCACGCTGAACAAGGGCCATTACGAGCGCCTGGGCAACAACATGATGCTGGCCGCCGACATCGGGACCGGCGAAATCCGCCGCTTCCTGACCGGGCCCGCCGGCGCCGAAGTCACCGGGGTGGTCACCACGCCGGACGGCAGGACCCTGTTCGTCAACATCCAGCATCCGGGCGAAACTTCGTCCGAGCGCAACGATCCGAAGAATCCGAAGGTGGTGAGCAGTTGGCCCGGCGGTCCCGCCGGCGGGCGGCCGCGCTCGGCGACCGTGGTGATCCGCAGGAACGACGGCGGCATGATCGGCACCTGAGCCGTCGCCGGTTTTATGCCATCATCGCGCTTCGACGACAGCGGAGCGCGATGATGGCCGTACAGGAACTGACGCAGGACAATTTCGAAGCGACGGTCACCGGCAACAAAATGGTGATCGTCGATTTCTGGGCGCCGTGGTGCGGCCCCTGCAAGAGCTTCGCGCCGGTGTTCGAGGCCGCCGCGGAAAAACATCCCGACGTGGTGTTCGCCAAGGTCAACTCCGACGACGAGCAGGCGCTGGCCGGCCATTTCGGCATCCGCTCGATTCCGACGATCATGCTGTTCCGCGAGGAAGTCATCGTGTTCATGCAGGCCGGCGCGCTGCCGGCCTCGGGCCTGGAGAGCGTGCTGACGCAGGCGAAGGCGCTGGACATGGAGCAGGTGCGCCGCGACATCGCCGCGCAGCAGGGCCAGCAGCAACAGTAGTAAAATTTTCAATAAAATCAAATACTTATAATTCACCCAGCCGGCGACCTGCCGGACAGGAGGAGCGGCAATGACCACGCGCGGTTTCTGGATCGATCATTTCCCCGGCAATTTCCTGTGGTCCAACGCCGCGCTGGCGTGCAAGGGCATGGCGCCGTACGGCGTGGTCGCGATGGACGAGATCGACCGCATTGCCGAGCGCCTGAAAACGCGGCAGGGCGAGCCGGAAGCCTGGCAGGAAGAGTGGTGCGCGATGGCGGCGCGGCTGGAAAAAACCGCCGATGCCGAAGCCGCGCGCGGCCGCGACCGCACGGCGGGCAATTATTACTTGCGCGCCGGCAACTATTACTACACCGGCGAACGCTTCATCCCGCCGGGCGAGGCCAAGGCGGCGGTGGGGCGCAAGGCCTACCGCTGCTACCGCGAGGGGCTGACGCGGCGCCATCCCGAAATCGAGTTCGTCGAGGTGCCGTACGAAACGAAGACGCTGCCGGCGCTGTTCATGAAGGCGCCGGGCGTGTCGCTGCGCGCGCCGACGGTGGTGATTTTCAACGGCATGGACAACTGCAAGGAAATGAGCGTGATTTTCGCCGGGCTCGAATTCGCGAAGCGCGGCATGCACACGCTGGCGATCGACGGGCCGGGGCAGGGCGAGACGCTGCGTTTCCGCGGCATCCACAGCCGTTACGACTACGAGGTGCCGGGCCGCGCCGCCTATGACTACGTCGCGCAGCGCGCCGACGTCGATCCGGCGCGGGTGGTGATCATGGGCTACAGCTTCGGCGGCTATTACTCGGCGCGCATCGCCGCCTTCGAGAAGCGTTACGCCGCCGGCGTCGCGATGACCGCGCTGCACTGGGACCTCGCCGGCTGGCAGCAGAAGATCAAGGAAAAGGCGCAGGCCGAAGGCAGCGGGATCGCGCAGTCCAATTTCCAGTTCCAGTGGGTGGTCGGCGCGCCGGACACCGACGGCAGCATCGAGATCGCGAAGCGTTTCACGCTGAAGGACGTCGCCCACCAGATCACGATGCCCTTCCTGGTGACCCACGGCGCCAATGATCGCGTGGTGCCGGCGGAAAACGCGCAGAAACTCCACGATGCGCTGGGTTCGGCGAAAAAGACGCTGCGTGTGTTCAGCGCCGAAGACGGCGGCGCCGAACACGCGCATGTCGACAACCGCCAGGCCGGCGTCGATTTCGTCGCCGACTGGATCGCGGAACATCTGCCAGGCTGAGCCGCCGTCCCTCCGGCCGGGCGCCACGATGTGGCGGCCACGCGCGGCTTCGGGGATGAACCGCCCTGGCGGCGCGCGTGCCGGTGCGTCAATGCCGGCATTTCAAAGTTGGACTAAACTTCGGGCTCGCGCCGCTGTCCGACTGCGGGCCCTTCCGAACACCGAACATCCATGAAACGCATTGTCTATCTCGCGGCAGCCGTCGCATTGCTGCTTGGCGCAGGATTGTTGTGGCGCCACTATTCCCAACCCCGGACGGTTCCTGCCGCCCAACCCGCCGCGGCGCCGGCCCCGGCCCGTGCGCTGCCGGTCAAGGTGGCCACGGTGCGCCGTGACACGGTGACCGACGCCGTGACTGCGGTGGGCACGCTGCTCGCGAACGAATCGGTGATGATTCGCCCCGAACTCGACGGTCGCATCGAGGTCATCCATTTCCAGGAAGGACAGCTGGTGCGCAAGGGCGACAGGCTGGTGTCGCTGGACGCCTCCGAGGTCGAGGCGCAGCTGACCTCGGCGGTGGCGGCGGCCAATCTCAACCGCAGCCGGCTGAAACGCTCCGAGGAGCTGTTCGCGAAAAAATTCATCAGCGCGCAGGCGCTGGACGAGGCGCGCGAAAACCTGAACCAGACCAACGCGCGCGAGGCCGAAGTCCGCGCGCGGCTGGCCAAAACCGCGATCCGCGCGCCCTTCGAGGGCGTCACCGGCCTGCGCCAGGTCAGTCCCGGCGCCTATGCCAAGGCGGGGCAGGACATCGCGCGGCTGGAGGGCATCGGCACGCTGAAGCTGGATTTCCGCGTGCCCGAGGCCTATCTGCGCCAGATCCGCGCCGGCCAGTCGCTGGCGGTGGCGGTCGATGCCTATCCCGGTGAAAGTTTCAGCGGCACGATTTACGCCATCGAGCCCGCCGTCGACGAGGCCACGCGCACGGTGCTGCTGCGCGCGCGGCTGCCCAATCCGGGCGCGCGCCTGAAGCCGGGCATGTTCGCCCGCGTCAGCCTGGTGCTCGCGCAGCGTGAAAACGCGCTGGTGGTGCCGGAGCAGGCGATCGTGCCGCGCGGCGACGGGCGTTACGTATTCCGCGTGATCGACGGCAAGGCCGTGCTGACGAAGATCGAAACCGGCCTGCGCCGCCCCGGCGAGGTGGAAGTCACCGGCGGCCTCGAGGCGGGACAGGTCATCGTCGCCGACGGCCAGCTCAGACTGCAGGACGGCGCCGCGGTGAGCGTGCCCGTGCCGCAGCCGCAGCCGGCGCAATAACGATGGTCCTTCCGGAACTGTCCGTCCGGCGTCCCGTGCTGGCCACGGTGATGAGCCTGCTGATCATGCTGATCGGCATCATCTCCTTCGACCGGCTGACGGTGCGCGAGTATCCGAAGATCGATTCCCCGGTGGTCTCGGTGCGCACGATCTACACCGGCGCGAGCCCGCAGGTCATCGAGTCGCAGGTCACGCAGCCGCTGGAGGACAGCATCTCCGGCATCGAGGGCGTGAAAACGATGAAGTCGGTGAGCCGCGAGGAGGTCAGCCAGATCACCGTCGAATTCACCAACGACCGCGATCCCGACCTCGCCGCCAACGACGTGCGCGACCGCGTGTCGCGCGCCCGCGGCCGCCTGCCCGACGAAGTCGACGAGCCGATCATTTCCAAGGTCGAGGCCGACGCGCAGGCGATCATGTGGCTGCGGCTGTTTTCGGAGCAGCACAGTCCGCTGGAGATTTCCGACTACGCCGACCGTTTCGTCGCCGACCGCCTGAAGACGCTGCCCGGGGTCGCCTCGGTGATGATCGGCGGTGAGCGGCGTTACGCGATGCGCATCTGGCTCGACCGCGAGCGCCTCGCCGCCTACGCGCTGACGCCGCAGGACGTCGAGGACGCGCTGCGCCGCCAGAACGTCGAGGTGCCTTCGGGGCGGATCGAAAGCAGCCAGCGCGAATTCACGGTGTTGTCGGAATCCGACCTGCGCACGCCGGCCCAGTTCAACCAGCTGATCATCCGCGAGGTGAAGGGCTACCCGGTGCGGCTCTCCGACATCGGGCGCGCCGAGCTGGGCGCGGTGGACGACCGCAACATCCTGCGCGTCAACGGCAATCCGGCCGTCGGCCTCGGCATCGTCAAGCAGTCCACCGCGAACACGCTGGCGGTGGCGCAGGCGGTGAAGGCGGAGATGCCGAAGGTCGCGGCGGCGCTGCCGCGGGGCATGCAGATCGCGGTCGCCTTCGACACCTCGATCTTCATCGAGAAGTCGATCACCTCGGTCTACAAGGTGATGGCCGAGGCGCTGGCGCTGGTGGTGCTGGTGATCTTCCTGTTCCTGCGCTCGGTGCGGGCGACGCTGATCCCCTTCGTCACCATCCCGGTGTCGCTGATCGGCGCCTTTTTCCTGATCTGGATCATGGGCTTCTCGATCAACGTGCTGACGCTGCTGGGCATCGTGCTCGCGGTCGGCCTGGTCGTCGACGACGCCATCGTCGTGCTCGAGAACATCCACCGCCACATCGAGGACGGCATGCGCCCCTTCGAGGCGGCGCTGAAGGGCGGGCGCGAGATCGCCTTCGCCGTGGTGGCGATGACCGTGACGCTCGCGGCGGTGTTCGCGCCGCTGGCCTTCGCCACCGGCAACACCGGGCGCCTGTTCCTCGAGTTCGCACTGACCGTGGCCTCGGCGGTGGTGGTGTCCGGATTCGTCGCGCTGACGCTGACGCCGATGATGTGCTCGAAGCTGCTGCGCCACGAGGCCTCGCACGGCCGCATCTACAACGCGCTGGAGCGTTTCTTCGAGGGCATGGCCGCGGGCTACGACCGCCTGCTGCGCTTCTGCCTCGCGCGGCGCGGCGTGGTGGTCGCGCTGTTCCTGCTGGTCGCCGCGGGCGGCTCGGCGCTGTTCCTGTCGATCCGCTCCGAACTGTCGCCGCTGGAGGACCGCGGCTTCTTCATCGGCGTGATGTCGGCGCCCGAGGGAGCGACCAAGGAATACACCGACGACTACGCCCGTCTCTGGGAAGGCATCTACGCCGACGTGCCGGAGATCACCTCCTATTTCGTGTCGGTCGCGCCGGGCCTCGAGCGGCCGAATCCGGTCAATTTCGCGCTGTCCTTCGTCCGCCTGTCGGACTGGAGCGAGCGCGAACGCAGCACGCAGCAGGTCACCGCGTCGATCGCGCCGCAGATGTTCTCCCGGATGCCGGGCGTGCTGGCGTTTCCGGTCAATCCGCCGTCGCTGGGGCAGAGCTTCCGCAATCCGCCGGTGCAGTTCGTGGTGCAGGGCAACTCGTACGAGGATCTCGACCGCAAGGTCGGCGCGCTGATGGCGAAGGCGCGGCAGTCGCCGGCGCTGGCCAACGTCGACAGCGACCTCAAGCTCAACAAGCCGCAGCTCGCGGTCGACATCGACCGCGAGAAGGCGGCGGCGCTGGGCATCCAGGTGGAGACCATCGGCCGGACGATGGAAACCCTGCTCGGCGGGCGCCAGGTCACGCGCTTCAAACGCGAGGGCAAGCAGTACGACGTCATCGTCCGGCTGGAGGACAAGGACCGCCGGCAGCCGACCGACCTGACGTCGATCTACGTGCGCGGCGCCGCGGGCGGCATCACCCAGCTGTCGAACCTGGTGAGCGTGCGCGAGACTGTCGCGCCGAAGGAGTTGAATCACTTCAACCGGCTGCGCGCGGCGATCATCTCGGCGAACGTGACGCCCGGCTACTCGCTGTCCGAGGCGCTGGACGCGATGGAGGCCGCCGCGGCCGGGGCGCTGACGCCGGAATACCAGACCACGCTCGACGGGCAGTCGCGCGAGTTCCGCGAATCGGGGCAGCAGCTCTACCTGATTTTCGTGCTGGCGCTGGCCTTCATCTACCTCGTGCTGGCGGCCCAGTTCGAGAGTTTCCGCGGCCCGCTGGTGATCATGCTGACGGTGCCGCTGGCGGTGACCGGCGCGCTGCTGGTGATCAAGCTCACCGGCGGCACGCTCAACGTCTACAGCCAGATCGGGCTGGTGATGCTGATCGGCCTGATCACCAAGAACGGCATCCTGATCGTCGAGTTCACCAATCAGCTGCGCGACCAGGGGCGCGAGAAGATTTCCGCGCTGGTCGAGGCCTGCGCGCTGCGCCTGCGGCCGATCCTGATGACCACCGCGGCGACCGTGCTCGGCGCGGTGCCGCTGGCGATCGCCACCGGCGCCGGCGCCGAGTCGCGCTCGGCGATCGGCTGGGTGATCGTCGGCGGCATGAGCCTGGGCACGCTGTTCACGCTGTTCGTGGTGCCGGTGGCGTACACCTTCATCGTCGGCGAGCGCAAGCCCGCGGACGACGCGCAGCCGGCCGTCACGCCGGCGCACTGAGCCTTCATCCGCCGCCGCAGCTCTCCAGCGCGCGGTCGAGCCAGCCCGGCGCGCAGACCTGCCCGGTGAACCAGCGCAGCGCCTTGCCGCGGTGCGCGGTGCGCCAGGCGAGGTGCAGCATCTGGCTCACCTTGGGCTCCTCGGTTTTCCTGATGACCAGTTCGCCGCGCGCGACCGCGGCGGCGGCCAGGCATTGCGGCAGGTAACCCACGCCCAGCCCCATCGCCTGCGCCTGCAGCTTGGAGGCGGCGTCCGAGATGGTCAGGGCGTCCTGGCCCGACAGCAGTCCGGTCGTGCGCGGCGGCAGGCTGCGCGAGCTGTCGGCGACGACCACGGCGCGATGGGCGAGGATGTCGGCGCGGGTCAGCGGCTCTTCGGCCTGCGCCAGCGGATGCGACGGCGCCACCGCGAATTCCCAGTCGATTTCGCCCAGCGGCCGCGTCTGGTAGCCGCCGCCGGACGGGCCCTCGCCGGATGCGCCGATGGCGAGGTCGGCGCGGCCCGAGGCCAGCGCGTCCCAGCAGCCGCCGAGCACCTCGGCGTTGAAGCGCAGCCGGGTGTCGGCGTTCTGCGCGTAGAAATCGCGCGCGAGCTGCAGCATCGCCGCGGCCGGCAGCAGGCCGTCGTAGACGATGCGCAGTTCCGCTTCCCAGCCGGTGGCGACGCGCTTGACCCGCGCCTCGAGTTCGCCGGCCGCGCGCAGCAGATGGCGGCCTTCCTCCAGCAGCGCGCGTCCCGCCGGGGTGAGTTTCGCGCGATGGCCGCGGCGGTCGAACAGCAGGACGTCGAGGTCTTCCTCGAGTTTCTGCACGGTGTAGGTCAGCGCCGAGGGCACGCGGTGCAGCTCGTGCGCGGCGGCGGCGAAGCTGCCCCGGCGGTCGATGGCGTCGATGGCGAGCAGGGCATCCAGTGTCAGGCGCATCCGGTTTCTTGTCGATAAAATTTAATAAGATTATGCTAATTTATCATAAATATTTGTTTTTAAATATAAAAATTATTCATTAATTTTGACTGAGACTGTCAAAATCTTCCGGTTTCCGGCGCCGGAACGACGGCCTAGGATGCCATTCATCGCATCGCGGGATGCACCGACCGGAAAGGAAACGCCATGCTGAACCTGCGCAAGAGTGAAGACCGCGGCCATGCCAACCATGGCTGGCTGGATTCGTACCACAGCTTTTCGTTCGCCGGTTACCACGATCCCGAACACATGGGCTACGGCCCGCTGCGGGTGATCAACGAGGACCGCGTGCAGGCGGGCGCCGGTTTCGGCACCCACGGCCACCGCGACATGGAAATCATCAGCTACGTGCTCGACGGCGCGCTGGCCCATCAGGACTCGATGGGCAACGGCTCGGCGATCGTGCCCGGCGACGTGCAGCGCATGAGCGCCGGCAGCGGCGTGCGCCATTCCGAACACAATCACAGCCAGTCGGGGACGACGCATTTCCTGCAGATCTGGATCGAGCCGAAGTTCACCGGCATCAGGCCGTCGTACGAGCAGAAGCATTTCTCCGCGGACGAGAAACGCGGCCGGCTGCGCCTGATCGTGTCGCCGGACGGCCGCGACGGTTCGGTCAGCATGAACCAGGACGCGTTCCTGTACGCGGGCCTGTTCGGCGCCGGCGAGGCCGCCGAATTGGCGATCGCGGCCGGCCGCCGCGGCTACGTCCATGTCGCGCGCGGCAGCGTCACCGTCAACGGCCAGCGCCTGCGCGCCGGCGACGCGCTGAAGACGGACGCGGGCATGATCCGCATCGAGGCGGGCGAGGGCGCCGAAGTATTGGTGTTCGACCTGCCCTGAAACTGGTAAACAGTAAAACGCTCAATCGACACCCTGAAAGGAAATGCCATGAAACGCTACAACATCGCCGTGATCGTCGGCAGCATCCGCAAGGATTCCCTCAACCGGAAACTGGCCGACGCGCTGGTGAAACTCGCGCCGCCGGAGTTTTCGTTCAGGACCGTGCGCATCGACGATCTGCCGCTCTACAACCAGGACGACGACGGCAATCCCGCCGCCGCGGTGACGCGCCTGCGCAAGGAGATCGCGGAGGCGGACGGCCTGCTGTTCCTGACGCCGGAATACAACCGCTCGATTCCCGGCGTGCTGAAGAACGCGATCGACCACGCCTCGCGGCCCTGGGGGAAAAGCGTCTGGGGCGGCAAGCCCGCGGGCGTGCTGGGCGTGTCGGTGGGCGCCATCGGCACCGCGCTGGCGCAGCAGCACCTGCGCAACATCCTCGCCTACCTCGACGTGCCGGTGCTGGGCCAGCCCGAGGTGTTCCTGCAGGCGAAGGACGGCCTGTTCGACGCCGGCGGCGGCATCGGGGCGGACAGCCGCGCCTTCGTGCAGGGCTGGGTGGACCGTTACGCGGCGTGGGTGAAGAAACTCGCGGCCTGAGCCGCGGGTTGCGGAGCATGCCGTCATGACCGTGCGCCAGCCGGCCGTGTTCGTGTCTCACGGTGCGCCCACGCTCGCGCTGGAGCCGGGGCCCACCCGCGGTTTCCTTGCGGAACTCGGCGCCGCGCTACCGCGGCCGCGTGCGATCCTCGCGGTGTCCGCGCACTGGGAGACCGCGGCGCCCGGGTGCCGCTGTCCCTGATTCATCCCGCGGCGGACATTCCCGTGACGCAGCTGTCGGTGCAGACAGCGCTCGGACCGGCGCACCACTGGCGGCTGGGCGAGCTGCTGCGGCCGCTGCGCGACGAGGGCGTGCTGATCCTCGCCATCCGACCGAAGAGCATCTGTTGCCATTGTTCACGGCCATGGGGGCGGCATTGCCGGGCGAGCCCCTGCGGCGCATTCACTCCGGTTATGCCTACGGCGTGATCGGCATGGATGCCTACCGTTCCGGCTGACCCTCCGGTCACGGCATGGAGTAAGCTGCGAATCTTCGCAGGCTGCCGCATCACCGGGGAATCTCCACCATGCATGAACTGAACGGCCTGCTGGCACAGCACGGGCTGCTCATCGTCTTTGCCAACGTGCTGCTGACGCAGCTGGGCCTGCCGGTGCCGGCCGTGCCGATGCTGGTGGTGGCCGGCGCGTTCGCGGCGCAGGGGGACTTCGGTTATGCCGTGCTGCTGCTGGCGGCGGTGTCCGCCACGCTGCTCGGCCACCTGCCCTGGTACTTCGCCGGCCGGCGCTATGGCCACCGGGTGCTGCGCACGTTATGCCGCATTGCCGTCGAGCCCGATTCCTGCGTCAAGCAGACCGAAACCATCTTCGAACGCTGGGGCGCCTCTTCACTGGTGCTGTCCAAATACATCCCAGGTTTCGCCACCGTGGCGCCGCCGTTGGCCGGCGCGATGCGGCTCGGCCTGCGGCCGTTCCTGCTGTACAGCACG
Source organism: uncultured Bordetella sp. (assembly GCA_964533495.1). Lineage (GTDB taxonomy): Bacteria > Pseudomonadota > Gammaproteobacteria > Burkholderiales > SG8-41. Next base: position 11,048 of record CAZHJU010000002.1, on the reverse strand, counting down.
GCCGGAGCGCTGCTGTGGGCCGCCGCGCCGGTGCTGATCGGCGCGGTTTTCCATGCCGAAGTGGAGCGCGTGCTGGCATGGTTTGCGGAACTGGGGACCGGCGCCCTGCTGCTGCTCGGGGGACTCGCGGCCGCCTATGTCGCGATGAAGGCGGTCCAGCGCTACCTGTTCCTGCGCATGCTGCGCGCGGCGAGAATGAGCGTCGCGGAGTTGCGCGAACTGCTGGAGGGGACAGTGCCGCCGGTGGTGATCGACGTGCGTTCGGCGACCGTGCGCCGGCTCGATCCGCGGCGCATTCCCGGCGCGGTTGCCGTCAATCTCGAGGACGCGGCCGCGGCGTTGCCCGGCCTGCCGCCGGACAGGGATGTGGTGGTCTACTGCAGTTGTCCCAACGAGGCCAGCGCGGCGCGCGTTGCCCGCATCCTGATGGACCGCGGGTTTGCCCGGGTGAGGCCGCTCGAAGGCGGGATCGAGGCGTGGATCGCCGAAGGCGGGGTCACCGAGACCTTCGATCCCTGAGCCCGCCGGCGTGCCGCCGGGGCTCAGGAAATCTGGGTTCCGGTCGGCGCGAAATAACCGGTCGTGGCGGCGCGCCGTGCCTGCCACGGCAGGCGGGTGCGCTTGAGCGATTCCAGTTCGTCCTCTTCACGCACCGGATGATAGACGTCCATCGTGCCTTCGATGACGTCGTCCCGGACCTGGCCTTCGAAAGTGATCCGGGTGTAGCCGCTTCCGGGCAGCGTCATGTTCAACTGCCATTTCAGCGCAGTGCCGCGCAGCTCGGCGCCCTGGAGCAGCTGGCGCTGGTTGCCGACGCGCACGGCGCCTTCGACCTGCTGCATGTGCTGCTCGACCAGAGCTTCGAAACGATGGCTGGTGCCGCCGATGTTCACTTCCCATTCCCAGAAGCCGCCGATGCGCGCCGGGACGTGCCACAGGCGGACGGTCGTGAACGATCCGGTCTGCTCTTCGGTCACGTCGGCAGGCCAGGAACCCATGTCCCAGGTGGCGGCGACGACGCGGGTGCCGGGGCGCGCCTGGGTGAGGATTTTCGGGCGCAGCAGGCGCATCAGTTCGGGAAACAGCCACATGAAGATCACGTCGACCTTGCCGAGATCGGCATCGAAGACGTTCTGGTGCAGGAATTGCACCCGGTCGCCGAGTTTCTGTGCGACGGCGGCGGCGCCGGCCTTGGCGACCAGGCCGGCGTTGATGTCGACGCCGATGCCGCGCACGCCCGGACGGTTGCGCAATGCGGCGAACACGATGCGTCCGTCGCCGGAGCCGAGGTCGATCACGGTTTCGCCGTCGGCCGGCGCCGCGATCCTGACCATGCGTTCGACGTTTTCGGGATCGCTGCCGACGAAGGGCGAAAACAGTTCCTGGGCGCGCGCGGCGAGGGATTGAAAGGCCGAGGCGGCGGCGATGAGGGACAGGAAGGAGCGTCGGGAGGGCATGGGTGACGGGTCCGGGTCGAATGTAAAGGCCGAAGCTTACTGCGGGAGCCGGGGGGCAAGCCACATCGCCGCGGTCCGGGGAGGCGGCCCACCGTCGGCTATGATGCGGGCGGGATCATGCGCCGGCCAGGCTGCCGACGGCGCGGTGCTTTCATTCACGGCCGTCGCAGGCCATTGAACCGAGGGGGATCGACATGCAGGATCGCAGGGCCGTCACCGGAGTGCCCATCAACGAATTGTCGGCGCGGCGCTGGAGTCCGCGCGCCTTCGACGCATCGCGCGGCGTGACGCCGGCGCAGATTGCCGCGCTGGTCGAGGCGGCGCGCTGGGCGCCCTCGTGTTTCGGCGCCGAACCCTGGCGCTTCCTGATGTGGAACCGTGCCGGGGATGCGGCGGGCTGGCGGCAGGCCTTCGACTGCCTGTCGGAAAGCAACCGCAAATGGTGCGGGAACGTGCCGCTGCTGTTCCTCGCCTGCGCGGCCTCCGTTTTCGAGCACAACGGCCAGCCCAACCGCTGGGCGCAATACGACACCGGCATGGCGGCGTTGTCATTGACATTGGAGGCGGTGGCGCAGGGGCTGGCGGCCCACCAGATGGGCGGCTTCGACATTCCGAAGGTGCGCGCCGTCTTCGGCGTGCCGGATGATTTCATGCCGATGGCGATGATCGCCGTCGGTTACCAGGCGCCGCCGGAAATCCTCGATGACGAGGAAACGCGGAAGAAGGAACTGCGGCCGCGGGCGCGCAAGCCCGTCGCGGAACGGTTTTTCGGCGGACGCTGGAGCGGCTGACCGCGGCCGGAGCCCGTGCGGCCTAACGCGCCGCGGCGGTTTCGGCGGGCGGGAAACCCTCCCAGCCGCCGCCGAGCGCCTTCACCACGTCGGCCACCGCGGCGCGCTGCGAGCGCAGCGCATCGGCGCGGTTCAGTTCGGCGCTGAGCAGGTTGCGCTCGGCGTCGAGCACCTCGAGCTGGCTGGTCAGGCCGTTTTCGTAGCGGATGCGCGCGAGCCGCAGCGATTCGCCCAGCGCCTTGGCGCGCGCGCTCTCGGCGTCGAACACTTCCCGCGCGCGGGTCTGCGCGACCAGCGCGTCGTGGGTTTCGCGGAAGGCCGTCTGCAGCGTCTTCTGGTACTGGGCCAGCGCCTGGCGTTCGCGCGCCCGCACCGCCTCGATTTCGCCGAACAGCCGGCCGCCCTGGAATATCGGCTGGGCCAGCGCGAAGCCGAGGCTCCAGATCTGCGCGGGGCCCGAGAACAGGTTGGACAGGGCCGCGCTCTCGCTGCCGAGGAAGCCGCTGAGGCCGATGCGCGGGAACAGCGTCGCGCGCGCGGCGCCGATGCGCGCGTTGGCGGCGATCAGTTGCTGTTCGGCGGCGGCGACGTCCGGACGGCGCAGCAGCAGTTCGGAAGGCAGGCCGGCGGGGATCACCGGGGTCGCCGGCCGGCCGCTGTCGGCGCTGCGGGTGATGCTGTCGTTGATGATCGCGCGCGGGCTGCGGCCGAGCAGCACGCCCAGCGCGAGTTCTTCGCCGGTGCGGCGGCGTTCCAGCGCCGGCAGTTGCGCCTGCGTGGCGGCGACTTCGGCCTCGAGCTGGCGCAGTTCGAAGTCGTTGATCAGCCCGGCGCCCGAGCGGATGCGCTGCAGCCGCAGGTTGTCCTCGCGCAGGGCCAGCGATTTGCGGGCATCGGCGACCTGCGCGTCGAACGCGACCAGCGCGTAGTACGACTGCGCCACCTGCGCGGTCAGCGCGAGGCGCACCGTTTCGCGCGCGGCGGCGGTGGCCAGCAGTTCGGCATGCGCCGCCTTTGCCGAATCGCGCAGGCGGCCCCACAGGTCGATCTCGTACGACACGTTGAGCTGGGCGCGGTAGTTGTTGTTTTCCAGCGAGCCGGGCATGCGCGTCGAGGTGCTGTCCGAACGGCGGCTGCGGTCGCGCTGGAACTGCGCGTCGACCGCGGGCACCAGCCCGGCGTCGGCGACGCGCGCCAGCGCGCGGGCTTCGTCGAGGCGCGCGGTGGCGAGCGCCAGGTCCTGGTTGTTGGCGAGGGCCTCGTCGACCAGGCGTTCCAGCGTGGCATCGCCGTACACCGTCCACCAGCGTCCGGCGGCGGGCGGCCTGCCTTCCGCCGGCGCGGCGCGCCAGGCATCGGGCAGTTCGGCGGCGGGCCGCGCGTATTCCGGGCCGACCGTGCAGCCGGCCAGGGCCGTTGATAAAAATACCATAAAAATCAAATACTTAATGTTATGCATGATCTTCCCCTTTGGGCGGGGTCGCGTGATGTGGGGTATGCACGGCGCGCTGCGTCTGCTCGCGGTGGTGTTCGACCTCGGCCTCGATTTCCGCGGTCGAGCGCTGGTCGGAGAGCTTGCGGTCGACGATCAGCTTGTAGAACCACGGGATGAAGAAGATCGCGAGGAAGGTCGCGGCCAGCATTCCGCCCATCACACCGGTGCCGGCGGAGTGGCGCGCGCCGGCGCCGGCGCCGGTCGACAGCGCCAGCGGGAGCACGCCGAGGATGAAGGCGAGCGAGGTCATCAGGATCGGGCGGAAGCGCAGCCGCGCGGCCTCGATCGCCGCCGCGGCGGTGGTGTAGCCCTCGTGCTTTTTCAGCACCGCGTATTCGACGATCAGGATCGCGTTCTTGGCGGCGAGGCCGAGCAGCGTCACCAGGCCGATCTGGAAATAGACGTCGTTGGTGAAGCCGCGCAGCCACACCGCGGCCAGCGCGCCGAAGGTGCCGAAGGGCAGCGCCAGCAGCACCGACAGCGGCAGCGACCACTTGTCGTACTGCGCGGCGAGGATCAGGAACACCATCAGCACGGCGAGGCCGAGCGCGATGCCGGCGGTGCCGCCGGAGCGTTTTTCCTGGAAGGAGGCGCCGCTCCAGTCATAGGTGAATTCCGGCGGCAGCGTCTCGTTGGCGATCTGCTCCATCCGCGCGATGGCCTGGCCGGAACTGAAGCCGGGGGCCGCCGAGCCGAAGATTTTCACCGCCGGCAGGTTGTTGAAGCGGTCCAGCGTGTCCGGTCCAGAGGAATAATCCACCCGCGCCAGCGAGGACAGCGGCACCATCGCGCCTTTTTCGGAGCGCACGTAGACCGCGCCGACGTCGTCCGGCTTCCTGCGATAGCCCGGTTCGGCCGACATCAGCACCTGCCAGGTGCGGCCGTACTTGTTGAAGTCGTTGACGTAGTAGGTGCCCAGCGTCGCGGCCAGCGAGTTGTAGAGCTCGTCCACCGGCACGCCCAGCGTCTTCGCCTTTTCGCGGTCGGTCTGCACGTAGAGCTGCGGCACGTTGGCGCGCCACAGCGTGTTGACCTGCACGAACATCGGATCCTTCGCCACCGCGCCGAGGAACTGCTGGGTGACCTCGGCCAGCCGCTTCGACCCGCCCTCGCCGCGGTTCTGCAGGTAGAACTCGAAGCCGCCGGCGTTGCCGAGGCCGAAGATCGGCGGCGGATTGAAGCCGAGCACCAGCGCTTCCTTGATGTGCCCGGTTTTCATGAAGAATTCGCCGACCAGCTGCGGCGTGGTCATTGCGCGCTCGTCCCAGTGTTTCTGGGTGACGAAAATCGTCGCCGCGTTGTTGCGGAAGCCGCCACCGAGGAAGTCGAAGCCGGTGAAGGCGACCGCGTAGTCGTTGGCGGGATTGGACTTGATCGCGGCGACGACCTCGTCGACGACCCTGTCGGTCCGCTCCAGCGTCGCGCCGTCCGGCAGCAGCACCGCGGCGATGTAAAAACCCTGGTCTTCGTCCGGCACCAGAGAGCCGGGCGTCGCGCGCCACAGGCCGGCGGTGATCGCCACCATGCCGATGAACAGCAGCAGCGCGACGCCGCCGCGGCGCAGCATCCAGGTCACGCCGTCGACGTAGCGCCCGGTCATGCGCAGGAACACGCGGTTGAACCACTGGAAGAAGCGACCCGGCCGGTGGTGCTCGTGCCTGAGGATCATCACGCACAGCGAGGGCGTCAGCGTCAGCGCGACGAGGCCCGAGATGGCCACGGCGATCGAAATCGTCACCGCGAACTGGCGGTAGAGCTCGCCGGTCAGCCCGCCGAGGAAGGCGATCGGGATGAACACCGCGCACAGCGTCAGCACGATCGCGATCACCGGGCCGGTGACCTCGCGCATGGCCTTGATCGCCGCTTCGCGGGCGTCGAGCTTTTCCTCGCGCATGATGCGCTCGACGTTCTCGAGCACGACGATCGCGTCGTCGACCACGATGCCGATCGCCAGCACCATGCCGAACAGCGTCAGCGTGTTGATCGAGTAGCCGAGCATCAGCAGCCCGGCGAAGGTGCCGATCAGCGACACCGGGACCGCGGCGAAGGGAATCAGCGTCGCGCGCCAGTTCTGCAGGAACAGGAACACCACCAGGAACACCAGCAGCATCGCCTCGGCCAGCGTCTTGGCGACTTCGCGGATCGACACCGCGACGAAACGCGTCGTGTCGTAAACCGTGGCGTGCTCGAGGCCCTGCGGGAAGCGCTGCTTGAGGCGGTCCATTTCCGCGGTGACGAGGTCGGCGGTCGCCAGCGCGTTGGCGCCCGGCTGCAGGAAAATGCCGATCAGGGTCGCGGACTTGCCGTTGACGCGCCCCATGAACTCGTAATCCTTGGCGGCGAGCTCGACGCGGGCGACGTCCCCCAGCCGCAGCAGCGAGCCGTCGGAATTGGCGCGGACGACGATGTTCCCGAATTCGGAGGGCTCCGAAAGCCGGCCCTGGGTGGTGATGGTGTAGACCAGCTCCTGCGGCCCCCCGGTGGGCGACTGGCCGATCTTGCCGGCGGCGAACTGCGCGTTCTGCTCGTTCAGCGCCCGCAGCAGGTCGCCGGGCGTGACCTTCAGCTGCGCCATGCGGTCCGGACGGGTCCAGATGCGCATCGCGTAGTCCTTGGCGCCGAAGATCTGCACGTTGGTGGTGCCGGGGATGCGTTTCAGCGCGTCGAGCACGTTCAGCGTCACGTAGTTCGAGATGAACAGGTCGTCGTAACGGCCGTCGGACGAGGTGAAGGCGATCACCTGCAGGAACGAGGAGGAGCCCTTCTCGACGGTGACGCCCTGGCGCCGCACTTCCTGCGGCAGCCGCGGCTCGACCTGCTTGACGCGGTTGTTGACGTTCAGCGCCGCGGTGTCGACGTCGGCGCCGATTTCGAAGGTGACCTGGATTTCGACCACGCCCTGCGCGGTGGAGGTCGAGCTCATGTAGAGCATCTTCTCCACGCCGTTGATCTGGTTTTCCAGCGGCGCGGCGACGGTCTGCTCCAGCACCTGCGCCGAGGCGCCCGGGTAGACCGCGCGCACGGTGACCACCGGCGGCGCGATTTCCGGGTACTGCGCGATCGGCAGCGCGCGCATCGAGGCGAGGCCGGCGATGACGATGAATATGGACAGCACCGCCGCGAATATCGGCCGGTCGATGAAAAAGCGTGAAATCATGGCTCAGTCCGTTTCTTCAGTGCGCGGCTCAGGACTGCTTTTTCGGCGCATCCGCCGGTTTTTTCGCGGCTGGCTTGTCCCCGGGCCTGCCCTGCTCCTGCGGAGCATCCTTCTGCGCGGCGGGATCGACGATGGTCACCGGGGTGCCGGGCGCGAAGATCTTGGCCATGCCGTCGATGATCACGCGCTCGCCGGCCTTGAGCCCGGAATTGATGATCCAGCCGTCCGCCGTCCAGGCGCCGACTTCCACCGGGCGCGGTTCCGCCCTGGATTCCGCGTTGGCGATGTAGACGAACTTGCCCGCGGGGCCTTCGAGCACCGCACGCTGCGGCAGCACGATGACGTTGGGCCGCGTGGCGCCGGAGAGGGTGATGCGCACGAATTCGCCGGCGCGCAGCACGTTGCCGGGATTGGGGAATTCGGCGCGGGTCTCGGTGGTGCCGGTCTGGGTATTGACGCGGGCGTCGACGAAATTGACCGCGCCGGGCCGCGCGTACTCGCTGCCGTCGGAGAGCTTGACCGTCGCCTTCAGCCTGCCGTCGGCCGGGAGCTTGATGCGGCCGGCCTCGGCGTCGCGCCGTAGCGCCAGCGTGTCGCGGTCGGAAACGCCGAAGATCACGTACATCGGATCGGTCTGCGTCACCGTGGCCAGCAGCACGCTCGGCCCCGAGACCAGCGAGCCTTCCGAAACCGCGGCGCGGCCGGCGATGCCGGCGATCGGCGATTCGACGCGCGTCCACTCGAGGTTCAGCTGCGCCTCGTTGAGCCGGGCGCGCACGCTCTCGACCTGGGCCGCGGCGATGCGCTCGGCCGAGGTGGCGTCGTCGAATTCCTTCTGGCTGACCGCCTTCGATTCGTACACCGGCTTCAGCCGCGCCAGCTCGCGCTGCGCCTGCTGCAACTGCGCCTCGGCGACGCCGAGGTCGGCCCGGGCGCGGGTCAGCGCCAACTGGAACGGCGCGGGGTCGATGGTGAACAGCGATTCGCCCCGGCGCACCGTGCCGCCCTCGCGGTAATTGCGCTTGAGCAGGATGCCGCTGACCCGGGCGCGGATTTCCGTTTCCCGGTAGCCCGCGGTCTGCGCGGTGTATTCCAGCGTCACCGGCAGGTCGCGCGCCTCGGTGATCGTGACGCTGACCGGTGGTGGCGGAAATCCACCGCCGGGCGGGCCGCCGGCGGGGCCGCAGGCGGCGAGCAGCAGCGAAGCCGCGGTCGCGGCGATGAGGGGGCGGAGGCGGGGCGTCGGTGTCTTCATGTTTTTGGTTCCCTGGAGGCGGCGGGCGGACAGCGCCGACAGCATATATTGACGGCGACAGTTTACATACAGGCATGAATGTATGTAAAGTGCCGTTTTTGTGACAGCGGCCGGCGGCGGCACGCCGCGACCGGAGAAACATGGCCAGGCGCACCAGGGACGAGGCAGCAGAGACCCGCAACCAGATTCTCGATGCGGCGGAGAGGGTATTCAGCACGCGCGGGGTGTCGCGGACCTCGCTGTCGGATATCGCCAAGGCGGCGTCGGTGACGCGGGGCGCCATTTACTGGCATTTCAAGGACAAGGCCGACCTGTTCTGCGAAATGGTGGCGCGGGTGACCATGCCGATGGAAGACGCGCCCTGCCAGATCGATCCCGGCCAGGATGACGACCCGCTGGGCAGCATCCGCGCGATGCTGACCGGCATCCTGCAGCGCACTTCGGGCGATGCCCAGGCGCGGCGGGTTTTTCACATCGTGTTCAACAAATGCGAATACGTCGACGAGATGCAGCAGGTCTGGCAGCGTTTCCGGGAAATGCAGGCCGGCTGCCTGGCGCGGCTGGAACAGGGGCTCGTCTCCGCCGTCGCCCGCGGCCAGTTGCCGGCGGGGCTCGATGCGCACCGGACGGCAGTCGGATTGCATGCGCTGCTCAACGGCCTGATCAGCAAATGGGTGATGGACCCCGGGCACAAGCCGTCGAAGACCGACGCCACGGGCATCATCGACGTGTTTCTCGACGGCCTCCGCGGCGCGCCGCCGAAGCCCGTCTCCAGGCCGGCGAAGCGCCCGCCGTCGCGCGCGCACCGCAAGCCGCCGGCGAAGGCCGCGCCGCGCCGTCGCCGCGCCTGAGGCGCCGGCTTCAGGCTTCCCAGGGCGCCGCGGCCGTCGCCGCGATTCCGTAACGCCGCATCGCGGCAGCAACCGCGTCGCGGCCGATGCCGCCGTCGTCGGCCAGTGCCGCCAGCGCGGCGATCGCGATGTGGTGCCGATCCATCTCGAAGAAACGGCGCAGGTTCTCGCGCGTGTCGCTGCGGCCGTAACCGTCGGTGCCGAGCGCGACGTAACGCCGCGGCACCCAGGCGCGGATCAGGTCGGGCACCGCGGCGACGTGATCGGAGGCGGCGATCACCGGCCCGGCATGCGCCGCCAGCGACGCTTCGACATGCGCAATGCGCGGCGCCGCCGCCGGATCGAGCCGGTTGTGGCGGGCGCAGGCCATGCCGTCGCGGCGCAACTCGCTCCAGCTGGTGACGCTCCAGACGTTGGCGGCGATGCCGAAATCCCGCTGCAGCAGTTCCGCGGCGGCGATCGATTCGCGCAGGATGGTGCCGCTGCCGAGCAGTTGCACCGCGGCATCGGGTTTCCACTGCAGCAGATACAGGCCCTTGAGGATGCCCTCGCTCGCGCCCTCCGGCATCGCCGGCTGCGCGTAGTTCTCGTTCATCACGGTGATGTAATAGAACACGTCCTCCTGCGCCTCGAGCATGCGCCGCGTGCCGTCCCCGATGATGGCCGCGAGCTCGTAGCCGTAGGCCGGGTCCCAGGCGCGGCAGTTCGGCACGGTCGATGCGATCAGCTGCGACGAGCCGTCCTGGTGCTGCAGCCCTTCGCCCGACAGCGTGGTGCGGCCGGCGGTGGCGCCGATCAGGAAGCCGCGCGACCGGCAGTCGCCGGCCTGCCAGATCAGGTCGCCGACGCGCTGGAAGCCGAACATCGAATAGAAGATGTAGAAGGGCAGCATCGGCGTGCCGTGCACGCTGTAGCTGGTCGCCGCGGCGATCCACGAGGACATCGCGCCGGCCTCGTTGATGCCTTCCTCGAGGATCTGGCCGCCCTGCGCCTCCTTGTAATAGAGCAGCTCGTCGCGGTCCTCCGGCTCGTAGAGCTGGCCGAAGGGCGAATAGATCGCGACCTGGCGGAACAGCGACTGCATGCCGAAGGTGCGCGCCTCGTCGGCGACGATGGGCACGATGTGCCTGCCGATCGCCGGGTCCTTCAGCATCTGGGCGAGCATCTTGACGAAACTCATCGTCGTCGATTCCTCGCGCGTGCCCGAACCCTCGGTGATGCGCGCGTAGGCGTCGGGCGCCGGCGGCGCGAGTTTCGGCGCGGTGGTGACCCGTGCCGGCAGGTAACCGCCCAGCGCCGCGCGGCGCGCGTGCAGGTAGCGCATCTCCGGGCTGTCACCGGCGGGTTTCCAGAATTTCAGCGCCTTGACGTCGGCGTCGGGGATCGGCAGCGCGAAACGGTCGCGGAAGGCGAGCAGCGCGTCGTCCTCCAGCTTCTTCTGCTGGTGCGCGCCCATCCTGCCCTGGCCCCAGTGGCCCATGCCGTAGCCTTTCTTGGTCTGGGCGAGGATCACCGTCGGCCGGCCGCGATGGTTCGTCGCGGCATGGTAGGCGGCGTATATCTTCACCGGGTCGTGGCCGCCGCGGCGCAGGTGGTCGATGTCGTCGTCCGACAGGTGCGAGACCAGCGCCTGCAGCTCCGGATCCTTGTTGAAGAAATGCTCGCGATTGAAACGGCCGTCGGTGGCGGCGTATTTCTGGAATTCGCCGTCCACCGTTTCATGCAGGCGCTTGAGGATCACGTTGTCGGTGTCGCGGGCGAACAGCGGATCCCATTCCGAACCCCACAGCAGCTTGATCACGTGCCAGCCGGCGCCCGAGAACAGGCCTTCGAGTTCCTGGATCAGCGAGCCGTTACCGCGGACCGGGCCGTCGAGGCGCTGCAGGTTGCAGTTGACGACGAAGATCAGGTTGTCGAGGCCCTCGCGGGATGCCAGCGACAGGCCGGCCAGCGATTCCGGCTCGTCCATTTCACCGTCGCCGACGAAGGCCCAGACCTTGCGGCCCGCGGTTTCGCGGATGTCGCGGTGTTCGAGGTAACGC
>CAZHJU010000001.1:144484-221671 GCA_964533495.1 uncultured Bordetella sp. | reverse complement strand
AATGCGCGCCGCAGGAGTTGTTGCCGATCATGCCGCCCAGCGTGCAGCGGCTGTGGGTTGCCGGGTCGGGGCCGAAGGTCAGCGCATGCGCTTCGGCGGCATCGCGCAGCGTGTCGCAGACGGTGCCCGGCTCGACGCGCGCGGTTTGTGCCGCCGGATCGACTTCGAGCACGCGGTTCAGGTATTTCGAGGTGTCGATGACCACGGCGACGTTGACGCACTGGCCGTTCTGCGAGGTGCCGCCGCCGCGGGGCAGGATCGGCACGCCGAATTCGCGGCAGACATCGACGGTTTCGACGATGTCCCCGACGCTGCGCGGCAGCACCACGCCGATGGGGATCTGGCGGTAGTTCGACGCGTCCGCGGAATAGGCGGCCCGCGCGGCGGTGTCGAAACGGACTTCGCCGGCGATGCGGCGCTTCAGTTGTTCGGCCAGGGTGGACAAATCGCCGGTGGCCAACTGCCGGGGGTCGGTGGGAGCGTTCAATTCAGTCGGGGGCGGCTGTGGACGGGGGGCTGACGCACGGCATCGGCGGGATTGTAGCCTGCCCGGCCATCACTGTCTGAAAGCATAATAAAAACAAGGATTTGGTTTGAGCGTCTTGCCCGTATTTATCATAAAACTCAATAAAAACAATGGTTTGACAATATTTCTGCAAGCGTTTGCATTATACGGGCCCGGCAGCGTATCATGCAGGACCGCCGGGCGCGATTTTTCGCCGGCAGGACCAGAAATCCCCAATTGCATCGATGCGGCGGCTGCCGGTGTGGCGCCCGCCCTTTTACTCCGGAGGAAGTATCCATGAACACCATGGCAGACACCAAAAACATGGCCAAGGCATCTGCGGGCGGCAAGCTGCGGATGACCCCGTCCGAAGCGTTTGTGGAAACGCTGGTCGCGCAGGGCGTCAAGGACACCTTCGGCATCGTCGGCTCGGCGTACATGGACGCCCACGATCTGTTCCCGCTCGCCGGCATCCGCTTCCTGTCGGTGGCGCACGAGCAGAACGCCGCGCACATGGCCGACGGCTATTCGCGGGTCACCGGCAAGCACGGCGTGTGCATCGCCCAGAACGGCCCGGGCATCACCAATTTCGTCACCGGCATCGCGGCAGCCTACTGGGCGCATTCGCCGGTGGTCTGCGTGACTCCGGAGTCGGGCAGCCTGAGCATGGGCCTGGGCGGTTTCCAGGAAACCGAGCAGATGCCGATTTTCTCGAAAATCACCAAGTGGCAGGTGCACGTCAATTCGCCGCTGCGCATCGCCGAACTGACCGGCCGCGCCTTCGACATCGCGATGGCCGAGCGCGGTCCGGTGCAGGTCAACATTCCGCGCGACTACTTCTACGGCGAAGGCGAATACGAAATCCCGCAGCCGCACAAGCTGGAGCGTTCCGCCGGCGGTCCGGAATCGCTGGACGCGGCGGCGAAAATGCTGGCCAAGGCCAGGTTCCCGGTCATTCTCTCCGGCGGCGGCGTGATCATGGCCGGCGGCGTCAAGGAATGCGCGGCGCTGGCCGAGTACCTGACCGCGCCGGTGGTCAATTCCTACCTGCACAACGATTCCTTCCCGGCGAGCCATCCGCTGTCCTGCGGCCCGCTCGGTTACCAGGGCTCGAAGGCGGCGATGAAGCTGATCGCGCGCGCCGACGTCGTGCTGGCGCTGGGTTCGCGCCTCGGGCCCTTCGGCACGCTGCCGCAGCACGGCCTCGACTACTGGCCGAAGAACGCGAAAATCATCCAGGTCGACGCCGACTCGCGCATGCTCGGACTGGTCAAGAAAACCACGGTCGGCATCTGCGGCGACGCGAAACTGGCCGCGGTGGCGCTGCTGGAGCGCGTCAAGGCGATTGCGAAGATGACGCCCAACAAGGCGCGGCTGGCCGAGATCCAGAAGGAAAAAAAAGCCTGGGCCGAGGAACTAGATAAATGGCCTTCGCCGAACACCAAGACCCGCATCGGCCCGCGCCAGGCGCTGGCGGCGCTGGCCCGCGCGATGCCGAAAAACGCGATGGTGGCCACCGACATCGGCAATGTCTGCTCGGTGTCGAACAGCTACCTGCACTTCGAGCAGGCGCCGTCCTTCCTCGCGGCCATGAGCTTCGGCAACTGCGGCTATGCCTTCCCGGCGGCGATGGGCGCCAAGGTCGGGCGGCCCGACCGGCCGTCGATCGCCTATGTCGGCGACGGCGCCTGGGGCATGAGCCTGAACGAGGTGATGACCTGCGTGCGCGAGAAAATCCCGGTGATCGCCGTGGTGTTCAACAACGGCCAGTGGGGCGCCGAGAAAAAGAACCAGGTCGACTATTTCGACAACCGTTTCCTCGGTACCAACCTGCAGAACCCGAACTTCGCCGACGTCGCGGAATCGATGGGCGCGCAGGGGCTGACGGTGGAACACGCGGACGAAGTCGGCGATGCGCTGCGGGCCGCCGTGCGCTCCAACAAGCCGACGGTCATCAACATGATGCTGACGCAGGAACTCGGCGATCCTTTCCGCCGGGATGCCTTCCGCCAGCCGCAGCGCCTGCTCGCGAAGTACCGCAAGTACAGCGCGAAGCAGTACCGCTGAGCGCGTTGTCCATGCGCCGGAAAAGCCGGCCCGCGCCGGCTTTTTTTCTCCGGTGAAGACCCGCGCCAGCAAGGCCGCGCGGCTGGCCGACGTCGCGCGGCTCGCCAAGGTGTCCACGGCGACCGTATCGCGCGCGCTGACCCTGCCGCACAAGGTCAAGGCGCGCACGCTCGAGCGCGTGCAGCAGGCCGCGCGTTCGCTGGGCTATGTCGCGCACGGCGCGGCGCGGGCGCTGGCTTCGCGGCGCACCCATACCATCGGCGCCGTGGTGCCGACGCTCGACAATGCGATTTTCGCCAACACCATCCACGCGCTGCAGAGGACGCTGGACGCGGCCGGCTACGTGCTGCTGCTGGCCAGCCACGATTTCGACGCCGACATCGAAGCGCGCGTGACGCGCACGCTGATCGAGCGCGGCGTCGACGGCCTGGTGCTGCTCGGAACGACGCATCATCCCGACATCTACCGCATGATCGAGGCGCACGGCGTGCCCTATGTGCTGACCTGGGCATTCGACGAGAGCGGCAACCATCCCTGCGTCGGTTTCGACAACCGCGCCGCGGCGGTGCGCATCACCAATTACCTGCTCGACCTCGGCCATCGCCGGTTCTCGATGGTTTCCGGGGTCACCCTGCACAACGAGCGCGCCCAGGAGCGTCTGGCCGGCGTGCGCCAGGCGCTGGCCGCGCGCGGCATCGCGCTGTCCGCCGAGCAGGTCGTCGAAAAGCCCTACACCCATGCCGGCGGCCGCGACGGCCTGCGCGAGGTGATGGCCGCGCGCGAGAAGCCGACGGCGGTGATCTGCGGCAACGACGTGCTGGCGATCGGCGCGATCGCCGAATGCCACGTGCAGGGGCTGGCGGTGCCGGGCGACGTGTCGATCACCGGTTTCGATGACATGGAAGTCGCCGCGATGATGACGCCGGCGCTGACCACGGTGCGGTTTCCGACCGCCGACCTGGGAGCCTACGCCGCCAATCACCTGCTGATGCGGCTGGCGGGGAAGGCGGTGGACCTGCGCTGCAAGCTGCCGACGGAACTGGTGGTGCGCGAAAGCGCGGCGGTGCCGCGCGCCGCCTAGGGAACCGTCAGGTCGGCGCGAATCACAGCAATGTTTTGCGCGCCTTGGCGATGGCGGCCTTGACGCGGGCCGGCGCGGTGCCGCCGATGTGGCTGCGGCTTTTCATCGATCCCTCGAGCGTCAGCGCGTCGAACGCGTCGTTGCCGATCAGCGGGGAAAATTGCCGCAGGTCCTCCAGCGACAGCTCCGGCAGGTCGCAGCCGCGCGTTTCGGCAAAACGCACCGCGAGCGCCACGGCCTCGTGGGCTTCGCGGAACGGCAGGCCCTTCTTGACCAGGTAGTCGGCGAGATCGGTCGCGGTGGCATAACCTTCGCGGGCCGCCGCGCGCATCCTGTCGGCATTGACGGTGATGCCGCCGACCATGCCCGCGAACACCGCGAGGCTCATCATCAGCGTGTCGACGGTGTCGAGCAGCGGCTCCTTGTCTTCCTGGTTGTCCTTGTTGTAGGCCAGCGGCTGGCCCTTCATCAGCGTCAGCAGCGCCACCAGGTGGCCGTTGACGCGGCCGGTCTTGCCGCGCACCAGTTCGGCGACGTCCGGATTCTTTTTCTGCGGCATGATCGAGGAGCCGGTGCAGTAGCGGTCGGCGATGTCGATGAAGCCGAAACGCGGGCTCATCCACAGGATCAGTTCCTCGCTGAAGCGCGACAGGTGAGTCATCACCAGCGCGGCGGCGGCGACGAATTCGATGGCGAAGTCGCGGTCGGACACCGCGTCGAGCGAGTTTTCGCAGACGCCGTCGAAGCCCAGTTCCTTGGCGACCATCTGGCGGTCGATCGGAAAGGAGGTGCCGGCCAGCGCCGCCGCGCCCAGCGGCAGGCGGTTGACGCGCCTGCGGCAGTCGGCGAAGCGCTGCGCATCGCGCGCCAGCATCTCGACATAGGCGAGCAGGTGGTGGGCGAAGGACACCGGCTGCGCCACCTGCAGATGGGTGAAACCCGGCATCACGGTGTCGGCGTGCCGCTCGGCGAGATCGAGCAGCGCGCGCTGCAGGCCCTTGATCAGCGTCTGCACATGATCGATCGCCGCGCGCAGGTAGAGGCGCACGTCGGTGGCGACCTGGTCGTTGCGTGAGCGCCCTGTGTGTAGTCGCTTGCCGGCGTCGCCGACCATGTCGGTGAGTCGGCGCTCGATGTTGAGGTGCACGTCTTCGAGGTCGACCGACCAGGGAAAGCTGCCGTTGCGGATTTCCTCGCCGATGGCCGCCAGCCCGCGTTCGATGGCGTCGAGGTCGGCGGCGGAAATGATGCCGGTCGCGCGCAGCATGCGGGCGTGGGCGAGTGAACCCTGGATGTCGAATTCGGCCAGCCGCTGGTCGAAACCGACCGAGGCGGTGAACCGCTTGACGAGGTCGTCGACCGGTTCGCTGAAACGTCCCGACCACGCTTTGGCGGCGGCCGGCTTGCTGCCGCTGCTTCTTGTTTTGTCTTTTGCCGTCATGAACTTGCGTGGGCCCTGCTAGAATGATTCCGCCATGGCGCGGAGTATAAATCATAATGCCAACACCGGCGCCCTGCCGGACTTCCGCAATCCCGGAATCCTGCTGCGCACGCTGCTGATCGTGAACGGCGTGGCGCTGCTGGCGTCCCTGCTCCAAGTCGGCGGATTCCGCGAATGGCCGGCGCAGATCGCGGAGAACGCCGCCGCGGTGGAGCCGCTGCTGATCCTCAGCCTGCTGGCGCTTGCCATGATGAACAACGTGCTGCGGCGGCTGCCTTACGCCGCCGCCGCGATCGCGGTCATCGGCATCGAGCTGCTGCTGGCGGTCGCCCTGCATGCGGCGGCGGAAATGTTCTACCTGGCCGATCCGTCGATGCTGGCGCGGCGCCTGCTGATCGTCGCGCTGACGACGGCCATGCTGCTGGTTTATTTCGACCTGCGCGGCCGCGCGCTGTCGCCCGCGCTGGCCGAGGCGCGGCTGCAGGCCCTGCAGGCGCGCATCCGGCCGCATTTCCTGTTCAACAGCATCAATGCCGTGTTGTCGCTGGTGCGGCAGGAGCCGCGTCGCGCGGAGGCCGCGCTCGAGGACCTTGCCGGGCTGTTCCGCTCGCTGATGGCGGACAACAGCGAATTGACGCCGATTTCGCGCGAACTCGAGCTTTGCCGCCAGTATCTGGATCTGGAGCAGCTGCGGCTCGGCGACCGTCTGCGGGTCGAATGGGATGTCGACGACATGCCGGCCGATGCGCTGGTGCCGCCCCTTGCATTGCAGCCCCTGCTGGAGAACGCCGTCTATCACGGCATCGAGCCCGCCGAGGCGCCGGGCGTGGTGAGCATCCGCATCCATGCGGTCGGCGACCGCCTGCATGTCGCGCTCAGCAATCCCTACCGCGCGGGTGGCGGGCACCATGCCGGCAACCGGATGGCGCTGGCCAACATCCGCGAGCGCCTGCAGCTGCATTTCGACGTCGCCGCCGAGCTGACGACACGGGTCGGCGAAGACACCTACGAGGTAAGCATGGTGATGCCCTACAGAAAGGCCGCCGCATGAGCGCGCCGCTGCGCGTGCTGGTGGTCGATGACGAGGCGCCGGCGCGCAGCCGCATGCGCGACCTGCTGGCCGACGTCAACCCGGCGCTGCCCCTGGCCATCGTCGGCGAGGCCGCCAACGGCCGCGATGCCCTGAAGCTGGCGGAGGCCGGCGCCGATGTCGTGCTGCTCGACGTGCGCATGCCCGGCATGGACGGGATCGAAGTCGCGCAGCACCTGCAGAAGCTGGAGCCGCCGCCCGCGGTGATCTTCACCACGGCCTACGACGCCTACGCGATCCAGGCGTTCGACCTGCACGTCGTCGATTACCTGCTGAAGCCGATCAAGGCGTCGCGGCTGCAGGAGGCGCTGTCGCGGATCGGCGCGCGGGCACCCGGGCCGGCCGCGGAAATGCTGCGCGCGATGCGGCCCGCGCCGCGCAGCTGCCTCAGCGCCGCCGAGCGCGGCAGGGTGCACCTGATCCCGCTCGAAGACGTGCTGTACCTGCGGGCCGAACTGAAGTACGTGACGGTGCGCACCGGGGACCGCGAGCACCTGATCGAGGAATCGCTGACCCAGCTTGAGCAGGAATTTCCCGACCGCTTCGTCCGCGTGCACCGCAACTGCCTGGTGGCCCGCGCGGCGATCCGCGGCTTCGAGCGTGCGGCAGCGGACGGTGCAGAGGGTCCGTGGCAGGTCGTGCTGGCCGGACTGGAGGAGCGCATCCCCGTGAGCAGGCGCCAGCAGCACGTGGTGCGCGGCCTGGTCCGCTGAAACCCCGGCGCTCAGCGTCCGGGCGCGCGCATGCGGGTGAGGCCGGCCTCGATGGCCTGCTCGATGTAGAGCCGGTAGAAATCGTCGGACAGCAGGCCGGTGATCGGCGGCGCGGCCTGCCGGCCGTCGGCATCGAACACGATCAGCGTCGGCACGCGGCGCACGCCCAGGCTTTTCGCGAACGCCCGGTGGGTGGTGGCGGCGCCGGCAAAATCGCGCATGGGTGTGCTGCGGTCGGTCTCGATCTCGAGGATCCGCACGCGGTTGCGCCATTGCGGGTCGTTTTGCAGGGGAAGCAGATAATCGCGGCGCGCCATCGCGCAGTACGGGCAGGATTGCTGCATGAACGCGATCAGCAGCGGCGCAGCGCGCGTCTTGGCTTCGCCTGCGGCGCGCGCAAGGTCATCCGCCGCTTGCAGCTGGGCATGGGCCGGGATCGCCGCGAGCAGCGCGCATGCTACAATCAGAGCTGCGAGCCGATCAAAAATTTTCAATAAAATCAATATGATAGAAGGGAATGCCGAGCGACGCCCGGAAACGCTGGTGATCGCCACCCGTGAATCCGCGCTGGCCCTGTGGCAGGCGCGGCACGTGCAATCGGAACTGCGGCGATTATATCCGGAGCTGCAGGTTTCCCTGCTGGGCATGACCACCGCGGGCGATCGCAACCTTGGCAGCTCGCTCGCCAAAATCGGCGGCAAGGGATTGTTCGTCAAGGAACTGGAGGATGCCCTGGCCGACGGCCGCGCCGACATCGCGGTGCATTCGGTGAAGGACGTGCCGATGCACCTGCCCGCGGGATTTGCGCTCGCGGCGATCCTCGAGCGCGCCGATCCGCGCGACGCCTTCGTGTCCGTGAAGTACGACGGTCTGGAACAGTTGCCGTCCGGCGCGCGGGTCGGCACTTCGAGTCTGCGCCGCGAGTGCCAGTTGCGCGCGCGGCATCCGCAACTGGTCATCGAACCGTTGCGCGGTAACGTGCAGACCCGGCTGCGCAAGCTCGACGAGGGGCAGTACGACGCCATCATTCTCGCCGCCGCCGGACTGAAGCGGCTGGGACTCGCCGGGCGCATCACGGCACTGCTGCCGCCGGAAACCAGCCTGCCCGCGGTCGGCCAGGGGGCGCTGGGCATCGAGTGCCGCGAGGACCGCCGGGACCTGTTCGAGCTGCTGGCGCCGCTGCGGCACCAGCCGACCGCGCAGTGCGTGATCGCCGAACGCGCGTTTTCGCGGACACTGGCCGGCAGTTGCAACGTGCCGCTGGCCGGATTTGCCGAAATCTCCGGCGACCGCCTGCTGCTGCGCGGCCTCGTCGGCGCGCCCGACGGCTCGCAGGTCCTGCGCGGGGAAACCGGCGGCGCGGCCGGCGACGCGGAAACCCTCGGTATCGCGCTGGCCGAAGACCTGAAGCGCCGCGGCGCCGCGGACATCCTCGCCGCGCTTTCGCGGGACACATGACCGCGGCGGGGCCTCTCGCCGGGCGCGGCATCGTGGTCACGCGCCCGGCGGCGCAGGCCGGGCCGCTGGCTGAAATGATCCGCGCCGCCGGCGGCCGTCCGATCCTGTTTCCGGTGCTGGAGATTCTCGACACCAAGGATCTTGCGCCGCTGATCGGCGCGATCGGCCGCCTCGACCGTTTCGATCTGGCGATATTCATCAGCCCGAACGCGGTGCTGCGCGCGATGAACCAGATCGCCGCGCGCCGTTCATGGCCCGAAAGCCTGCGCGCCGCGGCAGTCGGCAAGGGCAGCGTCAAGGAACTGAAGCGCTTCGGCATTGCCGGCGTCATTGCGCCGGCGCGCGCCTTCGACAGCGAGGGGCTGCTGGCCCTGCCGGAACTGCAGCAGGTCGCCGGCCGGCGGGTGGTGATTTTCCGCGGCGACGGTGGACGCGAGTTGCTGGGCGATACCCTGACCGCGCGCGGCGCGACTGTCGAATACGTCGAGTGTTACCGGCGGGCCCGCCCGCGCGCCGCTGCCGCGCCGCTGCTGCGGGCCTGGGCGCGCAACGAAGTCGACGCGGTGACCGTCACCAGCAGTGAAGGCCTGCGCAACCTGTTTGAAATGGTCGGCAAGCTCGGGCAGTCATGGCTGAAGCGCACGCCGCTGCTGGCGCCGCACCCGCGCATTGCCGCCGCCGCGCGCGAGCTCGGCTGCGGCAGGGTCATCGAAACGGCGCCGGGCGATGAAGGGCTGGTGCACGCGCTGTCGCAGCTGTTCTCCGCGTCTTGAGCGTGCGGTCGCCATGTTATTCTCCAAGCATGAATGAGCCAGCCGCCAATTCAGCGGATTCCGCCGCCGCCGCGATCCCGGCGCGCGCGCCCGGCGGCACCGCCATGCTGCCTGTGCTGGCGCTGGCCGTCGCCCTGTGCGCTTCCGGTCTTGCCGCTTTCCAGTGGTACCAGGGGCGCGGCGCCGACGACGCCCTGCGCCGCGAGCTGGCCCAGCGGCTGGCGGAAACGGCCGCGCGCGACCAGGCCGCCGCCGCGCGCGCCGACCAGGCTGCCGCCGCATTGCGTGAAGCGGAGATCAAGGTCGGCGTGCTCGAGGCGAAGCTGGCTGAATCGCAGGGCCAGCAGATCGCGCTGGAGGCGCTGTACCAGGAATTGTCGCGCAGCCGCGATGAATGGGCGTTTGCCGAGATCGAGCAATCGGTGCTGCTGGCCAGCCAGCAACTGCAGGTGGCGGCGAATGTCCGGGCCGCGCTGATAGGACTCGAGAATGTCGAATCGCGGCTGCAGCGCATGGAGCAGCCGCGCTACAACACGCTGCGGCGAGCGATCGTGCGCGACATTGAAAGGCTGAAGGCCCTGCCGCTGGCCGACGTGTACGGCACGGCCGCGCGCATCGATGAAGTCCTGTCGGCCATCGACCGCCTGCCGCTTGCGATGGATGCGCGCGCGCGGCCGGATGCGCCGCCGGCGGAACCGCCGGCCGGGCTCCCGGCCTGGGAGCGCATGTTGCGCGAAGCCTGGCAGGAATTGCGCCAGCTGGTGCGTGTGCAGCGCACCGGTGCCGAAGAAGCCGCGCTGCTGCCGCCGGAACAGGCGTTTTTCCTGCGGGAGAATCTCAAGCTGCGGATGCTGGGCGCGCGGCTTGCGTTGCTGTCGCGGGACGTCCGCAGCTACCAGGCCGACCTGCGCGCCGCCTCGGCGGCGCTGGAGCGGCATTTCGACGTCAACGACGCCGCGGTGGCCGCGAGCGCGGTGGCGCTGCGCAGGCTGCAGGCGGCCCAGATCGAGATCGCCGTTCCGGACCTGGCCGAAACGCTGGATGCCCTGCGCCGGTTGCGTCCCCCGCGCAACAAGGCGCCGGCCTGAGCGCGGGACCGGAGCAGGCAAAGCATGCGCTGGGTGATCTGGCTTTTCATTCTGGGCGCTCTGGCGACGGGGCTGACCCTGCTCGCCAGCCTGAACACCGGTTACGTGCTGCTGGCTTTGCCCGGTTACCGCGTCGAACTGTCGCTCAATTTCGCGCTGATTCTCGCGGCAGCCGGTTTCGTCGCCGCCTACCTGGTGGTCCGGCTGCTGGTCAGCACCGTTGAACTGCCGGCGCGCGTCGCGCGTTTCCGGGCGGAGCGGCGCAGGACCGCCGCGCACGGCGCGCTGATCGGGGCCTTGCGCGATTTTTTTGCCGGGAGTTATGCGCGCGCGGAAAAAAACGTGAATCGCGCGGTTGCGCTGGGGGAGCCGGCCGATCTCGGCGCCGTCATCGCGGCGCGCGCGGCGCACGAGCTGCGCGCCCCCGACCGGCGGGACGGCTATCTCGCGCAACAGCCCGCCGATCCGGCAAAGCCCGATGCCGCGCGTGCCATCAGCGAAGCGCAGATGCTGCTCGACGAGCGGCGGCCCGAGGATGCGCTGGCCGCGCTTGCAATGCTGCCGGCGAAGCACACGGCGTCCCTGCGCCTCGAATTGCGGGCGCGGCAGCGCCTCGGACAGTGGGATATGGTGCCGGCGCTGGTCGACCAGCTGGAGAAGCGGGGAGTGTTCGGCAGGGACCAGGCGAATGCCGAACGCGGCCATGCCTGGCGCCAGCTCATCGAGCGCGATGCCGGCGATGCCGCGGCGCTGGCTGCAACCTGGAAACGCGTACCCGACGCCTATCGCCGCGATACGGCGGTTGCCGGCGCGGTGGCGGCCGCATTTCATGCGCTGGGAAGCTGCGCGGAGGCGCAGGAGGTGATCGAGCGCAGCCTGGAGGCGGAGTGGGATGGGGGGCTGGTCGCCTTGTACGGGGAATGCAGCGGACCGGACATCCTGCGCCAGATCGAGCGCGCGGAACGCTGGCTGAAGGACCATCGGGAAGACGGCGCCCTGTTGCTGGCGCTGGGACGCCTGTGCGCGCGGCAGAAGTTATGGGGCAAGGCGCAGAGTTATCTGGAGGCGAGCATCGCCATCGAGCCGACCTATTCCGCGCATCTCGAACTGGCGCGGCTGCATGAGCAGCTGGACAGGTCGGATGCCGCCCGTCAGCAGTATCGCGCCAGTCTCGACCTTGCGGTGGCCCAGCTCAACCGCCTGTCCGGGGGCCGCCGGCGCAAATCGCTGTAAGCGGCGCTCAGCCGCCCGGCGCCGCCGCGGGGGTGAAGGCGTCGGCGTGGAACGCGGATTCGGGCAGGCCGCAGCGCGCGCTGAAATCGCGTTTCGCCGCCTCGATCATGGCCGGCGCGCCGCAGGCATAAACCTCGTGGCCTGACAGGTCCGGCAGGTCGGCCATCACCGCTTCATGGACCAGGCCGCGGCGACCCTGCCAGCCATCACCGTCGACCGACTCTGACAGCACCGGAACGTAGCGGATGCCGTGTTCGCGCTGCCAGGCTTCCGGCAGTTCGTTCAGGTAGAGGTCGGCGGCATGCCGGACGCCGCGGTAGAGCAGCAGCGGCCGCCTGATCCCGTGATGCAGGGCATGTTCGACGATCGCCTTGATCGGGGCGAAACCGGTTCCGCCGGCGACCAGCACCGCCGGCTTGTCGTTGTCCTCGCGCAGATGGAAGCTGCCGAGCGGGCCTTCGAACCGCAGGATGTCCTTCTCCTTCATCTGCGTGAAGACGTGGGTGCTGAATGGTCCACCGTAATTGCGCAGGTGCAGTTCGAGCAGGCCGTCGTCGTGTGGCGGGTTGGCCAGCGACAGGCTGCGGCGCGTGCCGTCCTTCAGCAGGATGTCGATGTACTGTCCGGCGAGGAACTGCAGGCGTTCCGATGCCGGCAGCCGCAGGCGGATGCGCATCACGTCGGGCGCCAGTTTTTCCAGCGACTGCACGCGGCAGGGCAGGATCTTCACCGGGATGTCCCTGACCGCGCCGATTTCGCGGCATTCGATCACCAGGTCCGATGCCGGGCGGGCCTGGCAGAACAGCGCCATGCCGCGCTCCCGTTCCGCGGCCGGCAAGGCGGTCTCCTGCGACAGGCCGTGATCCACCGCGCCTTCGGCGACCTTGCCCTTGCAGGAGCCGCAGGCGCCGTTGCGGCAGCCGTAGGGCAGCATGTAGCCCTCGCGCAATGCGGCCTCGAGCACGGTTTCGCCGTCGTTCGCGTGAAATACGTGGCCGCTGGGGCGGATGGTGATTTGCCGGGACATGGATCGGGGGATCGGGACAGGGTGGCTGGGCTAGAATAGGACGCTATGGGGACACCATGAAAAGGCTGCTGATCATCGGTTGCGGCGACGTCGGTTTGCGCACGGCGCTGCTGCTGCGCAAACGCTGCCGCATCCATGCGCTGACGCACAGCCTGGAGCGGATTGCCGCGCTGCGCCGCCACGGCCTGATGCCGATGTACGGCGACCTCGACCGGCCGGACACGCTGGACGGCCTTGCCGGCCTGGCCCATGACGTCATCCACCTTGCGCCGCCGCCGCCGGCCGGCCGCAGCGACACGCGCACCGCGCATCTCATCGCCGCCATCGCGAGGGGCGGCAGTCTACCACAGCACTTCGTGTACATCAGCACCAGCGGCGTCTACGGCGACTGCGGCGGCGCCATGGTCGACGAGACCAGCCCGTTGCGCCCGCAGACCGACCGCGCGCGCCGCCGCGCCGATGCCGAGCGCCGCCTGCGCGACTGGGGCGCGCGCAGCGGCGTGCGCGTCAGCATCCTGCGCGTGCCCGGCATCTATGCCGCCGACCGCCTGCCGGTGGCGCGCATCGAACGCGGCACGCCCGCGCTGCTGCCGCAGGACGACGCGTACGTGAACCACGTGCACGCCGACGATCTTGCCGGGATGATCGTGGCCGCGCTGCATCGCGGCCAGGCCAACCGCAGCTACAACGCCAGCGACGATGCGCCGCAGAAGATGGGCGACTACTTCGACCTGGTGGCCGACCGCTTCCGCCTGCCGCGGCCGCCGCGGGTGACCCGCGCCGAAGCGCGATCGAGGATTCCGGCAAACCTCTATTCCTTCATGAGCGAATCCCGGCGCCTGGCCAACGCGCGCATCAAGCAGGAACTGCGGGTCCGCCTGCGTTATCCGACCGTGCGCGAAGGCATTGCCGCGGCAACCGCCGGCGGCCGGGAACTGCTCCATGACGGCTGAGGCCGGATCCGCGCTGCTGGTATTTTCGACGCTGCCCGACGCGACGGCGGCGCGGCGGCTGGCGCAGTCACTGGTCGACCGCAGGCTGGCCGCCTGCGTCAGCGTTCTCCCGCCCTGCGTCTCGGTCTACCGCTGGCAGGGCACGGTGGAAGAGGCCGCGGAAGTGCCGCTGATGATCAAGACGACGGCCGCGCGTTACGCCGATCTCGAGGCGGCGATTCGCGCGGAGCATCCCTACGAACTTCCGGAAATCGTCGCGGTCCCAGTGCAGCGCGGACTGCCCGGATACCTGGACTGGGTGGCCGCCGAAACCGCGTCCCCGCCGATATCCTCCTCCTCGTCCTCCTCCCGCACATGATCCTGCGCCGGCTGTTCCTGCTGCTTGTCTTCGCCACCGGTATTGCATCGGCGGCCGAGCCGGATCTGCTGGACCCCGAAAAGGCCTTCGCGTTCAGCGCGCGTGTCGCCGCGCCCGATGCCATCGAGGTGCGTTATGTGATCGCCAAGGGCTATTACCTGTACCGCGACAAGTTCCGCTTTTCGCTGGAGCCCGCCGCGGTCGGCGCCGGCGCGGATGAGCGGCCGCCCGGCCTCGTGCACAAGGACGAGTTCTTCGGCGAAACCCAGGTTTATCGGGACGAGGTGCGCATCCGGCTGCCGATCCATGCCGGCAGTGCCCGGCATGCGGTGCTCACCGCCGTGTCCCAGGGGTGCGCGGATGTCGGCGTGTGTTATGTACCGGTCGAACAGAAGGCCGAATTGCAGCTCGCCGCGGCGACGGCGGCCGGTAGCGACGCCGCGGCGTCGAGCCTGTTCGGGGCGCCGTCATCCGCGGCGACGGCCGCGCAGGGCGAGGACGGCGCCGTCGCCGCGCTGTTCCACGGCGAAACCTGGCTGCTGATACTCAGTTTCTTCGGCTTCGGCCTGCTGTTGTCGTTCACGCCTTGCGTGCTGCCGATGGTGCCGATACTGTCCGGCATCATCGTCGGGCAGGGCCACAGGGTCACGCGCGCGCACGGATTGCTGCTCTCCGGCAGTTATGTCCTCGGCATGGCGATCACCTATGCGCTGGCCGGCGTTGCCGCCGGACTGTCCGGCGCGATGCTGGCCGCCGCGCTGCAGAACCCCTGGGTGCTCGGCGCATTCGCCGCGGTGTTTGTCGCGCTGGCCCTGTCGATGTTCGGCTTCTACGAGCTTCAGCTGCCTTCGGCGCTGCAGTCGAGGCTGGCGGGCGCCAGCGGCAGCCTGCACGGCGGTCATTACGCGGGCGTGTTCGCGATGGGCGTGCTGTCGGCGCTGATCGTCGGCCCCTGCGTTGCCGCGCCGCTGGCCGGAGCGCTGCTTTATATCTCGCAAAGCGGCGACGCGGTGCTGGGCGGCGTCGCGCTGTTTGCGATGGCGCTGGGCATGGGCGTGCCGCTGCTGCTGGTGGGCGCTTCCGCCGGCGCGCTGCTGCCCAGGACCGGGCCGTGGATGGAGACGGTCAAGCGCTTCTTCGGCGTGATGCTGATCGCGGTGGCCATCTACCTGGTGTCGCCGGTGGTGCCGGTGACGGCGCAGATGCTGGCCTGGGCGGTCCTGCTGATCCTGGTTGCAATCCACCTGCAGGCGCTGGATCCGCTGCCGCCGAATGCGCGCGGATTCACACGCTTCAGCAAGGGGATCGGCGTCATCGCGCTGGTCGCGGGAATCGCCTTTCTGATCGGCGCGCTGTCCGGCGCGCGCGATGTGCTGCAGCCCCTGTCCGGCCTGCGCGGCAATGCGACCGCGGCCGCCGCCGCCGGCGGTGCGGGGACGCCTGCGTTCCAGCGGGTGTCCAGCAATGCCGAACTCGATGCGGCGATCGGCGCCGCCGCGGGCAAGACGGTGATGCTCGATTTTTACGCCGACTGGTGCGTCAGCTGCAAGGAGATGGAGCGCTACACCTTCACCGATCCCGCGGTGCAGTCGCGCCTTGCCAGCATGGTGAAAATACAGGCGGACGTCACTGCCGGCACCCCGGAGCATCGTGCGCTGCTGCAGCGCTTCCGGCTGTTCGGGCCGCCCGGCATCGTGTTTTTCGATCCGGCCGGCCGTGAAATCCAGGGATTGCGCGTGATCGGATTCCAGGCTGCCGGACGCTTTGCCGAAGTGCTCGACCAGGCGCTGGGCGTCCGGTGACCCCGCTGCGACGGGCATTGTTGCTTGCCGGCGTCGGCGGCCTGGCGGCCGCGGCGGGTTATGCCTCGCATCTCTGGCGCATCGGCAGCCTCGGTGCCCGGCCGGCCACCGACGCGGCCCGTGCCATTCTTGAAAGCCGGCTGACGGCGCTGGATGGCCATCCCCGGACGCTGGAGGGTTTTCGCGGCCAGGTCCTGATCATCAACTACTGGGCAACCTGGTGCGCGCCCTGCCGCGAGGAAATCCCCCTTTTCGTCCGTTTCCAGCAGGAATATGCATCCAGCGGCGTCCAATTCATAGGTATTGCCGTCGATCAGGGCGATAAAGTCGGTGATTTCGCGCGGGAGTTCGGTATCAACTATCCCCTGTTCATCGGCGGCATCGACGCGGTGGAGCTGTCGCGCAAGGCGGGCAACAAGGCCGGCGTGCTGCCGTATACGCTGATACTGGATCGCTCGGGAGCCATCGCATCAAGCCTGGTCGGCGAGTTGACTGAAGTCCGTTTGCGCGCGCAGTTGCAGGCTGTGCTGGCCAAGGGTTGAGCGAATAGCCGATGGAAGCGGCGGGAGGGACAGGTAAATCCACCCATCTATCTCTCTTTTTCGCTTAAATAATCCTAAAACCGCCTATCTGGGGGAATGCCCTGTGAGTGATCGGTACGGCATCCCGCTGGATATAGGGCGTGCCGTTCCCTGAGACTCACGGCAGTGCGATGGGATTCAGCAAATTTCCCGATTGTTGCAAACGTCGCTCAACAATCAATAATCCGTGGACATTGCCCGTTAATTAAGGGCAAAATCGGATATCTTCGTTATTTGGCGGGAGCGGGGCCGTGACGTCCGGGAGGGCGCGGCGCCGTGGCAGACGCCGCATTATAATCAGAACATCATGTCCAGTCCGAAACATCTGCTGCTGCTGAACGGGCCGAACCTCAATCTGCTGGGCACGCGCGAACCGGGCATCTACGGGGCGACCACGCTGGCTGAAATCGAGTCCGGCCTGCAGGAGAAGGCGCAGGCGGCGCGGGTGACGCTGGCGGCATTTCAGAGCAATTCCGAGGCCGAACTGGTGGAACGGGTGCAGCAGGCCGGCCGCGAAGGCGTGGCGTTCATCCTGATCAACCCCGCTGCCTACACCCACACCAGCGTTGCGCTGCGCGATGCCCTGGCCGCGGTTGCCATCCCGTTTGTCGAGATTCACCTCTCCAACGTGTTTGCCCGGGAATCGTTCCGCCGGGAATCCTATTTTTCCGACATTGCCGTCGGCGTGATCAGCGGCCTCGGGCCGGCCGGTTACGAACTGGCGCTCGACTACGCGCTGCGCCATATCAACAAAAAGGCCTGATCCATGGATTTGCGCAAGTTGAAAACCCTGATCGACTTGGTGCAGCAGTCCGGCATTGCCGAGCTGGAAATCACCGAGGGCGAGGAAAAGGTGCGCATCAGCCGCTTCGGCGCGGCCGGCGCGCAGACGGTGGCCCCGCAGAGCGTGGCGCTGCCGGTGACCGCGGCGCCCGTGGCCGAATCGGGGCCCGTAGCCGAAGTCGAAACGCCGGCTGCGGCCGAAGGCCATGCCGTCAAGTCGCCGATGGTCGGCACTTTCTACCGCTCGTCGGCGCCGGGCGCCAAGCCCTTTGCCGAGGTCGGGCAGGCGGTCAAGGCCGGCGAAACGGTGTGCATCATCGAGGCGATGAAGCTGCTCAATGAAATCGAGGCGGACTGCGACGGCGTGATCAAGGCCGTCCTGGTCGAAAACGGCCAGCCGGTCGAATACGGCCAGCCGCTGTTCCTGATTGGCTGAGTTCCCGGTTTTCCCCCGCCCATCCCGCCGCCGGTGAACGCCGCCATGGTTTCGCGCATGTCCCGCGCCGCGCACCTGAAAACGCCAACCCATGTTTGAAAAAATCCTCATTGCCAACCGCGGCGAAATCGCCCTGCGCATCCAGCGCGCCTGCCGCGAAATGGGCATCAAGACCGTGGTCGTGCATTCGGAAGCCGACGCCGAGGCGAAATACGTCCGCCTGGCCGACGAGTCGGTGTGCATCGGACCGGCGCCTTCCGCGGCGAGCTACCTCAACGTGCCGGCGATCATCGCCGCGGCGGAGGTGACCGATGCCGAAGCCATCCATCCGGGCTACGGTTTCCTGTCCGAGAACGCCGATTTTGCCGAGCGCGTGGAACAGAGCGGATTTACCTTCATAGGCCCGCGCGCGGAGACCATCCGCCTGATGGGCGACAAGGTCAGCGCCAAGAACGCGATGAAGAAGGCCGGCGTGCCGGTGGTGTCCGGCATGGACGGCGCGCTGCCCGAAGATCCCAAGGAAATCGTCAAGATCGCGCGCCAGATCGGCTACCCGGTGATCATCAAGGCGGCGGGCGGCGGCGGTGGCCGCGGCATGCGCGTGGTGCACACCGAGGCCGCGCTGAAAAACGCCGCCGCCACCACGCGGTCGGAAGCGCAGGCGGCCTTCGGCAATCCCTCGGTGTACATGGAAAAGTACCTGGAAAAGCCGCGGCACATCGAGATCCAGGTGCTGGCCGACAAGCACCGCAACGCGTTCTATTTCGGCGACCGCGACTGCTCGATGCAGCGCCGCCACCAGAAGATCATCGAGGAAGCCCCCGCGCCGCTGCTGACCGACCGCGCCCGGACCCGCATCGGCGAGCGTTGCGCCGAGGCCTGCCGCAAGATCGGCTACGAAGGCGCCGGCACCTTCGAGTTCCTCTACGAGGGCGGCGAGTTCTATTTCATCGAGATGAACACGCGGCTGCAGGTCGAGCATCCGGTGACCGAGTACGTCACCGGCTTCGACCTGGTGCAACTGCAGATCCGCGTCGCCGCGGGCGAGAAACTGGCGCTGCGGCAGAAGGACATCGTGCTCAGGGGGCACGCCGTCGAATGCCGCGTCAATGCCGAGGATCCGTACAAGTTCACGCCGTCGCCGGGACGCATCACCTCGCTGCACATGCCCGGCGGACCGGGCGTGCGCGTCGACTCCCACGCCTACGACGGCTACTTCGTGCCGCCGCACTACGACTCGCTGCTCGGAAAAATCATCACCTACGGCGATACCCGCGAGCAGGCGATCGCGCGCATGCACATCGCGCTGTCGGAAACGGTCATCGAAGGCATCAAGACCAATCTGCCGCTGCACCGCGAGCTGATGGGGGATGCCGCCTTCCGCCGCGGCGGCACCAGCATCCACTATCTCGAAGAGCGGCTGGCGAAACTGACCCGCGCCGAGTAAGGCGCGGCGACGACGCGCCGGCGCATCCACCCCGGACGGCATCATGGCCTGGCTGTGCGCGATCATGCATGTGGAGGAAGCCTCGGTCGAGGCGTTGTCGGACGCCCTGCTCGACGCGGGGGCGCTGGCGGTCGACGTGCAGGATGCGGCCGCGGGCACCGGGGCCGAGCGCCCGATTTTCGCCGAACCCGGCGAAGCGCCGGCCTCGGCCTGGCTGACCAACCGCGTCAGCGCGCTGTTTCCGCTGGAGGCCGAACTGCAGCTGGCGGTGCCGCAGGCGCTGGCCGAAGCCGGCGTCGCGGCGGCCACGCCGTTCCGTGTCGAGCGCGTCGAGGACGAGGACTGGGTGCGCCTGACCCAGGACCAGTTCCAGCCGCTGCAGATCACGGACCGGCTGTGGGTGGTGCCGGGCTGGCATCAGCCGCCGGATGCGGATGCGATCAACATCGTGCTCGATCCCGGCGTGGCCTTCGGCACCGGCGCCCATCCGACGACGCGGCTGTGCCTGCGCTGGCTGGCCGAAACCGTGACGGCCGGCGTCGACGTGCTCGATTACGGCTGCGGTTCCGGCATCCTGGCCATCGCCGCGATGAAACTCGGCGCCGGCAGCGCCTGCGGCGTCGACATCGATCCCCAGGCGCTCGAGGCGGCGCGCGACAATGCGCGGCGCAATGCCGTCGATGTCGCGTTTGCCACCGCCGAATCGGCGGCCATCGCGCCGGCGCGGATCGTCGTCGCCAACATCCTCGCCAATCCGCTGACCGTGCTGGCGCCCCTGCTGGCGCGGCTGACGCGCCCCGGCGGACGCATTGCGCTGGCGGGCATACTCGCCGACCAGTGGCAGAAGGTGCACGAAGCCTATGCGGCCGATTTCGACATGCGGCGCGCGGCCGTCGACGACGGCTGGGTTTTGCTGACCGGCGTACGCAGGTAGAGTGACGCCATGCCGCTGATGACCCGCTGCCCGCACTGCCAGACGGTGTTCCGCATTACGCCGGAGCAGTTGCGCGCGCACGGCGGGCGGGTGCGCTGCGGCCGCTGCCTGCAGATCTTCAGCGGGCTCGAGACGCTGGTGCCGGATGTGCAGGCGCCGGCCGCTGCCGAAGCGGCGGCGGTCGAAACCGCGGCCACGGAACGCACGACGGAAACGATCGCGGAGAACGCTTTTGCGGCAGGGGCCGGTGAACCGGCCCCCGAAGTTCCGGACGTCTCGCTGGAGTTCCTGCCGGAGCCGCCGGCGGTCATTCCGGAAGAATCCGCCGCGGGGCGGCTGCCCGGGGAAGCCGTGGAAGAAGCGGCGGAGGAAAAAGCCGAAGCGGGGCCGGCAGCAGAAGCCGAAGCGGAAATACGGACGGAAATGCAGATGGAAGGGGAGGCGCCGGCTGCGCCGCCGGTGGAGGCTCCCGCCGGCAATCCGTTCATGCAGGAAGATGTGCAGGAAGGTGCGGAGGCAGGGGAGGCCATGCCGGCAAACGGGCGGCGGCGGCCGTGGCTGCTGGCGGCGAGCGTGCTGCTGGCCCTGGTCCTCGGCGCGCAGGCGGTCTACTTCTACCGCGGCGACATCGCCGCGCGTCATCCGCTGGCGCGGCAATGGCTCAATGCGGCCTGCGCGCGGATGGCCTGCACGGTGCCGCTGCCGCAGTTGCCGAAATCGGTGCTGATCGAAGCCTCGGATCTGCAGCTGGTGGATCCGGCCCGGCCCGAGCGCATCCAGCTCACTGCGACGCTGCGCAATCACGCCGGACACGCGGTCGGCTATCCGGCGCTCGACCTGGTGCTGACCAATGCCAATGACCATACGCTGGCACGGCGCATTTTTCTGCCGGTGGAGTACTTGGGCAGTGGTCGCGATCCGCACGGCGGCCTCGCCGCCAATGCCGAACTGACGGTGCGGCTGGCATTGGACACCGGCAACCTTGGCGCCGCGGGGTTCCGCCTCGCGGTGCTGGCCGCGCCGCGCTGAATTCACCCGGGATTCCCCGGGACATCAGGGAGCGGTCGCCTGCTGGCCCCGGTAGTGGTAAAACTGCCGTTCCCCGGTGGAGCCGGCGTGACCACCCCGGCTGGCGGTAATTTGTAAGTACTTGATTTTATTGATATTTTTGGAGTACCGTAGATGAGCACCCCCGAGCACCTGAAATACGCTGCAAGCCATGAATGGCTGCGCCGCGAAGCCGACGGCACGGTCAGCATCGGCATCACCCAGCATGCGCAGGAGCAGCTCGGTGACGTGGTGTTTGTCGACAGCCCGCAGCCGGGCCGCAGCGTCAGTCAGGGTGAAGCCTGCGGCGTCATCGAATCGGTGAAAACCGCGGCCGACATCCATGCGCCGGTGTCCGGTGAAATCGTCGCCGCCAATGCCGAACTGTCGGACGCGCCCGAAAAAATAAACCAGGATCCGTACGAAGCCTGGATGTTCCGCATCAGGCCCGCCGATCCGGCGCAGGTCGACACCCTGCTCGATGCCGCCGCCTATCTCAAGGTCATCGAATCCGGGGACGCCTGAGCGAATTCCGTCGCACCCATCCATCACCACCATTCATCACAAGGAGCAGAACCATGGCATCAGTCACTCTCGCCGGCAATCCGATCACCGTCGCCGGCAATTTCCCGAAGAAGGGCGACAGCGCGCCGGACTTCACGCTGACGGCGAAGGATCTGAAGGAAACGGGCCTCAAGGATCACGCCGGCAAGCGCAAGGTGCTGAACATCGTGCCGAGCCTCGACACGCCCGTCTGCCAGGCCTCGACCCGCAAGTTCAACGCCGAAGCGGGCAAGCTCGGCAACACCGTGGTGCTGGTGATTGCCGCCGACCTGCCCTTTGCGATGGGCCGCTTCTGCGGCGCCGAGGGTCTCAACGACGTGCTCACGCTGTCGACTTTCCGCAACCGCGATTTCCATGCCCGGTACGGCGTCGACATCACCGACGGCCCGCTGCGCGGCCTGACCGCGCGCGGCGTGGTCGTGCTCGACGAAAACAACAAGGTGCTGCACGCCGAACTGGTGCCGGAAATCAAGCAGGAGCCGGATTACGATGCCGCGCTCGCCGCGCTGAAGTAAGAGCCCGCGCGGCCGCGCCCCGGGCGCGGCCGCAGCGCCCCCGCTCACAGGAAAATGCCCTGCCGCAATGCCGCTGCAACACAGGGCTGCCAGCATGGCCGCCGCCGCGGGGGACAGCGTCCGGTCCGCCGGCAACAGCCAGGAGAATCCCGACGATGGACCCCGCACACGGCGGTGAAAGCCCGCACAAGGGCAAGACCGGATTCAGGCGTGTGTGGAACGCGTTTTTTTATTCGATGGACGGGCTGCGCGCCGCGTTCCGCCACGAGGATGCCTTCCGCCAGGAAGTCCTGCTCGCGGCGCTGCTGATCCCGGCCGTGCTGTTCATGCCCGTGGCGGGCACCGGCAAGGCGCTGATGATCGCCGCGGTGCTGCTGGTGCTGATCGTCGAATTGCTGAACTCGGCGGTGGAGGCGGCCGTCGACCGCATTTCGCTGGAAAACCATGCGCTGGCCAAGCGCGCGAAGGATATCGGCAGCGCCGCGGTGTTTCTCGCGCTGGTCAACGTGGCGGCCGTCTGGGGGCTGGTGCTTTTCGGCTGAGTTGCCGCCGCGCGGGCACGGCGGTCGTCCAACGGTCATCCGGCTGTCATCGCGGCGTCGCATTGCCGCGGCAGGATGCGCGCCATGGACGGCGCAGACATCGTGTTGCAGCATTATCCGGCGGCCGTGCGCAGGATGCGCGTGGCGATGGTCACCGAGACCTATCCGCCGGAAATCAACGGCGTGGCGATGACCATGGGCCGCATCGTCGGCGGCCTGCAGGCGCGCGGGCACACGGTGCAGCTGATCCGCCCGCGCCAGCATGCCGCCGACCGGCCCGCCGACCAGCCGCTGTTCCAGGAAGTGCTGCAGCGGGGCATGCCGATCCCGCGTTACGACACGCTGAAGATCGGCCTGCCGGCCAAGCAGGCGCTGACGCGGCTGTGGGCGGTGCGCCGGCCCGACGTCGTGCACGTGGTCACCGAAGGCCCGCTCGGCTGGTCGGCGCTGGCCGCCGCCTCGAAGCTGAAGCTGCCGGTGGCGACCGATTTCCATACCAACTTCCACAGCTACAGCGCGCATTACGGCGTCGGCTGGCTGAAGACGCCGATCACCGCCTACCTGCGCAGATTCCACAACAAGGCCCTGCGCACGCTGGTGCCGACCGACAGCCTGCGGCAGGAACTGCAGGCGCTCGGTTTCCGCAATCTGCAGGTGGTCACGCGCGGCGTCGATACCGCGCTGTTCAATCCGTCGCGGCGCAGCGCGGCGCTACGCGGGCAGTGGGGCGCCGCCGCGGATGATCCCGTCGCACTCCATGTCGGCCGGCTCGCCCCCGAGAAGAACCTGCCGCTGGTGCTGCGCGCGTACGCCCTGATGCGCGAGCTGCAGCCGCGGCTGCGGCTGGTGATGGTCGGCGACGGCCCCGAGCGCGCGCGTATCGCGCGCGAGAATCCCGACGTGCTGTTCGCCGGCATGCGCACCGGCGAAGACCTCGCCGCGCATTACGCCTCGGCCGACATTTTCCTGTTTCCCAGCCTGACCGAAACCTACGGCAACGTCACCGTCGAGGCGATGGCGAGCGGGCTGGCGGTGGTGGCCTACGACCAGGCTGCCGCGCAGCAGCATATCCGCAGCGGCGAGAACGGGCTGCTTGCGGAACCCGGCGCCGCCGATGACTACGTGCAGATTGCGGCGGCCCTGGCGATCGATCTGCCGCGCGCGCGCCGGCTGGGCGCGCAGGCGCGGGCCGGCACCGAAAGACTCGACTGGTCCTGCATCGTTGCCGAATTCGAGCAGGCCCTGCTGGCGCTGACCGGCGATGCCGGCGAACGGGAGATCCATGCCCATGCTTGAAGCGTTCGCGCGCCGGAATCTGCGACTTTGCCGTTACGCCGCATCACTACAGAAATATCAATAAAAACAAATACTTATATAATTCACCGTGCGTACGTGAAAAACGCGCCCGTGCAGGGCGCGTTCGCAGGACCGCTGGCTGCGGGCGATCCTATTTTTTCAGGGCATCGCGGATTTCGCGCAGCAGCAGGACATCTTCCGGCGTTGCCGCCGGCGCCGGGGCTTCCTCTTCCTTGCGCTTCAGGCGGTTGATCGCGCGGATCAGCAGGAACACCGCGAAGGCGACGATGATGAAGCTGATGCAGGTGTTGATGAACATGCCGTAGTTGAAGGTCACGGCGCCGGCCTTCTGCGCGGCGTCGACGCTGAGGTAGGGCCCCGGCGTCGTGCCTTCCTGCATGATCAGGAACAGGTTGGAAAAGTCGACCTTGCCGAGCAGCAGGCCGATCGGCGGCATGATCACGTCCCTGACCAGCGATTCCACGATCTTGCCGAATGCCGCGCCGATGATGATGCCGACGGCCATGTCGACGACGTTGCCGCGCATCGCGAATTCCCGGAATTCCTTGAACATGGTGGTGTTTCTCCCGTAAGTGGTGGATTGACGGCGCATCGGCCCGGCCTCCGCGGCCCCGCGCCGATTATGCAGCAGGCATGCGGCCGCACCAAGCTGTCGCTTGCAGGAGACGGCGGAGGGGCGTTGGTATAATCCGCCGTCCATTTTTCCAGGCGGCCCCCGATGCCCACACTGATCTGCGGTTCGATGGCGTACGACACCATCATGGTGTTCCGCGACCGTTTCAGGAACCACATCCTGCCCGACCAGCTGCACATCCTCAACGTCGCCTTCCTGGTGCCCGACATGCGCCGCGAGTTCGGCGGCTGCGCCGGCAACATCGCCTACACGCTGCAGATGCTCGGCGGCGACGCGCGCATCATGGCCACGGTCGGCGACGATTTCGCGCCCTACGACGACCGCCTGCGCCGCCTCGGCCTGTCCCAGGATCACATCCGCACGGTGTCCGGCAGTTTCACCGCGCAGGCATTCATCACCACCGATCTCGACGACAACCAGATCACCGCCTTTCACCCCGGCGCGATGAACCATTCGCATGAAAATCATGTTGGCGACGCGGCCGGCGTGAAGCTCGGCATCGTGGCTCCGGACGGCCGCGACGGCATGATCCAGCATGCGCGGGAATTCCACGACGCCGGCATTCCCTTCATTTTCGACCCCGGCCAGGGCCTGCCGATGTTCGACGGCGCCGAACTCGGGGAATTCCTGCGGCTTGCGCAATATGTCACGGTCAACGACTACGAGGCGCAGATGTTGCAGGAGCGCACCGGCAAAAAGCTCGAGGAACTGGCGAAACTTGTCAGCGCCGTCGTGGTCACACTCGGTGCAAAGGGCGCGGTGGTGCACACCGGCGGTAAACAGATCGAAATCCCGAGCGTTAAACCGGAAGCGGTGCTCGACCCGACCGGATGCGGCGACGCGTTCCGGGCGGGCCTGCTGTACGGCCTGGCCAGCGGCGCCGACTGGGCGCTGACGGGCCGGCTGGCGTCGCTGATGGGCGCGCTGAAAATCGCCCGGCGCGGCGGGCAGAACCACCGCTTCGGGCGCGACGAGGTGGCGGAGCGTTTCCGCGAGGCTTTCGGCATGAAGCTGTGGTAACGGGAGACATCATCATGAACAGAATGAGAATGAAACAGACGGTCGCGGCGCTGTTTGCGCTGGCGGTGCTGGGCGGATGCGCGCAGGGCCTCGGCGGCGGCAGCTACACCCGCGACGAAGCGCGGCGCGAGCAGAACGTGCGCATGGGCATGGTCGAAAGCGTGCGCCCGGTGCAGATTGAAGGCACGCGCAGCGGCGTCGGTCCCGCGGCGGGCGCCATCGTCGGTGGCATTGCCGGCAGCACCGTCGGCGGCGGGCGCGGCTCGGCCGCGGCTGCGGTACTGGGCGGCGTCGCCGGCGGCGTCGCGGGGCAGGCGATCGAGCAGGGCACGACGCGGCGCAACGGCGTCGAAATCACGGTCAAGCTCGACAGCGGCGCGCTGGTGGCGATCGTGCAGGAGGCCGACGAGACCTTCAGGCCCGGCGAGCGCGTGCGCATCCTGTCCGACGGCCGCACTTCGCGCGTCACGCACTGATTTCACGGGCCGCGGCGCGGCGGC
Organism: uncultured Bordetella sp.; assembly: GCA_964533495.1. Lineage (GTDB taxonomy): Bacteria > Pseudomonadota > Gammaproteobacteria > Burkholderiales > SG8-41. Next base: position 195,762 of record CAZHJU010000001.1, on the reverse strand, counting down.
CCGTCACCGATTTTTAACACCCGCTTAACCGCGCCGTAACGGGCCCGCCCTAGCATGCACTCCGTCGAACCGATGATGACGGAGGCAGGCCCGTGCTGGAACACACCCTTGGACAAGCTGAACTGCGGGAGCGGGCCGCGCCCGAACTCGCGCTGTCGTTCGCGCGCACGCCGGCCGAGGTCATGGAGGCGCAGCGCCTGCGTTACATGGTGTTCGCCGGAGAGCTCGGCGCGAAAATGCCCGCGGCGGCGGCCGGCATCGACAGTGATTTCTACGATCCGCACTGCGAGCACCTGCTGGTGCGCGACATCGGCAGCGGCGAAGTGGTGGGCACCTACCGCCTGCTGCCCGGGCCGCGGGCGCAGCGGCTGGGCAGCTTCTACGCCGACGGCGAATTCGACCTGACGCGGCTGCGCCACCTGCGCGAGGCCACCGTGGAAATCGGCCGTTCCTGCGTGCACCCGGATTACCGCAGCGGGGCAACCATCGCGCGGCTGTGGTCCGGCCTCATCGGTTATGCCGCGCAGCGCGGTTATCGTTACCTGATGGGCTGCGCTTCGCTGGGCATGGCCGACGGCGGACACGCCGCGGCCGCGGTCTACCGCAGCCTCGCCCGCGAACATCTTTCGCCGGTCGAGTACCGCGCGTTTCCGCGCTGCGAGCTGCCGCTGGACGCATTGGGGCGGGATGCCGGGGCATCACCGCCGCCGCTGGTCGGGGCCTATGTCCGGATCGGTGCCTGGATCTGCGGAGCGCCCGCCTGGGATCCCGATTTCAACACCGCGGATCTGCTGATGCTGTTGCCGCTGTCGCGGATGAACGCGCGTTATGCGCGGCATTTCATGCGCGGCTGATGGCCGGTGCGCTGCGGGCCCCTATAATGGCCGCCATGAGCGGCCGGGGCACCACCACATCGCTGGCGATGCGCGGCATGCGCCTCTTGCGCGTCACGCTGCATCTTCTGCGCGGCCTGTGGACCGCGGCCGTGCATTTCCCGTTTTATCCGGCGTCCCGCCGGCGCCAGGCCGTGCGCGGCTGGTCGCGCAAGCTGCTGCGGATCCTCGGTGTGCGGCTGCACGTCGAGGGGGAATTGCCGGCCGGGAGCGCCGGCCCGGTGATGCTGGTGGCCAATCACGTGTCCTGGCTCGACATTTTCGTGATCAATGCCGCGCTGCCGGTGCGCTTCGTCGCGAAATCGGAAATCCGCGCCTGGCCCGCAATCGGCTGGCTCAGCGCGCGCACCGGCACGCTGTTCCTCGAGCGGGCGCGGCGCCGCGACACGGCGCGCATCAACCGCGAGATCGCCGCCGCGATGACCGGCGGCGACGTGGTCGCGGTGTTTCCGGAGGGCACGACCACCGACGGTTCGCGGGTGCTGCGTTTCCACGGGGCATTGCTGCAGCCGGCGCTGATCGCCGGCGCCCGGGTGTATCCGGCGGCGCTGCGCTTCGAGCACGGCGACGGTTCCCTGTGCGCGGCGGCGGCCTACGACGGCGACAAGTCGCTGTGGCAGACGCTGCTGGCGATCGTCGCGCAGCCCGGGGTGCACGCGCGGCTGTGGTTCCTGCCGCCGCTGCCTTCCGCGGCCGGCCACCGCCGCGAGCTGGCCGCGGCGGCGCAGCGGCTCATTGCGGATCGCCTGCAGCCCTGACGCCTTCGCAGCCGCACTGGAACACGCGGCGGTCTTCCAGCCGCACGGCGGTCAGGCGCCGCCCCCAGACGCAGCCCGAATCGAGGCCGAGCAGGTCCGGGCGCAGCGTCAGCCCCAGCGCGGCCCAGTGGCCGAACAACACCGGGGTGCCGCGGCTCGCGCGCTGCGGGATGTCGAACCACGGCAGATAACCCGCGGGCGCATCCCCGGGCGCGGTCTTGTGGCTGAACTCCATGACGCCTTCCGGCGTGCACACCCGCAGCCGGGTCATGGCATTGACGATCACCCGCAGGCGGTCGTATCCGGAAAGGTCGTCCCGCCACTGCGCCGGCGTGTTGCCGTACATCCGCGCCAGGAATTCGCCGTGATCCGGGCCCTGCAGCGCCGCCTCGACTTCTCCGGCCAGGGCGATCGCCTGCGCAATGCTCCATTGCGGCAGCAGGCCGGCGTGCACCATCGCGTAACCGTCATCCGCGTGCATCAGACGCTGCCGGCGCAGCCAGTCGAGCAGTTCCTCGCGGTCGGGGGCGGCGAGTATCCCGTCCAGCGTGTCGCCGCGGTGCGGCTTGCGCACGCCGGCGGCGACCACCAGCAGGTGCAGGTCATGGTTGCCGAGCACGCTGATCGCGCGATCGCCGAGACCGCGCAGGAAACGCAGCACTTCCGCCGATTGCGGGCCGCGGTTGACGAGATCGCCGACCAGCCACAGCCGGTCCCGTTCCGGATCGAAGGCCAGGGTATCGAGGAGCCGGCGCAACTCGTCGTAACAACCCTGGATGTCGCCGATGGCATAGGTGCTCATGGGGTGCGGGAAATGGCCATCAACAGAAAGGGCGCAGCATGCTGCGCCCTTCGATTATGCACGAGCCGGTGTTTCTATTTGGCGCGGCTCACCAGATATTCGACCGCGGCCTTGATGTCGTCGTCGGACAGGGACATGTTGCCGCCCTTCGGCGGCATCGCGCCCTTGCCCTTGATCGCGGTGGCCACCAGCGCGGCATTGCCGGCCTTCAGGCGCGGCGCCCATGCGGCCTTGTCGCCGGTTTTCGGCGCGCCGGCGACGCCGGCGGTATGACAGGCCGCGCAGCTCGTGTCGTAGACGCTCTTGCCTTTGCCGGCGGCATCGCCGGCCGGCGCCGCCGCGGCGGGGGGCGCTCCGGCCGGTGCCGCCGCTGCGACCGCGGGCGCATCTGCCACCGGCGGCGGGGCATTGGGATCGACGATGACTTCGCCGGCGGGTTTCAGGCGTTTCGCCACGGCTTCCTCCGCCGCGGCACTGTCCACTGCCGCGGGTTTTCCGCTGGTCGCAATCTGCGCCAGCATGACGATGACCAGGACGGGAACGATGAACGCCAGCAGGACGACAATGATCAGCTGTTTCGGTGTCTTGATCGGGGAACTGTGCTCGGGAATGTGGTTGTCGCTCATGGCGAGTGCCTGATTTCGGAGGGGGGAGTGCGGGAAAACGCAAATTATATCGGCATTGGCATACCCGGTAAAACCCGCCACAGGGGGCATGCTAGAATGCCGACCGCAACGCGCCCGTAGCTCAGCTGGATAGAGTACTGCCCTCCGAAGGCAGGGGTCGGACGTTCGAATCGTCTCGGGCGCGCCAAATTCTGCATCCCGCACGCCAGCCCATGCCGACATGCCCCTGCCCGCCGCCTGCGATGTCCTGATCGTCGGCGGCGGCCATAACGGCCTGACCTGCGCCTGTTATCTGGCGGCGGCCGGACTCAGGGTGCGCGTGCTCGAGCGCCGCGCCGTGGTTGGCGGCGCCGCCGTCACCGAGGAATTCCATCCCGGATTCCGCAACTCCACCGCGAGTTACACCGTCAGCCTGCTCAATCCATGGGTGATCCGCGACCTGCGACTGTCCGAACACGGCCTGCGCATCGTCGAGCGGCCGATCTCGAATTTTCTGCCGCTGTCCGACAGCGAGTACCTGAAAATCGGCGGCACGCTGGAAGCGACCCAGGCCGAAGTCGCGCGTTTTTCGAAGAAGGACGCAGCGCGCCTGCCCGGGTACTACGCGATGCTCGAGCGTGTCGCCGATGTGCTGCGCGCGCTCGCGCTGGAAACGCCGCCCAACGTCGGCGGCGGCATCGGCGATTTTGTCGCGGCGCTGAAAACCGCGCGGCGGTTCAAAAAACTCGACATCGCAGCGCGTCGCGACGTGCTGGATCTGTTCACCAAAAGTGCCGGCGACCTGCTCGACGCCTGGTTCGAATCGGCGCCGATCAAGGCCGCCTTCGGCTTCGACGCCATCGTCGGCAACTTCGCCAGCCCCTATGCGCCGGGGACGGCCTACGTGCTGCTGCACCACGTTTTCGGCGAGGTCAACGGCAAGCGCGGCATCTGGGGGCATGCCGTCGGCGGCATGGGCGCGATCACCCAGGCCATGGCCGCGGAAGCGCGCGCGCGCGGCGTGCAGATCGACACCGGGGCCGAAGTCGTCAGCGTCTGCGTCGATTCGCGCGGCGCGCAGGGCGTGCAGCTGAAGGACGGGCGCGTGATCGAGGCGCGCTGCGTCGTGGCCAATGTCAATCCGAAACTGCTCTACCTGCAACTGGTCGATGCGCCGGCGCTGGATCCGGATTTCCTGCAGCGCATCCGCGGCTGGAAATGCGGCTCGGCGACCTTTCGCATGAATGTCGCCCTGGACGAACTGCCGGATTTCAAATGCCTGCCCGGCACCGCGCCGGCACCGCATCATCAGTCGGGCATCATCATGGCGTCGTCGCTGCAGTACATGGAGCAGGCCTATTTCGATGCGCGGACCCACGGCTGTTCGCGCGCACCGGTGGTCGAAATGCTGATTCCGTCGACCGTCGACGACTCGCTGGCGCCGGCGGGCGGGCATGTCGCCAGCCTGTTCTGCCAGCATTTCAACCCCGAACTGCCGAACGGCCTGTCCTGGGACGACATCCGCGAGGAGGCCGCCGACCATGTCATCGACACCGTGACGCGTTACGCGCCCAACTTCAAGGCGGCGGTGATCGCGCGCAAAATACTCTCGCCGCTCGACCTCGAACGCGAGTTCGGCCTGACCGGCGGCGACATTTTCCACGGCGCGCTGACGCTGGACCAGCTGTGGACCGCGCGCCCGGTGCTCGGCCATGCCGACTATCGCTCGCCGGTGCGCCGGCTCTACCTCTGCGGCGCCGGCGCCCATCCCGGCGGCGGCGTCACCGGCCTGCCGGGACGCAATGCCGCGCGCGAAATTGTCCGCGATTTCAGGCGCGGCCTGCTCAAGGAGACGAGATCATGAAATGCGTCATGAAATACGCCATGAAATGCACCACGACGCGACGCCTGTGGCTGGCGGTGATGGTGGCGGTGTGGCTGGCGGGCTGCGGCGGCGACGTGCCGCGCATCGCCAGGCTGGGCGCGGGCGACGTGGTGCTCGCCTTCGGCGACAGCCTGACCCACGGCACCGGGGCGAAGGCCGAGGAGAGCTACCCGGCGGTCCTCGGCGAATTGATCAGTCGCACCGTGATCCGCGCCGGCGTGCCCGGCGAGCAGACGGCCGGCGGGCTCGCGCGCCTGCCGGACGTGCTCGACGAGCACCGGCCGAAACTGGTGATCGTCTGCCTCGGCGGCAACGACATGCTGCGCAAGGGCACGCCGGCGAACATCGAAGCCAACCTGCGCGAGATCCTGAAGACCATCAAGTCGCGCGGCCTCGATGCGCTGCTGATCGGCGTGCCGGCGCCGGCGGTGATCGCGCGGCCGCCGGATTTTTATTCGAAGCTGGCGAAGGAATTCGGCATTCCGTACGAGGGCGACATCGTCACCAGCGTGCTCTACAAGGCCGACCTGAAATCCGATCCCATCCATCCCAATGCTGCCGGCTACCGCAAGATGGCCGAGGCCGTGGCCGAACTGCTGCGCGATGCCGGCGCCCTCTGAGCAGGGCTGAACCATGGCCGCCGGGAGACATTCGGCGCGGCGGCTGACCGCCACGATGTGCGGCGCCGAAGTGCTGTCGATGACCGGCTTCGCCGCCTACACCACGCTGCTGCCGCAACTGCAGCGCGAGTGGGGAATGTCGAATTCCGAGGCCGGCGCGATCAGCGGCTTCCTGTTCGCCGGCTACATGCTGTCGGTGCCGGTGCTGACCAGCCTGACCGACCGCATGGATTCGCGGCGCATCTATCTGGCCGCCTGCATCATCGGCAGCCTCGGCGCGGCGTTTTTCGCGCTGTTCGGCTCCGGTTTCCGGAGCGCGGCCTTCGCCCAGTTCCTGATCGGCGCCGCGCTCGGCGGCACCTACATGCCGGGGCTGAAGGCGCTGACCGACCACCTCGAAGGCGCGGCGCAGTCGCGCGCCACCGCGTTCTACACCGCGAGCTTCGGCGTCGGTTCGACGATCTCGATCCTCGTCGCCGGCAAGATCGGCGCCGCCATCGACTGGCAGTGGGCGTTCTGGTTCGGCGCCGCGGGCCCGGTGCTGGCGGGGCTGCTGGTGGTGTTGGTCATGCCGCCGGGCCGCATGCGCGCGGCGGAACACCATGCCACCGCGCTGCTCGATTTCCGTCCGGTGCTGAGGAACCGCAGGACCCTGCCCTACATCATCGGTTATGCCGCGCACAACTACGAACTGTTCGGCCAGCGCTCGTGGATGGTCGCCTTCCTGGTGTTCTGCGCGGCGCTGCAGCCCGAACACGCGCCGATGGCGCTGTCCGCGGCGACGCTGGCGGCGATGATCAACGTGCTGGGACCCGTGTTCAGCATCACCGGCAACGAGATGGCGATCCGTTTCGGCCGCCAGCGCATCATTTTCCTGTTCATGACGCTGTCCGGCGTCATCGCCTGCCTGATCGGCTATACCGCCGCCTGGCCCTGGTACATCGTCGTGCTGCTGATGATGGTGCACTACGGCACGATGCTCGGCGATTCCGGCGCGCTGACTTCCGGCGCGGTCGCCGCGACGCCGCCGGAAATGCGCGGCGCGATGATGGCGGTGTATTCCTTCATCGGCTTCAGCACCGCGTTTCTTGCGCCGCTGGTGTTCGGCATGACGCTGGACCTCGCCGGCGGCAATCAGAGCGTCACGGCCTGGGGGCTGGCCTTCGCCAGCATCGGCATCTTCGGCGTGCTGGCGCCGCTGGCGCGGTGGTGGTATCTGCGGAACGCATAAAATATAAATAAAAACAATAACTTATATGATTGCGCGAACCGCCTGCGATGTGACGTCCGATTTTTCTATCGCGGTCCCGTATAGAACTCCGGCCAGCGTTCCAGCACCGCCGGCGCGTCGTCCTTGTAGATGTGGCAGGAATTGATCTGGTAGGGCTTCTTGGTGACCGGCTTGTCGGCGTTGCGTGCCTCGCGCGCGCGGCCGGTGGCCTGGTAGGCGGTGGTGCCGAGCGGCCCCAGCAGTTCGACCAGATGCGTGCAGCCCAGCACGCCGCCGACGCGTTCGGCGATGGCCTTGCGCCAGCCGGGGCCGATGGTGAGGCCGGTCAGTTTCTTGAAATTCACGGTGATGTTGCCGCAGCGCTCGTAAGGGCTGCCGTCGGTGACGGCCTCGACGCCGTGGATTTTCAGGTCGAGGTCGATGGTCAGGCGTAGCCACATGTTGTGCACCGGGTCGCCGGGCTGGCGCTCGCGGCCGCCGTCGCGGCGCGAATGCACGTAGGTCTTGGTGTCGACGAGGTGGCCTTCGATGTCCCACAGGCCGTCCTCCCGCTCGTAACCTTTGCATTCGACGGTGCGCGTGTGCTTGAGGGTGCGCGGGGCGGGGGCTGGCAACGGCATGAGGCGGACTCCGGTGATTCGGTTGACGATGTTCAGTTGACGGAATGGGCGGCGCGGCGGTCTTCGAGCCGGGCCAGCAGGGCGTGTTTCTGTGCCGGAGTGTAGCGGTGCCAGTCGCTGATTTCCCGGAGCGTGCGCCAACAGCCGACGCAGAAATCGTGATCCGGGTCGATCATGCAGATGCGCACGCAGGGCGATTCCGCGTCCTGCAATCCGCCGGTTGCCGGCGCGGTCATGCCGCCTTCGCGCTTATCGCGCGCGCGACGCGCGACAGCGTCGGCCGGCCGAGCACGCCGCAGATGTAGTCGCCGGCGGCGATGAGTTTCGTCATGTCGACGCCAGTCTCGATGCCAAGGCCGTCGAGCAGGTACAGCACGTCCTCGGTCGCGACGTTGCCGGTGGCCCCCTTGGCGTAGGGGCAGCCGCCGAGCCCGGACACCGAGCTGTCGAAGGTGGCGACGCCGCATTCCAGCGCGGCGTAGATGTTGGTCAGCGCCTGGCCGTAGGTGTCGTGGAAATGGCTGGCGAGGCGTTCGACGGCGATGTGTTTCGCGACGGCTTCGATCACGGTGCGCGTTTTGCCGGCGGTGCCGGTGCCGATGGTGTCGCAGACGGTGATTTCGTAACAGCCCATCGCGTCCAGCGCCTTCGCCACGTGCACCACGGCGGCCGGATCGACCTCGCCTTCATAGGGGCAGCCGAGGCAGACCGAGATGTCGCCGCGCACCCGGATGCCTTTCGCGATCGCGGCCCGCGCGACTTCGCCGAAACGGGCGAGGCCTTCGTCGATCGTGCAGTTGGTGTTGCGTTTCGAGAAGCTTTCGGTGGCGGCGCCGAACACCACGACTTCCTCCGCGCCGGCGGCGATCGCCGCGTCGAGACCCTTCATGTTCGGCACCAGCACCGGATAGGTCATGCCGGGCTTGCGGCGGATGCCGGCCATCACTTCGGCGTTGTCCGCCATCTGCGGCACCCACTTCGGCGAGACGAAGGCGGTGGCCTCGATCAGCGTCAGGCCGGCATCCTGCAGCCGGTGGATCAGTTCGATCTTGGCGGCGGTCGGCACCGGGGCGGCCTCGTTCTGCAGCCCGTCGCGCGGGCCGACTTCGAACAGGCGGACTTTTTTCGGCAAGGCCATGGCGGCGGTCTCCTGCGGTGCCCCGGGCTAGCGTTTTTTCACGGACTTCTTCGCCGCAGTCTTCACCTTCGGCGCATCGGTCCATTTCGGCTTGCGTTTTTCGAGGAAGGCGCCGAGCCCTTCCTGGGCCTCCGGCGTCGCGCGGATCTCGGCGATGCCTTCGGCGGTTTTTTTGACGATGTCCGGGCCGATCAGGCTGTGCGCGCTCAGCGGGATCATCCGCTTGACCGCCTGCATCGCTTTCGGGCCGCTGCTGTAGAGCTGGCCGAGCATTTCCCCGACGCGGGTCGCCAGTTCCTCTTCCTCGACCAGGTCGTGCACCAGGCCGATGCGCCAGGCTTCCGCGCAGTCGAAGGCCTCGCCCGAGAGCATGTAGCGGCGCGCATGGCGCTGGCCGATAGCGGCGATCACGTAGGGGCTGATCATCGACGGGATGATGCCGATCTTGACTTCGGACAGGCGGAAGGTCGCCGTGCGCGCGGCGATCGCGATGTCGCAGGCGGAGACGATGCCGCAGCCGCCGCCGCGCACGGCGCCGTGCACCGCGGCGACGGTCGGCTTGTTCAGCGTGTAGAGCAGGTGGAACATGCGCGCCGATTCGGCGGCGTTCTTCCGGTTCTGCGCCGGGGTGAATTTCGCGCTGGCGCGCATGTGGCCGATGTCCGCGCCGGCGCAGAAGCTCTTGCCGGCGCCGGCGATGACCACCGCGCGGACGCTGTCATCGCGGTGGATGGATTCCAGCGCCGCGGTCAATTCGCCGACCATTCCGGGGTCGAACGCGTTGTGGACTTCCGGCCGATTGAAGGTCAGCGTCACGTTGCCGAAATCGTCGTTCGACCGCAGCACGCGGGTGCCGGTGGTTTTGCTCATGGATGGATTCCTTCAGGCGGACTGTGGGGACTTTCAGCACGGGCCGGGCGCCCGGCGCGGAAACCGTGCCGGAACGCTGCGGCCGCGCTGTCGCATCGAAGTATAAGCGCAGGCCGGGGGCATGGCGCGGCGCGTCCATGGTACGGATATGCGAGCATGGCGGTACCGCCTACCACTTGCCTTTGGCCAGCCATTGCTCGATCTGGTCGAGCCGGTCCGATCCCCAGAACGGTTCGCCGTCGACGACGATGTACGGCGAGCCGAACACGCCGCGCTCGATGGCCGCGTCGACTTCGGCCTTGAGCCGCTCCTTGACCGCGGCATCGTTGATCGCCTGCAGCACGGCGTCCTTGTCGTGGCCGAGTTTCGCGGCGACGTTGGCCGTCACTTCGGGACTGGAAATGTCGCGGTCTTCGGCAAAGTAGGCGCGATAAAGCGCCTGCGCCAGCGATCTGGCCGCGGCGGGATCGCGGTCGTGCAGCCAGTAATAGGCGCGGCAGGGCGCGGTCGATGACACCGGAAATTTGCCCGGCATTTTGAAGGGCACGCCAAACCAGCGCGCCGAGCGCGTCAGGTCGTGCAGCGCATAGCTGCCCTTCATCGGGATGGAAGTCAGCGGCTGCTGGCCGGTGACCTTGAACATGGCGCCGAGCAGCACCGGCCGCCAAGTCACTCCGCGGTTGTATTTCGCGGCGAGGCCGTCGATCCTGGCCGCGGCGAAATAACCGTAGGGTGAGGAAAAATCGAAGTAGAAGTCGATGGCCTGGGGCATCGGGTGTCCTTGCTGAGAGAGGATTGCCGTTTACGGAATATGTTGTAACTTATTAATTTTAAAGGATTTTATTTATACGTTTACGTAAACGTAATTATTGCTGCAGTGCTTATGCCGCTTGTGCCTTGCCGGCATCCGATCCCGCCAGCAGGCGCTGGCATTGGGTGGCGAAAAAATTGATTTCGTTGAGCATGACCTCGACGTCTTCGCGCTGCTGCTCGAGCTGGGCCCGACGGCGTTCCAGCTTGACCGCGAATTCCTCGAGCTGGCGGCGTTCATCGTTGGCAAGGTCGTACAATTGGAACAGCTCGCGGATTTCGCTGAGGGAGAATCCCAGACGCTTGCCGCGCAGCGCAAGCTTGAGGCGGACCCGGTCGCGATGGCTGTAGATCCGGTTGATGCCGTCGCGCGCCGGCGTGACCAAGCCCTGATCCTCGTAGTGCCGCAGCGTGCGGGTGGTGACGCCGAATTCCTGGGCCAGATCGCTGATGGTGTAAGTTTTGCTCATTGTGCCTTGCAATAACGGCGGGTAAGATGATCCAGGAAACGATTCACAATATCATTGCTTTTACGTAAACGTCAATATCGATCGCCACGGTTTTCCGCATTCTTGAGGAGCCGGGCAACAGGAATTCAATGACTGCAAAAACGACAAAAACTGCAAAAGAAAAACCGGAGTCCGGGGCGCCGGCCATGGACGCTGCGGAAATCGCCCGCCTGTACACGGAAATCGCCCGGAACAGCAGTGCCTTGGTGGCCCGGTACCTGGCGAGCGGCGCCGGCGGTTTGCCGGCGGCCAGCGATGAGCTGGGCATTGCCAAGGCCTTTTTCGAAGCCTGGCAGAAGCTGCTGGCCGATCCGCTGCGCATCGCCGAAGTGCAGATGAAGCTGTGGCAGGACTACGTGGCGCTGTGGCAGAACTCGATGCTGCGCATGTTCGGCCGGGAGGCCGTGCCGGTGGCGCAGCCGCACAAGGCGGATCGCCGGTTCCGCCACGAAGACTGGGAAAACAATTTCCTGTTCGACTATTTCAAGCAGTCGTACCTGATCGCCGCCAAGCACCTGCACCAGTCGCTGGGCGGGATCGAAGGTCTCGACGAAAAAACCGCGAAAAAAGTCGATTTCTACACCCGCCAGTACATCGACGCGGTGTCGCCGTCGAATTTCCTGCTGACCAATCCCGAGGCGCTGCGGGAGACCCTCAACTCCGGCGGGCAGAACCTGCTGAAGGGGCTGAACAACCTGCTCGAGGATCTTTCGCGCGGCGGCGACGGGCAGCTGCGCGTGCGCATGACCGACCCCGACGCGTTCCGCCTCGGCGAGAACATCGCCACCACGCCCGGCAAGGTGGTGTTCCAGAACGAGATCATGCAGCTGATCCAGTATGCCCCGCTGACGGACAAGGTGCATGCGACGCCCCTGCTGATCATCCCGCCGTGGATCAACAAGTTCTACATCCTCGATCTGCGGGAGAACAATTCCTTCGTGCGCTGGGCGGTGGCTCAGGGCCACACGGTGTTCGTGATTTCCTGGGTGAATCCCGATGCGAAACTGGCGCACAAGCGCTTCGACGACTATCTCACCGAAGGATCGCTGGCGGCGCTCGACGCGGTGCGCGGCATCACCGGCGAGGCCCGGGCCAACGTGATCGGTTACTGCCTCGGCGGCACGCTGCTGGCGGCGACGCTGGCCTGGCTGGCCGCGAAAGGGGAGGATCGCGTCAGCAGCGTGACCTTTTTCGTGACCATGATCGATTTCGCGCTGCCGGGCGAACTCGAGGTCTTCATCGACGAGCAGCAGGTCAGCGCGCTGGAACGGAAAATGGAGGAGCGCGGCTACCTCGAAGGCTCCGAGATGGCGACCACCTTCAACATGCTGCGCGCGAACGACCTGATCTGGTCCTTCGTCGTCAGCAACTATCTGCTGGGCAAGGACCCGTTCCCGTTCGATCTGCTCCACTGGAACGGCGATTCGACACGGATGCCGGCGGCGATGCACGGCTTTTACCTGCGCAACATGTACCTGAAAAACCTGCTGCGCGAGCCGGGTGGCATCACCCTGGCCGGCATCCCGATCGACGTGACCCGGGTCGAAACGCCGGCCTATTTCATTTCCACCGCCGAGGACCACATCGCGCCTTGGCAGTCGACCTATGCCGCGACCCGGTTGCTGCGCGGGCCGGTGCGCTTCGTGCTCGGCGGCTCGGGCCATATCGCCGGCATCATCAATCCGCCGGCGGCGAACAAGTACGGGTACTGGGTCAACGAGGACCTGCCCCGGCGCGCGGACGACTGGCTGGCCGGCGCAAAACAGCAACCGGGTTCCTGGTGGACGGACTGGGCGCGCTGGGTCGCGGGGCATGCCGGCGCCAAAGTGGCGGCGCGCCAGCCGGGCGCGAAACGGTATCCTGCGCTTGAGGACGCGCCCGGGTCCTATGTCCGGCAGCGCATCGGATGATCCGCCCATTCAAATTTCACTGAAGCCGTCATGAATTTCCAGAACCTGCTGCTCGAACAGCCCGAACCCGGCGTTTACCTCCTGACCGTCAACCGGCCGCGGGCGCTCAATGCGCTGAACGCGGCCACTCTGGCCGAATTGACGCAGGCCGTCGCGGCCGTGGCGGCGGATTCCGCGGCGCGGGTGCTGCTGCTGACCGGTGCCGGAGAAAAGGCCTTTGTTGCCGGCGCCGACATCGGCGAAATGCAGTCTCTGACGGCGGCGCAGGCCGGGGCGTTCTCGGAAGCCGGCATGCGCGTGATGCACGCGCTGAAAGCGTTGCCGGTGCCGGCGATCGCGCTGGTGCAGGGCTATGCGCTGGGAGGCGGCTGCGAACTGGCGATGGCCTGCGACTGGATCGTTGCCGCCGATACCGCGGTGTTCGGCCAGCCGGAAGTGAATCTTGGCATCCCGCCGGGTTTCGGCGGCACGCAGCGGCTGGCGCGGCTGGTCGGCCGGGCGCGGGCGCTGGAACTGGTGACGACCGCGCGCCAGGTCCGTGCCGACGAAGCACTGGCCATCGGGCTGGTGACCCAGGTGGTGCCCGCGGCGGCATTGCGCGACAGGGGGCTCGAACTCGCGCGCACGATTGCGGCCAAGGCACCGGTTGCCGTGCGCCTGGCGAAACAGGCCGTGCATCGCGGCCTGGACGTCGATCTGGGCAATGCCTGCGCACAGGAGACCGCGGCGTTTGCGCTGGCTTTTGCAAGCGCCGATCAGCGTGAAGGCATGCGCGCCTTCCTCGAAAAGCGCGCGGCAAAATTCAGCGGACAGTAACCGTCGCACCCGCCGCAATCATGCTGCGCTGCATCAGCGGTTGTGCCGCAGACTCAGCACAGAAGTTATAATTACTCATCCCATCGTGGCAGCGATTCAGGCACCATAAGTGCCGGAATTGTCGCGAAAAAATAGCCCCAAAAAGGTACCGTCATGGACATGAACGAACTCCAGCGCGATCTGGATCCCGAGGAAACCCGCGAGTGGCTGGATGCGCTGAAGTCGGTGCTGGAGCATGAAGGCCCGGACCGCGCCAACTACCTGCTGGGCCGCCTGATCAATGAAGCGCGCCGCTCCGGCGCCTACATTCCGTACAACGCCAACACCGCCTACCTGAACACGATCCCGGCGGAGCGCGAAGAGCGTTCGCCGGGCGATTACGAACTCGAACACAGGATCCGTTCGCTGGTGCGCTGGAATGCGATGGCGACCGTGATCCGCGCCAACAAGGAATCCTCGGAGCTCGGCGGGCACATCGCCAGCTTCGCGTCGGCGGCCACGCTGTACGACGTCGGTTTCAATCATTTTTTCCGCGCCGCCAACGACAAATTTCTCGGCGACCTCATTTATGCCCAGGGGCACTCGTCGCCCGGCATTTATGCCCGGGCATTTCTCGAAGGGCGCATCACGGAAGACCAGCTGAACAATTTCCGCCGCGAGGTGGACGGCAAGGGATTGTCTTCCTATCCGCATCCCTGGCTGATGCCGGATTTCTGGCAGTTTCCGACCGTGTCGATGGGGCTGGGGCCGCTGATGGCCATTTATCAGGCGCGCTTCATGCGCTATCTGACGGATCGCGGGCTGGTCGAAAAACAGGGCCGCAAGGTCTGGGCGTTCATGGGCGACGGCGAAATGGACGAGCCGGAATCGCTGGGCGCGATTTCGCTGGCCGGCCGCGAAAAGCTCGACAACCTGATTTTCGTCATCAACTGCAACCTGCAGCGGCTCGACGGGCCGGTGCGTGGCAACGGCAAGATCATCCAGGAGCTCGAATCGGATTTCCGCGGCTCGGGCTGGAACGTGATCAAGGTGGTCTGGGGCTCGTACTGGGATCCGCTGCTGGCGAAGGACAAGACCGGCATTCTGCTCAAGCGCATGGAAGAGTGCGTGGACGGCGAGTACCAGGCGTTCAAGTCGCACGACGGCGCGTTCGTGCGCAAGCATTTCTTCGGCAAATATCCGGAACTGGCGGACCTGGTCGCCAGCATGTCCGACGACGAGATCTGGCGCCTGAATCGCGGCGGCCACGATCCGCACAAGATATACGCGGCCTATGCGGCGGCGATGAAACACACCGACCAGCCGACGGTGATTCTCGCCAAGACCGTCAAGGGTTACGGCATGGGCGAGTCCGGCGAAGGCCAGAACATCACCCACCAGCAGAAAAAGATGGGCACGGCGTCGATCCGCGCCTTCCGCGACCGGTTCAAGGTGCCGATCCCGGACGAGAAGCTCGAGGAGGTGCCGTTCTACAAGCCGCCGGAAGATTCGCCCGAAATGCGGTACATGCGCAGCCGCATCGAGGCCATGGGCGGCTCGCTGCCGGCGCGCAGGCGCAAGGTCGAGCCGCTGGAAGTGCCGGCGCTGTCGGCCTTCGAGGCGCAGCTGAAGAGCAGCGAGGACCGCGCGTTCTCGACCACGATGGCCTTCGTGCGGATTCTCAACACCATCATCCGCGACAAGAAAATCGGCAAGCGCGTGGTGCCGATCGTGCCCGACGAGTCGCGCACCTTCGGCATGGAGGGCATGTTCCGCCAGCTCGGCATCTATTCGCACGTCGGCCAGCTCTACACGCCGCAGGACGCCGACCAGCTGATGTTCTACAAGGAAGACAGGGGCGGGCAGATCCTGCAGGAAGGCATCAACGAGCCCGGCGCGATGTCGTCGTGGATCGCGGCGGCGACCTCGTACGCCAACAACAACCACATGATGATCCCGTTCTACATCTTCTATTCGATGTTCGGCTTCCAGCGCGTCGGCGACCTCGCCTGGGCCGCCGGCGACCTGCGCGCGCGCGGCTTCCTGCTCGGCGGCACCGCCGGCCGCACGACGCTGAACGGCGAGGGCCTGCAGCACGAGGACGGGCACAGCCACATCCTGGCGTCGACGATCCCGAACTGCGTGTCCTACGATCCGACCTTCGCCTATGAAGTCGCGGTCATCATCCAGGACGGCCTGCGCCGCATGTACCAGGAGCAGGAAGACGTCTACTATTACATCACCGTCATGAACGAGAACTACACCCACCCGGCGATGCCCGAGGGCGTGGAGAAGGGCATCCTCAAGGGCATGTACCTGCTCAGCGAGGGCAAGGCGAAGAAGAACCAGCCGAAGGTGCAGCTGCTCGGCAGCGGCACCATCCTGCGCGAAGTCATCGCCGGCGCCGAGCTGCTGGAAAAGGATTTCGGCATCGCCGCCGACATCTGGAGCGTGACCAGCTTCAACGAGCTGCGCCGCGACGGCCTCGACGTGCAGCGCTGGAACCTGCTGCATCCCGACCAGCCGCCGCGCCAGAGCCACATCGAGCAGTGCCTGAAGGACCGCGCCGGTCCGGTGGTCGCGGCGACCGACTACATGAAGCTGTTCGCCGACCAGGTGCGCGCCTTCCTGCCCACCCACAATTTCATCACGCTCGGCACCGACGGTTTCGGCCGTTCCGACACCCGCCGCAAGCTGCGCCAGTTCTTCGAGGTCGACCGCCATTACGTCGCCGTCGCCGCGATGAAGGCGCTGGCCGACCAGGAACTGCTGCCGCGCAAGACCGTCGCCGAAGCGGTGAAAAAATACGGCATCAACCCCGACAAGCCGAACCCGGCAACCGTCTGAGCGAAACAGAGCCATGGCAAACGCAATCGAAGTCAAGGTGCCGGACATCGGCGATTTCAAGGACATCCCGGTGATCGAGGTGCTGGTCAAGCCCGGCGACACGGTCGGCGCCGAGGATCCGCTGGTCACGCTGGAGTCCGACAAGGCGACCATGGAAGTGCCGTCGCCGGCCGCCGGCGTCGTCAGGGACATCCGGCTCAAGGTCGGCGACAAGGTGTCGAAAGGCATGCTGGTGCTGATGCTGGAGCCTGCCGGCGATGCGCCGCCGGCGAAGGCGGCGGCGCCTGCTGCTGCGCCCGTTCCCGCCCCGGCACCTGCTGCACCCGCGAAACCGGCGCCGGCTCCCGCGGCCAAACCCGCGCCGGCCATATCCGCCGCACCCGCCGCTGCGCCGGCCGCCGCCATCGACGAATCCGGATTCGGCAAGGCGCATGCCAGTCCCTCGGTGCGCCGCTTCGCGCGCGAGCTGGGCGTGGACCTGGCCCGCGTCAGCGGCAGCGGGCCCAAGGGCCGCGTGCTGACCGAGGACGTGCAGGGCTACGTCAAGGGCGAGCTGTCGCGGCCACGCGGCGAAGCGGCCGGCGGCGGCCTGGGCTTCAGCCTGCCGCCGCTGCAGCCGGTGGATTTCTCGAAGTTCGGGCCGGTCACCGAGCAGCCGCTGTCGCGCATCAAGAAACTCTCCGGCGGCTTCCTCCACCGCAACTGGGTGGGCATTCCGCACGTGACCCAGCAGGACGAGGCCGACATCACCGAGCTCGAGGCCTTCCGCAAGGCCCAGGCCGACGAGGCGAAAAAAAGCGGCATCAAGTTCACGATGCTCGGCTTCCTGATGAAGGCCTCGGTGGTCGCGCTGAAGCAGTTTCCGGAATTCAACGCCTCGCTGTCGGCCGACGGCGAGAAGCTGGTCCTGAAAAACTACTATCACATCGGCGTCGCCGTCGACACGCCGAACGGGCTGGTGGTGCCGGTGATCCGCGACGTCGACAAGAAGGGCCTGCTCGAAATCGCGAAGGAACTGGGCGAGATCAGCGAACGCATGCGCGCCGGCAAGATCGCGCCGACGGACCTGCAGGGCGGCTGTTTTTCGATCTCCAGCCTCGGCGGCATCGGCGGCACCTTCTTCACCCCGATCATCAATGCGCCGGAAGTCGCCATTCTCGGCGTCGGCAAGGCGGTGATGAAACCGGTGTGGAACGGCAGTGAATTCGCGCCGCGGCTGATGCTGCCGCTGTCGCTGTCCTATGACCACCGGGTGATCGACGGCGCGCTGGGGGCGCGTTTCAGTTCCTTCCTGTCCACGGTGCTGTCCGATATCAGGAGGCTCGCACTCTAGTGATGAGCGATGAGTGATGAGCGCGGAGCAGTGATGGGCCACCGGGCTGTCCAGCAGTTCGCCCATCACTCATCGCTCATCGTTCATTGCCGCCTTTAATGTCTCCCATCGGCATCCTCGGCGGCACCTTCGATCCCATCCATTTCGGCCATCTGCGCCTGGCGCAGGAAGTGGCCGACCAGTTACGGCTCGCCGAGGTGCGTTTCATTCCGGGCGGCACGCCGCCGCACCGGGCGATGCCCGTCACGCCGGCGGCCGACCGCCTGGCGATGGTCCGGCTGGCGGTCGCCGGCAACGCGCTGTTCACCGTCGATCCGCGCGAAACGGTCTCCGCCGCGCCCGCCTATACCGTCGATACGCTGACGGCGCTGCGCGCCGAGGTCGGCGCCGCGCAGTCGCTGGTGCTGATACTCGGCGCCGACGCTTTTCTCGATCTCGCGACCTGGAGCCGCTGGCACCAGTTGTTCGGGCTGGCGCACATCGCGGTGGCCTATCGCCCCGGATTTCCGGTGGACACCTGGCAGTCGCGGATGCCGCAGCCGCTGGCCGCGGAGTACGATGCGCGGCTGATGCACCAGCCGTTCTCGGTGCACGTGGCGCCGGCGGGCGGCATCGTGGTGGTGCCGATCGCCGAACTGAACATCTCGGCGACGATGATCCGCGAATCGCTGCGCCGCGGCCGCAGCCCGCGCTACCTGCTGCCGGAAAACATTTATCAATATATTCAAGAACATATGCTGTATAGTGAGAACTGATGGGACCTGAAAAACTGGCAAAAATAGCCGTCGCCGCGCTCGAAGACATCAAAGGCCGCGACATCGTCACATTCAACGTCAGGAAAATGACCGCGCTGTTCGACAAGGTCATCATTGCCAGCGGCGATTCCAACCGCCAGGTGCGCGCGCTCGCCGGCAACGTCTGCGAGGAGGTCAAAAAGGCGGGCGGCAAGGTCTGCAGCACCGAGGGCGAGCAGACCGGCGAATGGGTGCTGGTCGATCTGGGGGCCGTGGTCGTTCACGTCATGCAGCCGGCGATCCGCCAGTACTACAACCTCGAAGAAATCTGGGGCACGCCGCAGCGTCCCGCCGCGCGCAAGACCCCGGCGCGCAAAACGGCGGCCACCGCAGGCACGGCCCGCCGCGCGGCGCGGTGAAACTCCACATCCTCGCCGTCGGCCATCGCATGCCGGCCTGGGTGAGCGCAGGGTTCCTCGAATATTCGAAGCGCATGCCGCGCGAGATGCCGCTGCTGCTGAAGGAACTGAAGCCGGCGCAGCGCAGCGGTGCCGCCGGCGATTTGCCGCGCTGGCTGGATGCCGAGGCCGCGCGCATCGACGCGGCCCTGCCCGCGGACGCGCTGCGCATCGTGCTCGACGAGCGCGGCCGCGGTTTTTCCACCCGCGACCTGGCCGCGCGCCTCGAACGCTGGCGCGGCGACGGCCGCGATCCCGCGTTCATCATCGGCGGTGCCGACGGCCTGGCCGCCGGCGTCAAGAAAAACGCCGATCTGCTGTGGTCGCTGTCGCCGCTGACGCTGCCGCACGGGCTGGTGCGGGTCATCCTCGCCGAGCAGCTCTACCGGGCCGCGTCGCTGCTGGCCAACCATCCGTATCACCGGGAATAGGTCTGTTATGGATCTGAAAATCCGTTGTGAATTAATGTGCTTCTGCCCTCATCCCCACCCTTCTCCCGGAGGAAGAAGGGCCTTGAACCCCCTCTCCTTCCGGGACAAGGGAACACTTGGAGCGCAGCAGAGGGGTAGGGGTGAGGGAAGAATTTCGCAAGTTCATAACAGCCTCTAGGCACACCGATGTCCGACCGTTTCGTCTACCTTGCCTCGCGCAGCCCCCGCCGCCGCGAACTGTTGCGCCAGATCGGCATTGCCTTCGAGGTGTTCCAGTTGCGCGAGGCCGCGCAGCGTCGCGCCGACATCGACGAGGCCCATCTGCCGGGCGAGGCTCCGGAGGCCTATGTGCTGCGCGTGTCCCGCGACAAGGCACAGGCCGCGGCGGCGATGATCAGGGCGCGCCGCGTGGCGCCGCGCCCCGTGCTCGCGGCCGACACCAC
The DNA here is from genome assembly GCA_964533495.1 of uncultured Bordetella sp. Lineage (GTDB taxonomy): Bacteria > Pseudomonadota > Gammaproteobacteria > Burkholderiales > SG8-41. The sequence continues at coordinate 176,070 of CAZHJU010000001.1, read as the reverse complement.
GGTCGTCTGCGACGGCGCGGTCCTGGGCAAGCCGGCGGACGCCGCCGATGCCGCGCGCATGCTCGGGCGGCTGTCCGGGCGCGCCCACCGCGTGCTGACCGCCGTCGCCGTGACGCGGGGGGAGGACGTCGATGCCCGGCTGTCGGAATCGCAGGTGTGGTTCCGCGCGCTGGCCGCCGACGAAATCCGCCGCTACGTCGCCACCGGCGAATCCCGCGACAAGGCCGGCGCCTATGCGGTGCAGGGCCGCGCCGCCGCCTTCATCACGCGGATCGAAGGCAGCTATTCCGGCATCATGGGCCTGCCCCTCGCCGAAACCGCGGAACTGCTGCGGATCCACGGCATACTCCTGCCATGAGCGAAGACATCCTGATCAACGTCACGCCGCAGGAGACCCGGGTCGCCGTGATCGAGCACGGCGTGACCCAGGAGCTGCACGTCGAGCGCGCGTCCTCGCGCGGCTTCGTCGGCAACGTCTACATGGGCAAGGTGGTGCGCGTGCTGCCCGGCATGCAGTCGGCCTTCATCGACATCGGCGGCGAGCGCGCCGCCTTCCTGCACGTCGCCGACATCCGGGGCAGCCGCGTCAACGGCGAGCCGGGGATGCCGATCGAGAAGCTGCTCGGGGAAGGGCAGAACCTGATGGTGCAGGTGATCAAGGATCCGATCGGCACCAAGGGCGCGCGGCTGTCGACGCAGATCAGCATCGCCGGGCGCCTGCTGGTCTACCTGCCGCAGGAATCGCACATCGGGATATCCCAGAGGATCGGCGACGAGGAGGAGCGCGTCCAGCTGCGCGAAAAGCTGCAGCATCTGCTGCCGCCGGAGGAAAAGGGCGGCTTCATCATCCGCACGATGGCGGAGGCGGCGTCCGACCGCGAACTCGCCTCCGACGTCGAATACCTGCGCAAGCTGTGGCACGATATCCAGGAGCAGGCGCGCACCGCGCCGCCGCTGGCGCTGCTCTACCAGGACCTCAACCTGGCGCTGCGCGTGCTGCGCGACTTCGCGCACGAGGACACCGGCCGCATCCACGTTGATTCCCGCGAGACGCACCAGGCGATGACGCAGTTTGCCGCGCAGTTCACGCCCAACGTGGTCGCCCGGCTGGCGCATTACCAGGGGGAACGCCCGCTGTTCGACCTGCACAACGTCGAGGACGACATCGAACGCGCCTTGGCGCGCCGCGTGGACCTCAAGTCCGGCGGCTACCTGATCATCGACCAGACCGAGGCGCTGACCACGGTCGACGTCAACACCGGCGGCTTTGTCGGCGGGCGCACCTTCGACGACACGATCTTCAAGACCAACCTCGAGGCGGCGCAGGTCATCGCGCGCCAGCTGCGGCTGCGCAATCTCGGCGGCATCATCATCATCGATTTCATCGACATGGACACCGAGGAGCACCGCAACGCCGTGCTCAACGAGTTCCGCAAGGCGCTGGCGCGCGACCGCACGCGCATGACCGTCAACGGCTTCACCCAGCTCGGGCTGGTCGAGATGACGCGCAAGCGCACCCGCGAGAGCCTCGCCCACGTGCTGTGCGAGCCCTGTCCGGTCTGTACCGGCCGCGGCGAGCTGAAAACCGCGCAGACGGTGTGTTACGAGGTGCTGCGCGAGCTGGTGCGCGAGGCCCGCCAGTTCAGCGCCCGCGAGTTCCGCATCCTGGCCTCGCAGCAGGTCATCGACATGTTCCTCGACGAGGAATCCCACAATCTGGCGATGCTGTCCGATTTCATCGGCAAGCCGATTTCGCTGCAAGTGGAGTCGGCCTACAATCAGGAACAGTTCGACATCGTGCTGATGTAGGCGGCCCCGCGCGCTGCCCTGCGGCACCCTGTACCGGGGACCAGTCATGCCGATCACCGCCGAATCCCGCCATCCCGTTCCCCGCCGCGGCGGCGCGGAACTGCGCCTGCTGGCGGAGCAGGCCTTTGCCCGCGCCGCCGGCGCGCCGCTGGTCGGCGGCAACAGCGTGCGCATCCTGCGCGACGCCGGCGAGAACTATCCGGCCTGGCTGGCGGCGATCGCCGGCGCGCGCCGTTCGGTGCTGTTCGAGAACTACATCATCGCCGACGACGCCACCGGCCGCGAATTCGTCGCGGCACTCTGCGAACGCGCCCGTGCCGGCGTCACGGTGCGGCTGATCCACGACTGGATGGGCGGGATCGGCGTCGGCAGCGGCCGGCTGCTCAGGCCGCTGGTCGAGGCCGGCGGCGAAGTGCGCTGCTTCAACACGCCGCGCCTCGACAGCCCCTTCGGCTGGCTGACGCGCGATCACCGCAAGATGGTGGCGGTCGACGGCATGGTCGGCTACGTGACCGGACTCTGCGTCAGCGACAAGTGGCTGGGCGATCCGCGGCGCGGCATCGCTCCCTGGCGCGACACCGGCATCGAAATCCGCGGCCCCGCGGTGGCCGACATCGAGCGCGCCTTCGGCCAGACTTGGGCGGCGGCCTCGGACCGCGACATCGATCTGCCGGAGCCGGAACCCGTTCCCGCCGCGCCCGCGGGCGAGGTGATGGTGCGCGTGCTGGCGAACCAGCCGAGCACCGCCGGGCTCTACCGCCTCGACCAGCTGATCGCGGCCATGGCCCGCGATACCCTGTGGCTGACGGACGCCTATTTCGTCGGCGTTTCGCCCTATGTGCAGGCGCTGCGCGCGGCGGCGCATGACGGCGTCGACGTCCGGCTGCTGGTGCCCGGCAGCAGCGACGTGCCCATGCTCGGGCAGCTGTCGCGCGCGGGCTACCGCCCGCTGCTCGAGGCCGGCATCCGCGTCTTCGAGTGGAACGGCGCGATGCTGCATGCCAAGACCGCGGTGGCCGACGGGCGCTGGGCGCGCGTCGGCTCGACCAACCTCAACATCGCGAGCTGGATCAGCAACTACGAACTCGACGTCGCGATCGAGGACGCCGGCTGCGCGGGCTGCATGCAGGCGATGTACGAGGAAGACCTCGCCAACGCCACCGAGATCGTGCTCTCCGGCAGGCGCCGCGTCAGGCCTTCGGCGCGGGTGCGTCACCGCGGCGGCGGTTCCGGCGGGCGCGCCGCGCGGGCCGCGGCGGGCGCGCTGCGCCTGGGCAACACCGTCGGCGCCGTTTTCAGCAACCGCCGCACCCTGGGCGCGGCCGAGTCCGGGCTGATGTCGAGCATCGCATTGGGCTTCATCGCGCTGGCATTGCTCGCCCTGCTGGCGCCGCTGGCGGTCACGCTGCCCCTCGCGCTGCTGGCCCTGTGGATCGCGGTGACGCTGCTGGTGCGGGCGTGGCGCGCGCGCCACGGCGGGAGACGGAGTCAGGAATCCGGCTGACCGGCCGCCGTGGCCAAGGCCGCGGCGCGCGCCGCGATCCCCGCGTCCGCCGGACGGATTTCCACGATTTTGCGCCTCGACTTCGCCCCGGCGCGCAGCCGGACCGCGGCCTGGGGCAGTTCCAGCACGCCGGCCAGCCAGGCCAGCAGCGCGGCGTTGGCGCGGTCGTCGACCGGCGGCGCGGCGATGTGGATTTTCAGGGCGTCGCCGTGCAGGCCCGCGACGGTGGTGACGCGGGCGCCGGGCCGGGCGTGGATCTGCAGCGTCAGGCGCGCCGCCTGCGGATCGAAGCGATGCCAGCCGCTCACTGCAGCAGCCGCATCGCCCCGGATTCGAGCCAGGCGACCGGCACCATCAGCAGCAGCTGGCAGACCACCAGCAGGAACAGCGGCGACAGGTCGACGTTGCCGACCGGCGCAATCCGGCGCCGGAAGAAGCGCAGGAAGGGCCGCGTCATCGCGTCGAGCAGCGGCGCGATCGGGCTGCCCGGATTGATCCAGGACAGCAGCGCCTGCAGCAGCGTGGCCACCAGCACGATGTAGATCAGCATCTTGACGGTGCCGATGGCGGCCAGCGCCGCGAGGCCGATCGCGGCGAGGCCGACCTCGGCGCCAAAACGGAAGCCGCGAACCTGCAGGATCACCAGCAGCTCCAGCAGCTGCATCAGCCAGGCCAGCAGCAGCGTCGGCAGGTCCAGCCCCCACAGCCCCGGGATGACGCGGCGCGCGGGCTTCACCATGAAATCGGTCAGCGCGTTGACGAAATCGGCCATCGGGTTGCGGTAGGGCGCGCGCACCCATTGCAGGTAGAAACGCAGCAGCAGCGCCAGCGTCAGCAGGCCGAAGGCGACCTGGGCGATGAAGATCAGCGCATTGGCCAGCATGTCAGTCCCTGCCCAGGGTATCGCCCATCTCGGCGGAGCGTTCCGCCGCGGCGCGCACGGCGCGGACGAAGGCGGCCCTGACGCCGGCCGCGTCCAGCGCGCCGATGGCGCGCTCGGTGGTGCCGCCTTTGGAGGTGACCCGGGCCCGCAGCGTTGCCGGATCGGCATCGCCGGTGCCGGCCAGCTTTACCGCGCCGGCAAAGGTTTCCAGCGCGCTTTGGCGCGCGATTTCCGCCGGCAGCCCGAGTTCGAGTCCCGCCTGTTCCAGGGCTTCGATGAAATAAAACACGTAGGCCGGGCCGCTGCCGGAGACCGCCGTCACCGCGTCGAGCGCGCTTTCCTCGTCGACCCAGAAGGTGCCGCCGACGGCGGCCAGCACGCTTTCGGCGTCGCCGCGCTGCCGCGCGCTGACGCCCGGCAGCGCATGAAGGCCGGTGATGCCCGCGGCGACCAGGGCTGGCGTGTTGGGCATGGCGCGCACGATGGCCGCATGGCCGCCGAGCCAGCGCGCGAGATCGCTGCCGCGGATGCCGGCGGCGATGCTGATCACCAGCTGTCCCTTCAGCGCGGGTGCCAGCGCCGCCGCGACTTCGCGCATCTGCTGCGGCTTGACCGCCAGCACGATGCAGTCCGCGCCGGCCGCCGCGGCCGCGGCATCGGCCGAGGTGCGGATGCCGAACTGCCGTTCGAGACGGGCCCGCGCCTCGGGCAGCACGTCGACGGCCTGCAGCGTCGATGCCGGTCGGCCCTGGCCGACGAGGCCGCCGATGATCGCCGCGGCCATGTTGCCGCCGCCGATGAAAAGGATGTTCATGGATGAAAGGGGGCGGATTGCCGGCGATGGGTAAACATTCCGGGCATTATACGGTTCACCGCTTACCGTTCACCATTCACGGTCTGCCGTTTGCCGAAAATCGCGGTGCCCACGCGCACCAGCGTCGAGCCCTCGGCAATCGCCGATTCCAGATCGTCGGACATGCCCATCGACAAAGTGTCGACCCCGGTGTCCTCCGCCTGCAGCGGCTGCAGCAGGCGCCGCAGCAGCGCGAAGCGCTCGCGCTGCTGGGCCGTATCCGGCGTCGGCTCGGGAATCGCCATCAGGCCGCGCAGCCGCAGCCGCGGCAGCCCGCGGATGAAGGCGGCGAGCCCGCGTTCCGCACCGGGCTCGACCCCGCTCTTGCTTGCCTCGCCGCTGACGTTGACCTGGATCAGCACGTTGAGCGGCGGCAGCTGCAGCGGGCGCGCGTCGTTGAGGCGCTGCGCGATTTTTTCGCGCTCGACGCTGTGCACCCAGGCGAAGTGTCCGGCGATGGGGCGCGTCTTGTTGCCCTGGATCGGGCCGATGAAATGCCACTCGATGTCCAGATGCGACAGTTCCGTGATTTTTGCCGCGCCTTCCTGCACGAAGTTTTCGCCGAAGGCGCGCTGCCCGGCCTGCCACGCGGCAAGCACCGCGTCGCTGCCGAAAGTCTTGCTCACGGCGAGCAGTTTCACGCCGTCCGGCGCGCGATTCGCGGCGGCCGCGGCGCGCGCGATGCGCCCGTGTACGGCTTGCAAGTTCTCGGCGATTGTGGCCATAATTTCGGCGCGCTCAGGGGCTGGTTTTCATGCGTGTCCGGCATGCGGGCGCGCGGAAGGTACCCTGCCCGTGTACCCTGCCCGGCCCACTCCCAAGGGAATTATAAATGGACATCTCCGAACTGCTGGCCTTCGTCGTCAAGAACAAAGCCTCCGACCTGCACCTCTCCGCCGGCCTGCCGCCGATGATCCGCGTGCACGGCGACGTGCGCCGCATCAACCTGCCGGCGCTGGAGCACAAGGACGTTCATGCGATGGTCTACGACATCATGAACGACGGCCAGCGCAAGTTCTACGAGGAAAACCTGGAGTGCGACTTTTCCTTCGCGATCCCCAACCTGGCCCGTTTCCGCGTCAATGCCTTCGTGCAGCAGCGCGGCGCCGGCGCGGTGTTCCGGACCATTCCGTCGAAGGTGCTGAGCCTCGAGGACCTGAAGGCGCCGAAGGTGTTCACCGAGATCGCCAACCAGCCGCGCGGCGTCGTGCTGGTGACCGGCCCGACCGGCTCCGGCAAGTCGACCACGCTGGCGGCGATGGTCAACCACATCAACGAAAACGAGCAGGGCCACATCCTGACGGTGGAGGACCCGATCGAGTTCGTGCACGAATCGAAGAAGTGCCTGATCAACCAGCGCGAAGTCGGGCCGCACACGCTGTCCTTTTCCAACGCGCTGCGCTCGGCGCTGCGCGAGGATCCGGACATCATCCTGGTCGGCGAGATGCGCGACCTGGAAACCATCCGCCTGGCGCTGACCGCCGCCGAAACGGGCCACCTGGTGTTCGGCACGCTGCACACCAGTTCCGCCGCCAAGACCATCGACCGGATCATCGACGTGTTCCCGGCCGAGGAAAAGGAAATGATGCGCGCGATGTTGTCGGAATCGCTGCGCGCGGTGATCTCGCAGACGCTGCTGAAGACCAAGGACGGCAGCGGCCGTGCCGCGGCGCACGAGATCATGATCGGCACGCCGGCGATCCGCAACCTGATCCGCGAGAACAAGGTGGCGCAGATGTACTCGGCGATCCAGACCGGCGCCCAGCTCGGCATGCAGACGCTGGACCAGAACCTGGTCGACCTGGTCAAGCGCAACATCGTGTCCTCGGACGAGGCGCGCGGCAAGGCGATGAACAAGGATCTGTTCCGCTGATCCCGGCGCGGGCCGCGGCGGGGAAAAAACAAGGGAGCAAGGCATGGAAAGAGAACAGGCAGTCAAGTTCATGCACGACCTGCTGCGGGCGATGGTCGCGAAAAAGGCCTCGGACCTGTTCATCACCGCGGGTTTTCCGCCGGCGATCAAGCTCGACGGCAAGATGACGCCGGTGGCGCAGCAGGCGCTGACCAACCAGCACACCGCAGAGCTCGCGCGCGGCATCATGAACGACAAGCAGGCCGGCGAGTTCGAGGCGACCAAGGAGTGCAACTTCGCGATCAGCCCCGGCGACATCGGCCGCTTCCGCGTCAACGCCTTCATGCAGCAGGGCCGGGTCGGCATGGTGCTGCGGACCATCAACACCTCGATCCCGAAGTTCGACGACCTGAAGCTGCCGCCGGTGCTGAAGGACGTGGTCATGACCAAGCGCGGCCTGATCATCATGGTCGGCGGCACCGGCTCGGGCAAATCGACGTCGCTGGCGGCGATGATCGGCTACCGCAACCAGAACAGCTACGGCCACATCATCACCATCGAGGACCCGATTGAATACGTGCATGACCACCTGAACTGCGTGGTCACCCAGCGCGAGGTCGGCGTCGACACCGATTCGTGGAACGCCGCGCTGAAGAACACGCTGCGCCAGGCCCCCGACGTGATCCTGATCGGCGAGATCCGCGACCGCGACACGATGGACCACGCGATCGCCTTCGCCGAAACCGGCCACCTGGCGATGGCCACGCTGCACGCTAACAGCGCCAACCAGGCGCTGGACCGGATCATCAACTTCTTCCCGGAAGAACGGAAACACCAGCTGCTGATGGACCTGTCGCTGAACATCCGCGCGCTGGTGTCGCAGCGCCTGATCCCGAAGAAGGACGGCAAGGGCCGCGCCGCCGCGGTCGAGATCATGCTGAACTCGCCGCTGATTTCCGACCTGATCTTCAAGGGCGAGGTGCACGAGATCAAGAGCATCATGGCCAAGTCGCGCGAGCTCGGCATGCAGACCTTCGACCAGCACCTGTTCGACCTCTACGAGGCCGGTGAAATCAGCTACGAGGACGCGCTGCGCAACGCCGACTCGATGAACGAGCTGCGGCTGATGATCAAGCTCAACAGCAAGGATGCCAAGGACAAGGACGTCATGACCGGCATTGAGCACCTGAACCTTGTCTGATCCGCGCGCGCCCGTGCAAGGACGCCGGCCCCAAGGCCGGCGTTTTTGTTGATGGATGCACTGCCCTTCGGTCTGGCGACCTGGGCGGCCTGCGCAGCCATCGTCGGCGGCGCTTACGTCATTTTCGGCATCACCGCCTTCGGTGCGGCGATGTTCACGGTGCCGGCGCTGTCGTACTTCTTTCCGCTCGACTACGTGCTGCCGCTGTGCGTGATCCTCGATGTCTCGGCATCGTTCGCGCTGGGCTCGCGCTTCTCGAAGGACGCCGACCGCGGCGAACTGAAATGGATGGCGCCGTTCTCGCTCGCCGGCGCGGTTGCCGGCGTCACCGCGCTGGTGACGGTTCCGCAGCAGGCGACCATCGCCGCCTTCGGCATTTTCCTGTTCTGCTACGGCCTCTACTCGCTGTTCGCCGGCGCACCGCAGACGGGCATCGCGCGCCACCCTTGGGCGGTGATCTCCGGCTTCTGCGGCGGCGCCGCCGGCACGCTGTTCGGTGTCGGCGCGCCGCCCTACGCGATCTATCTGTCGCGCCGCCTGCCCGACAAGGCGGTGCTGCGCGCGACGCTGTCGAACATGGTGCTGCTGTCCACGTCCATCCGCGCGCTGGTCTTCCTGATCGGCGGCCTGATGCTGTGGGACCGCATCCTCGGGGCGCTGCTGCTGCTGCCCTTCGCACTGGGCGGCATCTGGGCCGGCCACCGCATCCAGTTGAAGGCATCGCGCGAGACGTTGCTGAAGGTGATCGGAGTGCTGCTGCTGCTGATCGGGACCTCGCTGATTCTGCGGGTGTTGCGCTAATGCTCCGTGGAATAATTTTAACTATTTGATTTTATTAAAATTTTTATTTTATCAGGGTAAACGCGAAGATAGGAGAGTTTGCGATTCGCAGCCCTGTTTTTCGGTGACCATCTCTGAGAGCCGCATCATGCGTATACACAATCCCCCGCATCCCGGGGAAATCATCAAGACTCTCTGCTTGGGACCCCTGAAGGTTACGGTGACTGAGGCGGCGAGGGCGCTGGATGTAAGCCGCAAGACGCTTTCCGCGATCCTGAATGGACGTGCGGGCATCAGCCCCGAAATGGCTGTACGCCTGTCGATCGCTTTTGAAACCTCCGCCGAGAGCTGGATCAATCAGCAGACCCAGTACGATCTCTGGCATGCTGAGCAACGGCGCAAGCAATTGAAGGTTATAAAATTGGTTGCGTAGCATTAAGGGGATACAAAAATAGAAATTTCCGCTTCCCGCGTTAATGGACTATCAATGTTATGCCAAGTTATAGGAGGGCGGAGTCAATGAAAGTCAGGATTTTGCTTGTAATGATGGCCGTTTCGCCCAATGCTGCTGCAACGAGTTTCGATTGTTCGCAAGCATCGACACTGGTTGAGCAAGTTATCTGTTCCAACAAGCAGCTTTCTGATCTTGATGATTCTCTTGCTGCTGCATATAAGGATGCTTTATCTGCATCGAACAGTGTGGGACAGATTCGAGTGCGCCAAAGAGAATGGCTCGTGAATGAAAGAAACCGGTGTCAAGATATCACTTGTATTCGAGTTGCATACACGAAGCGTCTTGCAGAGCTTTCTTCCCCGAGAAGAACCACACTTAAATCTGGTAATGACTATGTAGTACCCACAGATCAGGAATGGGTGATCACCGAATTCTCTCCCTATAAGTCTGAAAAAGGCATTGGGACGGCCGACCTATATATTGATGGCAATGTCATTATCGACAGCAAGTATTCTTTATCCGGAAAGTTTGACTTTACACTCAGCTCTGGCACATCTGAGCCGATTATCATCTTTGGCGGTTCAAAGATAACAGTTGGTGATTCTCGCGGGGAAATTATCTACCAGATAAAAAACGATCAACCGATTTCGCCCATTACCCAGCAACGACTTGGAAGCCAGAAGACATCAGGTCGTGAGCTAACTTCTACAGACCTGTACTGCGAAAGTATGGCTCTGGCCTTTGTTGGGGCCACACTGGATTACAAGCCCCCGAATTCTCCCGAACAAGCGAAGCGGGTACCCGCCGGAATTCACCGCTGTCCGTTTTGACATGGCGTGGGAGGCGGAAAGCAACCGTCCCTCCGTGCTGAGCTGGCATCGGGAGAAGGGGCTGAAATCGTCACTCGGGGTGTCGTTCGACGAGCAGAAAATCTGCATCACCAGAAAACTGCTGGAAGACGCATGGGGCCGGGGCAGGGAAGGGCGATTTTCGCATGGCGATGACATATCGATCAGCTACGGCAACCAGGACAAGCTGCTCGTCAGCTTCACCTTCCGCCAGCAGGGTTGCGCCGACAGCATGGATAGATGCAGCTCAAAAAGAAGTGCTAGAAACATGTAGATCTATGCCTATTATTGGTGGCAAGGAAAAAATGCAGAAAGACATGACACCACAAGAAATGTCTCAAATATCATGTCTTGGAATTGCTGACGGAATAGCAACAATGCAGGTTGGCAAAACTGAAGACCGTTTTCTGTACTCTAAGCTTTCGCAGAGTCGCCAGTTTTTTTCCAAAGCTTGTGCATCTAACAGAAAGCAATTTCTAAGCGATATAAGAAAGTACGGGCCATACCACGTTTTAAGCAAAACGTACTAATATATGTAACGGTCAAAGGGGTTAGGTTGATTTTTTGATTCACATTATTGACTTTGGAGTCCGAAAGAATCTTTCAAAAGCATTGTGGTGAATGGAAGGAAAGGTTCAGAGGTGCTCCGAAGTTTTCCTGGGCTAGTATCATCGCGAACGATCCCCGGGCAGGCTGGACCACGCCGGCCGATGTGTCTGCCGGTGATGTGGAGTTCGTGACGAAGTTTCTGCCGTTCGACGAATCCGGCGCCCAGTTGCTTGCGCTGGGCTTGGAGTGCGGGCCCAGCGGATCGGCCGGGAGCCGCCCTGAGGACAGGGGCTGCGTCTGTCCCCGGGACCGGCAGACCCGCGCGGGGCCCTGCCATCATGCGGTGACCTGGTCACCCGCGAAGGAAGGCAGCCTTACGCTGAGGGTATGGCCCTTGCTGAATCCGGAAGCGAACTGAATCGGGGAAACGGCTTCGTTTGACCGGTTTATCCGGAGTGGGCCTGTGGGGGGATTTGGCAACGTACCAATACATTGATCAACCGGGGCGGCTCATGCTGCCCGGTTAGTATTCAAAAGGCTCGGGCGTTACAATATTCCGGTTGCGGAGGAATCTGAACGGAGGTCATGATGTCGATTGCCACTGCCGAGATTGAAGCGAAAATCCGGGCTTTGAGCCCGGACGAAAAAGCGGACCTTGTCCGTGTCCTTATTGCCGAGCTTGATGGCCCGGCCGACACTGATGTCGAGACGGCCTGGATCAAGGAGGCGCAACGGCGACATCGGGAGATCGTTGAAGGCAAGGTGCAGCCGGTTCCAGGTGAACAGGTTTACGCAAATCTGCGCAACCGCCTGAAACGATGAGGCTGGAGTTCCACCCGGAAGCGGAGCTGGAACTGATTGAGGCAGCGCTGCACTACGAGCAGGAAGTTCCGGGCTTGGGCGAATCTTTCGAAGCCGAGGTTTGGCGCGCGACGAATCTGCTGCTTGAGCACCCTGAAATGGGGCAAGCCGTTGATACTGATCTCCGGCGCTTTGTGCTTCCGCGATTTCCTTTTACGCTCATCTACAGTGCAGCCGCGGAGACTCTCCGGATCGAAGTGGTGGCGCATCAGAGCCGCCTGCCTGGCTACTGGCGCGCGAGGCATGACCGCTAAGCGTTGCATCGATGTTGGCTGCTTCGCGGCGGTTCATGCGCAGCGTCAGGTCTCCTCTTTGGTTTTCCTCATGCTCCCCGCCACGATCTCGTACTTGAACAACCGGCACTCCAGCGCCCCGTTGAACAGCGGTGTCCTGCGTGACGGCTGCAGCCGCATCAGCTTCGCGATGCGCAAATCGGCGGTGAAAATGTAGGCGGTCCACCCGGCATAGCGTTGCTTCAGGATGTCGCCGAGTCTGGGATACCACGCGGCGAGGTCGTCGAGTTCTTCCAGGCGCACGCCGTAGGGCGGGTTGGTGATCAGGATGCCCGAGGGCCGCGGCGGTTTCGAATCCTCGAAGCTGCACTGCTTCAGCTCGATCTGCGCTTCCAGTCCCAGCGCGGCGACGTTCCGGCGGGCCAGCGCAATCGCGTCGCCGCTACGGTCATATCCATAAATACTTGATTTTATTGATATTTTTGTATTCTTCTCGGCGGCGGCTTTGAGCGCCGTCCAGGCCGCCGCATCGAAGTTGCGCAGTTTCTCGAAACCGAAGGACCGGTGCAGTCCCGGCGCGCGGCCCATGGCCATCAGCGCGGCCTCGATCAGGAAGGTGCCGCTGCCACACATCGGATCGAGCAGCGGTTGTTCCGGCGTCCAGCCGGCGAGTTTCAGGATGCCGGCGGCGAGGTTCTCGCGCAGCGGCGCGTCGCCGGTCGCCGCGCGCCAGCCGCGCTTGAACAGCGCCTCGCCCGAAGTGTCGAGGTAGAACACCGCCTCGTCGCGGCTGAGGAAGAGCTGGATGCGCACGTCCGGGTTGCGGGTGTCGATGTCGGGGCGGTTGCCCTCGGTTTCGCGCAGCACGTCGCAGACCGCGTCCTTCACGCGCAGCGTGGCGAAGTCGATGCTTTTCAGCGGGCTCTTGATCGCCGCGGTGTCGACGCGGAGGGTCTGTTTCGGGCCGAACCACTGCGCCCAGCGCAGCTTGCGCGCGGCAGCGTAGATGTCTTTCTCGTCGCGGTAGCGGCATTGGCCGACGCGCCACAGCACGCGGCTGGCGATGCGGCTTTCGAGGTTGACGCGGTAGCACAGCGCAAACGGCCCGCGGAAGGCGACGCCGCCGTCGACCGCCGCCGCCTGCTGCGCGCCGAGCGCGGCGAGTTCTTCGCCGAGCACGCCTTCCAGCCCGCGCGGGCAGGTCGCGAAGAAATGCTCCATGTTTTTAATCCCGGCGCGGCCCCGGCCGCAGGTCGACGTAGACCTCGAAACGCACGCGCTGCCAGGGATTGCGCGCTTCGACGAGGCGCACGATGCGCGCCTTCACCGGCGCGCCGAGATCCATCTGGCGCGCGACGTCGGCGTTCTCCCGGCGCGGGATGTAGCCGAGCATTTCGCCGCGCCATTCGATGCGCACCGCGTTGGCATCGTGCGGGTTGCGCGGCTCGCGCGCCAGTTGCAGCGCGTCGCCGGTGCGCATCATGTCCCACAGCGCCTTGCCTTCGTAGTACTGGAAGCCGGCCAGCGGCGACTCCTGGACGATGATGCGGGCATCGGCTGCGGCGGCAGGCGCGGCCAGCGCCGCCAGCAGCGCGAAAACGGGAAGGGCGGGGGTCATGCCGGTCAGAACGGCTTGACGACGACGAGGATGACCGTGGCGAGCAGGATCAGCACCGGCACCTCGTTGAACCAGCGGTACCAGACGTGCGAGCGGGCGTTGCGGCCCTGTTCGAATTGGCGCAGCAGGCGGCCGCAGGCATGGTGGTAGCCGACCAGCAGGACCACCAGCGCGAGCTTGGCGTGCATCCAGCCGCCGGCGATCATGCCGTGTTTCGCGTACAGGCCCCACAGCCAGAGCCCGAATCCCAGCGCCGGCACGGCGAGCAGGGTCATGAAACGGTAGAGCTTGCGCGCCATCAGCAGCAGGCGGGCGCGGGCGGTTTCGTTCTCCTCCTGCGCCAGGTTGACGAAGATGCGCGGCAGGTAGAACAGCCCGGCGAACCAGGCGATCACGAACAGCAGGTGGAAGGACTTGATCCAGAGCATGGCGCCCATCTTACGTCAGCAGCCGGCGGCGGGTCATCGCCAGCGCGACGTGAAAGCCGGCGACGGCGTAGGCGGCGAGCGCCGCGACGTGCAGCGCCCAGGCCGCGGGCACCTCGCCGTTGACCAGCGGGCGGGCGAGGGCGACCGCGTGCGTCAGCGGCAGCATGTGGGCGACGGCCTGCGCGGGGACCGGCAACTGGTCGAGCGGGAAGAACACGCCGCACAGCAGCATCATCGGCGTCACGCACAGCGTGAAGTAGTACATGAAGAAGTCGTAGCTCGGCGACAGCGCCGTCATGATCAGGCCCAGCGCGGCGAAGGCGAGCCCGGTCAGGAAGATCAGCGGGATCACGGCAAGAGCCAGGGGGGAGGGCACCAGGCCCAGCACGGCGGCGACGATCAGCACCGCGCTGCCGGACAGGAAACTCTTGCTGGCCGCCCACGCCAGCTCGCCGAGCACGACGTCGTCGAGCGTCAGCGGCGCGTTGAGGATGGCGTCCCAGGTCTTCTGCACGTGCATGCGCGAGAACGCGGAGTACATCGCCTCGAACGACGCGCTCATCATCGTGCTCGAGCAGACGACGCCGGCGGCGAGGAAGCCGATGTAGGACATGCCGCCGACGTCCTCCAGCATGCGGCCGAGCCCGTAGCCGAGCCCGAACATGTAGAGCAGCGGGTCGGCGAGGTTGCCGAGCATCGACGGGATGGCCAGCTTGCGCCACACCAGCAGGTTGCGGCGCCAGACGTGGGCGAAACGCAGGCTGAGGCGCGGCGGGGCCCAGTGGTTCTTTTTCGTCATGTCAGTCGCGCAGTTCCCGCCCGGTCAGCTTCAGGAACACGTCCTCGAGGCTCGCGCGGCGGTGCAGGTAGCGCAGGTCGTCGCGCGCATCGAGGTCGGCGACCAGCGGCGCCGGATCCCGGGCGTAGCAGAAGATGGTTTCGCCGGTGGATTCGCAGCGCTCCGCCAGCGCGCGGCCGCGCAGCCCGGCCCAGTCCGGCGCGGTTTCGCCGAACACCTCGACCACGTGCGGTTCGACGTGCCGCGCGATCAGCGCCTGCGGCGTGCCTTCGGCGATGATGCGGCCGTGATCCATGATCGCGACGCGGCCGCACAGCCGTTCCGCCTCTTCCATGAAATGCGTGGTCAGCAGCAGCGTCTTGCCCTGCTTCAGCAGGTTGCGCAGCCGGTCCCAGATCACGTGCCGCGCCTGCGGGTCGAGGCCGGTGGTCGGCTCGTCGAGGAACACCAGCTCCGGATCGTTGACCAGCGCGCGCGCCAGCGTCAGCCGCCGCTTCATGCCGCCGGACAGCGTCTGGATGCGCGCGTCGGCCCGGTTCGACAGCCCGGCGAATCCGAGCAGGTCCGGGATGCGCGCCTCCAGCGTGCGGTCGGCGATGCCGAAGTAGCGGCCGAAGATCAGCAGGTTTTCGCGGATCGTGAAGTCGGGATCGAGGTTGTCGAACTGCGGCACGATGCCGATGCGCCGCCGCGCCTCGCGCGCCTCGGCGGGCACCGGCCGGCCGAGCGCGGCGACGCTGCCGGCGTCGGGCTCGGTGAGGCCGAGGCACAGGCGCAGCGTGGTGGTCTTGCCGGCGCCGTTGGGGCCGAGCAGGCCGAAGCATTCGCCGGGGCGCAGCGCGAAGTCGACGCCGCAGACGACTTCGCGTTCGCCGTAGGACTTGCGCAGCCCGGAGACGACGAGCGGCGCCGCGCCGTTCATGCGCAGTGGCGCTGCACGATCTGCGACAGCAGGTGCAGCTTGCCGTGGAAGAAATGCTCTCCGCCGGGCACGACGACCAGCGGCAGTTGCTGCGGCCGCGCCCAGTCGAGCACGGCCGCGAGCGGCACCACGTCGTCGTGCTCGCCGTGGATCACCAGCGTGTCCGCCGGCACGGCCGCCGCCGGGAAGCGGTTCACCGCCGGGCCGACCAGCACCAGGCGCCCGGGCGGCAGCGCCTGCGCGACGCGGGTCTGCACGAAGGCGCCGAAGGAAAAGCCGGCCAGCAGCAGCGGCAGCGCGCCGAAGCGGTTTTGCGCGTAGCGCGCGACCGCGAGGATGTCCTCGGTCTCGCCGTCGCCGTGGTCGAAGCCGCCGGCGCTTTTGCCGACGCCGCGGAAATTCGGGCGCACCGCGACGTAGCCGAGCCCGAACAGGGTTTTCGCCAGCGTGGTGACGACCTTGTTGTCCTTGGTGCCGCCCTGCACCGGATTGGGGTGCGCGATCAGCGCGATGCCGCGCCGCGGCTCGCCGGGATCGTTGAGGTCGGTTTCCAGCGCGCCGGCGGGACCTTCGACGATGAGCCGTTCGAGCGTGGAGGGATGCATGGAGCGCAGTTCGGTGTCGGACATCGGTGTGGCGGACGCGCGCGGGGCGCGGAGGATCAGATTTTCAGCCGTTCGACGATGCGGCCGTTTTGCAGGTGTTCGCTGACGATTTCGTCGATGTCCTCGCGGTCGACGTAGGTGTACCAGACCGCTTCGGGGTAGACCACCAGCACCGGGCCTTCGTCGCAGCGGTCGAGGCAGCCGGCCTGGTTGATGCGCGTCTTGCCCGGGCCGGAGAGCTTCAGTTCCTTGACCTTCTTCTTGGCGTAGTCGCGCAGATCCTGCGCGCCGTGGTCGGCGCAGCAGCGCGCGCCGTTGTCGCGCTGGTTGCAGCAGAAGAAGACATGGTGCTTGTAATGGCTCATGGCGGGGAGACGCCCTGCGACGGGAGAGCGTGAATTATAACCGGAGGCACCTTCGCAATCCCGCGTCAGCGGCGCGAGTATTTGCGCGCGTTGCCGCGCGCCAGCGCCACCGGATACTTGCGGGCGTTGATCGCCAGCTTGCGCTGCGCCACGCGCGGCAGGTCGACGCCGAGCACGTCCGACAGGCGCAGCAGGTAGAGCAGCACGTCGGCCATTTCCTCCTCGATCGCGCGGAGTTCGGCCGCGGCGGGCTGCGCGCTCTGCTCCGGCGTCAGCCACTGGAAACATTCGAGCAGTTCGGCGGCTTCGACGCTGAGCGCCATCGCCAGGTTCTTCGGCGTGTGGAACTGTTCCCAGTCGCGCGCCGCGGCGAAGCGGCGCAACTGCCGGCGCAGGCCGGCGAGGGAGGGCGGGGAGGCGGGGGCGGTTTTTCGGGGCATGGTGGCATCCGGTCAGGAACGGTAATGCGCGGTGTCGCGCAGGGGAAGGCACAGCAGCGCGCAGAACATGGCGAGAAAGGGCCAGAGGTCGGACAGCGCGCGGATCATGCTGGCGAAGCTGAGGATGTGGCTGGCCCGGCCGAGGAGCAGGTGCGCGGGCGCTGGCCGGTAGGGATTTTCGGGAATGCCGTTGAGCAGGGCGACCGCGGCCGCCAGTGCCAGCAGCGCGAATGCCATGCGTCCGCGCGGCGGCAGGCGGATGAGCAGCAGCAGCGCGGCGGTGCCGCCGGCGAGGCCGAACAGGACGCCGGGCGTGAGCCAGTTCCAGGGATTGGCGGCCTGCAGCACCAGCACGGCGGCGGCGGCCTTCAGCGCGCAGGCGCAGGCGAACAGCAGCGCCAGTCCCCGCCAGTAGGCCGGCCCGGGCTCGCGCGTCACGCCGGCCAGCAGCAGGCCGAGCCCGGCGACGTTGAGCGCGACCACGCCGGCTTCGGCCGCAAGATAGGCGTCCGGCGAGAACGCGAACAGCGCCGGCGGGCTGAAGATGCCGCGCAGGTCGCCGTTGCCGAAGGCCACGACCTGCGCGTGCAGTTGCGCGAGCAGCCACAGTCCGGTCAGCACCAGCACCGCGTCGCCGCGCAGGCCGTCGATGAACCAGCGGCTGCGCAGCCGCGCCAGCGCGCGCCCCGGCGGCTGCTGCGGCGAGAACAGCGGCGCGACCAGCGCTCCGGCCAGTGCACCGGCGGCGTTGACGAGCAGGTCGACGTTCGACGCGATGCGGGAGGGCAGGTATTGCTGCACCGTTTCCAGCGCGCCGCTGAGCAGCGCGCCGGCGAGCGCGGACGCGGCGACGGCGGCGGGCGCGCTCCATTTCGCGCGCAGCGACAGCGCGATCAGGAAACCCAGCGGTACGTAGGCGACGAAGTTGAACAGCACGTCCTCGACGGTGATCCACCGCGGCCAGGGCTCGAACAGGAAGATGCCGAACTCGGAGGGGATCGCGCGCCAGCCGCCGAAGGGCTGCAGGCTGGCATAGACGACGACCAGACTGTAAGCTAGCGCCGCCGTTCCGGCGAGGCTGGGGCCGCGTCTTGCGGACGGCGATTGGGATTCCAGCAACATCCATGAAATTCTACGACATCTTCAACGGCGACGCCGACGGCATCTGCGCGCTGCACCAGCTGCGGCTCGTCGAGCCGCAGGCGGCCGAGCTGGTCACCGGCGTCAAGCGCGACACGGCGCTGGTCGATCGCGTCGCCGCGACCGCCGATGCCGGCGACTGCCTGACGGTGCTCGACGTTTCGCTGCGCAGCAACGCGCACGCCGTGGAGCGCGTGCTGCTGCGCGGCGCCCGCGTGCGTTACTTCGATCACCATGCCGCGGGCGACATTCCGCGGCATCCGCAGTTCGAGGCGCACATCGACACCGCGCCGGACGTCTGCACCAGCCTGCTGGTCGACCGCCATCTCGACGGCAGGCACCGGCTGTGGGCGGTGGTGGCGGCGTTCGGCGACAACCTGGTCGAGTCCGCGCTGCGCGCCGCGCAGCCGCTGCAGCTTGGCCGCACCGAACTCGCGCGGCTGCACGAACTCGGCGAGGCGATCAATTACAACGCCTACGGCGAAACGGTCGACGACCTGCATTACCATCCGGCGGACCTCTACCGCGCGGTCGCGCCCTATGCCGATCCGCGGCATTTCATTTTCGACGAGCCGGTGTTCGAGGTGCTGAAGCAGGCGGGCGCGGAGGATCTGTCGCGCGCCGAGGAACTGCGGCCGGAGTTCGCCGGCGACGCCGCGGCGCTCTACGTGCTGCCGGACGCGTCCTGGAGCCGGCGGGTCAACGGCGTGTTCGGCAACCGCCTCGCGCAGGCGCATCCGCAGCGCGCGCATGCGGTGCTGGTGGCGAAGGCCGGCGGCGGCTATGCGGTCAGCGTGCGCGCGCCGCGCAGCCGGCCGGTCGGCGCCGACGTGCTGTGCCTGGCCTTCGCCACTGGCGGCGGGCGGCAGGCGGCGGCGGGCATCAACCACCTGCCGGCGGAGCAGTTGCCGAAGTTCGTCGATGCACTCTGCGCCGCATACAAATAAATCAATAAAAACAAGTACTTAAGAATTTCCGCGGGCATCCTTGCGGAACAGGTCGAGCTCGATCAGCATAAACGCGGCGATCCACAGCAGCGCGTCCCAGGCATCCAGCCATTCGCCGTGGAACAGCCAGGCCAGCGCGACCGCGGCGAGGGCCGCGTACAGCACGAAGGATGCTCCGGCCACCAGCCGGCGCTGCCGGGCGGCGGCGTCCGGCAGCCTGACTTCCAGTTCCAGCACGATGACGACGCCGATCCACAGCAGCGCGTTCGCCGCGTCCAGCCATTCGGCTTCGCCGAGATAGGCCGCGGCGGCGATTGCGACCGCGGCTGCGGCGAGCAGGCGCAGCAGGCCGAGCGTCGCGGCGACATGCGGCCGGCGGCTCCAGCGCAGGCGGCGGGTTTCGAGTTCGAACAGGACGAGCAGCAGGTACCAGGCCAGCGCGTCGAGTCCCTCGGAGAGGCGGCCCGCCGTGGCATACACCGCGGCATTGACGGCCAGCAGGACGAAAATCGCCGGCTTCAGCGCGTCCGTCCGCGCCAAGGTTCAGGCGACTCCGGAAGGATGGCGGTGATGGTGCGGCGCGACGCCGTAGCGCTGCGGCAGCAGCGAGCCGATTACCATGCCGGCGGCGGACACCGCGAGTCCGATCAGCTGCGGTGGCACCAGGCTTTTTTCGCCGATCAGCACTTCGACCAGAATCCACGAGATCAGGCCGCCGAGCGTGGCCGCCAGCGCGCCCTGCGTGGTGGCGCGCTTCCAGAACGCGCCGACGACCAGCGGCACGAAGGCGCCCGCCAGCGTGACCCTGTACGCCGATTCGACCATGTGGAAGATCGACAGCTCGGAGTTCAGCGCGAGCAGCAGCACCACGCCGGCGAAGCAGACGATGGTGACGCGCATGATCCACAGGAACCGGCGGTCGGACAGGTGCGGGAAACAGCCCCTGACGATGTTCTCGGCGAACATCACCGAGGGGGCCAGCAGCGTCGCCGACGAGCAGCTCATGATCGCCGACAGCACGGCGCCGAAGAACAGGATCTGCGCGAACAGGGGCATGTGCTGCAGCACCAGCGTCGGCAGGATCAGCTGCGAGTCCTTTTCCAGCAGCCGGGTGAACAGCCCGGGGTCGATCAGCGTCGCCGAGTAGGCGATGAACATCGGCACGAAGGTGAAGCAGAAGTAGATGCTCGCGCCGAGCAGGGAACCCCAGATCGCGATGTTCGCCGACTTCGCCGAGGTCACGCGCTGGAACACGTCCTGCTGCGGCAGCGAGCCGAGCATCATCGTGAACAGCGCGCCGATGAAGGTCAGCCACATCCACGGGTCGGGCGGCGGGAAGAACTCGAACTTTCCGGCCTGCGCCGCGTGCTCGATGACCGTGCCCGCGCCGCCGGTCATGCCGCTGATGATCCAGGCGATGAACAGCAGGCCGCCCATGCTGACGGTCATCTGCACGAAGTCGAGGATCGCGACCGAGAACATGCCGCCGAAGGTGGTGTAGGTGAGCACGATGGCGGTGCCGATGATCATGCCGGCTTCCGGGCTGACCGCGCCGCCGGTGATGACGCTGAAGATGAGCCCCATCGCCATGATCTGCGCCGACACCCAGCCGAGGTAGGAGCCGACGATGCACAGCGAAGTGATGACCTCGACCGTGCGGTTGTAGCGTATGCGGTAGTAGTCGCCGACGGTGATGATGTTGAGCGGGTACAGCTTTTTCGCGAAGAAGAAGCCGGCGATGACCAGGCACAGCGAGGAGCCGAAGGGGTCGGCGACGACGCCGGACAGGCCCTCCTTGGCGAACTGTGCGGAGACGCCGAACACCGCCTCGGCGCCGAACCAGGTGGCGAACACGGTGGCCGTGACGACCGGCAGCGGCAGCGAACGCCCGGCGACGGCGAAGTCCTTGGTGTTGTGGACGCGGGTGGCGGCCCACAGGCCGATGCCGACGGACGCGATCAGATATGCAACCACGAACCACAGCAGCATCGCAGGCTCCCTTTTTTGCCGGCGATTATAGCCGCGGGCCGCCGGCCTACGACAGCAACTGCAGCGCGATCAGCGCGGCCAGAAGCGCGAGGGCCGCGGCGAGCAGCCAGCCGTTGCGCCGCTGCTGGCGCAGCAGCGCCTGCGCCTGTTCGCGCAGCGCGGCATCGCGGTCGTGCGTCAGGAACCGCTGCAGCAGCCGCGGCAGCTGCGGCAGCAGCTCGCTCCAGAACGGCAGTTCGTCGCCGACGCGGCGGACCAGTCCGCGCCAGCCGACCTGTTCCGACATCCAGCGCTCGAGGTAGGGCTTCGCCGTGCTCCACAGATCGAGGTCGGGGTCGAGGTCGCGGCCCAGCCCTTCGATGTTGAGCAGGGTTTTCTGCAGCAGCACCAGTTGCGGCTGGATCTCGATGTTGAAGCGGCGCGAGGTCTGGAACAGCCGCAGCAGCACGCGGCCGAAGGAGATTTCCTTCAGCGGCTTGTCGAAAATCGGCTCGCAGACGGCGCGGATCGCGGTTTCGAATTCCTCGACGCGGGTGCCCGGCGGCGCCCAGCCGGATTCGACATGGGCCTCGGCGACCCTGCGGTAGTCGCGGCGGAAAAAGGCGATGAAATTGCGCGCGAGGTAATGCTTGTCGACCTCGGTCAGCGTGCCCATGATGCCGAAATCGAGGGCGACGTACTGGCCCTCCGGCGTCACCAGGATGTTGCCGGGGTGCATGTCGGCATGGAAGAAGCCGTCGCGGAACACCTGGGTGAAGAAGATTTCCACGCCGGCCCGCGCCAGTTTCGGGATGTCGACGCCCTGCGCGCGCAGCGCATCGACCGCCGACACCGGCGTGCCCTGCATGCGCTGCATCACCATCACCTGCGTCGAGCACCAGTCCCAGTACACCTCCGGCACCGCGAGCAGGGGCGAGTCGCGGAAATTCCGCCGCAGCTGGTTGGCGTTCGCCGCCTCGCGCATCAGGTCGAGCTCGTCCTCGAGGTGGCGCGCGAATTCGGCGACGACTTCGCGCGGCTTCAGCCGCTTGCCGTCGGCCCACAGCAGTTCGAGCAGTTGCGCGCCGGCATCCATCAGCGCGACATCCTTGGCGATGATCGCGGCGATGCCGGGGCGCAGCACCTTGACCGCGGCTTCGCGGCCGTCGGGCAGGGTCGAGAAATGCACCTGGGCGACGGAGGCGCTAGCCACGGGCGTGCTGTCGAAGCGGGTGAACACTTCGCCGACGGGCCTGCCGTAGGCTTCGCGCAGGATGCGCTCGGCATCCGTCCCGGGAAACGGCGGCACGCGATCCTGCAGCTGCGCCAGCTCGTCGACGATGTCCGGCGGCATCAGGTCGCGGCGCGTCGACAGCACCTGGCCGAACTTGACGAAGATGGGGCCCAGCGCTTCCAGCGCGCGGCGCAGCCGCACCGCGCGCGGCGCGGAGAGGTCGCGCCAGAACAGCAGGCAGCCGACGGCGGCGCGCAGCGCGCGCATGCGCTCGTGACCGAGCAGGAATTCGTCGAGTCCGAAGCGCAGGGCGACGCGCAGGATTTTCAGCAGGCGGAGGAGGCGCACCCGCGCATTTTAACCGGCATGCCCTCCGGCAGGCGCCGCGCCGTCAGCGGCGATCGAGCAGCGCGATGCGTTTTTCGAGCCTGGCGACGTCGTCGCGCAGGCGGTCGACTTCGGCGGTGAAATGGGCGACGTCGTCCCCGGCCGCGATCAGCGGCTGCTCCTCGGTCCAGTATTCGGCGAAGGAGCGCGCCAGGTTGTCGCCGCCGGATTCCGCCCAGCGCCGCAGCGTCCGCCCCGATTCGGCGATGCGATGGGCCGCCACGTCGCCGACCACTCTGGACAGGTCTTCCTCGGCATCCCAGCGCAGGTGGCGCCACAACTGGTGGATGACGGCCGCCAGCGCGGCGTCGCCGTCGATCCGCACGTCGCGCCAGACGCGGTCGTCGCGCGCGGCGGCGCGCAGCATCAGGCCCGGCGTCAGCGTCAGTGTCAGCGCGGGCGCGGCGTCCGCCGGCGCGGGCGCGACCTCGCCGCTGTCGAGGATCCGGAGACGGGTTTCAAAGGGCAGGCAGCGGAAGACGGCGACCTTGCCGGCATGCGGCTGCAGCGCCTTGCGCGCCCAGTCGCTGGCGCGCAGCAGGTGATTCAGCGGTGTGCCGGCGAGAGCGTCGAACATGAAACGGAGGCGGGACGAGAAGGGACGAAAACGGGACGGAAATAGGGCGGAAAAAGCGCGAAGGGAGGCGGCGTTCGGCCGTCCTCCCCCCGGGTCAGGCCTGCTGGATGCCCGAGACCAGCCAGCCGGAATCGCCGCGCCGCGGTTTTTCCAGGTGCCAGATTTCGGCGAAGGGCTGCGCTTCGTTGCCGCTTTCGCGGATCAGGCCGGAGAAACGCACGCTGACCACGTAGAGCAGGCCTTCGGTGACGACGTCGAGCACTTCGGATTCCAGCGTCACCACGTCGGTCCTGCCGCCGGCCGCGCCGTCGGACTGCCACTGCGCGCGGATGTCCTCGAGCAGGTCCGGGGTCAGGAAATCGGCCAGCGCCGCGGCGTCGCGGGCATCGTGGGCTTCCTGCAGGCGCACGAAATTGAGCCGGGCATGGCGCAGGAATTCCTGTGCGTTGAAATCGGCGGGCCAGCGGCCGGCGGTGGCGGTGGCCGCGGCCAGCGAATGCGCCGCCGCGCCGCTGCCGCCCGCGCCGCCTAGGGGCTGGGGTCCGCCGCCGGCGTACTGCATCGGCGCCGTGGCGGTTTTTCCGCGCAGCGCGCGGAAGGCCATCACCGCGACGCCGGCGACCGCGGCGAGCAGCAGCAGCCCCGCCAGCAGGCCGGCGATGCCGTTGTTCAGGAACAGCGCCATCAGTCCGGCGCCCAGCGCCAGGCCGGCGAGCGGGCCCATCCATTTGTTGCCGGCGGCCGCGGCAGGCTGCTGCGCCGGCGTGCCGCCCTGCTGGGCCTGTTGCGGTTGCTGTTGTTGCTGTTGTTGCTGCTGTTGCGCCGGCGCCTTGGGCGGCGGCTTCTGGATATTGCGCTGCATGCCGAGATTGCGTCCGCCGCCGAGGCGCCGGGCTTCGACGTCCACGGCGATCAGCGCCAGGCCGCAGGCGGCGATCATGGCCATCAGGAAGGATTTCATGGAGGTCTCCGGTTCGGGTTGTGCCGGGCCATTATAGCGGGCGCCCGGCAGGGCCGGCATTAACAAGGATAATGAATGAAATCAGCGGGCTGCGATGAATCCGGGGGATCAGAAGCGGAAGCCGCGATGCAGTGCGACGACGCCCGCCGCCAGGTTGAAGTATTCGACGCGTTCGAGTCCGGCGTCGAGCATCATCCGTTTCAGCGTGTCCTGGTCGGGATGCATGCGGATGGATTCCGCGAGGTAACGGTAGCTGTCGGCGTCGTTGGTGACCAGCTTGCCCAGCCGCGGCAGCACCTGGAAGGAATAGCCGTCGTAGAGCGGCGCCAGCGGTTGCCAGATCCGCGAGAATTCCAGCACCAGCAGGCGCCCGCCGGGCCGCAGCACGCGCTGCATTTCGGCGATCGCGACGTCCTTGTGCGTCATGTTGCGCAGGCCGAAGGCGACGCAGACGCAGTCGAAATGGGCATCGGGGAAAGGCAGCTTTTCGGCGTCGCACTGCACGGTGGGCACGACCAGGCCCTCGTCGATCAGGCGGTCGCGGCCGCGGCGCAGCATCGGGCCGTTGATGTCGGTGATGACCACCGAGCCGCGCGGGCCGACGCGCCGCGCGAACAGTCGCGTCAGGTCGCCGGTGCCGCCGGCGACGTCGAGCACCCGTTCGCCGGGGCGGGTCAGGCTCTGCTCGGCGGCGAAGCGTTTCCACAGCCGGTGCAGGCCCGCCGACATCAGGTCGTTCATCAGGTCGTAGCGCGAGGCGACCGAGTCGAAGACTTCGGCGACCTTGCGCGCCTTTTCGTCCTCGGCGACCTTGCTGAAACCGAAATCGGCGGTTTTCATTTGATGGCTTATTGCTTTTCCCTCGAAGCCCCCGCCTCCTGCAGGCGCTTCAGGTAATCCTGCCACATGGCGTCCTGGCGCAGGCCGTAATCGTAGAGCAGGTCCCAGGAATAGATGCCGGTGTCGTGGCCGTCGGAAAAGCGCAACTGGACCGCATACTGGCCGACCGGTTCGACCGCGGTGATCGTGACATCCTTCTTGCCGGTCTGCAGGGTTTCCTGTCCCGGGCCGTGGCCGCGGACTTCGGCCGACGGCGAAAACACGCGCAGGAATTCGCAGGGCAGGCGGAAGGATTTGCCGTCGGCGAAGGCGATTTCCAGCGCGCGCGAGGTCTGGTGCAGGGTGATTTCGGTGGGCTGGGGTACGCTTTTGTTGAGTCCTGCCATGGCGGCCTGCGGGATATCGGGGTCGGGGAGGCGCATCATAACCGACCCCGCGAACGGGGGAAAAGCGGCTTTGGATGCAAGGACTTGCGGTGTGCCGTTGCCGCGCTGTCCGCTGTCCTGTCATGTGCCTGTAACAACAGGGTCATAATATCGGGGCCTGTCGAATCTGCCCGGAGCATTCATGGCGGCAACAATACTGGTGGTCGAGGACGAGCCGGCAATCCAGGAGCTGGTGGCCTGCAATCTGGAGCTGGCCGGGCATCGCGCGCTGCGGGCCGAATCGGCCGAAGAGGCGATGCGCATGGTGCGCGAGGAATTGCCGGATCTGATCGTGCTCGACTGGATGCTGCCCGGCATCAACGGCGTGGAGTTCGCGCGCCGCCTGCGCGGCGACAAGCGCACCCAGACCGTGCCGCTGATCATGCTCACGGCGCGCGCCGAGGAGCAGGACAAGCTGGCGGGACTGGAGACCGGCGCCGACGATTACATCACCAAGCCGTTCTCGCCGCGCGAACTCAATGCACGGGTGAAGGCGGTGCTGCGGCGGCGTTCGCCGCAGGCCACCGACGACGTCATCGAGGTCGCCGGCCTGCATCTGGATCCCGGCAGCCACCGCGTGACCGGCAACGGCGCGCCGCTGCAGCTCGGGCCCACCGAATTCCGGCTGCTGCATTTCTTCATGACCCATGCCGAGCGCGTCTACACGCGGGTGCAGCTGCTCGACCAGGTCTGGGGCGACCATGTGTTCGTCGAGGAGCGCACGGTCGACGTGCATATCCGCCGCCTGCGCAAGGCGCTGGAACCCACGGGCCACGACCGGCTGGTGCAGACCGTGCGCAGCTCGGGATACCGCTTCTCGGTGAACTGAGCGGGGCCACCGGGCCCGGCAGCCGCGCGAGAGTGGGATAATCGGCGCGGGAAAAAAGTGCCGGGAAACAGTGCCGGGAAAAGGTGCAGGCTTGAACACTATCTGGCTCGGCTTCGTGTGGCGCCTCGCGGCGGTGGCCTGCGCCGCGCTGCTGGCCTGGCCGCTGGCCGGGGTGGAGCAGGCGCTGGGGCTCGCGCTGCTGCTGCTGCTGGCGCTGCTGCTGTACCACGTGCGCCATCTGGCGCGGCTGTCGAAGTGGCTGGCCGATCCGCGTCCCGAGGCCCTGCCCGACAGCACCGGGCCGTGGGAGGACGTGTTTGCCGCGTTCTACCACCTGCTGCGCCGCCAGCGGCGCAGCGAATCGCGGCTGACCGCCACGCTGCAGGATTTCCAGCGGGCGGGCATGGCGATGCCCGACGGCCTGGTGATCGTTGACGGCGCGAACCAGGTCGAGTGGTGCAACCCCCGGGCGGAACTGCATTTCGGCCTCGATGCGCGGCGCGACGCCGGGCAAATGGTGACGCATTTCATGCGCCAGCCGCAGTTCGTCGAGGCGCTGGATGCCGAAGGCTACGCCGAGCCGCTGACGCTGCGCAGTTCGCGCGGCGGCGACGTGATCCTGTCGGTGCTGATCGTGCCCTACGAGGCCAACCGCAAGCTGATCATCAGCCGCGACGTCACCGACCGCGAGCGCGTGGAGACCATGCGCCGCGATTTTGTCGCCAACGTGTCGCACGAGCTGCGCACGCCGCTGACGGTGATCGGCGGATTCCTGGAAACCATCGCCGACATGGAGACGCCGAATCCGGAGCTGATCCGGCGCTCGGTGCCGATGATGAGCGAGCAGGCGAAGCGCATGCAGATCCTGGTCGAGGACCTGCTGACGCTGTCGCGGCTGGAGTCCGCGGGCAATCCGGCGCGCGAGGAGCCGGTGAACGTGCCGGACATCGCGCGGGCGCTCTACCATGACGCGCTGGCGCTGTCGGCGGGAAAACACAAGGTGACGCTGCTGCTCGAGAGCAGCGCATGGGTCGGCGGGGCGGAGGACGAGCTGCGCAGCGCCTTCGGCAACCTCGTCAGCAATGCGATCCGTTACACCCCGGCCGGCGGCGAGATCGGTTTGTCGTGGAAGGATGCCGGCGACGGCGCGGTGTTCGCGGTGCGGGATACCGGCATCGGCATCGCGCCCCAGCACCTGCCGCGGCTGACCGAGCGTTTCTACCGGGTGGATCGCGGGCGTTCGCGGGAGACCGGCGGCACCGGGCTGGGGCTCGCCATCGTCAAGCACGTGGTCAACCGCCACGCGGCGCGGCTCGAAGTCGCCAGCGAGCCGGGCAGCGGCAGTTGTTTCAGCGTGGTGTTTCCGGAGATCCGGGTGCTGGCCCGGCCGCAGCCCGCCGATGCCCGCAGTTCTTAATATAACTATTTGATTTTATTGATATTTTTGAGTTCCGCGGCAATGGCGGCGATCAGCGGCTTGTCCTCCGCCTGCCGCGTGTTGCGGGATTCGCGCTGGCGCTGCCCCCAGACCGGCTGCGGAAAGTGCGGATCGTCGGCGAAACGCGGGATCACGTGCCAATGCACATGCGCCACCATGTTGCCGAGGCTTGCCACGTTGATCTTGTCGGGACGCATCAGCGCGCGCAGGGCCCGTTCGACGCCGAACACCACGGCCATGCAGTGGGCGCGGTCCGCGGCATCGAGGTCGCTCATTTCCTTTACGTGCGCGTTCCAGATGACGCGGCAGAATCCGGGATAGCCGGGTTCGTCGACGCGGATCACCCGGCAGCGCGCGTCCTGCCACAGCAGGGGGCCGCCGGTGGCGTCGCACAGTTCGCAGCTCATGGCCCTCATGGCCGCCTTTCCGCGAACAGCCAGGCGGCGGCCCGGCACACTGCATCCGCGCCGAGCGCCGCCGCGGCCGCGCGCCATGCCGGATTCGCGGGGCAAAGCGCTTCGAGCAGGCCGCGCTTGGCGGCGTGGTCGATGCCGCCTTCACCGAAATGGTGCCAGCGGTTTTCCTCGCGCAGCGCGCTGATCACGCGCAGGGTCGACCAGGTGCCGATTTCCTGGAGCACGAATTCGACGCGGGCCCCGGGCAGCAGGCGCGGCAACGCGGCGCCGAGACTGCCGCGCACCGTGTAGGCCACGGGGGCGGCGTTGCCGCCGGTCAGCGGCCGCCGCAGGGCGGCCTGCAGTTCCGCGACGGATGCCGTGCCGACACCGGGTTCGAGGATCAGCGTGTCCTCGCCGTGGGGGCCGAGTCCGGTGTGCATGTCGATGGCGAACACGCGTTCCGCCATGCCCAGCCGTTCCTGCAACCAGTCGATGAACAGCCGCGGTCCGGGCTGCAGTTCGGCGCCGCCGTAGAACAGTCCGCGCGGATAGCGGTGCTGGCCGTGGGCGATCGCCTGGCGCACCGCATGCGCGCCGTGCCGCATGCCGGCGGCCGCGAGGCGCAGCGCGAACGCATCGCGCGCCGGCGGCGACGCGGGGTTGAGCAGGGGGTCCAGCCGCCTGTAGAGCGGCGGCGCGCCGGTCCAGATGCCGCTGTCGAGATGGAAATTGCGGTTGAGATCGACGTTGTGCTCGTTGGCGCGGCGCAGCCAGGCCATGCCGTACGGATTCAGCGCGTGCAGCAGGACCAGCGCGCCGTCGGCCGGCAACGATGGCGGCGCGGCCAGCAGCGCGAGCTGCGCCGCCGATCCGGCGAAGGCTTCCACGCCATGCACGCCGGTGACATGCAGCACCGCGCGCCGGGGCCGGCGGCTGCCGAGCCAGGCGATGTCGATGGTCAGCGTTTCGTCGCGGGGGCCGCGGGCCGCCAGCGGCAGCGCGTCCAGCGCGGCGCCGGCGCCGCGGGCCGCGGCCCTGAAGCGGCTGCGTGCCGCGGCATAGTCCGGTGAAAAAAATCCGGCACCGGCCGCTGCCGCGCGGGTCGCCGCCCGCTCAAGCGGGAGCGTAGTTTGCGCGTTCGAAGTTGGAGCCACTGTCGAGCAGCGCGGTGAGGCGGATCTGCTGCGGCTTGCCGTCGTTCAGGTCGAGCACGCGGTCTGCCGCCCAGGTTCCGGGCGCGACCAGGATCGAGGGCGTTTCGCCGGGGCCGGCGGCCAGCAGCAGCGCGCGGTCGTACGCGAGTTCGTTGTTCGCGGGGCGCGCGGCGACGGCGGAGGCCTTGGCGCGCAACAGCCGGAAACCCAGCCACGCCGCACCTTCGGCATCGACCGACAGCCGCTGCACGAAGCCGAGATAGGTGTTGCCGTTGGGCGCGACCAGGCCGAGCAGCTGGTTGTGCGTGAGCCGGGTGCTGTCCGAGGGTTTGCGGCACAGGCCGAGGATGCCGGAGGCGCTCTGGTTGGCGACGGTCCAGGTTTCCAGTGTGCGGCTGCGCACCGAGGCCTCGCCGAGGCCCGGGCCGTCGACCCGTTCGAATCCGGCCATCTCGAAACGCGCGCGCGACGACAGTCCGGTGTCGGGCGGCGCGAAGGGTTTGCCGCTGATGTTGAAATGCATGGCCGCCAGCGTGCCGGAGACCAGCACGTTGAACGAGACCGGCTTGCGTTCGTCGACCCGGCCCGTGCCGGGGGCGATCCAGTGGGAGTGCAGGCTGAGCATCAGCTTTTCGCAGTTCGCCTGCGAAATCAGTCCGAGGCCGAGTTTTTCCGGGGTCTGCGTTTTCAGGGTGATCGCGGTCTGGCGGAGTTTCTCGCCGACCTGCTCAAGAGCGAGGTAACGCAGATTGTCGCCCTTGAGGTTTTTCAGGCGGCGGGCGCCTTCGGCGGAGCCGAGGTCGACGGCCAGCGTGGTGCCGCTGTCCACCGCCGGCGCCGTGCGCGACAGTCCGGCGAGCACGACCCATTGCGCCAGCGCGCGGTCCACGGTGTTCATCTGCAGCAGCGACAGCGAGTCCGGGTTGGCGCGCTGGGTCAGCACGATCTGCAGGTAGGCGAGGTCGACGTTGCTGGCGCCGTTGCTCTCGCTGACGGGCGTGGAAGTGACTTCGGCGCTTTCGGCGAAGGCGTAGAGCCGGTGAATCTGTTCCCACAGGGCGGCGGGCACCGCGTGGTAGGCGCGGTTGTGCGCCGTCATCGCAAAACCGGCGCAGCGCAACGCGCGGTAACAGACGATTTCGGCGCGTTCGGCCAGTTCCGGGGCGGTCTCCGCCATGTCGGCGATCAGCGATTCGTAGGCGTCGGCCAGGACGCGCCACAGCGCGGTGCTGCGGTCGAAAATCTCGCGGGTTTCCGCGTCGAAGGGCACCGGTTTGCCCCAGTATTCGCGGCTTCGTGCGTGCTGCGTTTCCAGGACGGTGTCGCGCAGGGTTTCGAGCACCCGCAGGCGCTCGCCGCCGCCGATCCGCGTGTCGGCCAGCAGGCGCAGCTGGGTCAGCAACTGCGCCTGGCGCTGCGCAGGGTTGGCCGCCGCGAGCTGCGCGGTAAAGGCGGCAGCCGACGCGGCGTCGGAGATTTTCAGCAGTCCGGGTGTTGCACTCAAGACGGTAGCCATGGCGTATCCCGCGGGTATGGGACACGCATTATTCTGATCGGTAAAGTGTCGGCGCAAGTGAATATCGCACATGTCGCCGATCCACGACAGGTTGCGCGCGCCGCCCTGTGCCAAATCGCACGCATCACAGCAGAACCCTTTCGATGCCGCCCCGGTTGGCCTTCGCCACGTAGTCCTCCATCCAGCGCGCGCCGAGCAGATGCCGCGCCATTTCGACGACGATGTAGTCCGCTTCCGTGCCGGCGTCGTCGCCGAACCGCGCAAGGCCCTGCAGGCAGGACGGGCAGGAAGTCAGGATCTTCACCTTGCCACCGCCGGTGTTTCCGCGCAACTTCGCCGCGCCGCGGCGCAGCTCTTCCTCCTTGCGGAAGCGCACCTGGGTCGAGATGTCGGGACGCGTCACCGCCAGCGTGCCGGATTCGCCGCAGCAGCGTTCGCTGAGGGTGACCGGCGCCGCCATCAGGGCGTTGACCACCTTCATCGGCACATGGGTTTTCATCGGCGTGTGGCAGGGGTCATGGTACATGTAACGTTCGCCGCTGATGCCGTCGAGCTTCACGCCGCATTCGAGCAGGTATTCGTGGATGTCGAGCAGCCGGCAGCCGGGGAATATTTTCCCGAATTCGTACTTCTGCAGCTGGTCCATGCAGGTGCCGCAGGACACGATGACGGTCCTGATGTCGAGGTAGTTCAGCGTGTGCGCGACGCGGTGGAACAGCACGCGGTTGGCGGTGGTGATGGCCTGGCCCCGCGCCTCTTCGCCGGCCG
>CAZHJU010000001.1:0-144474 GCA_964533495.1 uncultured Bordetella sp. | reverse complement strand
TCTGCGGGTAGCCGCAGCACAGGTAGCCCGGCGGCAGCACGGTTTGCACGCCGAGATCGAACAGCATCGCCTGGGTGGCGAGGCCGACCTGGCTGAACAGCCGCTCCGACCCGCAGCCGGGAAAATAGAACACCGCGTCCGAATCCTCGGTGACCTTCGCCGGGTCGCGGATCACCGGCACCATGCGCGCGTCCTCGATGTCGAGCAGCGCGCGCGAGGCCTTTTTCGGCAGCCCGCCGGGCATCGGCTTGTTGACGAAATGGATGACCTGCGCGCGCAGCGGCGGCTTGCCGGTGGTCGCCGGCGGCCGCCGCGCCTGACGCCCGGCCAGCCCCAGCGCCTTCGTCGCGCGGTGGCCCAGGCGCTGGGCGCGGTAACCCCAGTCGATCATCAGCTTGCGCGCGATGTTGATCGTGCGCGGATCGGTCGCATTGAGGAAGAACATCGATGCCTTCGCGCCGGCATTGAAGCGGCGCTTGCCGTGGCTGCGCAGGAAGTTGCGCATCGCGATCGACACGTCGCCGAAGTCGATGTCCACCGGGCAGGGGTTGGCGCACTTGTGGCACACGGTGCAGTGATCGGCCACGTCGCCGAATTCGTCGAAATGCTCGAGCGAGATGCCGCGCCGGGTCTGTTCCTCGTAAAGGAAGGCTTCGATCAGCAGGCCGGTGGCGAGGATCTTGTTGCGCGGGCTGTAGAGCAGGTTGGCGCGCGGCACGTGGGTCGCGCAGACCGGCTTGCACTTGCCGCAGCGCAGGCAGTCCTTGACCGAGTCGGCGATCGCGCCGACGTCCGAGTGCTCGAGAATCAGGCTTTCCGCGCCGAGCAGGGAGAAACTGGGCGTGTAGGCGTTGCCGAGATCGGCGCCGTGCAAAAGCTTGCCCCTGTTGAAATGTCCGTGGGGGTCGGCCGCCTGCTTGTAGTCGCGGAAGGCCGCGATGCGTTCCGGCGGCAGGAACTCGAGCTTGGTGATGCCGATGCCGTGCTCGCCGGAAATCACGCCGTCGAGCGATTCGGCCAGCCGCATGATGCGCGCGACCGCTTCGGCGGCCTCCTGCAGCATGGCGTAGTTGTCGGAGTTCACCGGGATGTTGGTGTGCACGTTGCCGTCGCCGGCGTGCATGTGCAGCGCGACGAACACGCGCCCCCGCAGGGCCTGGCGGTGCGCGGCATCCACGGCCTCCATCACTTTCGCGAACGGCCGGCCGCCGAAGAGATCGGCGAGGTGGGCGCGGACCTCCTCCTTCCAGGACACCCGGATGTCGTGGTCCTGCAGGGCGCCGAACAGCGATGAATGATGAGCGATGAACGATGAGTAAAAACGCCAGGGCTCATCGGACTTGTCACGCAGATCCGCCAAGGCCGTGTCGATGTGGTTGAGCAGCCACTGCCAGCGGGTGCGCGCCGCCGCGATCAGGGCGCGCGCGCGCGCCGGCCGGTCGCCGATGACCTCGGCCGCGGAGACGCCGGGATCCGGGCTCGCTACCGGCAGCTCGCCGCCGACCACCGCGTCGACGGCATCGAGGATGCGCAGCTTGTTGCGGATCGACAGTTCGATGTTGATGCGCTCGATGCCGTCGGAGTAGTCGCCGAGGCGCTCCAGCGGAATGACCACGTCCTCGTTGATTTTGAAGGCGTTGGTATGGCGGGCGATGGCCGCGGTGCGCGCGCGGTCGAGCCAGAAGGTCTTGCGGGCCTCGGCGGAGACGGCGATGAAGCCTTCGGCGCCGCGGGCGTTGGCGATGCGCACGACCTGCGACGCGGCGGCGGCCACGGCATCCTCGTTCTCGCCGACGATGTCGCCGACCAGCACCATTTTCGGGCGTCCGGCGCGGCGCGACTTGGTGGCGTAACCGACGGCCTTCACGTAGCGCGCATCCAGATGCTCGAGCCCGGCGAGAATGGCGTCCGGATTGCCGTCGAGACAGCGCTTGATCTCGACGATCGACGGCACGGCCTCGCGCACCGGGCTGAAGAATTCCAGGCACACGGTGCGAATCGCCGGTGGCATCCGGTGCAGCACGAAGGTGGCCTGGGTGATGATGCCGTCGCAGCCCTCCTTCTGCACGCCGGGCAGGCCGCCGAGCACCTTGTCGGTGACGTCCTTGCCCAGTCCCCGCTTGCGGAAGGTGCTTCCCGGGATTTCGAGGATCCGCGGTTCACCCTCCGGCGTCCTGCCGTCGCGGGCGTAGCGCGTGATGCGGAAGCGCGCGACCGGGATGTCGTGGATCTTGCCGAGATTGTGGTCCAGCCGCTCGACCAGCATCCATTGCGCTTCCGGCGTCACCATTTTCCACGACGCGAGGTTGTCGAGCGCGGTGCCCCACAGCACCGCTTTCTTGCCGCCGGCGTTCATCGCCACGTTGCCGCCGATGCAGGAGGCGTCGGCCGAGGTCGGGTCGCAGGCGAACACCAGGCCCGCCGCCTCGGCGGCCTCCATCGCGCGGCGGGTGACCACGCCGGCGCCGCAGCGCACGACGGGCACCGGTTGCGCGACGCCGGGCAGGACGACGTGTTCGATCGCGGGCAGCGTATCGAGTTTCTCGGTATTGATCACCGCCGACAGCGGCGTCAGCGGAACCGCGCCGCCGGTGTAGCCGGTGCCGCCGCCGCGCGGGATGATGGTCAGGCCGAGCTCGATGCAGGCACGCACGATGCCGGCGACTTCGTCCTCGGTGTCCGGGTTGACGACGACGAAGGGATATTCGACCCGCCAGTCGGTGGCATCGGTGACGTGGGACACGCGGGCAAGGCCGTCGAACCGGATGTTGTCGCGGCGCGTGGCGCGGGCAAGCCGCGCCAGCACGCGCCGGCGCAGCGCCAGGGTTTCCCCGAATCCGGCTTCGAAGTCATCGACTGCCTCGCGCGCGGCGGCGAGCAGCGCGGCCACCCGCCGGTCGTCCGCGTCGCGCCGCGCCTCGATGCCGTTGAGCCGGCCGCGCATGCCCTCGACCAGCGCCGACCGCCGTTTGCGGTTGCCGAGCAGGTCGTCCTCGATGTACGGGTTGCGCCTGACGACCCACATGTCGCCCAGCACTTCGTAGAGCATTTTCGCCGAACGGCCGGTGCGCCGCTGCGCGCGCAGTTCGTTCAGCAGGTCCCAGCGCGCGGCGCCGAGCAGCCGGATGACGATCTCGCGGTCGGAGAACGAGGTGTAGTTGTAGGGGATTTCCCGCAGGCGGGCGGTCATGGCGGCGTGCTGCTTGGCTTGCTGCTGGATGATCGCGGAGTTTAACGCAATGCGGTCGGCGGACGCTAAACCGCCAGCACGGCGATGGCCCAGTAACGGGCAAACTTGCCCGTGGCGATGAACAGCGCCGACCACCAGAAATTGAGCCGCAGCCAGCCGGCCGCCACACACAGCGGGTCGCCGATCAGCGGCACCCAGGACAGCAGCAGGGCCGGGCTGCCCCAGCGCTGCATCGCGGGCAGGCCCTTGAGCCGCGTTTTCTGCGGGATCAGGCGGCCGATCAGGTAGGAGGAGAGTCCCCCGAGCGTGTTGCCGAGGGTGGCCACGGCCAGCATCAGCCACAGCCTGTCGGGGTGCAGTTTCAGCGCCCCGAACAGCACGGCCTCGGAGCCGCCGGGCAGCAGGGTCGCCGCCAGGAAGCTGCTGGCGAACAGGGCGGTCAGCGTAGCAGAGGCGTCCAAGGGCGGCCGGCGGGTGTCATCGTGATTTGAACAAGGCGCCGGGGTTCTTTAAACTTCCGGGTCCCCGCCCGGTTCGCCCGGGCACAGAGTGATCGAGAACATCCATGGGCACGCTGATATCCGAAGAATACCGCAGGATGCAGGAGGAACTGCATCGCAATCCGAATTACGGCGTGGCTTCGGTGCAATATGCGCCGATCGTGGCCCAGGTGCTCGAGCAGGTGCGTCCCGAAGAACTGCTCGATTACGGTGCCGGAAAGGGGCGCCTGGGCGAGACGCTCCGGACATTGATGCCGAACGCGCCGAGGATCCGGCATTACGACCCGGCGCGCCCCGATTGGGCCGCCGCGCCCGAACCTGCGCCTTTCGTGGCCTGCATCGACGTGCTGGAGCACATCGAACCGGATCTGATCGACAACGTGCTGGATGACCTGCAGCGGGTGACCCTCGGGCACGGCGTGTTCACCGTGCACACCGGGCCCGCGGTCAAGCTGCTGTCCGACGGCCGCAATGCGCACCTGATCCAGCAACCGCCGGCCTGGTGGCTCCCGAAATTCATGGATCGTTTCGAACTGGTCGTGTTTCAGCGCATGCCCCAGGGTTTCTGGATCGTCGTGCAGCATGCGCCCGGTCTTGCCGCAGTCCCGGATGCCGGCGAGGCTTCCGGCCCGCTGAAACGCGTGCTCGGCTCCCTTCTTCGTTCTTAGTCGCAGTTATCCCACAAGGAAAAAACAAGATGAGTTATGCCATTGATTTCCCCGGCGTCGTCACGCTTCCCGTTGTCGAGAGCAACAAGGCCTTTCCGGTCGGCCGCATCTATTGCGTCGGCCGCAATTACGCCGAGCATGCGCGCGAGATGGGCCACGATCCCGACCGCGAGCCGCCGTTCTTCTTCATGAAGCCGGCCGATGCCATCGTGCCCAACGGCGCGACGATTCCCTATCCGCAGATGACCAAGGACGTGCACCACGAGATCGAGATGATCGTCGCCATCGGCAAGGGCGGCGCCAACATCCCGGTGGAGAAGGCGCTCGACCACGTGTTCGGCTACGGCGTCGGCCTCGACATGACCCGCCGCGACCTGCAGGGCGAAGCCAAGAAAATGGGCCGTCCCTGGGAAATGGGCAAGGCCTTCGACAATTCCGCGCCCTGCACCGCGCTGAAGACGGTGGCGATGGTCGGCCATCCGGCGAAGGGCGCGATCTGGCTCAAGGTCAACGGCGAACTGAAGCAGAAGGGTGATCTGTCGGAGCTGATCTGGAACGTGCCGGAAACCATTGCCTACCTGTCGAAACTGGTCACGCTGCGTCCCGGCGACGTCATCATGTCGGGCACGCCGGCCGGCGTCGGTCCGATCAAGCCCGGCGACAGGCTGGAAGGCCATGTCGACGGCGTCGGCGATCTGACGGTCACCTACGCGAAGTAAGGCGGCGAAATAAGGCGGCAGGAGCCGGCGCGCGCAATGCGCGCCGGTTTTGCAGCATCGTGCCACCAAGTTCGGCAATCTCGGTCTTGCCGCGTGCGGCGGCGGCGTTTCCGCCCGGCATCACGGCCGGCACGCGTTATCCCGAAAAGCAGTTGAAGGCGCTGGGATTTGAGAATGGCGGGCAGCAAACAGTGAACAGCCGGCGGCAAAATCGCGGGCCCGCTTACCGCTCCAACGGCGCCACTCCCGCATGCAGCATCGCGTCGCGTTCGGCGAACCACTCCGCGGCGTATTCGCAGTCCGCATATTCGGAAAAATACGGGCCGCCCAGCGTGTAATGCACCAGCGCCGCATCGTCGCGCCCCGAATCGTAGCCGACGAGATGATTCCATCGTGAAGGCAGTTCGCCGATCAGCGCATCGTCACCGAGCCACTTGAACTGGTGCAGCTCGAGGCCGGATGCGCCATTCACGTATTCCGGCGACAGCGCGCGGCAGCGCGTATTGTTGAACAGCATCACGCTCGACCAGTTCTTCTTTTCGTACTTGCTCTGCGGTTCGTTGAGGAACTTGCGGTCTTCCTTCGGCACATGGTGGTGTTTGACCACCATCACCGCGTAACGGTCGTCGCGCAGCGCCCACAGTTTCGCGATGTCGTCGAGCACCAGCATGTCGCAGTCCATGAAGATCGACCATCCGGCGTAATCCGCCAGCCAGGGTGTCAGGAAGCGGGAGAAGGAAAAGTCCGTGGACTGCAGCGGATGCCGTTCGCGCCGGAATGTGCCGCCGAGCTGCGACAGCATCAGCGGCGCGATGGTCACCGGTTGCGAGGACCGGCGGTGGATGCTGTAGGCGAGCACGTTGAAGGCCACTGTTTCGCGGCCGTCGTATCCGATGCAGACGTTGATCATGAAGGCGTTGTTTCCGGGAAATCCTGCGAACGATGCGAGGCGGTTCAAGCTTAGCATGGCTGCCGGCGACTGCCGCATGGCCGGGATCGGCCGCTAGAGGGTATATTCCGGTTTTCCTGGGCACATATCGGGGCACTCAAGGGATGAAGGGGCAAGGCGCGCATGGTTGATTCCGACGCCGCGGTTGATCGCGCATTCCTGTCCATGGTGCTCGAACGGCACGGGCAGGATGCCGCCGCGCTGCTGGACCTCGGGCTGCGCGTGGTCGTCGGGCGCGATGCGCCCCGCTCGCCGGTCAATGGCGCCGCGGTGATCGAACTGGCCGCCGAACGCGGGCATGCACAGGCCCGGCTCTATCTGTCGCGGCTGGCGGCGCAGGGCCTCACCTCCCGTCCCGGGCTTGCCGCCGCCTTCGCCGCGCTCGAAGGTGCCTGCGCCGCGGGCGATTCCGCCGCGTGCGCCGAACTTGAATTCATGCGGGCCCGGGGGCTGGGCAGCCTCGAGGATGCCCGCCGCTGGCTGGACAGTCCCTGCGAGCCCGAACATCTCAGCCGCAGCCCGCGGGTCATGGCGTTTCGCGGGCTGGTCGCGCCCGAGATCTGCAGCCGGCTGATCGAACTCGCGGCGCATCGCCAGGCCGAGGCCAAAATCTACGATCTGACTTCGGGCAGCATGCGCACCGACCCGATGCGGACGAACCGGCGCGCGTCGTTTTCACCCGTAGATCTGGAGTTGCTGCTGCAGCTCGTGCGGATGCGCATCGCGAAAATCTTCGACGCGCCGGTCGACACTTTCGAATTTCCCGAGGTGCTGCATTACTGCGCGGGCGAACGCTACAAGCCGCATGTCGATTATTTCCACGTCGCGGTGCCGCGTTTCGCCGAGCATGTGCGCATCCACGGGCAGAGGACGAAGACCGCGCTGGTCTACCTGAACGACGACTACGAGGGCGGCGCGACGACCTTTTCGAAACTCGGCTTCGGCTTCAGGGGCGCGCCCGGCGACGCGCTGTTTTTTCACAATGTCGATGACAGCGGGGCGGGCGACATGCGCACGCTGCACGAGGGCTCGCCGCCGGCCGCCGGCGAGAAATGGCTGCTGTCGCAATGGATCCGCGACCGGCGCCAGACGTTCAGCTGAAGCGGCGGATCATCCCGGCGGGGAGGAGGACCGTCTGCCGCCGGCTCATGGTTCCGGCGCGCACTGCGGCGCAGCCAGATCGGCGGCCAGTTGCGCCAGCGACGGACCCCAGCGGCCATCCAGGGTCTGCCGGTAGACGCGGAAACCCGGGAACCAGGGCGACTCTGCGCCGCCGTGCATCCAACGCCACTCGGCGGGATTCGGCACCAGCACCCGTGCCGGCCGGCCGCAGGCGGCGCGCAGGTGCATGTTGGTGTTGCTGACGCCGGCATAGTCGTCGATCAGCGCCAGCAGGGCGAGCAGGGTTTCCAGATCCTCGTTCAGCGCGCTCAGGTCGACGACCTTGCGTCCCGCCGCCGCGGCCAGGGCGGCGGTTTCCTCCGGCAGGGGATGACGTTGCAGC
Source organism: uncultured Bordetella sp. (assembly GCA_964533495.1). Lineage (GTDB taxonomy): Bacteria > Pseudomonadota > Gammaproteobacteria > Burkholderiales > SG8-41. The sequence continues at coordinate 136,944 of CAZHJU010000001.1, read as the reverse complement.
GACAGCAGCGTGCCGGGCGCTCCGTGCAACGCCGCGCCGAATTCCGTGAGCGGCACGGATTTTTCCAGCACCCAGTGCGCGCCGCGCTGTTCCCGCGCGGCGATGCCCGCGCGCCAGGTGACGCCGAGATGCGGCCCGGGTCCGGCGTCCTGCAGGATTTTGCGCGCGCGCGCCAGCGCATCGTCCAGCGGCGGGATGCGCAGCGGCGGCGCCGGGCGCGGCCAGTAGACCCGTATCCCGGCCGCGTAATCGCGCAGCGCATCCGACTGCGCGGCCGGCAGGTCCGGGCAGGGACAGGCGTCAGTCGAGGACAATGCGCCGGGCAGGTCGCCGCAAAGCATCTGCAGCCCTTCTGTCGCAGGCTTTCCTTCGTCGTGGATGACGACGTCATCGGCAATGCCGGAGCGCGCCACGAACTCGGCGATCTTGGCTGACGCGCGAACGGCGACGTGGGCGCCACGGCGGCGCAACTGGCCAGCATGGCGCAGAAAAAACAGTTCATCGCCGATACCCTGCTCGGGCCACAGCGTGATGCGGCATCCACGGAGATCTTCCGGCAGCGTCTGCTGCAGTTGCAGTTCCGGCCGCGCGGCATGAACGCCAATGAAAGCCTGGCGCGCGCGATAGTGTTGCCAGCCGTCGCCGAGACGGCCCTGGGCGAGATCGATGGCGCTGCGCAACTGGCGCAGCGCGATATCGTCCGGCGCGAGTTGCTCGGCGCGGGCCAACTGGCGCAGGCTGGCCTGCAGTAGGCCGCATTCCGCGAGCGCGCCGCCGTGGTTCCGGATGTCGCTGGCGCTGTCCGGTGCGAGTTCCGCCGCGCGGCTGAACGCGCGCAGCGCGCCCGCCGTATCGCCGCGGAAGCCGCGCGCGGCGCCGAGAAAACGATGGGCCTCCGGCAGCGTCGGCGCGAATCCGATCAGGACGAGGCATTCGGCTTCGGCCTCCGTGCAGCGTCCGGCATCGATCAGCGCCGACACCAGGTTCAGGCGCGGCGCCGGTGCCTGCGGTTCCGCGCGGATGCAGGCGCGATAGCTGGCGCAGGCCTCTTCGAGGCGGGACTGGCGATGCTGCGCGCTGCCGAGGCTTTGCAGGATCTGCGCGTCGTCCGGCGCGAGGCGCAGGGCTGCGCGCAGCACGGTCTCGGCATCGGCGGGACGTCCCAGTTCGAGCAGCACGTTGCCGAGATTCAGCTGGATGTCGGCTTCATCCGGATGGCGTCGCGCCAATGCGCGCAGCACGTTCTCCGCTTCCGCGGCCTTGCCCTGCCGGATCAGCAGCAGCGCGGCGTTCTGCGTGTAGGGCCAGTACTGCGGCGCAAGGCGGCTCGCGCGCTGATAGGCCTTGTGGGCATCGTCGAGACGGCCGGCTGCGGCGTATGCCTGCGCGAGATGGCCGAGCCAGTGCGGATTGCGCTTGTTCATGCCCGCCGCCTGTTCGAGCGCGGCGATGGCGGCATCCTGTTGCCCCAGTTGCAGCAGGCCGATGCCCAGCATGGCCTGCGCCGCGCCATCGCTGCCGGGCGCCAGCGCCAGCGCGCTGCGACAGTGATCCACCGCTGCTGCCCATTCACCGCGCTGCAGTGCCGTTTCCGCGGCGCCCAGCAATTGATCGCGCCAGGTCATAAAATATAAGCCATTGTTTTTATTGATGTTTTAGTATCGATCTCGATTGTAGCGTATCACATGAAAATCAGCCGCCAAGTCGCTGATTTACAGGTAAATTTGGTTGACTGGACATTTGTCTCGTATTTGCGACAAATGTCCAGTCAAAGGTTGATTTCCATCTGTATATGTCACAGTTAATTTACTGATTTACAATAATAATTTACATTTTTACGACATGTTGTAAATACACAACGTACAGGTGGTCGAGAGGCTCATTTTTTGTGACTTTTTCTTTTGCCGCCCAAGGCCTTCCACCACAATTGCGCCGTGTCCATGTTTAGCAGGACGCGTTGCGCTCAGGGGGCTTTTGAGATTCGGAAGTCCGGAGCGACTTTCCCAACTAGAGGAGATTTACACATGCAGAAGAAACTGATTGCCGTGGCAGTTGCTGGCGCGCTCGCCGCCCCGGCCGCTGCGCTGGCGCAAAGCAGCACCGTGCAGGTGTTCGGCAACATGTACATCGAATACGGCTTCGTCAACCAAGGCTCGAGCGTCGCCGGCGTGGATCCCGCCAATCCCGATGTCCTGCAGTCCCCGGGCTCGGAGATCGGTTTCCGTGGTGAAGAGAAACTGGGCGGTGGCCTGTCGGCTTGGTTCCAGTGCACGTCCACGGCGGACATCCGCGGCCAGAGCCAGAACGGTTTCTGCTCGCGCAACAGCGCGGTGGGCCTGAAGGGCAGCTTCGGTAACTTCTTCATCGGCCTGTGGGACAACCCGTACAAGCGCTCGCGCGTCGGCAACACCGGCGCCCGCGACACGGGTGCTTTCGGTACCACCCACCTGATGCACGGCGGCCCGGGCACCCTCGCAATCGGTGCCACCCCGAACGCATTTGCCCGCCGCCAGCAGAATTCGATCAACTACGACAGCCCGAACTTTGGCGGCTTCCAGGCCATGGTTTCCGTGAGCTCGACCCAGACCTCCACGGTTCTTCCGTCGGCTGCGCCGACGGCCAAGCAGCGCAACGTGTCGCTTGCCGGTGTGTATCGTCAAGGTCCGGTGGCCCTCGGTGTCGGCTATTCCAACAACGACAAGACCTTTGCCACCGGCGGGGATGCGGATTCTTGGCACATCAATGCGTCCTACCAGCTGGGCAGCGTGAAGCTGGGCGGCGCGTACGCCAAGATCGATGCGGATCCCACTCCTGCCTCCGACTACAAGGTCAGCAGCTGGCACCTCGGCGCCGAGTGGAAAGTTGCGGGGCCGCATAACGTGCACTTCGGCTATACCCAGGCCGGCGACGCGAAGGGCACGCCCGGCGCGGTGCTGAACGCGCTGCGTCCGGCGGTTGGCGGTGATACCGGCGCGAAGCTGTGGCAGGTCAAGTACGTGCATGACCTGTCGAAGCGGACCTTCACCAGCGTGGGTTACGTTCACCTGAAGAACGACCGCAATGCGGGTTACAACCTCAACGGTTTGGGTGTTGTGAGCGCCGGCGCGACGAACAAGGGCGTGGTGTTCAACCTCGGCCACCGCTTCTAAGCATCACGCATTACCTTCCGCGCAAGCGGAAACTCAAAACGGGCGCTTCGGCGCCCGTTTTTTTATGTTCGCATCCCGGGGGTGCCCCACCACCTGGCCAGCGGGCAAGCGCTGCCTGCGCAGGGCAGAAGCCGGTCAGTAGCTTCGATTTCGAAACACCTGCTTGGACCATCTTTGCCTGGCATGATGTAGATTGGTATAAGTTATTGTTTTTATTGATATTTAATGCCGATGCGACAGACAATTGTGTAAATCTTGCGAGGATCGTGCTCCAAGTAATTGATTTTTCTACCTAAGAGCTCCCTCTATAAATTGTTGCAAATGCGCAACAATCGTCTCTTTAAAAAGTCAATTTCCCGGGCTTTTGCTTGGGTTTGCCCGCCACGGTCAAACATAATTGCGCCGTGTCCATGTTTAGCAGGACGCGTTGCGCTCAGGGGGCTTTTGAGATTCGGAAGTCCGGAGCGACTTTCCCAACTAGAGGAGATTTACACATGCAGAAGAAACTGATCGCAGTCGCAGTTGCCGGCGCGCTCGCCGCTCCGGCCGCTGCGCTGGCGCAAGGCAGCACCGTGCAGGTGTTCGGCAACATGTATATGGAATACGGCTTCATCAACCAGGGTTCGAACAACGTCGGTGGTGCTGATCCGGCCAATCCCGACTTCCTGCAGTCCCCGGGCTCGGAAATCGGTTTCAAGGGTGAAGAGAAACTGGGCGGTGGCATGTCGGTCTGGTTCCAGTGCGCCTCCACCGCGGACATCCGCGGCCAAGGTCCGCAGGGCTTCTGCTCGCGCAACAGCGCGCTGGGCCTGAAGGGCAGCTTCGGCAACTTCTTCATCGGCCTGTGGGACAACCCGTACAAGCGCTCGCGCGTCGGCAACACCGGCGCCCGCGACACGGGTGCTTTCGGTACCACCCACCTGATGCACGGCGGCCCGGGCACCCTCGCAATCGGTGCCACCCCGAACGCATTTGCCCGCCGCCAGCAGAATTCGATCAACTACGACAGCCCGAACTTTGGCGGCTTCCAGGCCATGGTTTCCGTGACCTCGACCAACACCTCCACGGTTCTTCCGGCGGCTGCGCCGACGGCCAAGCAGCGCAACGTGTCGCTTGCCGGCACGTATCGCCAAGGTCCGCTGGCCCTCGGCTTGGGCTATGCCAACAACGACAAGACCTATGCCGGCGGCGGGGATGCGGATGGCTGGCATATCAGCGCGTCCTACCAGCTGGGCAGCGTGAAGCTGGGCGGCGCATACTCCAAGTTGGATGGCGACCCCGCTCCGGCCACCAGTGTCAAGCGCAACAACTGGCACATCGGCGCCGAGTGGAAAGTTGCGGGTCCGCACAACGTGCATTTCGCCTACACCCGCGCGGGTGATACGAAGGGCACGGCGGGCGCGACCTTGGGCGGAGGCGCAGCAGGCGTCAATAACCCGGGAGCCGGGAGCGATACCGGTGCGAAACTGTGGCAGATCAAGTATGTGCATGACCTGTCGAAGCGGACCTTCGCCGGCGTGGGCTACACCCACCTGAAGAACGACCGTTTCGGCATCTACAACCTCAACGGCCTCGGTGTAGCCAACGTGGGTTCGAAGAACCATGGCGTGGTGTTCAACCTCGGCCACCGCTTCTAAGCATCACGCATTACTTTCCGCGCAGGCGGAAACTCGAAACGGGCGCTTCGGCGCCCGTTTTTTTATGCGCGCGTGCCGGTGATCGCGACCTGCTGGTCGAGCAGCAGTTGCTCGAAATCCCGGGTGAAGGCCTCGGTGTCGAACAGCGATGACTGCCCGCGGGCCGCCTGCACCCGCGCGCGCACTTTTTCCAGGGCCTCGCGGTCGCCGGCGAGTTCGAGGATTTTCCGCTCGTAATCAGCGAGGGTATCGGTCACGAGATCCGGCAGTCCGGCGGCGGTGAGGATGCTCGCGGATACCCGCGCCGGGAAGGTGTCGCCGCGCAACGCGACCAGCGGGCAGCCGCACCACAGCGCGTCGCTGGCGGTGGTGTGCGAGGTGTAGGGAAAACTGTCCAGCGCGAGGTCGGCGACGCGGTAGCGCGCGAGATGTTCGGCCAGCGGCTTGCGCGGCGCGAAGACCAGGCGTTGCGGATCGATGCCGGCCGCCTGCGCGGCAGCGCGCAGGTTGGCGGTGGCCCAGTGGTTGGCGTCGACCAGCCACAGCACGCTGCCGGGCAGGGCCGCGAGCAGGCGCATCCACACGGCGAACACTTCCGGCGTGATCTTGAAGGTCTGGTTGAAGCAGCAGAGCACCGGCGCTGTTTCCGGCAGGCCGTAGTCCCGTCGCGCCAGCGGTTCGGCGATCGTCCGCCGGCGATCCGTCGGCTGGTAGCAGTGCGGCATGCGCAGCACACGCTCCGAGCAGCCCGTTTCCTCGCCGAGGCGGACGATCTGCGGGTCGGCGATGATGCCGTCGATGAAATCGGTGCCGGTGGTGCCGGGATATCCGAGCCAGGTGAGCTGCAGCGGGCTCGGGCGCTGCGCCATGATCTCGAGGCGGTCGGCCACGGTGTAACCCTTGAGGTCGATCAGGATGTCGATGGCGTCCCCGCGGATGCGCGCAACCGCCGCGTCGTCGGTGTCCCGGGCGATGTCGATGAAATGATCGACCGCGGCAACGATGCGCCGGCGCATGACGCCGTTGCTGGCCGGGCCATAGGAGTAGGCGAAGATTTCGAAGCGGCCGCGGTCGTGGTGTTCCAGCATTTCCGTGATCAGGTAGGCCGCCGGGTGTTCCTGGAAATCCGCCGACAGGTAGCCGATGCGCAGCCGCGCGCCGGGTTCGAGGCGGTGTGGCGCGGGTGCTGGCGCCGCCAGGGTGCCGAAGCGCCGGCGCGCCCAGCGCCGCGTGTAATCCACCAACAATGTGGCATCGACGTCCTCGCAGAGCAGCGAGAAGGGGCTGCCGCAGTCCTCGTCGCCGGCGAGGCGGGGCGCCAGCCGCGCCCAGTTGCGGCGCCAGCGCGCCCAGTCGCAGATATGCCGCGACTGATGGGTGAGCAGGCCCAGCAGCACGGCGTCGTCCGTGCGTTCCACCCCCTGTTCGAGGAGTTCCACCGCGGGACCAAGTTCGCCGAGCACGATCTTGCGCTGGGCGAGCACGGCATAGGCCTGCGCGCGCGCCGGATCCAGCGCGAGGGCGCGTTCCGCGGCTGTCGCGACCTCGTCGAGCCTGCCGATCTGCAGCAGGCTGTCGGCGCGCTGCGACCAGGCCGCGGCGTCATCGGGATCCTGTTCCAGCAGCAGGCCGTACCAGTGCGCCGCTTCGGCATGGCGGCCCTGCAGGCGCGACACGGCGCCCAAACCTTCCAACGCCGCCGGCATTCCCGGCAGCGCCGCGAGCGCCGCCTCGAAATGGCGGCGGGCCTCGGCATGCCGGCCCTGCATCAGCCGCAGCCGGCCCAGCCCGCCATGGGCATGGGGATGCGCCGGCGCCAGGGCCAATGCCTGTTCCAGTTGCCGCGCCGCCGCCTCTGTGTCGCCCTGCCGCTCGAGGACCACCGCGAGATTGACCCGCGCATCGCCGTGCCCCTGATCCCGCGACAGCGCCGCTTCGAAACGCCGGCGCGCGGCGTCGTGGTTGCCGGCTTCGAGTTCGAGCACGCCGAGGTTGAACAGCGCATCGGGATGGCCGGGCACCGACTGCAGCAGCGCTTCGAACTGTGCCGCCGCGGCGGCGCGATCGCCGGCAGCCGCCAGTGCCTGGCCGAGATTCAGCAGGCAGTCCGGTTGCCCCGGCGCCCGCTGCAGGGCCTGCCGCAGCGCGGCGACCGCTTCGCCGGCGCGGCCCCCGTGCAACTGCGCCAGCCCGAGCCGCATCCACGCCGAGGCCGGCGCGCCGGTCAGCGCGCAGGCGCGCTGCAGCGCCTGTTCCGCCTCCGCGTGGTTGCCGAGGGTCAGCAGCGCGAGGCCGAGGTATTCGAGCAGCGCGCCGTCGCCGGGCATCGCCGCCAGTGCCTGGCGGAAATCCGCGGCCGCTTCGGCGGGCCGCTGGTTCATCAGGGCGGCGATGCCGCGCAGCATCAGCGCGTCCGGGTTGTGCGGCGCCTTCGCCAGCACTTCGGAGCACAGCGCGAGGGCCGCGGCGACATCGCCGTCGTGCAGGTGCCGGCGCGCCTTGTTCAGCCGGTTGTTCAGTGATGCGGACATGAGCGTTCTGGTCGGAATGGAATGCCGGAATCGGCCTAGGCCGAAGATACCTTTTTCCGCAGAGGCTGTCTGCGCCGCGGCCGCGGGCAGGAATGCTTGGACACTGCAGCATGATCTACCTAGAATGTGGCCGCAGATTCGACCGATCCCGTCCACTTTTCTCCGGAATCGCAGGTGGCCGACAGGCAGGCAAACCATCCAGATGTCGCGGCGCAGCTCGAGCAGGTGCTCGATCTGCTGCATCGTCACGAGCTGGTCGAGAACCTGATGCAGGGCCGGGACAGCCCGCGCCAGGAGCTGGTGGAGACGCTGGTCCACCGCCAGCATCTTGCCGAGCTGCAGCAGCTGCTCGAGCGCATGCACTCCGCGGACATCGCCTACATCCTCGAGGCGTTGCCGCGCGACCAGCGCCTGGTGGTCTGGGACCTGGTCAAGGCCGAACGCGACGGCGAGATCCTGCTCGAGGTGTCGGATGCGGTGCGCGAATCGCTGATCGCGCACATGGACGAGGGCGAGCTGGTGGCCGCGACCGGGCAGCTCGAAACCGACGAGATCGCGGACCTCGCGCCGGACCTGCCGCGGGAAGTCATCCTCGACGTGTTCAAGGGGCTGTCGACGGAGGAGCGCGAGCAATTGCGCGCGGCGATGTCCTATCCCGGGGATGCGGTCGGCGCGCTGATGGACTTCGACATGATCGAGGTGCGCGAGGATGTCACGCTGGAAGTGGTGCTGCGCTATCTGCGGCGACTGACCGACCTGCCGGATCATACCGACCAGCTGTTCGTCGTCGACCGTGATGAAACCCTGCGCGGCCTGCTGCCGGTCAACCGCCTGCTGGTGGCCGATCCCGACATGCTGGTGGGCGACGTGATGGTCCGCGATTTCCGCAGTTTCCATTCCGGGCAGGATGCCCGTGAGGCCGCCAGCGCCTTCGACCGTTACGAGCTGGTGTCGGCGCCGGTGGTCGACGGCCAGGGACACCTGGTCGGAAGGCTGACGATCAACGCGGTGGTGGACTACATCCGCGAAGCGAAGGACAGCGAGATCCTCTCCGCCGGCGGCCTGAAGGAGGAGGAGGACCTGTTCGCCTCGGTCTGGAGCAGCGTGCGCAACCGCTGGACCTGGCTGGCGGTCAACCTGGTGACGGCCTTCATCGCCTCACGCGTGATCGGCGTGTTCGAGCATTCGATCGCGCAGCTGGTGGCGCTGGCGGCGCTGATGCCCATCGTCGCCGGCATCGGCGGCAATTCGGGCAACCAGACCATCACCATGATCGTGCGCGCGCTGGCGTTGGGCCAGATCACGCGCACCAGCGCGCGCCAGCTGTTCCTGAAGGAGATCAGTGTGTCCCTGCTCAACGGCCTGCTCTGGGGCAGCGTGGTGGGCCTGTTTGCGTTCCTGATCTACCACAGCTGGCAGCTTGGCCTGGTGATGACCGGCGCCATGGTGCTCAACCTGCTGCTGGCGGCGGTCATGGGCGTGGCGATCCCGCTGTTCATGGACAAACTGGGCCGCGATCCGGCCATCGGTTCGAGCGTAATGATCACCGCCATCACCGACAGCGGCGGATTTTTCATTTTTCTCGGATTGGCGACGCTGTTCCTGGTGTAAGCGGGCGCAAGGACCGGTCATGTCAGGGCGAAATGATGGTGTCGAGCGTGCGCGCAAGCTGCGGATGCAGGGCCGTTCCGGCGAGGCCGAAGTTCTGCTGCGTCGCCGAATCGCAGCGAAGCCCGGCGATGCGGCCGCATGCTGCCTGCTGGGATTGATCCGGGCCGAGGCCGGAGCCTATGCCGAAGCCGAGTACTGGGCGAACGCGGCGCTGGCCGCCGACCCGCGAAACCCTGAAGCGCACCTGCTGCTCGGCCAGTTGCGCCTCGAATCCGGGTCGCCGGGAGATGCCGCCGCTTTTTTCGAGCGTGCCCTGTCGCTGGCGCCGGGGGATGCGCAGGCGTTGTTCGGGCTCGGCAATGCCCACAGACGGCTGGGGCGTTGCGAGGACGCGCTGCGCAGTTACGATGAGTCGTTGATGCTCAGGCCCGACCAGCCGGAAATCCTGTGCAACCGCGGCAATGCCCTGCAGGAGCTTGGCCGTCATGCGGAGGCATTGGACAGTTTCGACCGGGCGCTGCAACTGAGGCCGGATGTGCCGATGCTGCATTACAACCGCGGCAATGCCCTCATGGCGTTGAGCCGTTTTCGGGAGGCGGTCGACAGTTTCGATAAGGTGTTGCGGCATGCTCCTGATCATGCCGATGCCTGGAACAATCGCGGCAATGCGCTGTTGCAGGCCGGCGGCATCGAGGAATCGTTGGAGAGCTTCCGCCGGGCCCTGGCCCTGGCTCCGGCATTCGTCGACGCGCGCGTCAACCTGGGCAATGCCTTGCTGGAGCAGGGGCGGATACAGGAGGCGCAGTCAGAATTCGCGGCGGCGCTTGCAGCCCAGCCGCTTGATGCATCCGCCTGCAACGGATTGGGAATGGCGCTGCAGCGCGCCGGCGAGGATGAAAAAGCCGAAAATTGGTTTGCGAAGGCGCTGGAAGCAAGGCCCGGGTATCAGGAGGCAATCCATAATCTGGCGCTATTGCGCTTGTTTCGCCGGAACTTTTCCCAAGCCTGGGATGGATATGAATCACGCCTTGCAATTCCGGGCCAGCGCATGAATCTGCGGACCCATCCGGATTCGGTGGTCCGGTTCGATGGCGTCCGGCACTGGCGCGGACCGGGGCATGACGTTCCTGATGGATTGGCCGTATGGGCGGAACAGGGTATCGGCGATCAAATCCTGTTTTCGACACTTCTGCCGGAACTGGAGGCCGCCGGGCCGCCGTTCGTCTGCGAAGTCGATCGCCGCCTGATCGCCGCGTACCGGCGGTCTTTTCCTTCCCTGACGTTTGTTGAATTGTCGGATCCTCCGTTGCCGGCGCTCACGTCGAGGTCGGCCGCCGTGCTGGCCGGCTCACTGCCGCGCTGGTTTCGCCGGGATATCCAGAGTTTTTCCCGGCAGCCGCGACGGATACTGAGCGCGTTACCGCAGCGTGTCGATGGCTACCGCAAGATTCTGGGCGGGGACTGCCGTGTCGCTTTGTCCTGGCGTACGCGACGCACGGATTGGCGTGGACGCAGCAAGAATCTGTTTCTGGAGCAACTGGCGCCATTGCTGCAGGTTCCGGGTATCCGGTGGGTGGATGTCCAGTATGGCGACACCGTGGACGAGCGAAACCGGGCGGCGCAACATCTGGGTGTCGAGATCCTGCATGTTGACGATGTCGATTACTACAATGACCTTGACGAGGTTCTTGCCATTATCGAGGCCAGTGACCTGTTGATCACCACCAGCAATGTCAGTGCGCACCTTGCCGCCGCGTTGGGCAAACCGGTCTGGCTGTTGTACCCCGGGGAACGGGCGCCGTTTCATTACTGGGCGCATGGCGGCGACCACCGCTGCCTGTGGTATCCGTCGGTGGAAATCGTGTCCGCGCCGGAATTGACGGATTGGCCGAAACTGATCGCCCATGCCGCGGAAAAACTGCGGGCGCTGGTGGCGGGGCGGGTGTAGGGACATGCCGGCGCTGGATCTGGCGATCATCGGTTCCGGCCCCGGCGGCTACCGCGCGGCGGTGCTGGCGGCCCTGCGCGGCCTGAAGGTGGCGATCATCGAGAAAAGCAGCTGGGGCGGCACCTGCCTCAACCGCGGCTGCGTGCCGAAAAAGGCCTGGTACCACAGCGCCTGCGTCATCGCCGATGCAACGGCGTATCCGGAACGCGGCATCGGCGGCACCCTGTCCGCCGATTTTCCGCAGGCCTGGCGTCACCAGCGGCGAATCGTCGACACGGTGCGCGACAGTTATGCCGATTACCTCGGCCGGTTGGGCATCGTGCGCCTGCACGGCCATGCGCGTTTCGACGGCCCGCGGTCGCTGTGCGTGGGCGATGCTCCGGTCGGGGCCGGGCACATCATCATTGCCACCGGTTCGCAGCCCTGGCTGCCGCAACCGCTGCGGCGGGTTCCGGGGCGGATCCTGACGACGGACGACCTGTTCGATGTGCCGCCGCCGCCGGGCCGGCGCGTGGCGGTGCTGGGTTCCGGCGCGGTCGGCACGGAGATGGCGTTCATCCTCCGCCAGCTCGGTCTCGACGTGACCTGGCTGACCGGGCGCGAGCCGCTGTCGTCGTCCGCATTCAGCGTGCCGGCGCGGGCGGCTTTGCGCGAGGCGCTGGCCGGTGCCGGGATTGCGCCGCGATTGCAGGGGCGCATCAGCGCTGCGGAGGTGACGGATGACGGCGTCATCCTGACCCTGGGCGACGGCGACCGGCTCGTCGTCGACTGGGTGCTGGCCGGCACCGGGCGCCGCCCCTGCACGGAAGGGCTGGACCTCGGGCGCGCCGGCATCGCGACCGGCGCGCAGGGTCATGTCGTCGTCGACGGATACAACCGCGCCGCGCCCGGCATTCACGCCATCGGCGATGTCGCGAACCCCGGCATGAGCGCCAACCATGCGCTGGCCGATGCCGCGGTGGCGGTGTCCGACATCCTCGATCCCGGCAGTCGACCGCGCCGGGACGAACAGGTGCCGCAGGTGCTGTACTCCGCGCTGGAACTGGCGCGTGTCGGCCTGGGCGAGGACGAGGCGGAGACGCAGGGCCTGGAACCTGCGGCCGGTTTCACTTCGTTTGATTTCAACCCCGCGGCGCTGGCTGCCGGAGAACATGGCGGATTCCTGCGCCTGGTCGCGGATCTCGACAGCGGCCGCGCGCTGGGCGCCGAGATCGCCGGACGCGGCGCCGGCGAGCTGATCGGCCTGCTGGGGATGGAGTTCGGCACCCCGCAGGCCCTGTCGCGGCTGGCGTCGGCCGCTTACAATCATCCGGCGCGCGCCGAGGAAATCCTCAATGCGGTGGAAACGCTGGCGGCGCGCTGGGGCATGACGAAGCACGTGTTTCCGGCGCCTGCCGCGGCAGGCGCCGGGGAATAAGCCGGCCCGGCCCGGTGTTCAGGAGGCGACAGCAGGTGACCCGACCGGCATCCGACATGTTTGCTACCCAGGCCATGCAGTACATCCCGCGCCTGCGCCGTTATGCGCGGGCGCTGACCGGGGATGCCAGCGCCGCCGATGACCTGGTGCAGGATGCGCTGGAGCGGGCGCTGGTCAAGCGTGAGCTGTGGCGCGAAGGCAGCGACCTGCGGGCTTGGCTGTTCACCGTCATGCACAACGTATTCGTCAACCAGGTGCGCAGCGCCGCGGCCACGAGGACGGTGCCGCTGGACGTTTCCGCCGCCGATTTGCCGCAGCCGCAGGCGGGCGACCGGCTGGAAATCCGCGATCTCGACGTGGCGCTGCAGTCGCTGCCGGAAGAGCAGCGCGCCGTGCTGCTGCTGGTGGGACTGGAGCAGATGACCTATGACGAGGCCGCGCATGTGCTCGATGTGCCCATCGGCACCGTGATGTCGCGGCTGTCGCGCGGCAGGGAACGCCTGCGCCGGCTGCTGCAGGGTCTGCCGGACAGCAATGCGCCGCTGAAGGTCGTCAAATGAGCGGAATCCCAGTGACCGAAAGCGAGCTGCAGGCCTACGTCGACGGCCGCCTGCCGGCTGCGCGCAGGGCCGATGTCGAAAACCATCTGGCGCAGCATCAGGACGATGCGCAGCGCATCGGCGCCTATCGCCGCCATGCGGCGGCGCTGCGGACAGCCTTCGATTCGCTGCTGACCGAAGCGGTCCCGCCGCGCCTGCATCCCGGACGACAGGGCGCCGCATTGCCGTGGCGCCGGCATGCGGCGGTCGCCGCCCTGATGCTGCTGAGCGGGATCGCCGGCTGGCAGCTGCATGCCCATGTCGCGGCGGAACGGGTACAGACGCTGTACCTGGCGAGGGTCGCCGCCGTCGCGCACGCGGTTTACAGTCCGGAAGTGCGGCACCCGGTCGAAGTCGGCGCGGACCAGGAAGCGCATCTCGTGCGCTGGCTGTCGAAACGGCTCGGTGCCAGCCTGAGGATTCCCCATCTTGCGAGGTCGGGGTACTCGCTGGTCGGCGGACGGCTGCTGCCCGGTGAACGCGGACCGGCGGCGCAGTTCATGTACCAGGACATCAAGGGCCAGCGCCTGACGCTGTATGTTCGCGCCGGCAGCGATGCCCGCGCGCAGACGGCATTCCGCTTTGCGCGGGAGAACGGCGTCAGCGTGTTTTACTGGCTCGACGGCCGTCTCGGTTATGCGCTGTCCGGTGAAACCGAGCGCGAGGAGTTGCTGCGTGTCGCCGATGCCGTTTACCGGCAACTGAATCCCTGAAGACCGGGCGGCGCTGTCGCGAAGAACTGTGCTGCTTGCGATAGTGTTTATATAAGTACTTGTTTTTAAAGTACTTTTTATATTCCGCCGAATGGCAGGGATGCGCTGAAGACGGGATGCCGGAATGCGCGGTGCGCCGTTGCTGCGTAAAAGAAGACCGGCTTGCGGGGTTCACCAAATGCGAAGGCCGGGGGTTACCCGGCCTTCGCGAACTACCTGCTACTTACTTCTTCTTGGCTGCTTTCTTCTTGGCTACTTTCTTTTTAGCTTTCGCTTTTTTCTTCGCTGCCATAATCGTCTCCTTGAAAGTTAACTTAGGCATCGTCTGAATGCGGCTTAAGTTCCGCACTACCAGCACACGATCATCGCAAAAAAATCACGGGAACCGTGTTCGGTGCGCCAATTCTATGCTAGGGCGAAAAATAAATGCAATACCTTTGTCAAGTTTTTTTGATCAAGCGATTGCGGCTGTGGATTTGCGGCAACACCGCATCCGTACTGAAAATCGTACGTGATCGGCGGTGCTGACAATGTCATTCCGGCAAACGATGCTCGTTGGCGAACAGCATGGCGACGGTTTCGCGGTCGCGCACGACGTGCGCCTGTCCGCCGTCGACCATGATCTCCGCCGCGCGCGGGCGGGTGTTGTAGTTCGATGACATGCTCATGCCGTAGGCGCCTGCCGATGCGATGGCGATGACGTCACCGGGCCCGGCGGCGATCCGGCGATCCCGGGCGAGGAAGTCGCCGCTCTCGCAGACCGGGCCGACGATGTCGTAGGGCCGGTTCCCGGCGGCGGCTTCGCGCAGCGGCAGCACGTCGTGCCAAGCTTCGTAAAGGGCCGGGCGCATCAGGTCGTTCATCGCGGCGTCGACGATGGCAAAATTCTTTTCCTGGCCCGGCTTCAGGTAAAGCACGGTGGACAGCAGCACCCCGGCGTTGCCGGTGAGCAGGCGCCCCGGCTCGAACACCAGTTTCTGCGGGCGGTTGCCCAGCGCGGCGATCAGCGCCTGCGCATAATCCGCGACCGGCGGCGGCGTTTCGTCGCGGTAACGGATGCCCAGTCCGCCGCCGAGGTCGAGATGGCGGATGGCGATGCCGTCGCGCTCCAGCGCATCGACCAGCGCCAGCACGCGCTCGAGCGCGGCGATGAAGGGGGCAACCTCGGTGAGCTGCGAGCCGATGTGGCAGTCGACGCCTTCGATGCGCAGATGCGGCAGCGTGCCCGCGCGGCGGTAAGTCGCCAGCGCCTCGTCGTAGGCGACGCCGAACTTGTTTTCCTTGAGCCCGGTGGCGATGTAGGGATGGGTCCTGGCATCCACGTCCGGGTTCACCCGCAGGCTGACCGGGGCAACAACCCCCAGCTCGCCGGCCACCCGGTTCAGCAATTCCAGTTCGGCCGCGGATTCGACGTTGAAGCAGAGGATGCCGGCCTGCAGGGCCTGGCGCATCTCGGCGGCGGTCTTGCCGACGCCGGAGAACACCACCTTGCGCGGATCGCCGCCGGCGGCGATGACGCGGGCCAGCTCGCCGCCCGACACGATGTCGAAGCCGCTGCCCAGGCGCGCGAACACGTCGAGTACGCCGAGGTTGGGATTGGCCTTCACCGCGTAACACAGCAGGTGGTCGCGGCCGGCAAAGGCGGCGTCGAATTCGCGCCAGGCGCGGGTCAGCGCGGCGCGCGAATAGACATAGCAGGGCGTGCCGAACTCGGCGGCGATGCGGCTGAGCGGCACGTCTTCCGCGTGCAGCTCGCCGTTGCGGTAACCGAAGGCGTTCATGGCTGGCGGACGGGTTCCGCCGCGGGTACCGGCTGTGGCGCGGATTTCTTTGCCGCGGCGGGCTTGTCCTTGGACAGGTAGAGCGGCCCCTTGTAGCCGCAACCCGCGAAGGACAGGATCATCAGAAACAGGATCAGGGACGGGATTCTGGGCAGCGTCGGACGCACAGGAATGCTCGCGCGAAAAGTGGCGGGCAGTGTAGCACAGGCCCCGCGCCGCACCGCCGTTCAGGGCAGCAGGTAACGGTGCGCTTCGCGCCGCAGCGCGGCCCGGCGCGCGGCGTGATCGGAGACCAGCAATGCGACGGTTTCCCAGAAGGCCGGCGAGTGGTTCATCTGGTGCAGATGGGCGACTTCGTGCGCGGCGACATAGTCGATCCATGCCTGCGGCACCTGGATCAGCCGCCAGTTCATGCGGATGCGGCCGCCGGCATGGCAACTGCCCCAGCGCGTGCGCGCGCTGGACAGCCGCACGGCGGGCGCCGGCAGGCCGAGTTGCGCGCTGTAGGCATGGCAGCGGGCGGTGAAGTGCGCCAGCGCGCGCTGCTTCAGCCAGCGATGGACGGCGGATTCGACGGACGGCGCATCGAGCGCGGCGTCGAACAGCAGGCGGTCGCCTTCGAGTCGCGGTTGATCGACGCCGGGGCAGGGCTCCAGCGTGAGCGGCGCGCCCTGCAGCATGATCCGTTCGCCGGCGATCCACAGCCGGGGCGCCGATCTTTTGCGTTCCCAGTCGCCGACCTTGCGGATGACCCAGGCCGCGTGTTCGCGCAGCAGATCGTCGATGGCCCGCTGCGGCGCGCGCAGCGGCGCCGCCACGCGCAGGCCGCGGTCGTCGATCAGCAGCGCGATGGTGCGCCGGCGCGGCGACCGGTTCAGCCGGTAGGCGATGCGGTTGCCCGCGAGGTCGATCGCCTGCTCGGCGGTCCGTTCAGCGCGCATCGAGCTGCGGCATTTCGTCCTCGATCCATTGCTCGACGCGGGCCGACAGCGTTTCCGCGTCGCTGCCTTCCGGACTGATCAGCGGGCCGATGCTGACGGTGACCAGACCCGGATGCTTCAGAAAGGCGTTGCGCCCCCAGCGCAGGCCGGCGTTGTGCGCCACCGGCAGCACCGGGGTGCCGGTCTGCACGGCCAGCCGCGCCCCGCCGGGACGGTATTTGCCGCGGCTGCCGGGGGGAATGCGCGTGCCCTCCGGAAAGATGACGATGGAGAAGCCGGCGTCCAGCCGCTGCCGCCCCTGCTCGATCAACTGCTGCAGCGCTTCCCGGCGCAGGCTGCGGTCGATCGCGATCGGTGACAGCATCGCCAGTCCCCAGCCGAAAAAGGGCACGCGCAGCAGTTCCTTTTTCAGCACCCACACCTGCGGCGGGAAAATCATCTGGAAGGCCAGCGTCTCCCAGGCCGACTGGTGCTTGGACAGGATGATGCAGGGCACGCGCGGAATGTTTTCGGCGCCGATGACCCGGTAGCGGATGCCGCAGACGGCGCGCAGAGACCAGACGATGCAGCGGGTCCAGACGGTGATGATGCGGTAACGCGTCAGCGGCGGCAGCGGGAAGGTCAGCAGCGCGATGGCCGCGAACACCGGAGTGACGAGAATCAGGACGGCCGCGAAGACGGTGGAACGCAGCGCGGTCAGGATCATTGCAGCAGGCTGTGCACGGCCGCGGCCAGGTCGTCGTGGACCACGGTGCCCTCCGGCAGGCCGCCGTCCTCGCGCGTCTTTTTGCCCTTGCCGGTCAGCACCAGCACCGGTTGCGCCCCCACCGCGGTGGCGGCCTGCAGGTCGCGCAGCGAGTCGCCGATGAATGGCACCCCTTCGAGGCCGACGCCGAAACGCCGCGAGATTTCCTCGAGCAGCCCCGGTTTCGGCTTGCGGCAGCCGCAGTTCGCGTCCTGCGCGTGCGGGCAGTAGAAAATGCCGTCGAGGCGGCCGCCGGCCAGGCCGAGCGCGCGGTGCATCTTGTCGTGGATCGCGTTCAGCGTCGCCATTTCGAACAGTCCGCGGCCGACGCCGGACTGGTTGGTGGCCACCAGCACCCGGTATCCGGCCTGGTTGAGCAGCGCGATGGCCTCGAGGCTGCCGGGGATCGGCTTCCACTCGTCGGGACTCTTGATGTACGACGGGCTGTCCTCGTTGATCACGCCGTCGCGGTCGAGGATGACGAGCTTCATCGTGCAGTGATGAACGATGAGTGATGAGTGATGAGCGGGGTGGTCATGCGGCGAGTTTGGAGATGTCGGCGAAACGGTTGAAAGCGCTTTCGAGTTTCATCAGCAACAGCAGGCGGTTGCTGCGCAGGGCGGGATCCTCGACGTTGACCATGACATTGTCGAAAAACGCGTCCACAGTGGGTTTCAGCACGGCAAGGGCCTGCAGGGTTTCCGTGAACTGTCCGGCCTCATAGGCGGCGTCCGCCTTCGCGTCGGCAGTCATGAAGGCCCTGTACAGCTCAGATTCTTCCCGGGCCTGAAGATGCTTTTCGGAGAACACGTCTCCGGCGGAGGGGGCCGATTTTTCGATGATGTTCTTGATGCGTTTGTTGGCCGCAGCCAGGCTTTCCGCCTCGGGCAGCGCGGCAAAGGCGCGAACCGCCGCGAGCTGCAGGGGGATCCTGTGGATCAGTGCCGGGCGCATGCTGAGCACCGCATCGATTTCCCGCGTGCTGTAACCCGCTTCGGCGAAGTAGCCGCGCATGCGCTCGAAGACGAAAGTTTCCAGATCGGCGTCCGCGTCCGCGAGCTTCAGTTCCTTCGCGAATACGGAGAAGGCGTCATGGATCAGCGCGTCCAGCTTCAGCGGGAGGTCGCGTTCGACCAGCAAACGGATCACGCCCAGCGCGTGCCGGCGCAGCGCGAAGGGATCGCGGTCGCCGGTCGGCAACTGGCCGATGCCGAACAGTCCGGCCAGCGTTTCCAGCTTGTCGGCCAGCGCGACGGCGCAGGACACCGGATGCTCCGGCAGGCGGTCGCCGGCGAAGCGCGGCTGGTAATGTTCCGCGATGGCGTCGGCCACGGCGGCGGGTTCGCCGTCGTGCCGGGCATAGTAGCGGCCCATCACGCCCTGCAGTTCCGGGAACTCGCCGACCATGCCGGTGACGAGATCGGCCTTGGCCAGCCAGGCCGCGCGTTTGGCCTGCGCCACATCGGTTTTCAGCAGGCGCGCGATCTTTCCGGCCAGCAGCTGCACCCGTTGCACGCGTTGCAGCTGGGTGCCGAGCTTGTTGTGGTAAACGACTTTTTCCAGCCGCGGCACGCGCGTTTCGAGGCGTTCCCTGCGGTCCTGGTTGTAGAAGAAACGCGCATCCTCCAGCCGCGGCCGCACCACGCGCTGGTTGCCGCTGACGATGTTGACCGGATCGGCGACCTGCATGTTGCTGACGATCAGGAAGCGGTGGGTCAGCTTTCCGGCGGCATCGAACAACGGAAAATATTTCTGGTTGGTGCGCATGGTCAGGATCAGGCATTCCTGCGGCACTTCGAGGAAGGCCGGGTCGAATTCCGCGATGTACACCACGGGCCACTCGACCAGCGCAGTGACTTCGTCGAGCAGCGCGGCGTAGTCGCCGAGGTTCGTTCCGAGTGCTTTCGCCTTCTCCAGCAACTGGTTCTCGATCAGGCTGCGGCGCTGATCGAAGGACGCGATGACCTTGCCGGCATCGAGCAGGGCGGATTCGTAATCGGTCGCGGCTGCCAGTTCGATGCCGGACTGGGCAAGGAAACGGTGGCCGCGGGTGGCGCGTCCGGCTTTCAGGCCCAGCGCGGAGACGTCGACTACCGCCTTGCCGTGCAGCGCGACCAGGCCGTGTGCCGGGCGCACGAATTTCACCGTGGTGATGCCGTCCGCCAGCTGGTAGGTCATGACCTTGGGGATCGGCAGCTTTTCGATCGCCTCGGCCAGCGCTTCTTCCAGCGCGCGCGCCAGCGGCTGGCCCAGGGCCAGGGTCTGCAGGTAGACGAACTCGGCCTTGCCTTCCTTCTTGACGACGAAGGCATCGGCGCCGTCGCGGCCGTCCGGAAACAGCCTGGCCAGCGCCGTCCGCCCCGTCGCGGCCAGTTTCTTTTCCAGCGCGGGGCTGGCTTTGCCGTCGGCGCCGCGCGCCACCGCCAGCGGCATCAGTTTTTCCTCGACCGGCCGGTCGGCGCCCTTGTCGAGCACCGCGGCAAACAGCACCGCCAGGCGGCGCGGCGTGGCGTAGACCGTGCAATCGTCCCTGTCGAGCAATCCGCGCTGTCTAAGTCCCGCGGCGATGCCCGCGGCGAAGGCTTCGCCGAGTTTTTTCAGCGCTTTCGGCGGCAGCTCTTCGGTGCAGAGCTCGACCAGCAGCGGTTGGCTCATGCCCGCGCTCCGGCGCGCGCGGCGAGCACTTCGTCGCGTTCCTCGGTCGGCAGGAAGGCCTGCAAGGCCTCGACGCTGGCGCGCTCGAAGCGGTGCGCCTTGCGCGAGGCGTAATAGGCCTGCGCGGCCAGCCGCGCCAGCGCGCGCACGCGGGCAATGTAGGCCGCGCGTTCGGTCACCGAAATCGCGCCGCGCGCATCGAGCAGGTTGAAGCTGTGCGAGCACTTCATGACCATCTCGTAGCCGGGCAGCGCGAGGCCGGCCTCGAACAGGCGTTTCGCCTCGGCTTCGAACTGGCCGAACTGCAGCAGCAGCACCTCGACGTTGGCCTGCTCGAAGTTGTAGGTGGACTGTTCCACTTCGTTCTGGAAGTAGACGTCGTGGTAGCGGATGCCCGGCGCCCATTCGAGGTCGAACACGCTTTCCTTCCGCTGCAGGTACATCGCCAGGCGCTCGAGGCCGTAGGTGATCTCGCCCATGATCGGCTTGCAGGCGATGCCGCCAACTTCCTGGAAATAGGTGAATTGGGTGACTTCCATGCCGTTCAGCCACACTTCCCAGCCCAGCCCCCAAGCGCCCAGCGTCGGCGATTCCCAGTCGTCCTCGACGAAGCGGATGTCGTGCTGCTGCGGGTCGATGCCGATCTCGCGCAGCGAACCCAGATAGAGTTCCAGGATGTCGGGCGGCGAAGGCTTGAGAACGACCTGGTACTGGTAGTAGTGCTGCAGCCGGTTCGGGTTTTCGCCGTAACGGCCGTCCTTCGGGCGGCGCGAGGGCTGCACGTAGGCGGCCTTCCACGGCTCCGGGCCGATCGCGCGCAGAAAGGTCGCGGTGTGGAAGGTGCCGGCGCCGACTTCCATGTCATAGGGCTGCAGCAGGGCGCAGCCCTGACGGTCCCAGTACTGGTTCAGCTTGAGGATGATTTGCTGGAAAGTGAGCATCGGAAGGACGCGAGTCGAGCGCCGGATTTTACAGGCTTTGCGGCACTGCGCCAAAGACGGGCCGCAGGCAAAACGCGTTACGGCCGGCCGCTTCTCCGCAGCAGGAATGCCATCGCCACCGCGATCAGGCACAGGCCCAGCGCGGCCAGGTTGCCCCAGCGCACGAAGGGGGTCGCGCCCTGCATGCCGGCGACGGCGTGGGTCAGCACGGTCCGGGTGAATTCCGGCGCGGCGGCCTCGACGCGGCCGCGCGGACTGATCACCGTGTCATGCCGGTGTTGGTCGCGCGCAGCATGTAGCGGCCGGTTTCGATGGCGCGCATCTGCGCGATCTGCAGATGCTGCCGCGGCGCGATCGAGCGGCCGAACCAGGCGACGTTGCTGACGTTGACCAGCAGCGTGGCTTGCGGCAGCTGGCGGATGATTTCCTCGCCGAAGGCGTCCTCGTAGCAGATGTTGACGGCCACCCGTTCGCCGGCCACGGCCAGCGGCTGCTGGTCCGGCGCGCCGCGGGCGAAATCCTGCAGCGGAATCGCGAGCCGGGACACCAGTTCGCCGAGCAGCGGGCGCAGCGGGATGAACTCGCCGAAGGGCACCAGGTGGTTCTTGCGGTAGACCTGCCGCGGCGAACTGCCGACCGAGACCACGCTGTTGTAGTAGTCGCCGTTGGGCAGGCGCTCGGGCACGCCGATCAGCACGTCGCCGCGGTGCCGGCGCGCGTGGCCGGCGAGTTCTTCGAGATAGCCGGCAGGCACGTCGCGCAGGAAGATCGGCAATGCGGTTTCGGGCAGGATGACCAGCCGGCCGTCGCTGCCGCGCACCAGGTCGAGGTAACGCAGCAGGGTGTCGCGCAGCTGATCCTCGCGCCACTTGAGATCCTGCGCGATGTTGCCCTGGAGCAGGCTCACCGTGACTTTCGATCCGGTCGGTTCGGTCCAGGCGACGGTCTTGAGCACGGCGCCGCCCAGCCAGACCGCCAGCAGCGCCGCGGGCCATGGCCAAGCGCTGCGCCATTGCCGCCACGGCTGCGCGATCCATGCCCGGCACAGCGCGCCGGCGCTGGCGAGCAGCAGCAGCGTCACACCGTGCAGGCCGAGGACCGGCGCATAGCCGGCGAGCGGGCTCAGCGGTGCCTGGGTATAGCCGGGATTGAGCCAGGGAAAGCCGGTCCACAACCAGCCGCGCAGCCATTCGAGCAGCGTGAAGGCTGCCGGAACGAAGAGGATCCAGTTCAGCGCCGGCGGCAGCGCGAAACGGCGGCTGAGATAACCGGCCGCCGCCGGATGCAGCGCGAGATAGGCGCAGAACAGCAGCGTCACCGCGGCGGCGAGCGGCGCCGGCATCGCGCCGAACACGTTGAGGCTGATGTAGACCCAAGACACGCCGGCGCCGAACCAGCCGAGACCGAAGGCGAAACCGAGCAGCGCGGC
Organism: uncultured Bordetella sp.; assembly: GCA_964533495.1. Lineage (GTDB taxonomy): Bacteria > Pseudomonadota > Gammaproteobacteria > Burkholderiales > SG8-41. The sequence continues at coordinate 114,847 of CAZHJU010000001.1, read as the reverse complement.
CTCGCGCGCGGAGGCTGCCCGTTGCCAGAGCAGGAACAGCAGCGCGAAGCTGAGCAGCGGCAGCGGAAACAGGCCGAACGGGGCGTAGCCCGCGACGGTCAGCGCGCCCAGCGCCGCGGCGATGATCCACTGGATGGCGCGGCGCGGAGCAGTCATCGCGGCTGGTTTAAAAATATCAATAAAAACAAGTACTTACGATGTCGCGGCAGGTTTGTCCGGTTTTTTCGCGACCTGCAGTAGGTAGATGCGCCGGCTGTCGGCGCGCAGCACGCGGAAATTCAGCGCGTCGATCATCAGCTGTTCTCCGCGCTTGGGCACGCGGCCGAAGCGCTTCAGCACCAGGCCGCCGACGGTGTCGAATTCCCCGTCGCTGAAGGCGGTGCCGAAGGCGGCGTTGAAATCGGCGATTTCGGTCAGCGCCTTGACGCGGTAGATGCCGCGCTTTTCCTGGACGATGTTGTCCTCGGCCTCGTCGAAGTCGTACTCGTCCTCGATGTCGCCGACGATCTGCTCGAGCACGTCCTCGATGGTGATCAGTCCGGCAACGCCGCCGTATTCGTCGACGATGATGGCGATGTGATTGCGGTTCTTGCGGAATTCCTTCAGCAGCACGTCGAGCGGTTTCGATTCCGGAATGAACACCGCCGGGCGCAGCATGTCGCGCACGTCGAACTCCTCCTCGCCGGCGTAGTAGCGCAGCAGGTCCTTGGCGAGCAGGATGCCGATCACGTCGTCCTTGCTCTCGCTGATCACCGGGAAGCGCGAGTGCGCGGTTTCGATCACCAGCGGGATGAAGCGGTCGGGCGGCTCGTTGACGTCGATGACGTCCATCTGTGCGCGCGGCACCATGATGTCGCGCGCCTGCATTTCGGACACCTGCAGCACGCCTTCGATCATCGCCAGGCCGTCGGCGTCGAGCAGGTTGCGGTCGTGCGCGGAGTGCAGCAGGCCGATCAGCTGTTCGCGGTCCTCCGGCTCGCGCAGCAGCATCGCGGACAGTCGTTCGAGCAGCGTGGGTTTCTGCGGTTCTTCCATGGTTTTTTCGTTCAGGCGCCGCGGGCGGCGCGGACGGGAATCTGGCGGTAAGGATCAGGATACCCGAAGCGGGCGAGCAATGTTTTTTCGCGGCGCTCCATCAGCGCGGCATCCGCGTCGTTCTCGTGATCATAACCCTGCAGGTGCAGCAGGCCGTGCACGACCATGTGCGCGTAATGCGCGGCGACGGTCTTGCGCTGCTCGCGGGCTTCGCGGGTGATCACCGGTGCGCACAGCGCGATGTCGCCTTCGTACGGCGGGCGATCGCGGAACACGAAGGTCAGCACGTTGGTGGCGTAGTCCCTGTTGCGATAGCTGCGGTTGAGCAGACGGCCTTCGGCGCGTCCGACGATGCGGATGGTGACCCGGGCGTCGCCGGGCAGGGTCGCGCGCGCCCACTGGCGGATGCGCGCGGGCGCCGGCACGTTGCGCGCGGTGGCGGCGCATTGCACGTCGATGCGCGGCGCCTTGCGGCGGGCGCTCATTTGCCGTCGCCGCCGGCGGTTTTGCGGTGACGGTCGTAGGCGTTGACGATGCGCTGCACCAGCGGATGGCGCACGACGTCGGCCGCCTCGAAGAAGGTGAAGGCGATGCCGCGCACCTTTTTCAGCACGGCCTGCGCTTCGACCAGTCCGCTGACCGTGCCCCTGGGCAGGTCGACCTGGGTGACGTCGCCGGTGACCACCGCCTTGCTGCCGAAGCCGATGCGGGTGAGGAACATCTTCATCTGCTCGCGGGTCGTGTTCTGCGCCTCGTCGAGGATGATGAAGGCGTGGTTCAGCGTGCGTCCGCGCATGAAGGCCAGCGGCGCGATCTCGATGGCCTGGCGCTCGAACATTTTCGCGACCTTGTCGTAGCCCATCAGGTCGTAGAGCGCGTCGTAGAGCGGGCGCAGGTAGGGATCGACCTTCTGCGCCATGTCGCCGGGCAGGAAGCCGAGCCGCTCGCCGGCCTCGACGGCGGGCCGGACGAGGATGATGCGCTGCACGGCGTCGCGTTCCAGCGCGTCGACCGCGCAGGCCACCGCGAGATAGGTCTTGCCGGTGCCGGCGGGGCCGACGCTGAAGGTGATGTCGTGTTTCTGGATGTTCAGCAGGTATTCGTTTTGCCGCGGCGTGCGGCCGTGCAGGTCCTGCTTGCGGGTGATCAGCGCCGGCGCCGGGATGCCGGCGTGCGCCGCGCCCTTGTGGCCGGCTTCGATCAGCGCGAGCTGCACCGCGTCCAGCGACAGCGGATCGCGCGCCCTGTCGTAGAAGCCCTGCAGCACCTTTGCCGCGGTGCGCGCCTTCTCGAGACTGCCGGTCAGCATGAAGCGTTCGCCGCGGCGGGTGATGCCGACGTCGAGCGCGGTTTCGACCTGGCGCAGGTTCTCGTCGAGCACGCCGCAGAGATTGGCGAGGCGCTGGTTGTCGACCGGGGTGAAGCTGATTTCCAGCGGTTTCAAGCGGCGGTCTCCGCCGCGACCGGCAGTTCGCCGCGCAGGGTGTGCGACCGCGCCTCGGTGATCAGCACGTCGGCGAAACGGCCGATGCGTTCGCGCGGCCCCGGGAAGTTGACGACGCGGTTGTTGTCGGTGCGCGCCGCAAGTTCTCCGGCATTGCGGCGGGAGATGCCGTCGATCAAAACCCGCTGGCGGGTGCCGACCATGGACTCGCTGATTTTTCGCGCCTGCAGCGCGATCAACGCCTGCAGGCGCTGCAGCCGTTCCAGCTTGACGGCCTGCGGCGTGTCGTCGGCCAGGTCCGCGGCCGGCGTGCCGGGGCGCGGGCTGTAGACGAAGCTGAAGCTGTCGTCGAAGCCGGTTTCCTCGATCAGGCGCAGCGTCTGTTCGAAATCGCGCTCGGTCTCGCCGGGAAAACCGACGATGAAGTCGGAGGAGATGCAGATGTCCGGCCGTGCCGCGCGCAGGCGGCGGATGATCGACTTGTATTCCAGTGCGGTGTAGCCGCGTTTCATCGCGGCGAGCACGCGGTCGGAACCCGACTGCACCGGCAGGTGCACGTGGCTGACCAGTTGGGGAATGTGCGAGTAGGCCTCGATCAGCCGCGGCGTGAATTCCTTGGGATGCGAGGTCGTGTAGCGGATGCGTTCGATGCCCGGGATCCCGGCGACATAATCGAGCAGCAGCGCGAAATCCGCGCCGGCGGCCTCGCCTTCCAGGGGCGCGCGGTAGGCATTGACGTTCTGGCCGAGCAGGGTGACTTCCTTGACCCCCTGCAGCGCCAGTTCCGCGACTTCGGCCAGCACGTCGTCGAACGGGCGGGACACCTCCTCGCCGCGGGTGTACGGCACGACGCAGAACGAACAGTACTTGCTGCAGCCCTCCATGATCGACACGAAGGCGGTGACACCTTCGGTCCGCGCCGGCGGCAGGTGGTCGAATTTTTCGACCTCGGGAAAGGCGATGTCGACCTGCGGTTTGCCGCTCGCGCGCCGCGCCGCGATCAACTGCGGCAGCCGGTGCAGCGTCTGCGGGCCGAAGACGACGTCGACGAAGGGCGCGCGTCGGACGATGGCGGCGCCTTCCTGGCTGGCGACGCAGCCGCCGACGCCGATGATCAGCCCGGGGTTGCGGTTTTTGTACTGCCTGACGCGGCCGAGGTCATGGAACACTTTTTCCTGGGCCTTTTCGCGCACCGAGCAGGTGTTGAAGAGGATCACGTCGGCGGCGGCCGGATCGTCGGTGGGGGTCAGGCCCTCGCCGGCCTGCAGCACGTCGGCCATCTTGGCCGAGTCGTACTCGTTCATCTGGCAACCGAAGGTCTTGATGTACACCTTGCCCACGGTTTACTTCTTCGTGCTGTCGATCCGGGCCTGTTCCTCCGGCGTCAGGATCACCAGGCGCAGCAGCTCGCCGTTGCGGTCCAGCAGGTACAGCACTTCGGAGCCGGGCGGCAGCTGGCTATGGGTGATCGAGCGGTTGTTGCGATCGATGATGACGCCGCCCGGCGCGAGCCTGCGCGTCTCGCTGCCTAGTTGCACCAGCGGCAGCATCTGCCGCTCGCCGGTCGTGGCCCTCTTCGCCTCTGCCGGCAGCGTGCGTTGCGCCCAGACCGGTCCGGAGAAAAGCAAAAAAGCCAATAAAAGCATTAACTTACGCATCGGCTTACGATAACACGGCAGATGTCGTCCGGCAAACGCGGGATCGGACAAACGGGAAAGAAGTGGTGGCGAGTCAGGGATTTGAACCCCGGACCAATGGATTATGATTCCACTGCTCTAACCACTGAGCTAACTCGCCACGGGAGGGGGCGCAGTCTAAAGAGCAGGGTGGGCCTTGTCAAGCCGGCGGCGCCGGCCATTTCATTGATTTTTCTGCAAAATCCGCATGTTGCACGCGCTTTTTTCGCGCCGTCGCCGGCCTGATGGAGACGGTTGCCCGGGCCGCTAGAATGCCGGACATGGAATCGACGATGACGGAATATTGTAATCCCGATGTTAGCCCCGATGTCAGCCGTTCATGACGCATTGATCGTCGGCGGCGGCCTCGTGGGAAGCTGCCTCGCGCTGGCCCTGCATCGGGCCGGGCTGTCGGCCGTGCTGATCGACTCGCAACCGCCGCAGCCGGCGGTCGCGGGAGCGGCCTGGGACAGCCGCGTCTATGCGATCAGCCCCGGCAACGCTGCGTTCCTCGAAAACCTCGGGGTCTGGCCGCGGCTGGCCCCGCAGCGCGTGCAACGCGTGGAGTCGATGGCGATCCGGGGCGACCGGCCGGCGGGGCAGTTGTCATTCAGCGCCTACGATGCCGGCTTGCGCGAGCTGGCGCATATCGTCGAGAGCGGCGCCCTGCAGCAGGCCCTGCGCGATGCCATTGCCGAAACCGGCCGCCTGCCGGTCGTCTGCCCGGCGCGGGCGGCCGCGTTGCGGATCGACGGGGATTGCGCGCAGCTTCAACTGGGTGACGGCAGCCTGCTGCATGCACGGCTGGTGGTGGGCACGGACGGCGGCGATTCCTGGGTGCGGCAGGCGGCGGGCCTGGAGGCGAGGGTCACCGATTACCGGCAAACCGGGGTCGTCGCCAATTTTGAAACCGATGGGAACCATCGCGGCGCGGCGTACCAGTGGTTTCGCAATGACGGCGTGCTGGCGCTGCTGCCCCTGCCGGGCAATCGCGTGTCGATGGTGTGGTCGACCGCCGGGGATCATGCGCAAGAGCTGCTGGCGCTGCCCGCCGGTGTGCTGGCCGCGAGGGTCGCGGAGGCCAGCACGGGCGTGCTCGGCGCGCTGCGGCTGATCACCCCGGCCGCCGGTTTCCCGCTGCGGCTCGCCCATGTTCCGAAGCTGGTGGCGCCGCGGGTCGCATTGGCGGGCGATGCCGCGCATAATGTGCACCCGCTGGCCGGTCAGGGCGTTAACCTGGGTTTCCGGGACGTGCGTGAACTGGTCAAGGTGTTGTCGGCACGGGCGCCGGGCCAGGATTGCGGCGACCGGCAGTTGCTGCGGCGTTACGAACGGGCCCGGCGCGAAGACATCGCCGCGATGGAACTCGGCACCGACGGGTTGCAGAAACTTTTTGCGGCAAGGCCGGTCTGGGTATCCGGAGCGCGCAATTCCGGCATGGCGGCAGTGGATCGGCTGCCGTTCCTGAAAAACCTGCTGATCCGTCATGCAGCGGCCTGAACGTCAGGCGGGCCGCATACCGTAGCCATCACGGGCGATTTGCCCAGGGAATCCGACATGTTCAAACGACTCGCCTCCGTTGTCTTTGCGGGACTGATGACGGCAACTCCGGCGCAGGCCAGCGAAGGCAATGTGCGCAAGGCTTTCGAAGCGCGCTTTCCGTCGATGAAAATCGAAAGCGTCACCCGGATGCCTTTTCCCGGCCTCTACGAAGTCGTGTTCGACGGGCAGGTGGTCTATACCGATGAAAAACTGACGTACCTGATGAGCGGAAACCTGTTCGACCTGCGTGCCCGGCAGGAACGCAATCTGACCGGCGAGCGCCGCGACCAGATCGCCTCCGGCGCGCTGGTCAATGCCCAGGGCAACGCCATCAAGCGGGTGAAAGGCAGCGGCAAGCGGGTGGTCTATACCTTCGAGGATCCGAACTGCGGCTACTGCAAGGAACTGCAGAAGGAACTCAACAAGATGACCGACATCACCGTGTACACCTTCCTGCTGCCCATCCTGTCGCCCGACTCCGCCGAAAAATCGAAGGCGGTGTGGTGCGCGAAGGACCGCGCCAAAGCCTGGGATGACCTGATGAACAAGGCGTCGCTGCCCGCCAATGCCGTGAAGACCTGCGCGACGCCCCTCGAAGACAATCAGCGGCTTGCCCAGCGTTTCGGCGTGCGCGGCACGCCGGCGGTATTTCTTGCCAACGGCCAGCAGGTCGGCGGCTACCTGCCGGCCGACAAGCTGGAACAGGCTTTTACCGCCCCGCGGTAGACGGCCGGCCGGGGAGCGTCGGAGATGATCCCTGGCAACGTTCCGGACCGCAGGTTCCAGGTCGCCCTGGGCCTGTCCCTGCTGGCGCATATTCTGCTGGCCGGCAATTGGAGCGGGGGTGTCCGTGGTTCCGCCATGCCGGGACCGCTGCTGCAGGCCCGCCTGGAAAGCCCGCCCGCGATGCCGCAGGGAGCGGCGTTTGTGGCGGATGCGGAGAGGGCTGTCGTTCCGGATCCGGCGAAGCGGCCGCGTTCCCGTGTCGCGCGCGGCGCGGAGCTTTCACCGGCGCCCGATGCCGGCGCGGCCGGAACCGACTCCCGCTTTTACCCGGCGCGTGAACTGGACCAGTACCCCGAGCTTCTGGAATTGCCGGACTCGCGGCAGGCTTTGCCCGTGGCCCATGTGCGCGTCTGGGTCGGCATCGACCAGCAGGGCCGCGTGGTGGACGTCGTTGCGGCGGACCCCGGTTATCCGGTGGCGGATATCCGGGAACGGCTGCTGGTGATCCGGTTTGCCCCGGGCCGGAAGGACGGCCGTCCCGTGAAAAGCCGCTTGCTGGTGGAGTGGCCGGAACGCTAGGCGTTCCCCCGGCACCGGCGCACGGGGTGCTTTGGAGTAAAATCGACCGTTCTTTCTTTCCCCCCGTCTCGACCGAAAGAACAGCATGAAGTCCGCACACGCCCTTTGCAGCCCATCCGCATGCCCCGGATCGTCTCCGGAAGCGGCCGTACGGCGATAGGCGGCCCGGCATGCGCCTGCGCATACTCGGCTGTTCCGGCAGCATCGGCGGGCAACAGCACCGCACGACGTCTTTCCTGGTCGACCAGGACATCCTGATCGATGCCGGCACCGGTGTCGGTGAATTGTCCCTGCCGGAGCTTTCGCTGATCGACCATATCTTCGTCACCCATTCGCATCTCGATCACGTCGATTCCATCGCGTTTTTCCTGGACTCGGTGGGCGCCCTGCGGCCGAAGCCGGTGACGGTCTATGCCACCGCACCGACGATCGAGATTCTCAAGAAAAACCTGTTCAACTGGGATATCTGGCCCGACTTCACCGTGATTCCGACGCCGGAGGCCCCCTTCATGCAGTACCGGGAAATCGAGGTGGGCAGCGTCATCGACCTCGGCGGGCGGAAGATCACGGCCCTGCCGGCGATCCATACCGTGCCCGCGGTCGGTTACCTGCTCGACAGCGGCAAGGGCAGCCTCGCTTTCAGCGGCGATACCGGGCCCAACGACGGGTTGTGGGAAATCGTCAACCGCACGGAGAACCTGAAGTACCTGATCATCGAAACGGCGTTTTCGGACAAGGATCGCAGGCTGGCGGAACTGGCGCGGCACCTCTGCCCGTCGATGCTCGGCGAGGAACTGGCCAAGCTGCAGCGGCAGGTGGAGGTTTACATCACCCATCTCAAACCCAGCGAGATCGAGCTGACGATGCAGGAGATCGAGGAACTGCCGGTGAAGATTCCGCCGCGGCTGCTGCAGAACAATCACGTATTCGAATTTTGAGCCGGCAACGGCGCTCTTGCGCCTGCTGTCGGCCGGACGGAGAATTCACCAGGGCGTGCCAGGGGGGTCTGGCGGTCGCGGACTGATTCCAAGAACATGAAAAAAGAAGTCCCTGTAGAACAACTCGAATTCGGAGTGTTCGTCTCCGAGCTGGACCGCCCGTGGACGGAAACGCCGTTCATGTACCAGGGCTTCGTGCTGAATAACGACAAGCAGCTGGAAGCCCTCAAAAAATACTGCAAGAAGGTCATCATCGACCTCGACAAGGGGCCCGATCTGCCCGACCGCAGCGCGCTGCTGACCAGCCGCGCCGGCGAGCCGTCCTCGGCGAGGCCGCGCGTGGCGGAGCCGCTCGGCCCCAGCGTGCTGACGACGATCAAGCACAAGGTCGTCTACCGCGAAAAATCCACGGTCGACGAGGAATTGCCGGTTGCACGCACCGCGCAGCGCCAGACCGAGGTCGTGCTCCGGGACATCATGGGCCAGGTGGAGGCCGGCAGGGCGCTCGACGCGCCGCGCGTGCAGGAAGCCGTCACCAGCATGACGGACAGCGTGGTGCGCAATCCGGATGCGATGATGCTGCTCGCCAAGCTCAAGGAGAAGGGCGGGCATACCCTGGACCGCGCCTTTGGCGTGTCGATCTACATGCTGACCTTCGGCCGGTTCCTGCAGCTGCCGCGCGAACAGCTCGACCTGCTCGGGATGCTGGGATTGCTGCAGGACGTCGGCATGACGGCGGTGCCGGAGGAAGTCGTCGAGAAAAAGGGTCCCCTGTCCAAGCCCGAACTGATGGTCTGCCGCAGCCACATCGCGCATTCGGTGGCGATCCTCAAGGAGACTCCGGGCCTGCCGCCGGGGCTGCCGGAGCTGGCCGCGCTCCACCATGAGCGTTACGACGGCAGCGGTTATCCCAAGGGCCTGAAAGGCGACCAGATCGGCCTGTTCGGCTCGATTGCGGGCCTGGTCGACTGTTTCGACGCGATGACGCATCCGCGCCCCTACGCGGAGGTCTATTCGCCGTCGAACGCGCTCAATCACCTCTATAACACCCGCAACGTGCAGTTCGATGGGCCGCTGGTCGAGCAGTTCGTGCAGTGCATCGGCATTTTTCCCGTCGGCGCCCTGGTCGAGCTGAACTCCGGAGAAATCGGCATCGTCATCGCGCAGAATCTGGTCAGGCGCCTGTTGCCGAAGGTGATGGTGGTGCTCGACGCGCAGGGCGCGGCCAAACGTCCGCAACTGATACTCGACCTCGCGCAGGAACCCAAAGCCGCGCCCAGCGTCCCGTACCGGATCAAACGCACCCTGGAGCAGGACAGTGTCCCCATCGATCCCTCCGAATTCTTCCTCTGAATCTTCCTCTGCGCCGGCCGCGGACGGCGCACCGGAGGCGGCGATCAGCCTTGGCGCGCTGACGGCGCGCCTGGCGGAGGAATTCAATGCCGGCCCGGATGTGCTGGGCCGGGTGGCCGCGGCCTTCCGGGAGGTTCGGGAGCGGGCGCCGGACCTGTTCGTGCCGGTCGCCGGCACGCTGGCGGCCGCGTTCGAGACGCAGGCGGTGTCCGGCAACGCGGATGCGGCGACGATGCACGCCGCGCTCGGCGAATGGGCGCTCGATGCGGAAGGCGAGCCTCTCGAGCGCATGCGCCGGGATTGCCTGCGTTTCCAGGACGCGATGACCCGCGGCGTGCTGCGGCTGTACGGCGACGATGCCGCGCAATGCACGGAAACCCTGCTGGCGCTGCAGCGTTTCAATTTCCTGCAGCTGGCACTGCTGGCGTCGCTTGCGGCGCGCAGCCAGGAAGAGGGCGGGGTCGTGCGCACGTTGCCGACACCCGAATACGCGGCATTCATGGAAATCTTCCGGAACACGATCGAAAGCCATCGCCAGGACGGCAGGCAGCTCGGCCTGCTGCTGCTGCAGGTCGGGAAGGTCGAGCAGATCGACCGCCAGCTCGGCCTGCAGAAAGGCGAGGCCTTCATGCTGCGCGTGACCCGCCGCATGCGCGAGGGTGTGCTGCGCAGGCAGGATCAGCTGGGCCGCGTCAGCCGCGACCAGTTCGCCTGCCTGTTGCCGGGGATTGCCGGCGAGGGTGTGGCCATTCTCGCCGCCAACAAGGTGATGGGTGCGCTGGAGACGCCGATTCCGATCGGCGACCGCATTTTCGATACCGACGTGGCGATCGGCATCGTCGTTTATCCGGACCACGGCGGCGATCCGCAGACGCTGGTGCGCAACGCCAAGCTGGCGGCACGGGTCGCCCGGGGCTCCGCCGAACGCACCGCGGTCTACGATCCGGCGCATGGCGAGAGCGAGGAGCGCCAGCTGCGTTACGAGACGCGGCTGCGCCGCGCGCTGGAAGAGAACACGCTCGGCCTTGCCTTCGAGCCGCAGCTCGATGCCCAGTCGGGACGCATCGGCGGGCTCGAATGCAGCCTGCGCTGGACCGATGCCGAGCTTGGCGAAGTGTCCGAGGCCGAGGCGCTCGGCACCGCGGAAAGCGCGGGCCTGGTGCGCGAAGTGACCTGGTGGGTGTTCAACAATGCGTTGCGCCAGAGCGCCGAATTCGCCAAGGCGGGGCTGCAGTGCAAGCTGGGATTGAAGGTGTCGGCGAGCGGTCTGCTGCAGCCCGATTTTCCGGAATTCGTCGATCGCGCGCTGCGCACCTGGGGCGTGCCGCCGGGGCGCGTGGTCATCGGCGTGCACGAGTCCGCCATCGCCGGCGACCTGGCGCAGGTGAAGGACGCCTTTGCCCGCCTCAAGCGCCTCGGGCTGCGGCTGGGCATCGCGGGTTTCGCCACCGGCGCCTCCTCGCTGGGCAACCTTGCCCAGCTGCCCTTCGACGAGATGCAGCTCAGCGCGGAATTCGTGCATGACATGCAGCGTTCGCAACTGCACGGAAAAATCATCCGCTCCCTGGTCCGGCTTGCCCGCGACCTCGGCCTGCGGGTCACGGCCGAGGGGGTGGCCGACGGCGAAACCGTCGTTGCGCTGCTGGCCCTGGGCTGCGAGCGGGTCCAGGGGCCCCATGTCAGTCCGCCGCTGACTGCCGAGGACATCATGGTCTTCGAGAAAAGCGGCGCGGGGCTCGCGAAACTGCGGCTTTCCGATCTCTGATCCGGCCATGATGCCGCGGACATGAAAATCGATTTCGAGATCATCCGCGGCATTCTCGAGCGCCGCCTGCATCAATCCGACATCGAGCGCCTGCTCGGCGGCCTTTCGGATGCGGAAAAAACACAGCTGCTGATCCGCATCACGGAGCTGGTGCGCCGGACCACCGCGCTGGTCGATGTCGCCAACCGGGTGTCGGACACGCTGTCGCTGGACGTGCTGTTCCCGCGGCTGATGGAAGTGGTGACCGAGACTCTCAACGCGGAGCGCAGCTCGCTGTTTCTGTACGATGCGGAGACGAAGGAGCTGTTTTCCCGGGTCATGCAGGGCAATGCGATGGGCGAGGTGCGCTTTCCAGCGGATCGCGGCATCGCCGGTTCGGTGTTCACCAGCGGCAGGGGGGAGATCATCCCGGACGCCTATGCCGATCCGCGGTTCAACCGGAAGGTCGACGACGAGACCGGCTACCGCACGCGCAACATCCTCTGTGTGCCCATCCGCAACAAGAAGCAGGTGGTGATCGGCGTCACCCAGGCGCTGAACAAGCGGGAGGGGGGCTTCGACGCGGAAGACCAGCAGATGCTGGAAGGACTGTCTTCGCAGGCGGCTGCTGCTTTCGAAAACGCGCGCATGTTCGAGCGGGTGGAGCGGGCGCAGCGCGAGGAGGCGCTGCTGCTCGACGTGGTCAGCTCGATCACCTCGGAAATCCTGCTCGATCCGCTGCTCGAGAAGATACTTGCCGCGGCGACGCAGCTGCTCGGCGCCGACCGCGGTTCCCTGTTTCTCCACGATCCGTCCGGCAACGAGCTGTGGTCGCGGGTCGCGGAGGGGGAGACTGCGCGCGAGATCCGCTTTCCGGCCGGCGCGGGCATCGCCGGCGAGTGTTTCACCCGGGGCGTGCGCATCAGCATCGACGATGCCTACAGCGATCCCCGGTTCAATCCGGATGTCGACAAGGGCACCGGCTACCGCACGCGCAACATCCTCTGCATGCCGATCACCACGAAGGGTGGCAACAAGGTCGGCGTGATGGAGATACTGAACAAGAAGGAAGGACCCTTCACCGCCGCCGACCAGCGCCGGCTGGCGGCGCTGTGCGCCCAGGCCGCGGTGTCGATCGAGAATGCCCAGCTGTTCGAGGACGTCAGCAACTCGCGCAATTACAACGAGAGCATCCTGCGCAGCATGAGCAACGGCGTGCTGACCCTGGACGCGGGCAATGCCGTCAGCAAGGTCAACCAGTCGGCCCTGCGCATCCTGCAGCGCACCGAAGGGGAGATCGTCAGCCGCAAGGTGGGCGAGGTGTTCGAGGGGCCCAACAGCTGGGTGACCCACAGCCTGGAGAAGGTGCTGCGCACCGGAAGGATCGACAGCACCGTCGATTCGGACCTCGTGCTCGGCGGCCGGCGCGCGGTGTCGGTGAACATGACGGCGGTGCCGTTGCAGGACGTGCACGACGATCCGCTCGGTTCGATGCTGATCATGGAGGACATCACCCGCGAGAAGAGGCTGCGCAACACGATGTCGCGCTACATGAGCAAGGCGGTGATGGACGAACTGCTGGAGGGCGGCGATGCCGTCCTCGGCGGCACCAACCGCGAGGTGAGCGTGCTGTTTTCCGACATCCGCGGCTTCACCGCGCTGTCCGAGCGGCTGGGGCCGCGCGAGACGGTGGCGATGCTCAACGATTATTTCACGGACATGGTCGACATCGTGTTTGCCCACAACGGCATACTCGACAAGTACATCGGCGACATGATCATGGCCGTCTTCGGTTCGGTGCGCACGTCACACAACGACGCGGAGAATGCAGTCACCGTCGGCAGCCGGATGATGATGGCCCTGCGCGAGCTGAACGGCCGCCGGACTCCGGCAGGGCACGAGCCCATCACCATCGGCATCGGCATCAGCACCGGCAGCGTCGTCGCCGGGAGCATCGGCTCGCCGAAGCGGCTGGAATACACGGTGATCGGAGACCGGGTCAACCTGGCGGAGCGGCTGCAGAATGCCAACAAGTATTACGGCACGGATGTGCTGGTCTGCGAAACCACCGTGGCGCGGCTGGGGAGGCCGCTGCGTTTGCGCGAACTCGACCTGATCCGGGTGCGCGGGCGGCAGGCGCCGGTGTCCATCAGCGAAGTGCTGGAACACCACACGGAGCGGAGCTTCCCGCGGATGGACGAGGTCCTGTTCACTTTTGCCGAGGCCGTCGGCCATTACCGCAATCGTTCGTGGCGGCGGGCCGAGGCCCTGTTCCGGGATGCGCTGGCCGCCTGTCCCGGAGACCGTCCTTCGCAGCTTTATCTCGAGCGCTGTGCGATCTATCGCGACAATCCGCCGCCGGAGGACTGGGACGGGGTGTGGGCGCTGCAGCCGCACTGAATGCGTCCTGCCGCAGAAACCGGACAGCGGGCTCGCGAATAAGCCGGTGTGCATCGCCCGTCCCTTTCATTACGGGGCGGAAGCGAGCAATTTATAAAAATATCAATAAAAACAAGTACTTATAATAAGTCACGAGAGTTGGCGTGCGCTCACATCCGGGCGGCGCAGGCCATCACGGTCCGTTCACCGGATAACCGTGGGGCAGCAGCAGCCACATCCGCAAGGCCTGTTTCATGCGTCCGGCCTCGCGTCCGGCTTCATCGCCGTAGCCCCAGAAAAAATCGGCGCGCACCGGGCCACGGATTGCGGAGCCCGTGTCCTGGGCCAGCATCAGCTGCTGCAGCGGCCGGTTGCTGAGCGGCCAGGTGGTGGCGAGAAACACGGGGGCGCCCAGCGGCACATAACGCGGGTCCGCGGCGATCGAACGGCGCGCCGTCAGCGGCACGCCCTGGGCGCCGAGCGGACCGCCGAGTCCTTCCGGCAGTTCGCGGAAAAAGATGTAGCGCGGGTTGTGATCGAGCACTTCACGCAGCTTGTCCGGGTTCTGTCTTGCCCAGGCCTTGATGCCCTGCATCGAGGCGCGTTCCGCCGCCAGCTCGCCGCGGTCGATCAGCAGGCGGCCGATGGAGCGGTAGGGGTGGCCGTTGTGGTCGGCGAAGCCGACGCGCAGCACGCCGCCGCCATCGAGATCGATGCGCCCCGAGCCCTGGATCTGCAGGAAGAACAATTCCACCGGATCGTCGACCCAGGCGATTTCCCGGCCTTTGACCGCGGCCAGTCCGGCCTCGATCTGCGCGCGTTCGTAATAGGGCAGCACGCGTTTGCCGTCGAGCCGTCCGCGCAGCCGCGGTTCGCGGGCGTCGATGCCGAAATCCGGCAGGTCCAGCGTGACTAGGTCGTCGGGGACGCCGTACAGCGGATAACGGTAACGTGCCGTCGGTTTGCGGCTGCCGCGCAGCAGCGGTTCGTAATATCCCGTGGCGAGGCCTTCGCCGCGCCCGTCGGCCTGCAGCAGTTGGTACGGCGTGAAGTTCGCCTCGAAGAACTGCCGCGCCGCTTTGCGGTCCGGCCGCGGCGCGGCGAGCGCCTCGGTGCAGACCGCGCGCCATGCCGCCTGTGTTTTCAGCGTGCCGCAACTGACGAGGAATGCGTTCCACGCGGCTGCCGGATCGTCGTCCTGCCAGCCGGGCAGTTCCGTCCACTGGCCGCGGCGCAGGTGGTTGCCGGTGAGCGCGGGGGTCGGCCGGGCTGACGGCGGCGCGGCTTCGGTTGCCGGCGGTGGTACGGGCAGCGGCACGGGTGCCGGAGCCGGCACGGCGGCCGGTTCCGCGGCGGCGGGCGGCGCCTTTTCCGGCGTTGACCGGCAGGCCGTCGCGGCGATTGCCACGGCGACGGCGGCGGCGATGATGCGCAACGGTAATTTGTTAAAGTCGAAGCTATGCATCGGAAACTTGGAAAGCCTGAATCATGACCGGATTGTTGTGGTACCTGATCGAAGCCGTGGTCGCGGCTGCGTTGCTGGGCGGTATCGTCTGGCTGACCTGGCCGCGCCGCGACGATGATGACGATCCGGACGAGTCCGGGAAACCCTGAATGCCGGTTTTTTCCAGCGTGATCATCCGGAACCATCCTCCGGCGAGCGCGGGTTCGTCGCTGATCACGCGCAACTGCCGGATTCCGGCAAGCGCTTCCTCGAACACCACGTTGGTGCGGGTGGCGATGTGCCGGGCCAGCGGGTTGACCATCCGCCGCAGCCATGCCGTTTCGCCGGGACGCAGGAATTTGTCGAGCACGAACAGACGGCCTCCCGTCCTGACCACGCGCGCGGCTTCTTCCAGGGCGGCGCGGGTGTCGGGCACGATGGCGAGTATCAGGTGCAGCAGTACATGGTCGAAAACGCCGTCGGCAAAGGGCAGCCGCTGGCTGTCGCCCTGGACCCAGCGGATGTCCAGATGGCTGCCGCGCGGCAATCCCTTGCGCAGCATCGCGCGCGTCAGGTCGAGGGCGGTGTAGCGGTGCGCCGCCGGCAGTGACGGCAGGTCGAGGCCGGTGCCTGCGCCGTCGATCAGGATGTGCGCCCGCCCATCGCCGGGCAGGCGCGCCAGGCTGCGCCTGCGGACCGGGCCCAGTGCCGGGCCGATCAGCCAGTCGTACAGCGGCGCGATCAGCGTGTAACTGGCGCGTAGGCTCATGCCCGCGGATGCCGGAAGGCCTTAATGCAGCACCCGCGGCATCGACAGCGTGAACTCGGGAATCGCCGCGTCGAAGCGCGTGCCGTCCTCGGCCAGCATCTGGTAGCTGCCGCGCATGGTCCCGACCGGCGTTGCCAGCAGCGAGCCGCTGGAATACTCGAAACTCTCGCCCGGCTTCAGTTTCGGCTGGGCGCCGACCACACCCTGGCCCTTGACTTCCTGCACCAGGTTGTTGGCGTCGGTGATGATCCAGTGCCGGCTGAGCAGCTGCGCGGGCACCGCGCCGGTATTGGTGATGGTGACGGTGTAGGAAAAGGCGTAGCGTCCGGCTTCCGCATCCGATTGTTCCGGAATGTAGCTTGCCCGCGGCACGACGGTGAAGTGGTATCTGTTTTCGGCCATGCGCCTATTCTCGCACTCGCGGCACGGCCGAGGAAGTTCCGCATGTCCGTGCCGTCCGGAACGGGTAGAATCGGCCCGACCCATTTCCCGGATCGAGCCATGACCTTCCGCATCGCGCCCAGCATCCTGTCCGCGGATTTCGCCCGCCTCGGCGAGGAGGTGCAGTCGGTGGTCGCCGCCGGTGCCGACCTGATCCATTTCGACGTCATGGACAATCACTATGTGCCCAACCTGACGATCGGACCGCTGGTGTGCGAGGCGATCCGGCCGCTGGTCAAGGTGCCCATCGACGTGCACCTGATGGTGAAGCCGGTGGATCGCATCGTGCCGGATTTCGCGAAGGCCGGCGCCGACATCATTTCATTCCATCCCGAAGCGTCCGAGCACATCGACCGCACCATCGGGCTGATCAGGGAGCACGGCTGCAAGGCCGGCCTGGTGTTCAATCCGGCGACGCCGCTGCATTACCTCGATCATGTCCTCGACAAGCTCGACCTGGTGCTGATCATGTCGGTCAATCCCGGCTTCGGCGGGCAGGCCTTCATCCCGTCGGCGCTGCAGAAACTCGCCGCGGTCCGCGAGCGCATCGCCGGCAGCGGGCGCGACATCTGGCTGGAAGTGGACGGTGGGGTCAAGGCCGGCAACATCGCGGAAATCGCGCAAGCCGGGGCCGACACCTTCGTCGCCGGTTCGGCGATCTTCGGACAGAAGGACTACAAGGCCACCATCGCGGCAATGCGCGCTGCGCTTTCCGGATCCTGAACACCCGGCGCCGCGGCGCCGCTCCCTGCAACCGAATCATGAAAAAAACGTTTCCGATTCCCGTGCGCGCCGTGATGATCGACCTCGACGGCACGCTGCTCGACACCATTGCCGATCTTGCCGCGGCGACCAACCTGATGCTCGGGCATCTGGGGCATGCGCAGTTACCGCTGGAGACCGTGTGCACCTTCGTTGGCAAGGGCATTCCGCGGCTGGTCGAACGCGCACTGGCGCGCGATATCGAAGGTTGCGCCGATGCGGCGGCGCTGGCGGCGGCGCTGCCGGTGTTCGAGCGCTTTTATGCCGAAGTCAACGGCCGGCATACGACGATCTACCCCGGCGTGCGCGAGGGGCTGGAGCAGTTCCGGGCCGGTGGATTCCCGCTGGCCTGCGTGACCAACAAGTCCGGCGCCTTCACCGGGCCGCTGCTGGAGCGCATGGGGCTGGCGCATTTTTTTGCACAGACCATTTCCGGGGACACGCTGCCGCACAAGAAGCCGGACCCGGCGCAACTGCTGCATGCCAGCGCGCAATTCGGCGTGCCACCGGACCGGATGCTGATGATCGGCGATTCCGGGAACGACGCGCGCGCGGCGCGTGCGGCGGGCTGCCCGGTGTTCTGCGTGCCCTATGGCTACAACGAAGGGCAGCCTGTGCAGAGCTTGGACGTTGATGCTATAGTAGGCTCGCTTGTTGACTGTATCCCTTTGATTAAAAAAGATTAATCGTGTTCACCTCCACAAGGTCCGAAACGGCCGCCGCTGGCCGGTGCTGGCGTCGCGATTGGCGTTGCTGATCGCGTATTGCCGGACTGCTGTTGTTTCGTTTCGTACCCGTCGTTTTTTGTGGAGCAAGACATGACTGAATCGGAATTCAATCGACTCGCCGCCGCGGGCTACAACCGCGTGCCGGTGGTGCTCGAAACCTTCGCCGACCTTGACACGCCGCTGTCGATCTACCTGAAGCTTGCCAACCAGCCGTACAGCTACCTGCTGGAGTCGGTGGTCGGCGGCGAACGCTTCGGGCGCTATTCCTTCATCGGACTGGCCGCCGGCACCCGCATCGAAGTGCGTGACCACTGCTGCACCGAAATCCGCGATGGCCGCGAAACGCTGCGTGAACAGGCCGACGATCCGCTGGCATTCGTCGAGAAATACCTGCAGCGTTTCAAGGTGGCAACCGATCCACGGTTGCCGCGGTTCTGCGGCGGGCTGGTGGGCTACTTCGGCTACGACACCGTGCGCTACATCGAAAAACGGCTGGCGCACAGCGACAAGCGCGACGAGCTGGGCACTCCGGACATCCTGCTGCTGGTGTCGGAGGAAATCGCCATTGTCGACAACCTTTCCGGGAAGCTGTCGCTGGTGGTGTATGCCGAACCCGGCAAACCCGGCGCCTGGGCCGCGGCCCGGGCGCGCCTGGCGGCGCTGCTCGAAAAGCTGCGGGCGCCGGTAACGCTGCTGGAAAGCCCGCAGGTCCGGTCCGAACCCGCGGTATCCGGCTTCGGCCAGGCGGCGTATCACAAGGCGGTGGAGCGCGCGAAGGAATACATTTTCGAGGGCGACATCATGCAAGTGGTGCCTTCGCAGCGCATGAGCAAGCCCTTCCATGCCTCGCCGCTGTCGCTGTACCGCGCCTTGCGGGCGCTGAATCCCTCGCCGTACATGTTCTGCTTCAATTTCGGCGATTTCCACGTGGTCGGCGCATCGCCCGAAATCCTGGCGCGGCTCGAAGGCGACGTCGTCACCGTGAGGCCGATCGCCGGGACGCGCCGCCGCGGCGCGACACCGGAAGAGGACGCGGCGCTGGCTGCCGAACTGCTGGCGGACGCGAAGGAGCGCGCCGAGCACATCATGCTGGTCGATCTCGGCCGCAACGATGCGGGGCGCGTCGCGCAGACCGGCAGCGTCAGGGTCACCGAGCAGATGGTGATCGAGCGTTATTCGCACGTGATGCACATCGTGTCCAGCGTCGAGGCGAAACTGAAGCCGGGGCTGGGCGCGATCGACGTGCTGCGCGCGACTTTTCCGGCGGGCACGGTGTCCGGCGCGCCCAAGGTGCGGGCGATGGAGATCATCGACGAGCTCGAGCCGGTCAAGCGCAGCATTTACGCCGGAGCGGTCGGCTATCTCGGTTTCCACGGCAACATGGATGTCGCGATTGCGCTGCGCACCGCGGTGATCAAGGACGGCCGGCTGCACGTGCAGGCCGGCGGCGGCGTGGTCGCGGATTCCGAGCCCGAGGCCGAATGGCAGGAAACGCAGAACAAGGCGCGGGCCCTGCTGCGCGCGGCAGAGATCGCCGAAGCCGGTCTCGACACGCGCCTGGACTGAGGGGATCGCCATGCTGCTGATGATCGACAACTACGACTCTTTTACCTACAACCTGGTGCAGTACTTCGGAGAACTGGGCGAAGAGGTTGCCGTGCACCGCAACGACGAGATCACGCTCGACGACATCGCGCGGATGAAGCCCGCGCGCATCGTTGTTTCCCCGGGGCCGTGCACGCCGAACGAAGCAGGGGTATCAGTGCCGGCGATCAAGGCGTTTTCCGGGAAAATCCCGATCCTTGGCGTTTGTCTTGGCCACCAGAGCATCGGGCAGGCATTCGGCGGGAAAATCGTCCATGCGAAGCAACTGATGCACGGCAAGACTTCGCCGATCCGGCACGAAGGTGCCGGCGTGTTCCGCGGACTGCCGCAGCCGTTTTCGGCGACGCGTTACCACTCGCTGGTGATCGAGCGTGAGACTGTCCCGGACTGCCTTGAAATCACCGCCTGGACCGATGACGGCGAAATCATGGGCGTGCGCCACAGGACGCTGGCAGTCGAGGGCGTGCAGTTCCACCCGGAATCGATACTGACCGAGCACGGCCACCAGATGCTGAGAAATTTCCTTGAGGAGAAACGGTGATGAAACCGCAGGAGGCGCTGGCGCGTATCATCGAGCATCGCGAGATATTCCACGACGAGATGCTGTCGCTGATGCGGCAGATCATGAGCGGCGAAGTGTCGCCGGTGCTGATCGCCGCGATCATCGCCGGGCTGCGCGTGAAAAAGGAAACCATCGGCGAAATCGCCGCCGCCGCGACCGTGATGCGCGAGTTTGCCACCACGGTGCCGGTGCCGGACGTGCCCGAACTGATCGACACCTGCGGCACCGGCGGCGATTCCGCCCACACCTTCAACGTGTCCACCGCGGCGATGTTCGTCGCGGCGGCGGCCGGCGCAAAAATCGCCAAACACGGCGGGCGGTCGGTTTCCAGCAAGTCGGGCAGCGCCGACGTGCTGGAACTGCTCGGGGCCGACATCAACCTGAAGCCGGAGGCGGTGGCCCGCTCCATCGCCGAGACCGGGATCGGCTTCATGTTCGCGCCCAACCATCACAGCGCGATGAAGCATGCCGCGCCGGTGCGCCGCGAGCTCGGCGTGAAAACCATATTCAACATCCTCGGGCCGCTGACCAACCCGGCCGGGGCGAAGCAGCAGGTGATGGGCGTGTTCCATCCCGATCTGGTCGGCATCCAGGCACGGGTGCTGCAGCGGCTGGGCAGCCGCCGGGTGATGATCGTGCACGGCCTCGAAGGGCTGGATGAACTGTCGATCAGTGGTCCCACGGCGGTGGGCGAACTGAAGGACGGCCAGGTGCGCGAATACATGGTGGCCCCCGCGGATGTCGGACTGAAGACCCACAGCAACGCGGCGATTCGCGTCGAAGGCGTCGAGCAGTCGCGGGACATGCTGCTCGGCGCGCTGGAAAACAGGCCGGGCGCGGCGCGCGACATTGTCGCGCTCAATGCCGGGGCGAGCATCTACGTCGCGGGATTGGCGCCGACCCTCGCGGCGGGCGTCGGAAACGCCCTGGCCGTTCTGGAAAGCGGCGCCGCGCGCAGGAAACTCGACCAGTTCGTCGCCTTCACGAAGAATCATGGCTGACATCCTGCAGCGCATACTCGCGGTCAAGGCGCAGGAAGTGGCCGAAGCGCAGGCGCAGCTGCCGCTGGCGGGCGTGCAGGCGGCGGCGCGGGCGGCGCCCCCTGCCCGCGATTTCGCGGGAGCGTTGCGGTCGAGGATGGCCGCAGGCCAGCCTGCCGTGATCGCCGAGGTCAAGAAGGCCAGCCCCAGCAAAGGGGTGCTGCGCGAGTCATTCGATCCCGCGGCCATTGCCGCGACCTACGAGCGTCACGGCGCCGCCTGCCTGTCGGTGCTGACGGACAGGCAGTTTTTCCAGGGCAGTCTCGACAATCTGAAAGCCGCGCGCGCCGCCTGCCATTTGCCGGTGCTGCGCAAGGATTTCATGATGGACCCGTACCAAGTGTACGAAGCGCGCGCCGCCGGCGCGGACTGCATCCTGCTGATCGTTGCCGCGCTCGAGTTTTCACGGATGGCGGAGCTCGAGGAGGTCGCGCATCGGCTCGGCATGGCGGTGCTGGTCGAAGTGCACGACGGCGCCGAACTGGATGCCGCGCTCAGACTGCGCACGCCGCTGCTGGGCATCAACAACCGCAACCTACGCACTTTCGAGACGACGCTGGACACGACGCTGGAACTGCTGCAGCGCGTTCCGGACAACCGGCTGGTGATCACCGAAAGCGGCATCCTGAAGCCGGGGGATGTGCGCAGGATGCTGGATCGCCATGTTTACGGATTCCTGGTTGGCGAGGCGTTCATGCGCGCGGCTGATCCGGGTGTCGAACTCGAACGCCTCTTCGGGAGGGTTGCCTGAAGATCATGGGACTGGACGATCTGATCATCGGTTTTGACCGGGGCTTGCGCACCCTCTTTGCGCCCGCGCGCAGCATCCGTCCCGTTCCCGGGAAAGATGTCCGGGACGCCGACATGAGTCCGGCGCAGCGCGCGCTGGCTGCCGCGCTGATGCGGGTCAACCATACCGGCGAAGTCTGCGCCCAGGCGCTGTACCAGGGGCAGGCGATGACCGCACGCGACTCGGGCGCGCGCGCCGCGCTGGAAGAGGCCGCGCAGGAGGAAACCGAGCACCTCGCCTGGACCGAGCAGCGCATCGCCGAACTGGGCGGCCGCAAGAGCCTGCTCAATCCGCTATTTTACGCGGGATCCTTCGCCATCGGCGCCGCCGCCGGCGCGCTGGGGGACCGCTGGAATCTCGGGTTTCTCGCCGAGACCGAGCGCCAGGTGGTGAAACATCTCGAGGGACATCTGGCGCGGCTGCCGGCGGAAGATCGCAAAAGCCGCGCCATCGTCGAGCAGATGCGGGACGACGAGGCCCGCCATGCGACAACCGCGTTGCGCCACGGCGGCGCCGAACTGCCCGCGCCGGTCAAGGCCGCGATGCAGGTTTCCTCGAAAGTGATGACCGGCGGCGCGTTCCTGCTGTAGCCGCTGCCGCGCGGATCAGGCTTCGGTTTCGCGGATCTCGAAGTCGTGGGTGATGGCGGCGGTCTTGCCGAGCATGATCGAGGCCGAGCAGTACTTTTCCGCCGACAGGTGCACCGCGCGCTCGACCTGCGCCGGTTTCAGGCCCCTGCCGGTGACGACGAAGTGGAAATGGATTTTGGTGAACACCTTGGGGTCTTCGTCCGCGCGCTCGGCGTCGATTTCCAGCACGCAATCGGTGACCGGCGCCCGCGACTTGCGCAGGATGTGCATCACGTCATAGGCGGTGCAGCCGCCGGTGCCCATCAGCACCACTTCCATGGGGCGAGGGCCCAGGTCGCGACCACCGCCCTCAGGCGCGCCGTCGATGACCAGCGCGTGCCCGCTGCCGGACTCCGCGACAAAACTGACGTTTTCGATCCACTTGATGCGCGCTTTCATGGGTGCTCCCCGCGGTCAGCCCTGGAAAAAGAGGCGCAAACGATACCAGACTGTGCCGATGGCTTCGTGGAAAAACAGCGCGCTGTCGAGCAGGGCGCCGGCATCGGGCAGGAAATCGAGCACGGTCACGCGGCCGCGGGTGGCGTGAGCCGTCGGCGCGGCAATGACCTCGAAACCGGATTGTTCGAAAGCCAGGCGCGCACGGGGCATGTGCCAGGCATGGGTCACCAGGACGATGCGCCGGATGTTTTCCGCGGCAAGGATGTCGCGGCTGTTGCGGGCGTTGTCCAGCGTGTTGGCTGACCGGTTCTCGCTCCAGCGCACGGGCACGGCAAATTCGCACTCCAGCGTCTTTTGCATGGCCCGGGCTTCGCTGGTTGCCGCGCCGTCCGGGTTGCCACCGCTGACCAGTACCGGCAGGCCGCTGCGCCGGTGCAGGGCGGCCGCGTAACGCAGGCGCACCAGCCCCATCGCGCTCACGGTGTCGCCGCCGTATTCCGGAGCCTGCCGGTACTGGCCGCCCCCGAGGACCACGATTGCGGCAGCCGGAAGCAAGTCGGCGGGGCTTGCCGCCGGGGATTCCCAATATTGGAGCAGGGTGGTGCCGGTCAGCGGCATGGACAGCAGATAAAGGCTGCCGGCGCCGGCGACCAGCAGCGCGCGGCCGGCACGCGGCCGGCGCCGGATCAGCGCCAGGCCAGCTGCAAAGAACAGCAGCAACAGACCCGGCGGAATCAGCAGGGAAGACAGGATATTGGTGGCTTGCCAGGTCAGCGTCATTGATAAGATATTGTTTTTAAATAACTTATTTTCGGGCGCGGCTGATGGTGCAGTGTTTTTGCTGCAGTACGGCAGTTTGACACATCCGCTTGATTTCCCATAGAATTCGCGGTTTCCCTGAATCACCGAGAACGTGCAGGATCAAGCATGAAGACCTATTCCGCAAAACCCGGCGAAGTCAACCGCGACTGGTATGTCGTCGATGCTTCCGGCAAGGTGCTGGGCCGGCTGGCAGCCGAGATCGCCCACCGCCTGCGCGGCAAGCACAAGCCCGAATTCACCCGTCACATCGACACCGGCGATTACATCGTGGTGGTCAATGTCGACAAGCTGCGCGTCACCGGCAACAAGGCCAAGGACAAGCTCTATAACCGCCACACCGGTTATCCGGGCGGCCTCTACACCACCAGCTTCGAGAAGATGCATGCCAAGTTTCCGGCGCGTGTGCTCGAAAAGGCGGTGAAGGGCATGCTGCCGAAGGGCCCCCTCGGCTACGCGATGTTGAAGAAAATGAAGGCGTACGCGGGTACCGATCATCCGCATGCCGCCCAACAGCCCAAGACCCTCGAAATCCAGGATTAAAAGACCATGGCAGTTCAAAAGAACTACGGCACCGGCCGCCGCAAAAGTGCGGTGGCCCGCGTATACCTGCAGCCCGGCAAGGGCAGCATCGTCGTCAACGGCAAGCCGGTGGACGAATTCTTCTCTCGCGAAACCGGCCGCATGGTCGTGCGCCAGCCGCTCGCGCTGATCGAGAGGCTGGACACCTTCGACATCAGCGTCAATGTGACCGGTGGCGGCGAATCCGGCCAGGCGGGCGCGGTCCGTCACGGCATCACCCGCGCGCTGATCGAATATGATGCGGCGCTGAAGCCCGTGCTGCGCAAGGCCGGACTGGTCACCCGGGATGCCCGCGAGGTGGAGCGCAAGAAAGTCGGTTTGCGCAAGGCGCGGCGGCGCAAGCAGTTTTCCAAGCGTTAACGGTTATTCGCGCAACGGAAGTTCGTACAAAGCCGCCCGAGGGCGGCTTTGTCGTCTCTGGCCCAGGTGCCCGGATGACGGATGGCAGATCAGGGAAGGAAATGATCAGGACATGACGGAAAAAATCATCAAGGTCGGGATCGTCGGAGGCACCGGATACACCGGTGTCGAGCTGCTGCGGCTGCTGGCGCAGCACCCGCATTGCGAGCTGCGGGCGATTACCTCGCGCAAGGAAGCCGGCACGCCGGTGGCGGACATGTTTCCCAACCTGCGCCGCAGGGTCAGCCTGCGTTTCAGCGAACCTGCGGCGGCCGGGCTGGAGAAATGCGATGTGGTGTTTTTTGCGACGCCCAACGGCGTGGCCATGCAGGAAGCGCGCGCGCTGGTCGATGCAGGCGTGAGGGTGATCGACCTTGCCGCCGATTTCCGCATTCGCGACATCGCCGTGTGGGAGCAGTATTACAAGATGAAGCACGCCTGCCCGGAACTGGTGGCCGAGGCGGTGTACGCCTTGCCCGAAGTCAACCGTGCGGAGATCAAAAAGGCGCGCGTGATCGCCAATCCGGGGTGTTATCCGACCTCGGTCCAGCTGGGGTTCCTGCCGCTGATCGAAGCCGGCTGCGTGGATGACGGGCACCTGATCGCCGATGCCAAATCCGGCGTGTCCGGCGCCGGACGCAAGGCCGAGACGCATGTCCTGCACGCGGAAGCCGCCGACAATTTCAAGGCCTATGGCGTGGGCGGTCATCGCCACCAGCCGGAAATCGCGCAGGGCCTTGCGCGGGCCGCCGGACATCCGGTCGGACTGGTGTTCGTGCCGCACCTGACGCCGATGATCCGCGGCATTCACGCCACCCTGTACGCCAGGCTGACCAAAACCGTCGATCTGCAGGCGCTGTACGAGAAACGTTATGCCGGGGAGGCCTTTGTCGACGTCATGCCCGCCGGCAATCATCCCGAAACCCGCTCGGTGCGCGGGGCAAACATCTGCCGCATCGCCGTGCACCAGCCGCAGGGCGGCGACACCGTGGTCGTGCTGTCGGTGATCGACAACCTGGTCAAGGGGGCTGCGGGACAGGCGGTGCAGAACATGAATATCCTGTTCGGTTTGCCGGAAGAAACCGGGCTGACGCAGGTCGCGCTGCTGCCCTGATTGCATGAAGCGCTCCCTCAAGGCGTTCGCGCGGCGATTCGGCATCGATGCGCCGAAGCTGGCGGTACGGCCGCACATGCCCTGGTACTGGCGCTGGTCCGGGATTGTCGCCGGCGGGGCATTGGTGGCCGGCGTAGCCTGGGTCACGTACGATTTCGGACTGGAATACGCGGGTTTCCGCCAGGGCGAGGCGGTGCGGCTGCGGACGCAGCTCAACGAAACGGTGCTCAAACAGCAGGGCGAACTGGCGGAGCTGAATGCGAGAGCCGCGACGGCGGAACGGCAGCTGCAGATCGAGCGCGCAACCTTTGTCGATCTCGAGCGGCAGGTGAAGAACCTGGCCCAGGAAAATGCCCGGCTCAAGGAGGATCTCGCTTTTTTCCAGTCCCTGACGGCGACCGGCAAGGAAAGCGCCATCAGCGTCAACCGGTTCCGCCTGATACCGGAGCCGGTACCCGGCGAGTACCGCTACCAGTTGCTGCTGGTGCAGACCGGCGAGCGTGCCAAGGAATTCAACGGGCGCCTGCAGTTTGTATTGAATCTGCAGCAGGATGACCGTAAAGTCGTGCTCGTGATGCCGCCGGACTCCGCCCAGCCGGCGAAGGAATACCAGGTCAGCTTCAAGCTGTTCCAGCGTGTCGAGGGCATGTTCCGGATTTCCCCGGATGCGGCGGTCAAGGGGCTGCAGGTCCGCGTATTCGAGGGCAATTCCGCCGCGCCGCGCCTGACGCATAATGTCACTCTTTCCTAGCAGGAGACCATCATGTTCGGCAACAAACCCAGCAAACCCCAGAACCGCATCGACTGCCTGATCGGCGCCGGCACGGTGATCGAAGGCGACCTGACGTTCGACGGTGGCCTGCGTGTCGACGGGCATGTGCATGGCAATGTGATTTCCGCCGAAGGGAAACCGGGCACGCTGGTGCTGTCGGAGGCCGCGCGCATCGAGGGCGAAATCCGTGTTTCCCATGTGGTCATCAACGGCACAGTGGTGGGGCCGGTGCACGCCGCCGATTACGTCGAACTGCAGGGCAAGGCGAATGTCACAGGGGATGTTTATTACCGGACGCTGGAAATGCAGCTGGGGGCCGTGGTCCAGGGCCGGCTGGTCTATCAGGACGACATCAAGGCCGACAAGGTCGTCAAGTTCAAGCCGGCGTCGGCCGAGTGAAGCCGGCGAGGGCTATAATGGCCCGGATGGCCGCAGGGCCGAACCGATTCAGGAGCGTGTCATGAATGCAGTTACCGAAGTTTTGCCGGATCCGCTGGTATTTACCGAGAATGCCGCGACCAAGGTCAGGCAGCTGATCGAGGAGGAAGGCAATCCCGATCTCAAGCTGAGGGTGTTCGTCACCGGCGGCGGCTGTTCCGGCTTCCAGTATGGCTTCACCTTCGACGAGGCCGTCAACGAGGACGACACCTCGCTGCAGAAAGGCGGCGTCACGCTGCTGATCGATCCGATGAGCCTGCAATACCTGACCGGCGCGGAAATCGACTATCAGGAGAACGTCGAGGGCGCGCAGTTCGTGATCAAGAATCCCAACGCCAGTTCCACCTGCGGCTGCGGCTCGTCTTTTTCCTCCTGAACGGTTTCCGGGCGCAAACAAGAACGGGAGGCTTTGCCTCCCGTTTTTGTTTCAGCGGCACTCACGCCGGGTAAATGGCGCCCAGCACCCGTGCTCCCCCGGCCCCGGTAACCTCCGGCAGATTCCCGGGCTCGGCGGCGAGTGTCCGTTGCGCCAGCCAGGCGAATGCGGCGGCCTCCACCGACTCCGCGGGGATGCCGAGTTCGTCGGTCAATCCCAGCCTGCGGCCCGCGAGCATCGCCGCCAGCCGGCGGAACAGGCGGGTGTTGCGGGCGCCGCCGCCGCACAGGTAAACCTCATCGGCATCCGCGCAGTGACTGTCGAGCGCGCGCGCGATGGCGATTGCCGTCAGCTCACACAGCGTTGCCTGCACGTCGACCGGCCGCTCGTCGCCGGTCAGCAGTTGCCGCAGGGCCTGCAGATTGAACAATTCCCGCCCCGTGCTTTTGGGCGGCGGCCGGTCGAAGAACCCGTTGCCGAGCAAGCGTTGCAGCAGTTCCGGCAGTGGGTTGCCCTGCGCCGCCCAGGCGCCGCCGGCGTCGTAGGGGAGATTCCTGTGGGTCGCAATCCAGCCGTCCATCAACACATTGCCCGGACCGCAGTCGAAACCGGTGACCGGCCTGCCGGGTGGAAGATGCGTGATGTTGGCGATGCCGCCGATGTTGACGATGGCGCGGGACTGGTCCGGGCGCGCGAAAACCGCCCGATGGAAAGCCGGAACCAGCGGCGCGCCCTCGCCGCCGGCGGCGATGTCCCGGCTGCGAAAATCGCAGATGACCCGGATGCCCGACAGTTCCGCGAGCAGCGCGCCGTTGACGAGCTGGGTTGTGTAACCTTCCCGGGGATTGTGGCGCACGGTCTGGCCGTGGCAGCCGATGGCCGCTATGTTTCCGGCATCCGTGCCGGACTGCGCCAGCAGGGTGCGCACGGCCGCCGCGTAACCCAGCGACAGGGCATTGGCTGCCATCGCCGCCCTGTGCAGCTCGTCAGTGCCGGGCTCGTTCAGCGAAAGCAGGGTCTCACGCAGCCGCGGCGGGGACGGCTGGTGGATGTGGTGGCGCAGCAGCGGTACAGCCGCGAGATCGGCCAGCACGGCATCGATGCCGTCCATGCTGGTGCCGGACATCAACCCGATGAACAGACCCGGCATCGCGGCCAGGGATCAGTTCGCGGACGTGGTGCGGATTTGGCGCAGCAGCGCCAGGCGTCCGGACATCGGTCGCGCCACTTTCTCGAATGCGGCGCGATGCTGCGGCGCCAGCGGCGGGGCGGGCGGCATGGCAACCCGCATGGGGTCGTGATGGACGTTGTTGATGCGGAACTCGTAGTGCAGATGGGGGCCGGTGGCCATTCCGGTGCTGCCGACGAAGCCGACGAGTTCCCCCTGGGAAATCCGCTTGCCCTTGTGCAGGCCGGGGGCAAAGCGCGACAGGTGCGCGTACCAGGTCGTGAACCGGGACTGGTGCCGGATGACCACGAGATTGCCGTATCCGCCCTGCCTGCCGACGAATTCGACGATGCCGCCGCCGGTGCTCCTGACCCGGGTGCCGGTGGGTGCGGCGTAGTCGACGCCGCGATGCGCGCGCCAGGTCTTCAGCACCGGATGGAACCGCCCGCTGGAAAACCCCGAGCTGATGCGCGAGAACTCCAGCGGCGAGCGCAGGAAGGCCTTGCGGATGTTCTGGCCGTCGAGCGTGTAATACCCGCCCCCCTGGCCATCGCCGCTGTCGAACCAGACCGCATGGAAGGTTTTTCCCTGGTTGACGAATTCGGCGGACAGCAGCCGTCCGGCCCTGATCGGTTCGCCCTGGTGGTAATGCACCTCGTAAACCGCCGCGAACCGGTCGCCGCGACGCAGGTCGCGGTGAAAATCGATGTCGGTGGAAAACACGTCGGCGATCTGGGTCGCGATGGAATCCGACATGCCCGCGGCGTCCGTGGCGGCAAACAGCGAGGACACGATCTCTCCCGAGCGCATGTGCACGCGGGTCTCGACGTCCGCCGGGCCTTCCCAGACGCGAAGGACATCGCGGTCCAGATCGACCTTCATCAGCTGGGTGCCGTTCAGATAGCGCAGCGCGAGCAACTGGCCCGTTTCCGATACATGCGCGCGAACCGTGCGTCCGGGGATGAGGCGGTACAGCGCGCGCGCGTTGCGGGTATGCTGGAGCAGCAGGGCTGCGCTCGCCTGGTCAACGTCCAGCCGCTGCAGCACCGAGGCGATGGTGTCGCCGCGTTCGATCCGCACTTCGCGCCAGTATGTCTGTTCCGGGGCGGCATCCGTCACGGCCAGTGGCGGCAGCTTCAGTTCTTCAACCACCGTTTTGCGATCGACGGTGTCGGTCACGGTATCCGGCGCGATGCCGAACGCCGCCATCACGCCGACAAACGGCAGCACCAGTGCGAGCACGATGCGGCGCGGCGTGTTGCCGCGAAGCCGGTTCGAAAGCTTTTGCGCTAGAATCGCAAATCGCGCAGAAAACATGCGCTTCCCTTATGATTTACAAGCAATTTTCAGCCGGAAGCTTAGCAGAGTACCGCGGCCCCGAAAACCGCTTTATCGCATCACGAAACCGGAAAAATGACCAGTATTGACCGCCAGATCGAAATCATCCGCCGCGGCTGCGACGAATTGCTGCGCGAAACCGAACTGCGCGAAAAACTGGCCGCGGGGCGCCCCTTGCGGATCAAGGCCGGGTTCGATCCGACCGCGCCCGACCTGCATCTCGGTCATACGGTGCTCATCAACAAGCTGCGCCAGTTCCAGGAGCTCGGCCATCATGTGTTGTTCCTGATCGGCGATTTTACCGGGATGATCGGCGACCCGACCGGCAAGAATGCCACACGTCCGCCGCTGACTCGTGAGGAAGTCGCGAGCAATGCACAGACCTACACCGAGCAGGTCTTCCGCATCCTCGACCGCGAACGCACCGAGGTGGTGTTCAACTCGACGTGGATGGACCGCATGACCGCGGTCGACATGATCCGGCTGGCGGCCTCGCACACCGTCGCGCGCATGCTGGAACGCGATGATTTCTCCAAGCGTTACCAGGGCAGGCAGCCGATCGCCATCCACGAATTCCTTTACCCGCTGGTCCAGGGTTATGACTCGGTCGCGCTCAAGGCCGACGTCGAACTTGGCGGCACCGACCAGAAATTCAACCTGCTGATGGGGCGCGAGCTGCAGAAGCACCACGGGCAGCCGCCGCAGTGCATCCTGACCATGCCGCTGCTCGAGGGACTCGACGGCGTCAACAAGATGTCGAAGTCGCTGGGCAACTATGTCGGCATCCAGGAGCCGCCGAACGAGATTTTCGGCAAGCTGATGTCGGTTTCCGACGAGCTGATGTGGAAATACATCGAGCTGCTGTCATTCGAGGCGCTGGAAACGATCCGCGGGTGGCGCGACGAAGTGAAGGCCGGGCGCAATCCGCGCGACATCAAGGTCGCGTTTGCGCGGGAAATCGTCGCCCGTTTCCATGGTCCCGCTGCAGCCGGGGCCGCGCTGGCCGATTTCGAGGCGCGTTTCCGCCGCGACGAAATGCCGGCCGATATGCCGGAAGTCACGCTGAATGCCGACGCTGACGGATTGCCGATTGCCGCGGTGCTGAAACAGGCGGGGCTGACGCCGAGCACCTCGGATGCCCTGCGCATGCTGGCGCAGGGAGGAGTCAAGATGGACGGTGAGAAAATCGGCGACAAGTCGCTGAAACTCGGGCGCGGCGCGAGCGCGGTGCTGCAGGTGGGCAAGCGCAAGTTTGCACGCGTCATCATAAAATAATTAATAAAAACAAATACTTATAGTCATTTCATCCGTTAGTGGAGAAAATATGCGGCGCATTACACTCACCCAATACCTCGTCGAGCAGCAGCGCGAGAAAGGCGTGGTTTCAGCGGAACTGCGGCTGCTGGTCGAAGTGGTCGCCCGGGCCTGCAAGTCGATCAGCAACGCGGTGAGCAAAGGCGCGCTGACGGGCATACTTGGCAATGCCGGCAGCGACAACGTGCAGGGCGAGGCGCAGAAGAAACTCGATGTCATCTCCAACGAGGTGCTGCTCGAGGCCAACGAGTGGGGCGGCCACCTGGCCGCGATGGCTTCCGAGGAAATGGAGCATCCGCACCAGATTCCCAACCGCTATCCCCGCGGCGAATTCCTGCTGCTGATAGATCCTCTCGACGGATCCTCGAACATCGACGTCAACGTGTCGATCGGCACGATTTTCTCGGTGCTGCGCTGTCCCGAGGGCGTCACGCCCGACGAGCAGGCCTTCCTGCAGCCCGGCTCGCGCCAGGTCGCTGCCGGCTTCGCGGTCTACGGGCCGTCGACGATCCTCGTGCTGACCGTCGGCAACGGCGTTGCCGGATTCACCCTGGACAAGGAGATGGGCAGCTGGGTCCTGACCCAGCCGAAAATCGAGATTCCGGCGGATACCGCGGAATTCGCGATTAACATGTCGAACATGCGCAATTGGGAGCCGCCGGTCAAACGCTACATCGATGAATGCCTGGCCGGGAAGAACGGCCCGCTGGGCAAGGATTACAACATGCGCTGGGTGGCCTCGATGGTCGCCGATGTCTATCGCATCCTGTCGCGGGGCGGGATTTTCATGTATCCGCAGGATGCAAAACACAAGGAAGGCCGGCTGCGCCTGATGTATGAGGCCAATCCGATGTCGATGATCGTCGAGCAGGCCGGCGGCGCCGCGACCAACGGCCGCGAGCGCATACTCGATCTCAAGCCGTCGAAACTGCACCAGCGCGTGGGCGTGGTGCTCGGCTCGCGCAATGAGGTCGAGCGCGTGACGGGTTATTACCGCAAGACCTGAAGGGGGCCGACGCTGTCAGGAGCCGGCGTTTCCCGCGACCGGGCCTGCGGCTCCCCATTGATGGAGAAATCCATGGCACCGGAAAATGCAGGCAATGGCGCGCGTGAAACGGCGACTCTGGGCGGCGGCTGTTTCTGGTGCCTGGAGGCGGTGTTTGATGGCCTCTCCGGCGTGCTGTCCGTCGAATCGGGTTACAGCGGGGGATCGCTGCCGGATCCGACCTATGAGGACATCTGCGGCGGCGATACCGGACACGCGGAAGTCGTCCGGGTGACTTTCGACCCGGCGGTGATCGCCTATGCCGATCTCCTCGAGGTGTTTTTCGCGATTCACGACCCGACCACGCTGAATGCCCAGGGCAACGACATCGGCACCCAGTACCGCTCGGTGATCTTTCATCACTCGCCGGCGCAGAAAGCCGCGGCGGAGGCGACGGTTGCACAGCTTGCCGCCGCGCGCGTTTTTGACCGGCCCATCGTCACCGAAATCGCGGCAGCGCCGCCGTTCTACATGGCCGAGCCGTACCACCAGGAATATTTCGAGCGCAATCCCCGGCAGTCGTACTGCCAGTACGTGGTGTCACCCAAGGTCGCCAAGTTCCGCAAGCAGTTCGCCGCGCGCCTGAAGTCATGATCACCGGCAGGTCCCGCAAGAAACGTGTGTCAAGTCACGTTTCTGCGGCGAGCCTGCGCTCGCGGACGGCGGCGACGATGGCCTGGCCGAGTTTGATCAGCGTCAGCGGCCCCGAACCTTCGGCCTTGTTGCCGGCAATGACCGTGCATTCCTGGCCTGCCGCCAGCGTCGCGGAGCACAACCGCGCAATGGACTCCCGTGTCGCGGCGTCCTCGTCGACCAGCCGGTCGAAAGGCGTAAACCGTGCCGTCGCGTCCTCGTCGCTGTAACCGGATCGCAGGCTCCAGCGCACCACCAGCGGCCCCGGCCCGAAGCCGGACATGGCCGCGGCCTGCGCGGCCACGGCCGGCATCCGCGCATGCACGCCGATGCAATAACGCGCCCCGGCATCCTTCAGCGACGCGAAAAACCGCCGCGTGATCATGCGGCCGTCACGCATCTCCACGGCATACAGCGGTCCCCGCGGCAGGCGCTCCAGGAAATCGTGCAGCCGGGCGATGAAACGTTCCGGGGACCGCGTCAGCGTCCGTCCCAGCGGCGGGAACTGGAACAGCAGCGGGCCGGCAGCGGTGCCCAGCCCTTCGAGTACGGGTTCGACAAACCGGGCGGCAGCATAGGCGGCGTCGAGGAAATGTCTGTTCGGACCGCCGCGGCCGCCGTCCTCCGCGTGCTGCCACGGGCCGGTCAGCATGCCGGGCGCCCTGACGACGAAGCGGAAATCGCCGGGCACCTGCGCGGCATAGAGCGCATATTGGCGCGCCGTCAGCGGCGTCTGGAATGTCCGGTCGATGCCGACGGTGCCGAACAGGGGATGCCGCGCATAGGCCTGCAGGCCGTAACGCGCGAGGTCGCCGGGCGGCAGCGCGTTCGCCCAGACGGTGCCCCGCCATCCGGGAAAGTGCCAGGACGAGGTACCCAGCCGCAGCCCTTTCGGCAGTTGCCGCGCGAGGTCGCGCATTTCCGGCGGCACTTCGGCCGCGGCGATCGCCACGGCCGGTTGCCTGACGGCAGCGCGCGCGTTGGCGGCGAACAGGGAGAGCTGTCTTGCCATGGCGGCGGATCAGCGGCCGGTTCCGGTCACGTCGTCACCGTGCGGCGACAGCATGCCGCCCTTCGGTTGATTGCACATGTTGCAGATACACAATTCAAATTCCCCGGTTAGGTCATTGATTTGTTTCTGCTCTTGCGCCGCAGGCAGCTTTCCCCGGAGGCGGCGGGCGAGGGAAGCCTATTGTGCGGCGAGTCGGCTGCGGACACAAACACCGCTTGATCCGGGGTCAGCCGGCATGTCCGAAAGCGACCGGAAACACGCATGCCGCGCCCCCTGTTTTCCCTCTGGGAAACGATTGACAAAGGCGTTTTCCCTCGGCATCCTCTCGTCACCGTGCGCTATCACGGCAAACCTGACCAACCTGACCAACCGATCCTATCCGGACATTACGGGAGAACACTCGATGGCTGCAAAGAAAAAGGCTACCAAGAAACCCGCTGCTAAAAAGAAAAAAGCCGCAGCGAAACGCAAACCCAATGCCGCATTCATGAAGGCCATGCAACCGAGCGCAGCGCTCGGTGCGGTGATCGGCAACAGCGCGATGCCGCGCACCGAAGTCACCAAGAAAATCTGGGCCTACATCAAAAAGCACGGCCTGCAGGACAGCAAGAACCGCCGCAACATCAACGCCGACGAGAAGCTGAAAGACGTTTTCGGCGGCAAGAAGCAGGTGTCGATGTTCGAGATGACCAAGCTGGTCAACAAGCACCTGAAATAAGCCCTTCGGATCACGGAAAACGGGGCGCTCCGGCGCCCCGTTTTTTTGCGGCGTTTCCTGTTTTCTTTAGCGCCTGCTGACCACGCCTCCTCCGACAAGCAGGGCCGCCGCCATTGCCCAGAACACCGGCGTCATGCCGAGGGTCGCGCCGACGGCGCCGAACAGCAGCGGCATGCCCGCCTGGGTCAGGTTGAGCAGGAAGGTGCGCACGCCGACCACCTCGCCGCCGCGTCCGGGCGGTGCGGTGTTGTAGAGCACCGACATGATCATCGGCTGGGTGCCCCCGATCGCCAGCCCGATCACGAAGGCCACCGCCATCAGCAGCGGTGCGCTGCCGATCAGCGGGAACACGGCCATCGCGGCGCCGGTGGCGAACATGCCGCCGATCAGCAGCGGCCACTCGCTCAGGCGGTGCACGATCAGCGGCAACAGCAGGCGCACCGCGAAGATCGCCGCGCCAAAGGCGCCCAGTATCAGTCCGATGGTCGATGCCGACAGCCCCAGGCGCGTGCCGTGGATCGGCGTGACGAAGGTGAACAGGTCCCAGGCCATCGACAGCACCGCGCTGGCGATGAAGGCGCGGCGCAGATCGGGGATGCGAAAGAGATCGGCGACCCGCCTGCGACCGGCGCCCTGTGCCGGCGCCGGATGCGCCGGCAGGCGGACCGGGCGCGCCAGCAGCAGGACGATGCCGGCAACCACGCTGACGCCCAGCAGCAGGAAGGTCATGCGGTGGCCGACGAGGTCGATCGCGAATCCGGACATCGTCGGGCCGAGAAAGCCCGAAGTGGAAAATGCCAGCGCCAGCAGGCTGAAATTGCGCGAACGGTCTTCCGGTGCGCCGAGCAGGCCGGCTGCCTGGTTGACGCAGATGTGCACCAGCATGAAACCGCTGCCGGCCAGCGCGCTGGCGACGAACAGGGTTTCGAGGCGGGGCAGCGCCGCAACCAGCAGCAGGGCCCCAAGCACGGTCCCCGCGCCGATGAACAGCGGCATGCGCACGCCGATGCGGTCGATGGTGCGCCCCCAGCCCACCGCGAACAGCAGCGGGACCGCGGCGAGCAGGGAAATCAGGATGCCCACCGTGAGCGCGGACGCCTGCAGGTGCAGCGCGAACAGCGACAGCGTGACGCGGATGCCGGCAAACGCGAGGTGCAGCAGGATCGTCAGCAGCACGATGAAGCGGATGCCCGTGCCCGTCACGCCGCGGTCTCCCGGGACTGCTTTCTCTGCCAGGACACCATGGCCACGCCGCAGCAGGTCACCGCGATGCCCGCCAGCGAAATGCCCGACGGCACGACGCCGAAAAAGACCAGTTCCAGCGCCACCGCGAAGATCGGCGTCAGGTAGATCAGGCTGGTGACGCGGGTGGCCTGTCCGCGCCGCATCAGCGTGTGCAGCGCGTTGACGGCCAGGAAGGATGCGCCGATCACCAGGAACACGATGGCGCCGGCCAGCGCCCAGGACCAGCGCACGGTCGCGCCTTCGACCAGCCAGGCCAGCGGCGCCAGCACCACCAGCGTGCCGGCGAATTGCAGCAGCGCCGCGGCGCGCAGGTCGGCCGTCGGGCACCAGCGGCGCTGGTAGAGCGTGCCGGCGGTCACGCCCGCCAGCGATATGGTGACGGCGAGCAGCGCGCCGGCGGTGGCCTCGCGCACGTCGATCTTGTGCCAGACGATCAGCGTCACGCCGGCGAGGCCGATCGCGATGCCCGCCCATTGCCTTGCGCCGATGCGTTCACCCATCCAGCGCCCGGCGATCACCGCCGTCAGCAGCGGCTGCACCGACAGCAGCACCGCGGTGATGCCGGCCGACATGCCGAGGTACTGCGTGTAATGGCTGCCGCCGAGATGCACGGCATGCATCAGCAGGCCGGCGACGATCAGGTGCCCCGCCTCGCTGCGGCTGGACGGCCAGCGCGGACGCACGATCAGCAGCAGCGGTATCAGGCAGAGAAGGCCGAAGGCGAAACGCAGCGACAGGAAGGTGAAGGGCGCCGCATGCTGCAGCCCGAGCTTGGTGGCGAGGAAACCCGACCCCCATACCGATACGAAATACCACGCCAGCAGGGATTCGTAGGCGCGGGAGGAGGGCAGTGCGGGCAAGATGGGCGGGCGGGGCGACGGAAATGGGCGGCCAGTATACCGTCGGGCGCGACCGAGCCGCGCGCCGCCGTCAGGGCGCCAGCCGGCCGAGGGTCCAGCGCTCTCCGTCACGCGTGTAGAGCAGCCGGTCGTGCAGCCGGTTGGGCCGGCCCTGCCAGAACTCCACGGCCATTGCCCGCAGCCGGTAACCGCCCCAGTGCGCGGGGCGTTTCGCCGCATCGCCGTGGGCCGCGGCGGCGGCCGCGAATGCCTGCTCGAGCGCCGCGCGGCCGGAGACCGGCTCGCTTTGCGGCGAAGCGATCGCGGCGTGGCGGCTGCCGCGCGGCCGGCTGTCGAAGTATTCATCGGATTCGGCGGCGGTGACCCGTTCGATGTCGCCTTCGATGCGCACCTCGCGATCCAGTTCGGCCCAGTGGAAAAGCAGCGCCGCGCGCGGGTTTGCGGCGAGTTCGAGACCCTTGCGGCTGCGGTAGCTGGTGTAAAAAACGAAACCTTCGCGATCGAAGCCTTTCAGCAGCACGATGCGCGCCGACGGCGCGCCTTCCGCGGTCGCCGTGGCCAGCGTCATCGCGTTGGGCAGCGGCAGCTCGGCCCGCAGCGCCTCGTCGAACCAGCGCTGGAACTGGGTGAAGGGGTCGGCGGCGACATCGGCCTCGTCGAGGCTTTCGCCCATGTATTCGCGGCGCAGCGCGGCTATGCTCAAGGGAACTCCGGCAGGCGTGGATAAGCTGCGATTTTACCGTTCGGGCAGGGGGATGAACCCGGTCTCGCCGGGGACGCGGGGAAAGCGCTGCTCGCGCCAGCGCGTGCGCGCCTCCTCGATCAGGTCGCGGCTGCTGGCGACAAAATTCCAGTGGATGAAACGGTCGCCATCCATCGGCGCGCCGCCGAACACCATCAGCCGCGCCGGGCTACTGCATGCGATGGCGACCGGGGCGCCCGGTTCGAAGACCGCGACCGTGTGCTGCGCCACCGGGCTGCCGCCGGCGGTGACCTCGCCGTCGACGACGTAGACAGCGCGCTCCTCATGTTCTGCCGGAATCTCGAACTGCGCGGCGGCGCGCGCGGTCACCGCGCCGTAGAACATCGGCGAGAAGGTTTTTACCGGAGACTGCTTTCCCCACCCGCTGCCGGCAATCAGCCGCAGTTCCACGTCCGGCCACTGCAACACCGGCAAGGTCGCTTTCGGGTGATGGACGAATGCCGGTTCGGTGCGCTCATGGGCACGCGGCAGGGCGATCCAGGTCTGGATGCCGTGCAGGCCGCGCGCCGTGCCGCGTTCCCGGTCGGGGCTGCGTTCCGAATGCACGATGCCGTGGCCGGCGGTCATCCAGTTGACGTCGCCCGGCGCGATGCGCTGCTCGCAACCCAGGCTGTCGCGGTGCATGATCGCGCCGTCGAAGAGGTAGGTGACCGTCGCGAGCCCGATGTGCGGATGGGGCCGGACGTCTATCCCTTCGCCGGGCCGGAACTGCGCCGGCCCCATGTGATCGAAAAAAATGAAGGGGCCGACCATCTTCCGCGCGGCGGACGGCAGCAGGCGGCGCACCGTCAGTCCGTCGACGTCCTTGACGTGGGCTTTGAGCGTGTTGCGGATCATCGATGGCTCCGGCGGCGGTTACCGGTTCTCCGTCGAAGCCGGGGCGCGGCGGAAACGGGCGCTGTCGTCGCCGGCCGAAAGGATCAGTTGATTGCCTTCGACGCGGAAATAGGGCTTGCTGCCGAGCAGCTTGAAATAGCGCCCCTCGAAAGCGCCCAGGGGCTCCGGACAGGCGCGGCGGGTCGCCGCCAGCGGCGAAGCGACCATCCGGCCGTCGACCGAGTCAACGCTGCTGTTGCCGGTGTTGCAGCCGCTGAATACGGAAATTCGCCCGTTGCCGATCTGCAGCGTGGCCCGTGGCAGGCCCGGCATGCGGCCGCCGTCGACGAAGCTGGACGTGGTCATTTCCCAGCGGCCATCGGGCAGGGGGATCGGTTTGTCGACGATGGCGCAGGAGGCCGCCAGCGTGGCCGCCAATGCGGCGACAAGGGCGTGTTTGAAAGTCGGGAGCATGGCATTAGATCGCTGTTGCGGGACGGCCGATTATAGACCGCACCCCGTGCCGGAGCGCCGCGGCCGTCCTTGCGACGACAGCCGTGCCGGACACCGCCGCCGCGATCAGGGGTTTGCCGCGCGTGCGCCTGTTTCGAGAATGCGGACGATGTCGCGGTATCCCCGCTGGCGCGCATGGGCGAGGGGCGTGATCCCGTCGCGATCGGCCTTGCCGACATCCGCGCCGTGCGCCACGAGCAGGCGCGCGGTTCCGGCGTGGTTGCCGTAGGCCGCCGCTACCAGCGCGGTGCGCCCGTCGCCGTCACGCGCCGTCAGCGAGGCGCTCTTTTGCAGCAGGTCGCGTACTGCGACGGCATCCCCTTTTGCCGCGGCCCCGATCAGCGCCTGGTCCCGATCGACGCCTTGCGCAGGGGCCGCGGCGCCGAAGATCAGCAGCGCCAGCGCCGGCAGGTGCCGCAGCAACAGCGCCGGCTTCATGCGCCGCGCTCCTTCAGGAACTCACCGAGTATGCGTGCCGTATGCGAGCGCGCGGCCCTTTTTGCCACTTCCGCCGGCGGACCCTCGGCGACGATGCGCCCGCCGCCATCGCCGCCTTCGGGCCCGAGGTCGATGATCCAGTCGGCCTCGGCCATCACGTCGAGGTTGTGCTCGATCACCACCACCGAATTGCCGGCGTCGACCAGCCGGTGCAGCACGCGGATCAGCTTTTCCACGTCGGCCATGTGCAGGCCCACGGTTGGCTCGTCGAGCACATACAGCGTGTGCTTCTGCGCGCCGCCGCGGCCTGGCCGCGCGCCGGCATCCGCCCTCATCCCTGACCCTTCTCCCGAAGGGAGAAGGGAAACATCTGCCTCCCCTCTCCCTTCGGGAGAGGGGCCGGGGGTGAGGGACGGCTTTACCTTGGCCAGCTCGGTGACCAGCTTGATGCGCTGGGCCTCGCCGCCGGACAGCGTCGGGCTCTGCTGGCCCAGCGTCAGGTAGCCGAGGCCGACGTCCTGCAGCAGGCGCAGCGCGTGATGGATCTGCGGATGCGCCGCGAAGAAATCGACCGCTTCGTCGATGCTCATCGCCAGCACGTCGCCGATGGATTTGTCCTTGAACTTCACCGACAGCGTCTCGGGGTCGAAACGCGCGCCGCCGCAGGCGTCGCAGGGCACTTTCACGTCGGGCAGGAAGCTCATCTCGATCTTCTGCACGCCCTGGCCTTCGCAGGCCTCGCAACGGCCGCCCTTGGTGTTGAATGAGAAGCGGCTCGCGGTGTAGCCGCGCATGCGCGCATCGGTTGCTTCGGCATAGAGGCGGCGGATGTTGTCCCAGAAGCCGACATAGGTCGCGGGGCAGGAACGCGGCGTCTTGCCGATCGGTGTCTGGTCCACCTCGAGCACGCGGCCAATCTGCTGCCAGCCTGACAGAGTCTCACAACATGTTGTTTTTATTGATGATTTTTCTCTCGCACCGACGAGGCGCTGCAGGTTGGCGTGCAGCACGTCGCGCGCCAGCGTCGATTTGCCGGAGCCGGAGACGCCGGTGACCACGGTCAGCCGGCCCAGCGGCACGCGCGCGTTCACGCGCCGCAGGTTGTGCAGGTTCGCGCCGCGGATCGCCAGCGACGGTGTCTTCGCGTCCACCCTGCGCGGCGGCTGCAGCGGATGGCGCAGCGGCTCGGCCAGCGCGCGTCCGGTCACCGACTGCGGATTGCGGCGCA
The DNA here is from genome assembly GCA_964533495.1 of uncultured Bordetella sp. Classification (GTDB taxonomy): domain Bacteria; phylum Pseudomonadota; class Gammaproteobacteria; order Burkholderiales; family SG8-41. Next base: position 74,671 of record CAZHJU010000001.1, on the reverse strand, counting down.
GCTCGTCGGCCGTGCCCTCGGCGACCACCGCGCCGCCGAGCCTTCCCGCGCCGGGGCCGAGGTCGATCACGTGGTCGGCGCGGCGGATGGTGTCCTCGTCGTGCTCGACGACGATCAGCGTGTTGCCTCTCGTCTGCAGCCTCGCCAGCGTGTCGAGCAGGATGCGGTTGTCGCGCGGATGCAGGCCGATGGTCGGCTCGTCGAGGATGTAGGCCACGCCGCGCAGGTTCGAGCCCAGCTGCGCGGCGAGGCGGATGCGCTGGGCCTCGCCGCCCGACAGCGTCGGCGCCGCGCGGTCGAGCGCGAGGTAGCCGAGCCCGACTTCATCCAGAAAGCTCAGCCGGCTGCGGATCTCGGCGACGATGTCGCGCGCGATGGCCGCTTCGCGGCCGCTGAACGACACGTCCGTGAATTCCTTCGCCAGTTTCACCACGGGCAGTGCGGCCAGCTCGGCGATCGAGCGCTTGCGGTACTGCACCGCCAGCGCGGTCGGATTGAGTCGCTTGCCGTGGCAGTCGGGGCAGGGCTCGTCCACTTCCAGCCAGTTGAGCCAGGAGTCGAGCACGTGCTCTTCGGTGCCGGTCTTTTCCCGCTCCTCGTCCCAGTCCACCTTCTCCAGCGACAGGCCGGTGCCGAAGCAGGTCGGGCACCAGCCGTGCTTGGAGTTGTAGGAGAACAGCCGCGGGTCGAGTTCGGGAAAGCTTTTGTTGCAGCAGGGGCAGGCGCGCTTGACCGAATACACGGTTTCGCTGAATCGGATCAGCCGCGGATTCTTTTTTGCCATCGCCTCGGCCAGCGTGTCGAGGCCGCCCAGCACGTGGACGACGCCCTTGCCGTATTCCAGCGCCGCGGCGAGGCCCGCGCGCAACGCGGCTTCGTTGTCCGGTTTCACGCGGAGGTCGGCCACCGGCAGCTCGATGGTGTGCTCCTGGAAACGCGCGAGCCGCGGCCAGGGGGCCGTCGGGATGAACTCGCCGTCGACGCGCAGGTGGGTGTAACCCTTGCCGGCGGCCCATTTGGCGAGGTCGGTGTAATAGCCCTTGCGGCTGACCACCAGCGGCGCCAGCAGGCCGATGCGGTCGCCGCGGTTTTCGCGGAGGATCTTCGCGGCGATCTGTTCGACGCTCTGCGGCTCGATCGGCACCTCGCAGTCCGGGCAGTACTGGGTGCCGAGCTTGACGTAGAGCAGGCGCAGGAAATGGTAGATCTCGGTCAGCGTCGCCACCGTGCTGCGGCGACCGCCGCGGCTGGTGCGCTGTTCGATCGCCACGGTCGGCGGGATGCCATAGATCGCGTCGACCTCGGGTCGCGCCGCCGCCTGCACGAACTGGCGCGCGTAGGCGTTGAGCGATTCGAGGTAGCGCCGCTGGCCCTCGGCGAACACGATGTCGAAGGCCAGCGTCGACTTGCCGGAGCCCGAGACGCCGGTGACCACGGTGAATTTTCCGCGCGGAATGTCGACGCTGACGTTTTTCAGGTTGTGCTCGCGCGCGTGACTGACGCTGATGACGTTGCCGCGCCGCGTTGCCGGCGCGGCCGGGGTTTTTGCCGCCGTTGCCGGCGTGCCGAGCGCGGCCGCGTAGTCGCGCAGTGCCTTGCCGGTATGCGAAGCCTCATGGGCGGCGACGCTGCCCGGGGTGCCGGTGCAGACGATCGTGCCGCCGGCGTCGCCCCCTTCGGGGCCGAGGTCGATGATCCAGTCCGCGGCGCGGATCACGTCGAGATTGTGTTCGATGACGATCAGCGAATGTCCCGCCGCCAGCAGTTTGCGGAAGGCGCCGAGCAGCTTGCGCACGTCGTCGAAGTGCAGGCCCGTGGTCGGCTCGTCGAACAGGAACAGCGTGCCCCTGCCGCCGGTCGCGTTGCGTCCGCCCCGGACGGCCTCGGCGAGGAAACCGGCCAGCTTCAGCCGCTGCGCCTCGCCGCCGGACAGCGTCGGGACCGGCTGGCCCAGCTTCAGGTAGTCGAGGCCGACGTCGGTGAGCGGCTGCAGCGCGCGCGCGATGTCCGGCGCATGGCCGAAGAAGGCCAGCGCGTCGGCGACCGTCATGTCGAGCACGTCGGCGATCGAGCGGCCGTCGACGGCGATCTCCAGCACCTCCGCGCGGTAGCGCCGGCCGTCGCAGTCCGGGCAGCGCAGGTAGACGTCGGACAGGAACTGCATTTCGACATGCTCGAAGCCGTTGCCGCTGCAGGTCGGGCAGCGGCCGGTGCCGGAATTGAAACTGAAGGTGCCGGTGGTATAGCCGCGCGACTGCGCCAGCGGCGCCGCCGCGAAGCGGCTGCGGATGGCGTCGAAGGCGCCGACGTAGCTCGCCGGATTCGAGCGCGTGGTGCGGCCGATCGACGACTGGTCGACCAACATCGCATCGCCGATGTGGTCCACACCGTAGAGCCCGTTGTGCCGGCCCGGCGCCTCGGTCGGCTTGCCCATCGCCTTGCGCAGCGCCGCGTAGAGCACGTCCTGCAGCAGCGTTGACTTGCCAGAGCCGGAGACGCCGGTGACGCAGACCAGGCGTTGCAGCGGGAAATCGACGTCGATGTTTTTCAGGTTGTGCTCGGCGGCGCCGCGCAGCCGCAGCCGCGGCGTGTTCTTCGCCGGCGGCCGCGGCGTTTCCGCCGGCGCCGCCTGCACCGCGCCGGACAGGTAGCGTCCGGTCAGCGAATCCGCCTGCCGCATGATTTGCGCCGGCGTGTCGAAGCCGACGACCTCGCCGCCTTTCGAACCGGGTCCGGGACCGATGTCGAGCAGGCGGTCGGCGGCGAGCATCACCTGCGGATCGTGCTCCACCACCACCAGCGAGTTGCCGGCGTCGCGCAGCCGGTGCATGACGCCGATCACGCGGCCCATGTCGCGCGGATGCAGGCCGATCGAGGGTTCGTCGAGCACGAACAGCGTGTTGACCAGCGAAGTGCCCAGCGCGGTCGTCAGGTTGATCCGCTGCACCTCGCCGCCGGACAGCGTGCGCGACTGGCGGTCGAGCGTGAGATAGCCGAGGCCGACCCGGTTCAGGTAATCGAGCCGGGTGCGGATCTCGCCGACCAGCATGTCGGTGGCTTCATCGAGCGGTGCCGGCAGTTCCAGCGCGTCGAACAACCGTTTCGTCCGTTCCAGCGGCAGCAGCATCACGTCATGCACGGTGAGACCCGGCAGTGCGGCGAGCTGTGCTTCACCGTAACCGGTGCCTTTCGGCCTGAAGCGTTGCCGTCCGCCGAGGGCGGCATCGGCGTTGGCTTTCGAGCCCAGGCGCCACAGCAGCGCCTCCGGCTTCAGCCGCGCGCCGTCGCAGACTGTGCATTCGGTGTAGGCGCGGTACTTCGACAGCAGCACCCGCACGTGCATCTTGTAGGCCTTGGTTTCCAGCCATTTGAAGAAGCGGCCGACACCGTACCAGATGCCGGGCCAGGACTTGCGCCAGCTTTCCCATTCCGGTTCACCCTCGAGCACCCAGTGCTTCTCTTTTGCCGACAGCTCACGCCAGGGCCTGTCGACCGGAATGCCGCGCAGCCGCGCGTACTTCATCAGGTCGTCCTGGCACTCCTTGTTCGACGGCGTCTGCCAGGGCTTCACCGCGCCATCGCGCAGCGATTTCGATTCATCCGGTACCACCAGCCCGTAATCGAGACCGATCACGCGGCCGAAGCCGCGGCAGGTCTCGCAGGCGCCCATCGGCGAGTTGAAGGAGAACAGGCTCGGGTTCGGCTCGGTGTAATGGATGTCGCACTCCGCGCAGTGCAGTCCGGAGGAGTAACGCCACACCGTGCCGCTGCTGGCGCCGGCGTTGTCCGCGGCGAGCAGGTGCACGTTGACCCTGCCCTGGCCGACCTTCAGCGCAGCCTCCAGCGCCTCGACCACCCGTGCCCTTTCGGCACCGCCCATGCGCAACCGGTCCTGCAGCACTTCGAAACCGCCCTGTTCTTCCTGCAGGAATCGCGTGTAACCCTGGGCGGCCAGCAGCGCCTTGACCTCGTCGGCCCTGAAGTTCGCCGGCACAGGCACCGGAAAGGCGATCGCCAGCCGCGGATCGCCGGCTTCCCGCGCCCGCGCCTGCAGCGAAGAGAAAATCGTCTGCGGTGTGTCGCGCACCACTTTCGCGCCGCAACCGCGGCAGTGCAGCTGGGCCGCGCGCGCGAACAGCAGCTTCAGGTGGTCGTTGAGCTCGGTCATCGTGCCCACGGTCGAGCGCGAGGTGCGCACCGGATTGACCTGGTCGATGGCGATGGCCGGCGGAATGCCTTCGATGCTGTCGACCTGCGGCCGGTCCTGGCGGTCGAGGAACTGGCGCGCGTAGGGCGAAAAAGTCTCGACGTAACGGCGCTGGCCTTCGGCGTAGAGCGTGTCGAAGACCAGCGAGGATTTGCCGCTGCCCGAGACGCCGGTCACCACGATCAGTTCATTCAGGGGGATGTCCAGCGACAGGTTCTTCAGGTTGTTCTGGCGCGCGCCGCGGATGACGATGGCGTCGCGTGCCTGGGATGCGGGAGTGTCGGGCATGGTGTCCGGGGGGAAAGTGCGGGAGGCGGCACAATTGCCGCCGGAACCCGGGATTCTACCGGGTGAGAGTGTAAGATTTGCGGCGACAGGCGGCGGCGAGGGTCCTGCTGCCGAAGAGGAGGGCCGGCCGCGCGTTTCGGGCGTGAAGCCAGATTGTGGATGAATCGCAGGCGCGAGGCACTGCAGGGCGTAACATCGTCACGATGTGAAGGGAGCGCAGCCATGAAACGCCACTATCCGTTGCATATTCATATTTCCACGCTGTTCCTGGCAGTGCTGCTGATCGTCGGTGGAACGCTGGCTGCGGTCAGTTACAAGATGTCGCGGGATATCCTTGAGACTTCCGCGGACGATCTGACGCTGCGCGCCAGCCGCGAAATCTTCGATGAATTCCGGCATCTGATCGAACCCGCGGAGCTGGTCGTCGGCATGCTGAGCCACGACCGGCTTACCATGGCGGACTCCCTCCGCACCCGCATGGAACAGCTGGACATGATTCGCGGCGTGCTCGACAAGGCGCCGGCACTGTCTTCGCTCTATTTCGGCTACGGCAGCGGGGATTTTTTCTTTGTGCGCCGTTTGCGCAGCGTCGCCGACCGCGAGCTGTTCAAGGCGCCGCTGAACACCCGCTACATGGTCCAGAGCATCGAGCGCGGGGGCGGCATCGGCGGGCGCGGCACCTACCTGTACCTTGGCAATGCCCTGGAAGTGCTGCGACAGGAAGACAAGCCGGATTATCCGGCGGACTACGATCCGCGCGCCCGCAAATGGTTTACGGATGCCTTCGCGGCCACGTCCGCGATTCTCACGCCGCCGTACCTGTTTTTCTCCAACCGCAAGGTCGGCATGACGCTGGCCATCCGCTCCAATCTGGGCTTCGGCGTCGTCGGAGCCGACATCGAGCTCGACACGCTGGGCGAAAGCCTTGCACGGCAGAAGGTGACGCCCGGCACCCAGATTGCCCTGGTGAATGCGCAGGGAAAGCTGATTGCGCACGAGGATGTCAGGCGGCTGGTCACGGTTTCTGCGGATTCCGATGCCCGGCCCGCGCTGACCGGCATGGCCGATTCCGGACTGCCGGTGCTGCCCCTGCTCTCCGGGCATATCGCGGACATGAAATCGACCGGCCCTCTGCGCCTGCGGCTGCAGGCCGGGGGCGCAGACTGGCGGGTTTCGATCGAGCCGATGCTGATGGAGAACACCGAGCCGTTGTACCTGGTCAGCGCCATCCCCGAGCAGGAGATGCTTGCCGCCGCGAACAGGCTGCGCAACACGGCGCTGCTGGTCATCGTGCTGATCCTCGGTTTTGCGATGCCGCTGACCTGGCTGTCGGCGCGCGTCGTGGCGCGACCCCTGCGCATGCTCGCCGCAGAAGCCGAGGCGATACGCCACTTCGATTTCTCGAAACCAGTGACCGTGCATTCGGCCATCGATGAAGTCGACAAGCTTGCGGTGACGATGGAAGGCATGAAGCAGGCGATCCGGCGTTTTCTCGACATCAGTCTGGTGCTCGCGGGGGAGAAAGACATTGACCGCATGCTGACCATGCTGCTCACCGAAATCATGGCAGCGGCCGAAGCCGACGTTGCCGTACTCTACCTCAGCGATGACGGCCGCCTGCTGCCGGTGGCGGTGCGTGACGTCCGTGGCGCGGCTACTGATGCCGGTCTGTCGCCACTGGTTCCCGGCGCCGCCGGCCCTCTGGTCGATGCGGCGCTGCGATCCGGAAGCGCGCATGCCGCCCCGCTGGAGGACGCGGATCTTGCCGGGATGAGCGGCGCGGATCCCTTCGCCGCGCTGGACGCCCTGCAGGGCGTGGCCGTGCCGCTGCTCAATCGCCAGCGCGAGCTGGTGGCCCTGTTGCTGCTGCGGCGGCGTACCGTCATCGAAAATGCCCAGTTGTCATTCGTCCAGGCCATGTCCGGCTTTTACGCGGGCGTGCTCGAAACCCGTGAACTGATCCAGTCGCAGAAAGCACTGTTCGAGGCCTTCATCCGGTTGATTGCCGGCGCGATCGATGCCAAAAGTCCGTACACCGGCGGGCACTGCGCGCGGGTGCCGGAACTGACCAAGATGCTGGCCGCAGCGGCCTGCATCCAGAAGGAGGGGCCGTTTGCCGATTTCCGGCTCGACGAGGAGGACTGGGAGGCCGTGCATGTCGCGGCCTGGCTGCACGACTGCGGCAAGGTCACCACACCGGAGTACATCGTCGACAAGGCAACCAAGCTCGAAACCCTGTATGACCGCATTCACGAGGTGCGCACCCGCTTCGAGGTACTCAAACGCGATGCCGAGATTGCCTGCCTGAAGGCGGTGGCCGCCGGCGAGCCGGAGCCCGCTGCCGCCGCGCGGCTGGCGGCCGAGCTGGGGCAGCTCGACGACGACTTCGCATTTGTCGCGGCCTGCAACGAGGGCGGCGAATTCATGGCCCCGGGAAAAATCGAGCGGCTGAAGGCCATCGGGCGGCGGACCTGGATGCGCACCCTGGATGATCGCATCGGCATCTCCCGCGAGGAGAAGGTGCGCAGGGAACGCGTGCCGGCGCCGGCGCTGCCGGCCGTCGAGACGCTGCTCGCCGACAAGCCCGAGCACCTGTTCGAGCGTCGTCCCCAGGACCGCATGTCCGAAGACAACCGGTGGGGTTTCCACATGGCGGTGCCGGAATTTCTCTATAACAAGGGCGAGTTCCACAATCTGTCGGTGGTCCGCGGCACGCTGTCGGAGGAGGAGCGCTACAAGATCAACGAGCACATCGTGCAGACGCTGGTCATGTTGAGCCAGCTGCCTTTCCCCAAGCATCTGCGCAGTGTTCCCGAGATCGCCGGCGGTCATCATGAAAAGATGGACGGCACCGGCTATCCGAAGGGGTTGACGCGCGAGCAGATGAGTCCCGTGGCGCGGATGATGGCGATCGCCGACATCTTCGAGGCGCTGACCGCCGGCGATCGCCCGTACAAGCAGGGAAAAACGCTGTCGGAGGCACTGAAGATCATGTCCTTCATGAACAAGGATCGGCATATTGACCCCGATCTATTCGAATTATTTCTCCGCTCCGGCGTTTACCTCGAGTACGCGCGGCGCTTCATACGGCCGGAGCAGATCGACGAAGTCGACATCGATCAGTATCTGGGCAAGACCGTCTAGGAGGCCGTCACGATGGACGCCGGCATTCCGATCATCGGTATTTCAGGAAGGTGAATGTCCTTGAGCGCCGGTTCCCGCGGCGCTCATATGCTGGTCTTTGCCGGTGAATGTCGTGGACATTGCGGTTTACAATGGCGCATCCGCCCGGCGTCGGAGCGGAACGAAACACCGGAATCATTCCCCGTTCGCGCTGCCACGGGCTGCCGCGACATCCAGCATCCGTATCGAAAGGTCCTGCCATGAAATCCCCGCGCATTCCCGTAATGGCGCTGCTCGCCGCCATTTTCCCGCTCGCCGCGATTGCCCAGGGTTATCCCGAAAAGCCCGTGCGCGTCATCGTGCCGTTTCCCGCCGGCGGCGCCGCCGACATCGTCGCGCGCCATTTCACTACGCGCCTGTCGCCGCTGCTCGGCCAGCAGATCATCGTCGACAACCGCGGCGGGGCCGGCGGCATGATCGGCGGCGAAGTCGCTTCGCGCGCGCCTGCCGACGGTTACACGCTGCTGTTCGCTTCGTCGAGCGTGTTGTCGATCAACCCGCATCTCGGCGCGAAGGCGCCCTATGATGTGCTCACCAGCTTCACGCCGGTCGTCAAGATCGGCGACGCGCCGAACGTGATGACCGTGCATCCCTCGGTGCCGGTGAATTCGGTCAAGGCCTTCATCGCGCTGGCGAAATCGAAACCCGGCGCGCTCGCCTACGCTTCCAACGGCGCCGGCACGCTGAGCCATCTCACCGGCGAGCTGTTTTCCCAGCGCGCCGGCGTGAGCATGCTGCACGTGCCGTACAAGGGCGCCGCGCCGGCGACCATCGACACCGTCGCCGGCAACGTCTCGGTGCTGTTCGCCGCCTATCCCAGCGTTTCGGCGCAGGTGCGCGCCGGACGGCTGAAAGCGCTGGCGGTGACCAGCGCGAAGCGCATCGCGATCGCGCCGGAACTGCCCACGGTTGCCGAAACGATCAGGGATTTCGAATCCAGCCAATGGTGGGGGCTTTATGGCCCGGCCGGCCTGCCCGCCGCGGCGGTCGAGCGGGTCAATGCCGCCGGCAACAAGGTGCTGGCCACCGACGACATCCGGAAAGCGCTGGCTCTCGACGGTGCCGAACCTTCCGGCGGGACGCCTGCCGCGCTGGCGGCGTACCACAAGGCGGATTACGAGAAATGGGGCAAGGTCATCACCGCCGGAAAAATCAAGGGCAATTGAGATGGCGGAGAATCCTGCACCGGCCGCAACCCGCAGATTCGCCGGTTTTGCCGCCGGACTCAAATATGACGGCCTGCCGCCCGGAGTCCGCGAAGCGCTGACGGTATTCCTGCTCGACTACCTGCGCGTCGCCTCGCTCGGCCAGCGCATGCCCTGGAGCTCATGGGCGACGAAGCTCGCGGGCGAACTGGGCGGCAACGGCCGGTCGACGCTGCTGTTCAGCCAGGATCGCAGCGATCCCGAGCGCGCCACCTTCGTCAACGCCACCTATGCGGGCAGCATCGACGCCGACGACGTGCACGTGGGTTCGATGCTGCACCCGGGCTGCATCGTCATTTCGGCGGCTCTGGCGCTCGGCGAGGCGCGCGGCGCTTCCGGAGGCCGCATCCTCGCCGCGATCGCCGCCGGCTACGAAAACATGATCCGCATCGGGCTGGCGATCCAGCCCTCGCATTTCCGGCGCGGCTTCCAGAGCACGGCGACCTGCGGCGGTTTCGGCGCGGCGACCGCGGCCGCCTGCCTGATGTTCATGGGCAGCGACCGCACCACGCGCATCGCCGAAACCCTCGGCCTCGCGGCCTCGTTCAGCGGCGGGCTGACCCAGTTCTACCATTCCGGCTCCACCGTCAAGCGCATCCACGCCGCCCATGCGGCGGGCGAGGGCATGCACGCCGCGCTGCTCGCCGACGCCGGGTTTTCCGGGCCGGTCGACATCCTCGAGGGCAAGGACGGGTTCGCCCGCGCCTACGCCGACGGCCATGATTTCGACAAGGGCCTTGCCGGCCTCGGCGAACAGTGGCGCCTGCTCGAGACCGCGATCAAGCCGCATGCCACCAGCGCCCGCGTGCTCTCCGCGATCGAGGCCACGGCCGAACTGTGCCGCGAACACGGCCTCAACGCGGTCGACATCCAATCTGTCCGCGTCGGCATCCCGAAAATCATCCAGGGCCGGCTCACCGTCGGCGAGCCGAAGGACGTGCAGGCCGGGCAGATGAGCCTGCCCTTCTGCATGGCGATGGTCCTGCGCATGGGACGGGATGCCGCGCCGGGCTTCACCATCAACATCGACGACTTCGAGGCCGCGCTGGCCGATCCGGAAACGATGGCGATCTCGAAGGCCATCGACTGTGCGCTGGATGCCGACGCCGAGCGCGTCAGCACCGAGCAGTCGGTCGGGGCCAAGGTCGCGTTCACGCTGAAATCCGGCGGGACCGTCGAGAAATTCGTCGAGGCGCCGAAGGGCAGCGCGTCGCGCCCCTTTACTATGGACGACCACGTCGCGCGCTTCCGCGCCGAAATGCGCCGCCGCTTCGATCCGGCCCGGGTCGACGCGCTGCTCGGGGAGGTGCGCAATTTCTCCGAAGCCCGCAATCCCGACCGCCTGATGCGGCTGCTGGCTGGCCGCGACTGAAGGAGACCCGGACCATGCCCGTGTTGAAACTCGCGGACTGTGAGATCTTTTACCGCGTCGACGACTTTACCGATCCCTGGACCGCGCCAGACGCCGTGCTGATGCTCCACGGCAACGCCGAGAGCAGCCTGTCCTGGTATGCCTGGGTGCCGGTGCTGGCGCGGCATTTTCGCGTGGTGCGCCCCGACATGCGCGGCTACGGCCGGTCGACACCGATGCCGCGCGAGTACGAGTGGACCTTCGACAGGCTGATCGACGACTACTGCCGGCTGATGGACGAGCTCGGCGTCGAGCGTTTTCACCTCGTTGCTGCGAAGATCGGCGGCACCGTCGCCCGCGTGTTTGCCGCGCGCCGTCCGGAGCGCCTGCTGTCGCTGACCGTCGTCGGCACGCCGCAGGCCAGGCGTCCCGGCGCGGAGCAGATTCCCGCGCTGATCGAGGAGTACGAAACGAAGGGCGCCAAGCACTGGGCGCGGCGCACGATGGACGGGCGCCTGGGCGAGCATTTCCCTGCCAAGGGCGTCGAGTGGTGGACGAAATTCATGGGCCGCGCGCCGGTGTCCTCGCTGATCGGCTTCAACCGCAGTATCAACTACGCCGATATCAGCGCCGAGCTGCCGAAAATCAAATGCCCGACGCTGGTCATCACCACCGAGGAAAGCGGCCTCGGCACCGTCGAACGCACCCGCGAGTGGCAGCAGCAGATTCCCGATTCGCAGCTGCTGGTGCTGCCGGGCAAGTCGTACCACGTCGCCGCCAGCGATGCGGAGGACTGCGCGCGGGAGACGCTGGTGTTCATCCGCGAAAAATCAAAAAATATCAATGAAAACAAATAGTTATGAAGATCCCCTTCCGCGCTTCCGTCAGTCACCCCGGCCGTTCGTGGCAGCGGCCCCAGCAGTCTTGAAAGTTATGTCTGTATAACTCCTCAATAGTCTTGTGGGTTATACCGGGTTTCATTACAGTCCACCGCTTTCTCGTGTTCCGCGCCGCAGGTCTGCGCAAGACTTCGCAATCCGTCATCAGCAGGCAGATTGCCAGCCTGGAGCGGGAATGCCGGGGCCCGCTTTTTCACCGCACGGGGCGCGGTGTCGTCCTGACCGAAGGTGGCAAGCGGTTGCTGCCCCGCGTCAAGGAATTGCTGGAGAGTGCCGATGAACTCACGCGTTCGGCCCGGGGGGATGTCGGCGTGCCGAACGGACTGGTGCGCGTCGGCGTCATGCCGTCGATCGCGCATCCCTTGGTGACGCAGCTGTTTGGCCGCGCGCGGAAACTGTTCCCGGGGATCCAGCTGCGCATTTTTGACGGTTCCGGGGGGCAACTGAACAAATGGCTTGAATCCGGCCAGATCGACATCGCGATTCTTTTTCGCTACGGCAGCGATGCGCGTCCGGAGGACCATCCGCTGGTGACGATCGACAGCTACCTGATTGGCTCCGCCGGCGATCCGCTGCTGCGCAAGGGCAGCGTCGAGTTCGCGCAGCTGCATGAATTGCCTCTGGTCCTGCCGGGCACGCCCAACGCGATGCGCATCGTTCTCGACCAGCTCGCGCGTTAGCGCGGCGTTTCCCTGCGCGTGCTGATCCAGTGCGATGCGCTGGCCACGCAGAAGAACCTCGCGGCCGAGGGGGGCGTCTACGCCATATTGTGGCGGCAGGCGATTGCCCGGGAAATGCAGGAGGGACGATTGCAGGGGGCAAGGATCGTCAGTCCGGGCATCACCCGCACGGTCACACTGTCCACCTCGAAGCGTCACCCGCTTTCGCTGGCGTGCCGCGAGGTGACCAAGCTGATCCGCATGTCGATCGGTGATTTTGCCGATCCGGCGCCTGTCTGTGTGAGGGCGCAACGGCCGGGGTTGCCGGACGCGCACGGTCGGGATCGGGTGCCGCTGCGCCACCGCCGAATGGTCGTGCCGTGGGCATCGTTGCCGTCACGGTGCCGGATTTCCGCTGTGCTGCCAGAGCATGCCGGTAATTTATAAAAAATACTAATAAAAACAAATATTTATATTTGATCGTCAGTGCTTACTCCGACATGGCATTTCCTGCCGCCCCCCTCCAGCGCCGCCATGCGCGCCCGGATCCACTGCATGAAGGTCTGCACCTCCGGACGTTCGCGCGCGGCGGGCGGGCTGATAAGCCAGTAGGCGCGGTCCGGGGTCGGGATGCTGTGGCGGCGGTCGGCCAGCGGCGCGACCAGCAGGCCGTCGTCGAGCAGCGCCGAGATCAGCGGCAGGCGACCCAGTCCGATGCCCTGGCCGTTGAGCGCGGTGCGCAGCATCATGTCGTAGTGGCTGAAACGCAGCATGCCCTTCGCCGCGGGCGACGGCGCACGCATCGCCTCCAGCCATGCCGCCCAGGTCAGCCAGGGCGTCAGCTGCTGCGGGTCTTCGAACTCGAGCAGCACGAAACCCTTCAGGTCCGCTGGCGCGCGCAGTTTCTTCAGGCCGGGCAGCTTCGGGCTGCACACCGGCAGCACGCGTTCGCCGAGCAGTCGCAGCGCGTCGGGGCCGGCGAGGCGGTGCGTCGAGTACCGGATCGCCACGTCCATGCGCTCGCGCTCGAGGTCGAGCACGCTGTTGTCGGCGGCGACGTGCACCGCGATGTCCGGATGCCGCTGCTGAAAATCCGCGAGCTGCGGCACCAGCCACAGCGAGGCGAAGGTCATTGCCGTCGTCACCGTCACCACCCGGTCGCCGCGCGCGGCCCGCAGGTTCGCGCCGGCCTCGCGCAACTGGTGCAGCGCCTGACTGACGTCGCGGAAATAGCGCCGGCCCGCCTCGGTCAGCAGCAGCGCGCGCGTGCGGCGGACGAACAGCGGCAGCCCGAGTTGGGTTTCAAGCTGCCGGATCTGCCGGCTCACCGCCGACTGGCTGAGACACAGTTCCGCGCCTGCGCGCGTGAACGACAGGTGGCGGGCCGCGGCCTCGAAGGCCTTCAGCAGATCAAGGGCGGGCAGATCGCGCGTGCTGTTCATCGTTTATGCATGCAATTCATGCATTCATGGTTTGCGAAATGACCGTTTGTCGCGCCGCCATTTCCAGTCACATAGTTCCGCCATTGCCGGCGCCGTCGCGCCGGGATCAATGATGCAGAAGACGCATTCATTATGGGCACCGGAACAGACCGCGACAAGCACGGACGGCAATTGCACGATCTCGCCACCGGTGACATCCGCCGCGTTGCGGCCGGGCGCGGCACGGTCATTCGCTGTCTCGATGGCCTGATCTGGGTCACCCAGGAAGGCGACCCGCTGGACCACATGGTTCCGGCCGGTGCGCGTTACTGTTCCGCCGGCACGGGCCTGGTCGTCGCCAGCGCCATCAGGGACGGCACGCGCATCGCCGTCCATCGTGTCGATCCGGTTCCCGCCGCGGACTGGACGCGCAACGTGGTCCGCGTCGATGCCGGATTCACGGAACGGCTGCACCGCGAGGCCCGGCAGGAGATGGCACGCTGGTTCGCGGCGATGGTCACCGGTGCCGCGCGCCGGCTGCGGCAGGCGTGGCAGCGGTTCATCGCGCCGCGCGGGATGGTCGCGCCCGGCGCGGCGCGCGGCTACCATGGGCGATCCGGGCCCGCCGCCCGGCCCGTTCCAGAGCCGCCGATGAACAAAGCCCAGTCCCCCACCGCGATCGTGGCCGCCGAAGCGCCGCCGAAAGCGAAGCAGACGAACTATCCCGAGCCCTTCGCGGCGCGGGTGGCCGGCCGGCTGAAACGTCCGCTGGGCGACCTGTTCGGACTGAGGAACTTCGGCGTCAACCTGACGCGCCTCGCGCCGGGCGCGGTATCAGCGCTGCGCCATGCGCACAGCGCGCAGGACGAATTCATCTACGTCCTCGAAGGCCGCCCGGTGCTCGTCACCGCTGCCGGCGAGACACCGCTCGCGCCGGGCATGTGCGCCGGTTTCCGCGCCGGCAGCGGCGACGCGCACCAGCTCGTCAACCGCGGCGACGGGGAGGTGGTGTATCTTGAGATCGGAGACCGCGGCGCCGGGGACCGCGTGGTTTATCCCGACGACGACCTGCAGGCCGTGCTCGACGCCGCGGGACAGTGGGCGTTCATGCACAAGGACGGCCGCCGCTACTGAATCCGTGCAGAAGAGCGCCGCATGCCCGACACCAGCGTGATCCTGGCCGTCACCGGCACCTTCCTGCTTGCCGGCATGGTCAAGGGCGTCATCGGCCTCGGCCTGCCCACCGTCAGCCTCGCGCTGCTCACCGTCGCCTTCGACCTGCCGAGCGCGATGGCGCTGCTGCTGGTGCCGTCCTTTGCCACCAACCTGTGGCAGGCGCTGGCCGGCGCGCACACCCGCGAAGTCGCGCTGCGCATCTGGCCCTTCCTGCTGATGGCCACCGCGACCGCGTGGGTCGGCGCCGCCGCGCTGACCCGCGTCGACCTCGCGCTGCTGACGGCGCTGCTGGGGGTGTTGCTGGCGAGTTACGCGCTGCTGAGTCTCGGCGGCGTGCGTCTCGCCATTCCGCTGCGCCACGAAAGCTGGGCCGGCCTGCTGTCGGCGGGCGCGGTGCTGCCGGCGCTGGCCGGCATGGTGCTCGGCCAGCGCCTGCGCGCGCGGCTTTCCGAGCAGCGTTTCCGCACGGTGTTCTTCGTCGCGCTGCTGATGCTGGGCACGTACATCATCGTCGCCGCGCTCGGCAAGCTGGCCTGAGGAATTCCGCCATGGTATCGCCCGCGCACTGTGCCCTGATGGCCCGCTACAACCGCTGGATGAACGAAAGGCTCTACGCCCTGTGCGCGGACATCCCCGACGCCGAACGCAAAAAGGATCGCGGCGCCTTCTTCAAATCCATCCACGGCACGCTGAATCACCTGCTGTTCGGCGATATCGTGTGGATGGGGCGTTTTCAGGGAACCGCAACGCCGAAGACCATCATTGCCGAGCTGCACGCCGGTTTCGGTGAACTGCGCGCCGCGCGCGAGGCGATGGATGCGCGCATCCTCGACTGGACCGCGACGCTCACCGACGGATGGCTCGCCGCGCCTTTCACCTATGTCAGCAACGTCGACCGCAAGTCGCGCTCGATGCCGGCCTGGGTGGCGGTCACGCATCTCTTCAACCACCAGACCCACCACCGCGGCCAGTTGACGACGCTGCTGTCGCAACTGGGCATCGATCCCGGCGTGACCGACCTTCCCTTCATGCCGGAATTGGCGGCGACTTGACTTGAGCAGGGCGTTTGCCGCGGACAGTGAATTACTGCCGGGCAACCCGTGCAAAAAAATCCCGGGTCAATTCCGGGAAAATCTCTGGTGCTTCGAGCAGGAACAGGCTGCCACGGTTTTCGGCGAGCTTCAGTTTTGAGCCTGGAATCTTTGTGTGCAGCAGCGCCGCCATCCGGGAGGTTGGACCGACGAAGCCGGCATCGAGTCCGGGGCCGACCACAAGAACCGGAAGCTCGAGTTTCTCGAGTTCGCGGTCATCGACCCAGAAGCCCCGCAACGCGTGTATCCATTGCAGGGCGCGCCGGGTGTCGGTCTTGATGAACCGGTCACCTGACATCCGGGCATCGACCATGGCTTTGACCTTGCCGAATTCCGAGTGCAGGAATTCCGGGCTGAATCCGGACATAAACCAGTAGTAGGAATACAGCTCACGGCCGCCGTGTTCCATCAGGGTCTGCATGAATTTGAGCCCTTTTTCGAGGGGGCGCATGTCTGGCAGGGGACAAAAGGGGCTGAGCAGCGTGCAGGAACGGAGCAGGCCCGGATTGTCCGCCGCGCAGCGCAGGGCCACATGTGCGCCGCCGGTCCATCCGATCATGTGAAATGTCCGGAAGCCCAGGCCGTCGGCGATGTGCACGCAGTCTTCCGATAGTTTGGCGAAAACCGCCCGCGGATCTTCGAGGGCGGCGGCCGAGGGCATTTCCAGGTCGAATTGCGCCACGGTGAAATATCCGCACAGGAAATCCCATGCCGAATCCCATACGCCCATCTCCCGGCTTGCCATGCGCACCAGCAGGATCAGGGGTCTTCCTGGTTGCCGCGAAATGCAGACCCCGGTGCCGTTAACGGTTTCAATGGCACCGGGATTTTTGACGTTCATCGGAGTTCCGCGAGTGACGTGGTCATTCAGGGGTTATGTTTGCCTGACGGATGACTTTCGTCCATTTATCGATCTCGCTTCTGATGTGCTTGTCCAGCGCATCGATGCTGCCCGGTGCGGCATCGATGCCGTCGGCCTCAAAGGAAGCCCGGACATCGGGCAGGTTGAGCGCGGCATTCGCCTCCCGGTTAAGGGTCTGGATGATGCGCCGCGGCGTTCCTGCGGGTGCCAGCAGCCCGAACCAGGCGTAAGCCTCGAATCCGGGGTAGCCGCTTTCCGACAGGGTCGGCACATCGGGGAGGGCGGTGGATTTCTGCAGGGTGGCGATTGCCAGCGCACGAAGCCTGCCGGTTCCTACATGAGTGCGCGCGGTTGATATCGTGGCGAACGCGAGATCAATCTGGCCGGATACCAAGGCAGTGACCTGCGGACCTGCGCCCTTGTAAGGGATATGCGCCGCATTCATTCCGCTGGCGATCTTGAAAAGCTCCATTGCGAGATGGGGGGCCGTGCCGTTGCCAGGCGTTCCGTAGTTCAGCCCTGCGGCGGTCGATTTCGAGAGCGCAACCAGTTCTTTTATGGATTTTGTCGGCACTTTCGCGTTGACCAGAAGCACGGAAGGAATCTTCGCCGTCAGCGTGATCGGTGCGAAGTCGCGCAGGGTGTCATAGGGCAGTTTTTTCAGCAGACTCGGATTGGTCGCATGCGGGAGCGCGCACAGCAGAAGCGTATATCCGTCCGGAGCGGCTCTTGCCACGATTTCGGAGCCTATGACCGTGGCCGCGCCGGGGCGATTGTCGACGATCATCTGCTGTTTGAGGGGTTGCGACATCTTGGCGGCCATTGTCCTGCCCACCCGGTCGGTCCCGCCGCCGGGCGCAAAGGGGACGATCAGGCGTATCGGCTTCGCCGGGTATTCCTGGCCGGCCGCCGGCGTGCTGGATGCCGCGGCGCCAGCCAGCAGCATGGCCATTGCGGCCGCCGCCGTTTTCGATGATGGACGGCGGCTTGTGTCATTTGATCTTCCCATTGGATTTTCTCCTCTCGGTTGGGGTTTCCATTGTTCTGCCTAACAGAACAGTTATTCTATAAAGTTGAAGAGTGTGATTGCCGCTTGTATGATTGTCAATAATGACGATCGTTGGCGGCATGCCGGAAAGCTGGCGTGCCGCCGTGTGGGTCGGGGGTTTTCAGGATGTGTTCTTCCTGCGCGAGGAGCAGAAATCAAATGGCAGATTCGAAGAAACGCTCTGGTGCGGGCGGGGGGGAATTCGGGAAAACGGTGAACGGGTTCCGGGGCCGCATCGGCAAAACCCTGGCCGATTCCACGCCCTGGTGGCCGCCGCAGCACGTTGCTCCGGCGGCTGCGCCCAATATCGTGGTCATCTTTCTGGATGACATGGGGTATAGCGATTTGGGTTCTTTTGGTTCGGAAATCGAAACGCCCCATATCGACAGGCTTGCGCGGGAGGGACTGCGCTTCGGCAACTACACGACAGTCCCGATGTGCACACCGGCGCGGGCGGCCCTGCTGACCGGCAAGAACCCGCATTCGGTCGGCTGCGGCTGGCTGACACACGGCGATCCGGGTTATCCCGGGTATGGCGGCGAGATCTCGCCGGATGCGCCGACGATGGCGGAATTGCTCCGGAGCAACGGGTACTCCACGATGTGCATCGGCAAGTGGCACAACACCAAGGAGCACGATGCCAGCGCGGCGGGCGACAAATCCTCGTGGCCGACCCGGCGGGGTTTTGACAAGTTCTACGGATTCATTGCCTCGGAAACCAGTTATTTTTATCCGGACTGCCTCTACGAAGGTACGCAGACGCTCGACATGGACACTTATCCTCCGGGCTATTTCGCGACAGACGACTGGACCGATCGCGCAATCCGATGGACCAAGGAACATCTCGGCAGCAATCCGGCCAAGCCTTTTTTCCTTTATCTCGCGTACAACGCGCCGCACATGCCGCTGCAGGCGCGCCCGGAAGAACTGCGGAAATACCGAGGACGCTACGACGCGGGCTGGGATGCCTGTCGTGAGCAGCGCCTGCGCAGGCAGATCGAGCTCGGGTTGATGCCGCCGGAGATACGCCTGCCGCCGCCGAATCCGGGCGTGCAGTCCTGGTCCGGCCTGCCCGCGGACAAAAGGGAGCTGTATGCACGCTACATGGAGGTCTACGCGGCATTGGTCGATAATCTGGATGGCAACATCGGGCGGTTGACGGCCTTCCTTGAACAGGCGGGCCAGCTCGACAACACGCTGATCGTCCTTGCTTCCGATAACGGCGCCAGTGCGATGGGCGGAGATGAAGGTGCGGTCAACGGCTGGCAGCGGCGGCTGGGTGGTGCCGACAGCGATGCCAAGATTCGTGCGCTGGTCGAAGGCGGCGGATTCGGGGGCCCCGATACCTACATCGCCTATCCGCTGGGCTGGGCGCAGGTATCCAACACGCCTTTCCGTAACTTTAAGCGCACCCCCGTCAACGGCGGAATCCGGGTGCCGCTGATCGTTCGCTATCCGGAAAAGATTGCCGATCCCGGCGCGATTCGCCGGCAATGGGTGCATGTCACCGATGTGCTGCCCACGATCATGGAGATCACCGGTGCTTACCGCCCGGAAGAATCCGGCGGCCGCAGGACTCCGCCCCTCGACGGAAGCAGTTTCGCGGCGATGCTGGGCGACCCCGCGGCCCCGGAGCGGCGGACCGCGCAGCATTATGAGCTGGACGGCAACCGAGGCTACATCCGGGATGGCTGGAAGATCGTGTCGTTGCAGGCGCCCGACAAGGCCGTTGATCTCGACAACTGGATGCTGTTCAATCTCGGAGAGGATCCCACTGAGATCGAGAACCTGGCACGGGTCTTTCCGGACCGGGTGCGCGATCTAGCGAAATCGTTTGATGCCGAGGCTTTCGAGAACAGTGTTTATCCGATAGACAACCGCGGCTACGACAAGTCGATGTCGGTCCCGCCGTACCGGCTGCCGCTCATAAACATGCCGCGCGTGTTCTATCCGGGGGCGCAGACCGCGGAGCGCGTCAGCGTGTCCCAGCTTTTCGCCGACCGCTGTTTCAGAATGATCGCGCGTTTCCATTATAGGGACGATGACTGCGGGGTCATCTATTCGCTGGGCGGAATCTTCGGGGGAGTCCTTCTGTATGTGATGGACGGCGGCCTGCATTTCATCTACCAGCGCTGGCCGGAGCCCCAGGAGTTCGGGGCGTTGCGGCTGCAGCCCGGCCCTCAGGAGGCGATATTTGAATTCCGCGCGCTGGGGGCGCGCAAAGGCTCGGGGCGACTGCTGCTGAACGGCATCGAGATGGTTCCCGAAACCCCGATGTCGCCGACCATCGGACGATTGCCTTCGGAAGGTCTTGATGTCGGCATCGACAGGCGTCAGCCGGCTTCCGGGCGGTACGCGGCACAGGGGGGGTTTCGTTACACCGGACAAATCGAATGGGTGCGCGTCGAGCCGGGTGCCCAGGCGCCGGGCAGTTCAATCAATCGTCCGGAACCGGAGGCGCAGGCGCTGGCCTGCGCGCAGGTTCCGGCATCGCGCAAGGAGTAGTCCATGGATTCATCCACCGCCGCAGGTGCCGCGGAGAGAAGGCCGTTCCTGATTGACGGCCGCTGGATAGACAACGGCGGCGAACCCTTGCTGCCGGTTGATCCTGCGAACGGCCGCATCAACTATGCGGTCTGTGCCGCCTCTGCAAGCGATGCCGACGATGCGGTCAGGGCGGCGCGGCGCGCCGCCGGGCAGGCGGGGTGGCGGAACATGCTGCCCCACGAACGCGGGCGCTTGCTGTCGTCGATTGCGGGCGGGATCGACAGCGCATCCGAAGAGCTCGCGCAGCTGCAGATGCGCGAGAACGGCAAGGTTCTGCAGGAATGCCGGGCACAGGCGAAATCGGCCGCCACCACCTTCCGTTACTACGCCGCCGTCTGCGAATCCGCCGGTGATGTCCTGAATCCGCCGCGCGGAAATTATCTTTCGATGAGCGTGCACGAGCCCTATGGCGTGGTTGCCGCCATCACGCCATGGAACTCTCCGCTGACGATGGAGGCTCAGAAAGTCGCGCCGGCGCTGGCGGCCGGGAATGCCGTCATTCTCAAGCCTTCCGAAGTGACGCCGTCGACGGCGCTTGCGCTCGGACGCATCGCGCTGGAAGCGGGATTGCCCCCCGGTCTGCTGAACGTGCTGCCGGGTGACGGTGCCGCCGTCGGCGCCGCTCTGGTCAGTCATCCGGGAGTCGGCATGGTGTCTTTCACCGGAGGCACCGAAAGCGGCCGCCGGATCGCCGGGGCCGCAGCAATGCGTCTGATTCCGGCGGCGCTCGAACTCGGCGGCAAATCACCGCACATCGTGTTCGCCGACGCCGACATCGATGCCGCGGTGCGGGGGGTTGCTGCCGGCATCTTCGAAGGCAGCGGCCAGTCGTGCATTGCCGGATCGAGGCTGTTCGTCGAGCGTTCCATCCATGCGCGCGTGCTCGACATGATCACGCGGCATGCGCAGTCCCTGCGTGTCGATCTGCCGGATCGGGCCGGCGCGGAAATGGGCAGCATGGCCTCGTTCGCGCACCGCGAGCGTGTCGAGTCCCACGTCGAAAGGGCGCGTGCGGCAGGCGCTGACATAGCGACGGGCGGCAGCCGCCCGTCAGACGGGCGTTTCCGCGACGGCGCTTTTTATCTGCCCACCGTGATAACCGGCGTCACCAATGACGACGCGATCTGTCAGGAGGAGATATTCGGTCCGGTGCTCTGCGTCCTGCCCTTCGACGACGAAGAGGATTTGGTGGCCCAGGCCAATGCCACCGCGTACGGGCTGGCGGCCGGCATCTGGACCTCCAGCTATCAGAAGGCCTGGCGCGTGGCCCGCAGAATCGATGCCGGCACGGTGTGGATCAACACATACAAGCAGTTGTCGATCGCAGCGCCGTTCGGGGGCTACAAATCCAGCGGCATCGGCCGTGAAAAAGGCATCGAAGGCATGCGCCTCTACCAGCAGGTCAAAAGCGTGTTCTGGGGGCTAGACCGGCAGGGGGCCGCGGCATGATCCAGCTTGACGCCGCGTGGCCGATCGAGCCGGGTTCATTCCGTACTCTGGGCAGAGGATTCGCCCGGCCCGAATGCGTCATTGCCTGCGGCAGCGGCGAACTTTTTGCATCGTGCCGCGGCGCGGGCATCACCCGGATATCGCCGGACGGTTCGCAAAGCGTCATTGGCGCGCATGCGCAAGTGCTTGGACACGAATTCGTACCCAACGGATTCTGTCTGCTTGAAAACGGCGATTTCCTGATTGCCAATATCGGCGAGGGCGGTGGCGTCTGGCGGCTTGCCCGTGACGGCAGCCTGACGCCGTTTCTGCTCGAAGTCGATGGCGTCGCGCTGTCAGCCGCGAATTTCGTGCTGCGCGATGCGGCCGGGCGGATCTGGATCACTGTCAGCACGAAGCTGCTGCCGCGGTTTTTGTCCTATCGCAGCAGCGTCGCCGACGGATTTGTCGCTCTGGTTGACGAAAAGGGCGCACGTATCGTCGCTGACGGACTGGCCTTTGCCAACGAACTTCGCATCAACGCGGAGGGAAACACGCTGTACGTCAGTGAGACCTTCGGCCGGCGGGTCGCGCGCTTCGGGGTTTCACCGGGCGGTCTGTTGTTGGGGCGTGCCGTTGTCGCCGAATTCGGCCGCGGTGCGTTCCCGGACGGGTTCGCGCTGGATGCGGAATGCTGCCTCTGGGTGACCAGCATCGTCAGCAACCGCCTGTACCGCGTGACGCCATCGGGGAAAACCAGCCTCCTGCTTGAAGACAGCGATGCCTCGCACATCGACACCGTGGAAACCGCGCTCGCCGAAGGACGGATGGGTCGCGAGCACTTCTACACCATGAAAAGCAGGGAGCTGAAAAACATCGCCAGCATCGCCTTCGGCGGCGCCGATCTCAGAACGGCGTACCTGGGTTCGCTGCTTGACGACCGGCTGATCAGCTTCAGGACGGCGGTGGCCGGCGCACCGATGGTGCACCGGTAAGGAATCGCAACACCACAAACCACGCAGGAACATCCGGGGGGAAAGATCTCGTGAGCAGTGAAACGATCGGATTCATTGGGCTGGGCGTCATGGGCGAACCGATGTGCCGGAATCTGGCCTTGAAAAGCGGCCGGCCGGTCATCGCCTTCGATCTCAATCAGACGCCCTTGATGAGGCTGGTCGCCGATGGCGTGGAAGCCGCCCCCGGTGTCGCGTCGGTCATTGCAAAGGCCGATATCGTGTTCGTGTCACTGCCTTCCGCCGAAGCGCTGGAGGCGGTCGCTGTTGAAGCGCTGGCTGAGGCGCGCGAGGGGCGGGTTTACGTCGATCTCAGCACCTCGCCGGTGCCGTTGACGCGGAAGCTGGAAGCCGGTTTCGCGCAACGCGGTGCGGCATATCTTGATGCTCCAGTGGCGCGCACCCGCGAGGCGGCCATTGCCGGCACATTGTCGATCATGGTCGGAGGGGATCAGGCGGTTTTCAACCGGGTGCTGCCCCTATTCCGGTGTTTTGCCACCGATGTCACCCATTGCGGGGCCGCGGGCGCGGGGCAGGCCGTCAAGATACTGAACAACATGGTGCTGTTCCAGACCGTCATGGCCCTGTCCGAAGCGCTGGCCATCGGCCGTTCGGTCGGCTTGGACGGCGGGCTGCTGTTCGAGACGATGGCCAAGGGATCCGGGGACAGTTTTGCATTGCGCAACCATGGTCTGAAATCGATGATTCCCGGTATATTCCCGGAGCGCGCCTTTTCCGTGGAATACGCGCGCAAGGATCTCCGTTATGCGCTCGAGCTTGCGGCTGCGGCCGGGCTTGACGCGGATTCGGCCAGCTTGGTCGACCGGACGTTTGAACGGGCCATCGCCGCGGGTTTCGGCGGCCAGTATCATCCGGTGATCAGCAGGGTCATCAGGTGACTGAGCGGCACCGGGAAGCCGCGGACATGGAAACGATTTGGCAACCAGAACATCTTCGAATGCACAGGGTGTGGCGGCAGTCGAGCGCGCCCTGACCATAGTTACCGCAATCGAGGCGGCCGGCGGACCTCTGTCGCTGGCCGAGCTTTCGCGACAGACGGGCTTCTACAAAAGCACGCTGCTGCGGCTCATCGTCTCGCTGGAACGCTTTGCCCTGGTCGTTTCACGCGCCGACGGCAAATATGCGCTGGGGCCGCTTGCGTGCCGTCTGGGTCGCTCCTTCGAGGCCACCTATCACCTGAGGGGGCAGGTGCTGCCGGTGCTGGAGCAGCTGGTTGCACAGGGTGCGGAAAGTCCTTCGTTTCATGTGCGGCATGACCGCCGGCAGCGGCTTTGCCTGTTTCGTGTGGACTCCCGGCACTCGACGCTCGACAGCGTGCACGCCGGTGATCTGCTGCCCATCGACCGCGGTGCGGCAGGCACTGTTATCCGCGCATTCGAAAAGCGGGATACGGCGGATTCCTGGCAGGATGCCGGTGTCGTCAGCGTTTCCTTCGGCGAGCGTGACCCTGCCTGCGCCGCCGTGGCTGCACCGGTATTCGGCCCCGAAAACGAGTTTTACGGCGCGGTTTCGCTGTCAGGTCCCAGGGAGCGCTTTACTGCGGCAAACATCCGGCAGCTGTCCCTGCTGTTGGTCAATGCCTGTCGTTCGGTGACGGTCTCATTGGGGGGACGCTGGCCCTGGCCTTCGAAAAATGCGCGGCGCGGCGGCTGAGCTTCCGGTCCGGTCGGGCGGTTTCCCGCGGCCGAGCTGACGAAGATCGCGGGAAACATATAAAAATCTTCAAGGTTTTTCGCCGACGGCCTTTTCCCGCAATTCAGACTGGGGTGGCGCGCTCGCACATGGTCGGGCCTTTGGGGAGGGCCATGAAACCAGAGCTGCGTTTGCTGATCGTCGAAACGTCGCCGGCCGACACCGGGGGCCTGCTGCAGGCTTTGCGCAGCCAGGGTCTTGTCGTTGCGGCCACCGCTGTGGGTACGCCCGAGACGATGCGCGCCGCGCTGGCCGGCGCGGATTGCAATGTCATCCTTTGCTGCGCGCCCATTGCCGGCTGTCCCGCCGCCGCGGCACTGGCTATCGCGAAGAAACTGTGCACCGGCGTGCCCTTCATCATCGTTTCCGCGCAGGCCGACCTCAATCTTGCCGTCGGCCTGATCCGGCTCGGCCCGGGGATCGAGCGCGAGCTGCGCGATGCTGGACTGCGCCGCCGCCAGCGTGACACCGAGAACAGGCTCCATGAAAGCCGCGCGCTGTTCCGCGAGCGCGACATCTGCGAAGGCAGCAACTCCTTCGCCGAGATCCACCCCGGGGACCGCGAGCGCATCCGGGTCATCTTCCGCAGGACCGTCGAGACCGGCATCGGCGAGTGCGCCGAGTTCCGCTTCGTGCTGAAGGACGGCAGCATCCGTTTCATGGAGTCCGACGGCCGAGCGATCCGCGACGCCGACGGCCGGATGTCGAAGGTGGTCGTCGTCTTCCGCGACATCACCGGGCAGAAGCGCCTCGAGGCCGAACTGCGCGAGATGGCCGCCACCGACATGCTGACCGGCCTGCCCAGCCGCCAGCCACTTCATCGCGCAGCTCGAGCAGGAAACCGCCCGCGTGGACACGCCGGGCCGTCTCGGCGGCGAGGAATTCGCCATCATCCTGCCCGGTGCCGCGCCCGGGCGGGCGCAACCGGGTATCCGTCGAGGCCTGAGCCGCGGCTGCGATCAGCGCCGCACCGCCAGCAGTCCGTCGCCGTCCGCCTTCACGTCAAAGCCCGCGCGTTGCAGCCGTTTCGCCACCTCCGCCGGCACATCGCGTCCGGAGCTGAGTTTGTTCGGCGTGCCGGTGTAATGGAACAGCCGGCCGCGGCGCTTCAACACTTGTGCCAGCTGGTCGTAGAAGACCTGCGAATACAGCTCGCCGGCGATGCCGAAACGCGGCGGGTCGTGCAGCACGGCTTCGAATGAGGCGGCGGGCAGCGACTCGATCTCTTTCGCGATATCGCCCTGCGTCAGCATGAGCCGCGGATCGTCCCGCGGCGACCAGGGATTGAGGCCGCGCAGCCAGAGCACGTCGGGATTCTTCTCGAAGGATCGTACCTGCCGCGCGCCGCCGGCGAGGCAGCAGGCCGCGAAATATCCGAGCCCGCCGCAGCAGTCGAGGATTGTTTTGCCGCGCGGCGCGATCAGGCCCACCTTGCGTTCGGCGTCGTCATAAGGCGAGACCCGTGCCGTCGGCAGCATCTTGATGCCGTCGATCTCGAAGGTCGGCGCGCCCCATTCGGTGGGCACCAGCTTGATCAGCGATCCCGAAAAACGCTGCGCCGGTTCCCAGGCCGCGCCGGTCCAGTGGTAGATCGTGCGTTCGCGGCAGTCTTCGATGAAGGGATAGTCGATGCCCTGCCAGGACCAGCCGGCGGCGTGCACGGCGACCGTGGCCCGCGAACGGCCGAGATCGAGCGAACACTCGAGCGTGCCTGCGCCGTCGCGCGCGGCGGCGCGCAGCGCGTCGTGGTTCTCGGCGATCAACAGGGGTCCGGGCATCGTGATGGGGGCTGGTGATGGTGCGCGATTCTCGCAGATCGCGGCTGGCCGCGGAGGGACGGAACCCGCGCCGGGGCCGGGGTGCTGTTCACGGAAAGCAAAGCGGGAGAGAATCGGCACACTTTCCAACCCATGGATATTCCGCAATGAACAAACCCGTCTGTCTGCTGTGGCTCGATGACTTCCCCGAATATGAAAAAGCCCTTGCCGAAGCCGGCCTTACCGACCGTCTCGAATTGCATCATGTGAAAAGCAGTGACGCGCCGCCCGCGGACCTGCTGCTGCGCGTTGAAGTCCTCGTCGGGCGCAAGCACGGCGGGCTGCTTGGCCGTCTGCCGAAGCTGCGCTGGGTGCAGACCGTGACCGCGGGCGTCGAATCCTGGCTGGCGGCGCCCGGCCTGCGCGGAGATGTGGTGTTGTGCAACGCGCGCGGCTCGCACCGCCATTCGATGTCGGAAAACATTCTCGGTGCGCTGTTCCACCTGACCAAGCCGTACATGGCGATCGCGCTCGACCAGAAGCAAAGCCGCTGGCACAAGCGCCAGTCGTCGCTGCTCGCGGGGCAGACGCTCGGCATCCTCGGCCTTGGCGCGATCGGGCAGGAATTGGCACGGAAGGCTGCCGCGCTGGAGATGCGCGTGATCGGCACGAAGCGCGCGCCGGAACCGGTCGAGGGCGTGGAAGAGGTGTACGGCAGCGACGAGGCGGAGGCCGTGCTGCGCCAATCGGATTTCGTCGTGATGCTGATGCCGGCCACCGCCGAGACCGACGATTTCATCAACGCCGGGCGCCTGCGGATGATGAAGCCGACCGCCTGGCTGGTCAACTTCGCCCGCGGCAGCCAGATCGTCGACACTGATCTGATCGCCGCGGTGAAGGCGAAGACCATCGCCGGCGCGGTGCTCGACGTCTTCCGCGAAGAGCCGCTGCCGGCTTCGCATCCTTTCTGGAACACCGAAAACATCCTCGTGCTGCCGCACATCGGCGGCGGCTACGCCGGCCGTGCCGCGGCGGTGGCCGCGATCTTCGCGGAAAACGCGCGTTGCGACCTCGAGGGCAGGCCCTTCGCGACCGGTGTCGACCGCGAACTCGGTTACTGAGAAACGCGCAGGGCGATTTTTGCACTTACCCTTTTCCCCGCATTCTTGCGGGGGAAGGAGGGCAAGAGCACATTTGAAACGAAGCGGAGGGGCCGCGCAGTGGCGGGCTCGCCGCCCCTCAACCTTCCGCCATCGGCAGCGGCATTGCACTCAGTCGGCGCGGGCCCCCGAAGCCTGGATCACCTTGGCGTATTTCTCGATCTCGCGCTTGAGATAGGCTGCCATTTCCGCGGGCGAGGTCGCCAGCGGCGTCGCGCCCTGGTTCTCCATCAGTTTCTTCACCTCGGGATCGGTGAGCACCTTGCTCATCTCCGCGTGGAAGCGCGACACGATGGCTTCCGGCGTTTTCGCCGGGAAGAACAGGCCGTACCAGTTGTCGCTCTCGAAACCCTTCAGCGTTTCGTCCACGGTGGGCAGGTTCGGCAACGAAGGCGTGCGTTTGAGCGTGGTCACCGCCAGCGCGCGCATGCGTCCGGATTCCATGTGCGGCAGCGCTGCGGCAATGGTCGTGATCAGCATGTCGATCTCGCCGCTGGCGAGCGCGATCACCGCCTGACCCGCGCCTTTGTACGGCACGTGCGTCATTTTGGTGCCGGTCATCGTCTTCAGCAGCTCCGAAGCGAGGTGGCTGGTTGTTCCGGTGCTGTTCGATCCGAAGTTGAACACATCGGGTCTCGCCTTGGCCAGCGCGATGAGCTCCTTCACGTTCTTCGCCGGCACCGAGGGGTGCACTACCAGGATCAGCGGCGTCGAGGACACCAGCATTACCGGCGAGAGATCGCGCAGCGCGCTGTAGTTGAGCTTGCGGTACAGGCTCGCATTCACGGCGAGCGACGTCGACTGGAACAGCACCGTGTAGCCGTCGGGCGGTGACTTGGCCACCAGCTCCGCGCCGATGTTGCCGCCGGCTCCCGTGCGGTTGTCGACGAGCACCTGCTGGCCGAGCAGCGGCTGCAGCTTGGCCGAGAACAGCCGTGCCTGGATATCGGTGCCTCCGCCGGCGGCGAAGGGCACGATCATGCGCACCGGTTTCGCCGGCCAGTTTTGCGCCAGTGCGGCGGTGGTGGCGAACAGCAGGCTGCCGGCGAGCAGCAGGGAGGCTCCGGTTTTCAGCGCGAATTCACGGGAAGCGGAAAGGCGTGCGGCGGCCGGGTGTACGGGCATGGCGTGGTTCCTCAGGGGACTGCGGGTTGTAGTGGTAGTGATAATGCCTGCGACAGTCACGGCGGCCAGCCTATGTCCGATATCCGCAGGCGTCAAGTCGTATGCCCCGCGTTTCAGCCTTCGGGCGGCAGCAATGTCCCCCGTCGTAGTTCACGCACCGTCTGCGGCCATGTCGGTGAGACGCGCGGCCTGCCGCCGATGCCGGCTCACTTCATCGCAATTCCCGCCGTCTTGATGACCTTGGTCCATTTCGCGATTTCATCGCGGGTGTAGGTCACCAACTCCTGCGGCGTGCTCGCCAGAGGCGTCATGTCGAAGGACTCGTAGCGTTTCACGAAATCCGGGTTCTTGCTCATTTTCACGATCTCGCCGTGCAGCCGCTTGACCAGCGCCGGCGACATGCCCGCGGGTCCGAGAAAACCCGCGAAGCCGCTGACCACGACGCCGTTCACGCCGGCTTCCGCCATTGTCGGCATGTCGGGCATGACCGCGGAGCGCTTGGCGCCGGTGACGGCGATGGCGCGCAGCCTGCCGGCCTTGGCATGGGGCAGCGCGGTGGGCATGTAGGTCGAGATCATCGCGACCTCGCCGCTGATCACCGCCGGGATCGACAGGCTGCTGCCGCGATAGGGCACGTGCACGATGTCGATGCCGACTTCCTGCTTGAACAGTTCCCCGATCAGGTGCCCCGAGGTGCCGACGCCGGTGCTGCCGTAGTTGAGCTTGCCGGGGCTGGCCTTCGCGAGGCTGATCAGCTGCTGGACGGTCTTGAACGGCGACGAGGGGCTGACCATCATCACCAGCGGCGGGCCGTCGGCGATCAGGCTGATGGCCGAAAAATCCCTGATCGGATCGTAGGGCGGGTTCATCAGGCTCGGGTTGACCACATGATTGAAGCTGCTGAGCAGCAGCGTGTAGCCGTCGGGAGCCGACTTGACGACGATGTCGGTGCCGATGATGCCGCTTGCGCCGGGGCGGTTGTCGCTGACCACCGGCTGGCCGAGGCTTTCGGAGAGTTTCTGCGCGACGATGCGGCCGACGATGTCGGAGAAGCCGCCGGCGACGAAGGGGATCAGTATCCGGATAGGCTTGTTCGGGTAGCTCTGGGCCTGCGCGTGCTGTGCAAGTCCGGCGGCGAGCAGGGCAGTGATTGCAAAAGCGGCTTTGGGAGGTGCTTTCATGCGGGCCTTCCTTCTGGGTCAGGTTCGTTCGATGTTGCTGAGCACTCCTCCGGTTCCGGTTGCTGCGGGTTTTTCGATGACAAAGGCGGGAAAGGTCACTGCACCTTGATGCCGGCGGCCTTGATGACGCGCGCCCATTTCGCGATTTCGTTGCGGGTGTAGGTTTCGAGTTCCTGCGGCGTGCTGGCCAGGGGCGTCATGTCGTAGGACTGGTAACGTTTGACGAAATCCGGGTCCTTCGACATCTTCACGACCTCGCCATGGAGCCGCTTGACCAGCGCGGGCGGCATGCCCGCGGGTCCGAGGAAGCCCGCGAAGCCGCTGACCACGACGCCGGACACGCCGGATTCCGCCATCGTCGGCAATTCGGGCATCACCGCGGAACGTTTTGCGCCGGTGACGGCCATGGGACGGAGCTTGCCTGTTTTGACATGGGGCATGGCGGCGGGCATGTAGGGCCAGACCATCCCGACCTCGCCGCTGATGGCCGCGGGAATGGACAGGGCGCTGCCGCGATAGGGCACGTGCACGATGTCGATGCCGGCCTCCTGCTTGAACAGTTCCCCGATCAGGTGTCCCGAGGTGCTGATGCCGGCGCTGCCGTAATTGAGCGTGCCGGGGCGCGCTTTCGCGAGATCGATGACCTGCCGCACGGTCTTGGCCGGCAGCGAGGGCGTCACCAGCATGACCAGCGGCGGGCCGTCGGCGATCAGGCTGAGGGCCGAAAAGTCCTTGATTGAATCGTAGGGCGGGTTCAGCAGGCTCGGATTGACCACGTGGTTGAAGCTGCTGAGCAGCAGCGTGTAGCCGTCGGGGGCCGACTTGGCGACGATGTCGGTGCCGATGACGCCGCCCGCGCCCGCGCGGTTGTCGGCAACGACGGGTTGGCCCAGGCTTTCGGAGAGCTTCTGCCCGACGAGGCGGCCGACGATGTCGGAGAAGCCGCCGGCGGCGAACGGGATCACGATCCGTATCGGCTTGTTCGGGTAGGACGTGGACTGCGCGCGCAGCTGCGGCGCGAGGCCCGTCGCGAACAGGGTCGTGATTGCAAAAGCGGCGGCTTTGAGCGGTGCTTTCATGGAAATCTCCGGTCGATCAGTCGGTCGTTACGGGGAACGCATTCCTCAGGGTTTGGATGCCATGGCCTGGCTGCACAGCGAAAGCGCCGTGTCGGCATAGACCCGGGCGGCGGCGAGCAGGTTGTCCACGTGCGCATGTTCGCCGACGGCGTGCATCAGGGCCTTGGCATCCGGATGCGTGCGTCCGCCGGGACCGTAGGTGATGCAGGGCACGTCGTAGCGGTTGAGGTGGGTGGAGTCGGCCCCGGTGCGGCGGATGATGAACGGCGACTCCTTGCCGATGATCCGCTTGTGCGCTTCGCAGACGACGCGCGTGATCAGCTCGTTCTCGCCGATGGAGGTCGCCGGGTCGTTGACGATGACTTCGAGGGCCGGTTCGGGTTTGCCGCGCGCGGCGGCGAAATCGATCAGCACCCTGCGCAGCGAGCGCTTGACCTGTTCCGCGGTCTGTCCCGGCACGGTGCGGATGTCGAGGTAGAGGCTGCACTCGAAGGGATTGCGTGCGAGCCGCCAGGGCATGCCGCCGCGGATCGCGGCGACCGTGACGTTGGGATGCTCGCCGAGGTGCACGTGGGCGGCTTCGTACTGCGCGATCCACTGGCCGATCGCGGTCTGCAGCGCGTGCATTTCGGCGATGGCATTGATCACGCTCGGATGGCGCGAATTGGCGGCGTGGCTGACGGTCCCGCCGACGGTGATCTTGACCCACAGCACGCCCATGTTGGCGTTGCACACGCGCAGGTTGGTCGGTTCGCAGAGGATCGAGTAGTCGGCGCTGATGCCGTGCAGGACCATGTGCCGCGTGCCCACGCCGTAGCCCGACACCGAGCTGCCGCGGAATTCGTCGACGGCCGCCTTCTCGGTCTCGCCGACGACACCGCCGTAGAGCAGGTCACCCTTGAGTTTGATGTCTTCCCTGCAGATCGCCTCAAGCGCGACCAGCGCGGAGGCGAGACCGCTTTTCATGTTGTTGGCGCCAAGGCCCCAGATCCAGCCGTCCCGGACGACCGCTTTGGCCTTGAAGCCCTCGCCCTTGAGATAGGGCTCGTCGCCGTCGTAGGAGGTGTCCATGTGGCCGGTGAACAGCAGGTTCGGGCCGTCCCCCGAGCCCGGCAGCACGCCGACCGCATTGGGGCGATCCTCGCTGACTTCCTGCAGGTGCGCGTTGAATCCGGCTTTCGAGAGACGGCCGACGATGTACTCGGCCAGCGCGCCTTCGCGTCCCGTCGGGCTGGCGATGTCGACCATCGCGACCAGCGTGTCGCGCACGGCTTCGGGCGTGATGTGCCGGGCAACGCGGGCGTAATCGGGGTGTGTCATGTGCAATGCCTCCCTTTGGCAGATGCCGTCATGCGGCAGGCCGCCGTCGGTGTTCGGATGCGTCGTCACGGGAGGATGCGCGTTCATCGGGCATCCGCCATGACGCAAAAACCGTTCCAGCGTTCTCCTCCTCCTTTATGCCGGCCAGCCGGAACGCAAATCCGTGCTGCCCGGCTTCTTTTTTCATGCCGCGGCCGCAGCGGCCGCGCGCGTCCCTGTTTCCGGCCTACGGAACGTACACCCAGAGATCCAGCTGCACCGTGCAGCCCGGAACCAGCAGCGACGATTCCGGCACGCCGATCGCGGAGATCGGCAGCGGCTGGTCCGGCAGGCGGCGCTGCCACACTTGGCACGCCGCATGGAAATCGTGCATGTCGGTGTGGAATTGCTGGATGCGCACCACATTGGAGAGCGAAGTGCCCGCGGCGCGGCAGGTTTTTTCCGCGGCATCGAGCAGGTACTCCATCTGCGCCTCGATGCTGCTGCCGAAGTAGGGCTGCGCCGGATCGGTGCGCGCGCTGTCGACGAGGCCGTTTTCGTCGGCGGCGACCATGCCGGAGAACAGCAGCAGATCGCCGGCGCGCACCGCGACGGGATGGCCGTCGCAGGCGGGCACCACGCCGGGCGGATTGATGACCTGCCTGCGGGTCGCGCCGGTGTCGGTCAGCGCGACGAGATTGATTTCGCAGCGTGCGTCGGCGATGGCGAAGCCCGGGTTGAGCGTCTGCACGAAGGTCGTGGCGGGGATGCTGTCGCCGAAGTGGCGCGCCCACACCTGGTTGAAGGCCGGCACGTCGTTGATGTCCGCGAGGTAGGCCTGGGCCTTGAGCACGTTGCGCGCCGAGGAGCCGGCGCCCTGCAGCGCGGGGAGCAGTTTCTTGCGGATCAGGTAATCGACTTCGAGCTGGATGCGATTGCCCTTCCACAGGTGGCCGGCCGGCACCTGTGCCTCGGGGGCGATGCCGCCGAGGTCGCCGGGCTTCCACGCCGCGAGGAAGCCGGCGACGAAGACGTAGTCGCCGGCGACGATGACCGGCACGAACGACGAGGTCGCCGGCAGGTCGAGGCCTTCGGGATGGACGAGCTGGGGCTTGAGGCCGCTGTCTGGCGCGAGCGCCAGCACTTCCATGGTCATGCCTGCACCGGGATAGAGCAGTTGCGGCTCGAGCACGGACGTGCTTGGCGCGACAAAGGGCGCGCCGGATTCGCGCCGCACCTGGTGCAGGAAAGGCACCGCGCGCCAGTCGGGCAGGTACTGGTCGGTGCGGACGACGTGCGAGTAGTCGGCGCCCGCGGCTTTCAGCACTTCGAGCGTGCGGTCGTAGAGGCAGGCGGCTTCGCGCTGCCAGCGGGGCTTGCCCGAGAGCGGGCGCGGGTCGGTGACTTCGGGCGCGAGCCCGTTCCTGAAATCGGTGGCAAGAATGCCGTTGGCAAAAATCCAGTGTCCCGCCTTGACGCCCCGGGCATAGGGGATGCGGGACTTGCCGAGGGTGACGGGCAACAACGGCTTTACGGCATTCGTCATGATTCCTCTGTCAGATCCGGTTGCAAACGCAGGGTTGATCGTGCCTGCCGCCGGAACAGGACGATTGCGCCGCATTTCGCCCGACAGGTTTGTTGTCATCCCGCTGCCATGCACATCCGCACCGCGTGATGTTTGGTGTGCGGCGATGCTGCGCGGACGGCAAGTCGCTGTCATTGTTGTCCAGCTCGGGTTTCGGTTGCAAGGTGTTCATGGCGTCGACGATGCATGCCGGCATGTTTTTCCGGGCCGCGGATGCCGCACTGCAAATTTGCATGCCGGCTGATGCAAATTCTCATGAAAATTTGCATTCTCAGGAACGGATCCGTGTGGCGCACGGCGGTATCAGAAGACTGTGCAAACAAAAAACGCTGTTGTGGCGGCCGCCGCCGCCCGATAAATTCCGGAATGCCGGCAACGCGTGCTGCCGGCCAATGCTCAAGCCTGAAACAAGGAAAGGAATTCCATGAAATTCGGCCGTTTTCAGCTTCAATCCCGCACTTTCTACGGTCTCGTCGAAGGCGATCAGGTCGTCGAGCTCGACGGCTCGCCGTTCGGGGATTACAAACCCACGACGAACGCCTATCTGCTGTCGTCGCTGAAAATCCTGACGCCCTGCGAGCCGCGCAACTTCTACTGCGCGGGTCTCAACTACGCGGCGCACATCGAATGGGCGGCCAGGCGCAAGGGCCTGCCGGTGAAGCTGCCGGAGAAGGCCGACGTCGGTTACCGCTCGCCGAACGCGCTGTGCGCGACCGACGAGGCGATCGTGATTCCCGCCGACGCCACCGACATGGTGCAGTTTGAAGGCGAGCTGGTGGCCGTGGTGGGCAAGGCCGTGAAGAACCTGACCGAGGCCGACGCGCTGTCCTGCATCCTCGGCTACACGCTCGGCAACGACGTCAGCGAACGCAACTGGCAGAAGGCCGACCGCACGCTGTGGCGCGCGAAGAACTGCGACACCTGGAAGCCGATGGGGCCCTTCATCGTGACCGGCCTCGATCCGATGAACCTCGACGTCGAGATCCGCATCGACGGCCGGCGCGTCGCCGGCTACAACACCGGCAAGATGCTGTTCTCGGCGCAGCGCTACATTGCCGAGATCACCAAGTACATGACGCTGCATCCTGGCGACGTGATCTGGCTCGGCACCGACGACGCCACCGAACCCAACCTCGCGCACGGCCAAGTGTGCGAGATCGTGCAGAAGGACATCGGGGTGCTGCGCAATCCGGTGGTGCGGGAGGGCGCGTAGGCTGCAGAACCGTCATTCCGGACGCGCGAGGCGTGATCCGGAATCCGGTGTGGTTAGCGTCGAATCCCTGGATTCCGGCGTTCGCCGGAATGACTATTTTATAAGTATTTGATTATATTGATGTTTTTTGAATCACTGCGATCTTGCGGTGATTGATTTCGGAGGCAGGCAATGACCGATGTGCAATACGCCGCGCTGTGGCCGCGCGGCCCGCGGCAGGCGAAGGTGAAGCCGCTGGCGAAACGTCTCGACACGCTCGAAGGCAAGACCGTGGCCTGGCTGTGGGACTACGTGTTCCGCGGCAACGAGGTGTTCGAGCAGCTCGAGCAAAGCCTGCGCGCGAAATATCCCAGCGTGAAGTTCCTGCACTGGGAGGTGTTCGGCAACACCCACGGCAGCGACGAGCGCACGGTGATCGCGGCCTTGCCGCAGAAGCTGCGCGAACTCGGGGCCGACGCCGTCGTCTCCGGGATGGGTTGTTGAGGAAGCTGCACGCCCGCCGTGTTGCGGGCAAGTGTCGCGGCCGAAAGCGCCGGGATTCCTTCGGCGACGCTGGTCTGCGAGAGTTTCATGACGCTGGCAAAAGCGGCGTCGCAGGGGCTCGGCTATCCGAACATCGCGGTGGCGCCGGTGCGCGGCCATCCGGGGCTGCAGAGCAGAGAGGAGCTGCAGCGCAACGTGCGCGAGCTGACGCTCGACGGCGTGCTCGATGCGCTGTTCAAAATGCCGGCGGCGAAAACGCTGGGCGGCGAGCCCGGTCCGCGCGACGTCATCTGCAGCGGCAGCTTCGAGGACGTCAACGAGTACTTCATCGAACACGAGCTGTCCGACGGCCTGCCGGTCGTGCCGCCGACGGCGGAGAAGGTCGAGGCCTTCCTGCGATACACCGACCGCGCACCCGACGAGGTGCTCGGTGTGCTGCTGCCCGACAACCGCGCGGCGACTGTGTGGAGCGTCGCGGTCAACGGCGTGATGGCGGGCTGCCGGCCGGAGTACATGCCGGTGCTGGTGGCGCTGACGGAGACGATGGCCGATCCGGCCTACGGCGTCGAGCACAGCGGCAACACGCCGGGCGGCGAAACGCAGATCGTGCTGAACGGCCCGATCATCAAGGCACTCGGCTTCAACTACACCCAGGGCGTGATGCGCGACGGTTTCCGCGCCAACACCACGGTCGGCCGCTTCTGGCGCCTGATGCTGCGCAACGTTGCCGGCTTCCTGCCGCACAAGAACGACAAGGCGACCTTCGGCAATACATGGCGCGTGGTGGTGGCGGAGAACGAGGAGGTTGCCGCGAAAATCGGCTGGCCGCTGCACAGTGCCGAATTCGGCTTCAAACCCGGCGACAACGTGGTGTCAGTCGCGCGTTACACCGGCGGCAATCACATCTCCTCGGTGTCGGGCGCGACACCTGAGGAACTGCTGCCCTACATCGCCGACGCCGTGGCGCGCCAGTATTCCTGGCAGATCATGTTCAGCGTCGGGCAGGGTTACGACACGGTGCGCCCGCTGCTGCTGCTGTCGCCGATCATCGCCGAGACCATCGCCGCCGGCGGCTGGTCGAAGCAGCGTTTCAAGGAAGAGTTGTTCAAACAGGCGCGCATGACCGCGGCCGATTTCGAGCGCATGCTGCGCGACTGGACGCAGAAGCCGACCTGGAATCTCGCCGAGGAGCACGCCGCGGGGCGCATCCCGCAGGTGTTCCACGAGTCCGACGATCCGCAGCGGATGGTGCCCATTGTCTGGCGGCCGGAGGATTTCCAGGTGGTCGTCACCGGCGACCTCGGCCGCAACAGCATCTACGTGCTGGCGCACAATGGCGTGCTGGGTTTCCCGGTGGGCAAGAAGATCGGCCTGCCGAAAAACTGGGATCTGTTGCCGAAAGGAAAATAACCCGATGGACAAGCTGCTGCCCCATGCCGGACGCGCGATCGCCGCGCTGAAGGCGCGCAAACAAACGATTGCCGTGGCCGAATCCTCCGCCGGCGGCCTGATCACCGCGGCGCTGCTGGCGGTGCCCGGTGCCTCGGCCTGCGTGCGCGGCGGCGTGGTGATCTACACCTACGACATGCGCCGCGCGATCCTCGGCATCGACGACGACGAGATGCAGGGCTTCACGCCGTCGACCGAAACCTACGCGCTGCTGAAGGCGCGGCGCCTGCGCGAGCGCGTGAAAACGGACTGGACTCTGGCCGAGACCGGCGCCACCGGCCCGACGGGGAGCCGCTACGGCTATCCGCCGGGGCATGCCTGCTTCGCCGTCGCGGGCCCCGGCGTCGAACGCGCGAGCACGCTGGAGACCGGCAGCGCCGACCGTGTCGCCAACATGCAGGCTTTCGCCGCGGCGGCGCTGGATTTCCTGGCGGAGACGGTGGCGGCGGACTGAACCGGCCAGCCGCCACCGCGGCCGGTAAAATTCAGACATGAACGGCATTCCGGAATCTTCGAGCGGGATTCACGAAGTCGCCGACGCGCTGGAGGCCAACGAACTGTTCCAGCGCAATGGCTGGACCGATGGCCTGCCGATCGTGCCGCCGACGGAGGACGCCGTCGCGCGCTTCCTCGCCGCGGCGCGGCTTGAGGCGTCCGCGGAGATCGATTTCATCGAGGACATCCTGAAAAAGGAATATCGCGTGCGCGAGTGCATCCGCCGCCGCAAGCCCGATGCCTCGCGCCCGGTGCCGCGGCCGATGCTGATGGAGTTGCGCGGCGCGGACGCGATCCTCGCCGCCACCGGCGACTGAGGCAGTTGCTCGTCGTGCAGTCTGCACGACGCCATCGAGGCCGAACGGCTCGGGATTCCCGCGGTTGCGATCATGACCGACCGCTTCGTCGCCACCGCGAGGGCGGTGGCCGGCGTCAACGGCCTGAAGGATTACCCCTTCGCGGTGATCGCGCATCCGGTTGCCAACAACGACGATGCGGCGCTGCGCGAAAAAGCGCGCAGCGCGGTGGATGCGATCGTGCCGATGCTGACGCGGCTGGCGGGCTGAGCGGCGGACAAAAAAGGGCGGACCGCGGTCCGCCCTGGCCGGCTGCGGGAAGCGGGTTTACTCGGCCTTGATGCCGGCCTCCTTGATCACCCTGGCGTACTTGGTTTTTTCGGACTTGATGAAGGCGGCGAATTCCTTCGGCGTGTTGCCGACCGGGATGGCGCCCTGCCTGGTCAGCGCGGCCTTCATGTCGGCTGAATGCGTGGCCTTGACGGTTTCGGCGGCGAGTTTTTCCAGCACCTTCGGCGGCAGACCGGCGGGGGCGACCAGGCCGTACCAGGCGGCCGACTCGTAACCCGGCACGCCCGATTCCGCCACCGTGGGCACTTCCGGCGCGACATCGAGGCGTTTGGCGGTGCTCACCGCGAGGGCGCGCACCTTGCCGGACTTCGCATGCGGCAGCACCGTCAGCGCGGTGGTCATGGTCATGTCGACGTGGCCGGCGACGACGTCGAGCAGGCCCTGGTTGCCGCCCTTGTACGGGATGTGGTTCATCCTGACCTTGGCCATGTAGGTGAGCAGCTCGGTGGCGAGGTGCTGCGAGGAGCCGATGCCGCCGGTGGCGTAGTTGACGGGTTTCGGTCCCTTCGCCAGCGCGACGAGTTCGTGGATGCTGGCGGCTTTCACCGAGGGATGCACGGCAATGATCTGGGGCAGGATCGCGGTCAGGCTCACCGAGGTGAAAGCCTTGTCGGCATCGTAGGGCAGGTTTTTCTGCAGCAGCGGATTGATGGCGTGGCCGATGGCGACGAACATCAGCGTGTGGCCGTCGGGACCCGACTTCGCCGCGATGTCGGCGGCGACCACGCCGTTGGCGCCGGGCCGGTTGTCGGCGACGACCTGCTGGCCCCAGGCCTCGGTCAGCTTCTGGCCGATCATGCGCGCGAGGATGTCGGTGGAGCCGCCGGGCGTGAACGGAACGATGATGCGGATCGGCTTGTCCGGGTAGCTGTCGGCGGATGCGGGCGGCGCGCCGGCCAGCGCAAGCAGCGCGGCGGCGGTGATGGCGGTTCTGTTCACGGAGTTTCTCCTCGTTCGTTCGAATATTTTTCGTTCAACAATTCTTCGTTCAACAGGGACGTTCAGGCGGCGGTGACGTAGCCCGAGGGCGTGCCGAGCACGGTGGTGCGTTCCATGTGCCGCAGCTGGGTTTCGTCGAAATCGCCCAGCGCCTGGTGCAGCGTGCAGCGATTGTCCCAGATCAGCAGGTCGTTTTCGCGCCACATCTGGCGGTAGACGAACTCGGGTTTCGTCGAATGCCGGTTCAGATAGTCGATCAGCGGCTGGCTTTCCTCCTCGGTCATGCCCTCGAAGCGCTTGACCTTCTCGCCGAGGTAGAGCGCCTTGCGGCCGGTCTCTGGATGCACGCGCACGACCGGCTGGGCGATCGGCGGATTGAGCTTCATGACTTCGGCGCGGCGCGCCTCGCCGGCCTCGGCGACGTTGATCTTGCGCGTGCCGGACAGGTGGATGCCGTGCAGGTCCGCGATCAGCTTCTTCATGCCGTCGGACAGCGTGTCGTAGGCCATGGTCATGTTGGCGAACAGCGTGTCGCCGCCGACTTCCGGCAGGTTGTGGCAGCGCAGCAGCGAGCCCAGCGCCGGTTGCGTGGTGTACGACATGTCGGTGTGCCAGGAACGGCCGGTGTAACGCGATTCCGACGGCGTGCCGTCGGCATTGGGCCGGTTGGTGACGAGCAGCAGCTCGGGGTAGTCCGGATGGCGGTCGCGCGGCAGCGACTTGTGGTCGTCCAGCTCGCCGAAGCGGCGGCTGAACTCGATGTGCTGCTCGCGGCTGATGTTCTGGTTGCGGAATAGCAGGATGCCGTGCTGCAGGAAGGCGCCGTAGATTTCGCCGAAGGTGCTTTCGCTCATCGGTTTCGTCAGGTCGACGTCGCAGACTTCGGCGCCCAACGCGTTGGACAGGCGGCGCAGTTTCAGGGGCATGACGGGGTTCCTCCGGAATTCGGGACCGCCGCAGGGTACACGCGGCAGGCTATTCCATAAAATAAATTGTTATCATTCGTGTATATATTTCAGGTTATACCTTGAGGACGCCGCCGGCATGACCCTGCAGCAGTTGCGCTGCCTTTGCGAAGTGGTCGACCGCGACTACAGCGTGTCGCGGGCCGCGGCCGCGTTGTACACCTCGCAGCCGGCCGTGAGCAAGCTGGTCAAGCAGCTCGAGCAGCAGATGGGCGCGGAACTGTTCGTGCGCGCGCGCGGGCGCATGGCCGGACTCACCGAAATCGGCCGCGACGTGCACGAACTGGCGCGGCGCATGCTGCGCGACGCGACGGCGCTGAACGACCTCGCCGCCGAACGCGCGCGCGAGACCAGCGGCGTGCTGCGCATCGGCACCACCCACCTGCACGCGCGCTACGCGCTGCTCGACGTGATCACCGCCTTCACCCGCGCCTGTCCCGGCGTGCATCTCGACCTGACCCAGGGCAATCCCGACGAAATCATGGCCTGGGTCGCCGCCGGCACCGTGCAGCTCGGCGTCAGCACATTGCCGGCCGCGGTGCCGCCGAGCGTGCTGACGCTGCCGGCCTATGTCATCGAACGCTGCATCATCACGCCGTTGAAGCATCCGCTGCTGAAGGCGAAGCGGCTGACGCTGCGCGAGATCGCGAAATACCCGCTGATCACCTACGACCGCGTGTTCAATTCCGGCAGCGTCGTGCTCGGTGCGTTCGAAAGGCAGGGCCTGCAGCCGCGGGTGGCGATGAAGGCGACCGACGCCAACGTGATCAAGGCCTATGTCGCGGCGGGACTGGGCATCTCGGTGTTCCAGAAAATGGCCTATGAACCGGGCGAGGACCGGCGGCTCGCGGCACTCGACACCGGCGCGCTGTTTCCCGCCTCGCAGGCCTTCATCAGCCTGCGGCGCGGCCAGTACCTGCGGGGATATGCCTACGATTTCATCGCGCGGGTGGCGCCGAAATGGGGCCGCGCCGCGGTGGACTGCGAATTGAAGGCCGGTTGAGCGCGGTGTGGACTGGGTGCTGCAAAATGCGCGGCGCTGTGTAATTCTCGGCATCATCACATGAGCGAGGTTGTCGACATGGCCGGAACGCAACTCACGGGAAAAATCGCGCGCGAGCGCATCGTCATGCTCGACATCCCGCGGCCGGACGGGGCCGTCGTCGAGGCTTTCCTCGCGCTGACCGACCTCGCCGGCACGGTATCGGACGCGATGGACGAGCTGGGCATCCACGGCGCGATCCCGGCGGCGAAGCTGCAGCCGATGCTGCCGGGCGCGCGCATGGTCGGGCCGGTGACGACCGTGCGCAACATCATGCAGGCGGTGCCGCCGACGCTGGGCGCGCAGGCGCGCCGGTCGGGGCAGGCCGACATCGAGGCGCACAATCTCGCGAAACCCGGCGACGTGCTGGTGATCGAGGGCGTCGAGCACGTCTCCAGCCTTGGCGGCAATTCGGCAAACGTTGGCAAGCGCCAGGGCGAGGCCGGCGCCATCGTCGACGGCGCGACGCGCGACGTGGCCACCGCGCGCGGCATCGGCTATCCGATCTGGGCGCGCGGCGTGAGCCTGATCACCGGCAAGTGGCGCGTCGAGACCGTCGCGATCAACGGCCCGGTGCAGATCTGCGGCGTGCCGGTGAACGCCGGCGACCTCGCGGTGGCCGACGACAACGGCGTCTGTTTCATTCCGCGCGCGCGCATCGCCGAGGTGCTGGCGCGCGCGCAGGCGTTGTCGGCGGGCGAGGAGGAGCGCAACCGCGACGTCGCCGCCGGCATGAGCGTGGTCGAGGTCGCGAACAAGGCGTACTTCAAAAAAGTCGGTGGTTGAGCGGATGCGTTTGCCCACCGCAGGTTGACAGTCCCGGTGCCCGTCCTGATAATGATAATAATTCTCAAATAGCCAGCCGGGCCCTCCTCCCCCAGCCAGCCACTGATCCGGCGCCGGAACTTCCGGCGCCATGCGCGCGGGGCGGCACGGTTGAACATCAAGGATATCGGCGACGAACTGGTTGCGGCCTATGCCGAACTGCGGCGCTTCCTTGTCCATCGCCTGCGCAACACGGACGATGCCGCCGATGTCGCGCAGTCGAGCTTCGAGCGCGTCTACGCCTGCGCGCTGTCCGGTCCGGTTGCCGCGCCGCGCGCATTGCTGTTCCACACCGCGCGCACGCTGTGCATCGACCGGGGCCGCCGCCGCCAGGTCGAGGAGCGCGCGCTGGAAGCGCTGTGCGCGGCGGCGGCGGTGGCCGCGCCATCGGTGGAACGCGCGGTCGCCGACCGCCAGGCGCTGGCGCGCATCGCCGCGCGCCTGCAGCGCCTGCCGAAAAAACGC
Organism: uncultured Bordetella sp.; assembly: GCA_964533495.1. Lineage (GTDB taxonomy): Bacteria > Pseudomonadota > Gammaproteobacteria > Burkholderiales > SG8-41. Next base: position 32,871 of record CAZHJU010000001.1, on the reverse strand, counting down.
CGTGATGTCTTCGTGCTGGTGCGCGTCTACGGCTGCACCCATGCCGAGGCGGCGGAGCGTCTCGCGCTGTCGGTGGTCGCGGTCGAGAAGCACGTGGTGCGGGCGACGCTGGACTGCGCCGACCTGTTCCTTGCCCTGCGAAGCGACGGGGAGTCCGCACATGCCGGCTGACGCCGTCGAACGGGCGCTGACGCTGATCGCGCGCATGCACGGTGGCGACGGCGCGCGCGCCGGGCGGGCCCGCGATGCACTCGCGGCCTGGCGCCGCGCTGCGCCGGAAAACGAAGCGGCTTTCCACGAGGCCGACCGGCGCTGGAAGGCGGTCGGCGGCCTGGCGCCGGATCTGCGCGACGTCCTGCCCGAACCGCGCAGGATGCGGCGGGCGGGCCGGGCGGCGGCCAAGGCGGGACTGGTGCTGGGGCTGCTGTTCGCGGTCGGCCTGCTGCTGCGCGGCTATCTCGCGCTGCCGGTGTACGAACAGGAACTGATGACCGCCGTCGCGCAGACCGCGGGCCTCGAACTGCCCGACGGGTCCAGGCTCGCGCTCGATGCGCGCACCCGCCTGCAGGTCGCGTTTTTCCGCGGCAGCCGCAGCGTGCATCTCGGCAGCGGGGAAGCCTATTTCGACGTGGCGGCGGATGCCGCGCGGCCGTTCATCGTGGAGACGCGGCAGGGCCGCGTGTCGGTGCTGGGCACGGCGTTCACGGTCCGCGATCGCGGCGGCGCGGTCACCGTGAGCGTGAAGCGTGGCCGTGTCGCGGTGACTCCATCGGGCGCCGCGGCGAAACCGGTGGAATTGACCGCCGGCCAGCGGGTGATCATCGCGGACGGACAGGCCGGCGAATCGGAGTCCGCGCTGGCGCAGGCCGCGCCCTGGCGTTCCGGCTGGCTGGTGTTCGACGACATGCCGCTGGCCGAGGCGCTGCAGTCGATCAATGCCTATCGCCAGGCGCCGGTGAGCCTTGCCGACGAGCGGGTCGGCAGGGAGCGTCTGACCGGCAGTTTCCGCATCCGCGATCCCGAGGCGGTTCTCGACCTGCTGCCGAAGGTGCTGCCGGTCGAGGTGCGCCGTGCCGGGGACGGCACCGCCGCCGTGATGTCGCGGCGCCCGTAAAAAAACTGTCCGGTTTTTTTCTTCCTGTCCGTCTTCTGTCCGAGGTGCGGCTGCAAGCCGGTGCCATCGACACGAAACCACAGGGAGAATCCAAATGCTGCGCGTCCGTTTTACCACGCTGGTCTGCGCTTTGCTTTTCGCGCTGATCCAGGTGCCGGCGCTTGCCCAAACCGCGATCGAGGTCGACCTGCCCGCCCAGCCGCTGGGCCAGGCGCTGAATGCGCTGGCGCAGAAAGCCGGCGTCCAGATCGCCGCGCCGGCGGCGCTGGTCGCCGGGCGGCAGTCGCCGCCGCTGAAGGGCAGCTTCACCGCGCGCGAGGCGCTGTCGCGGCTGCTGGCCGGCAGCGGGCTCGAGGCGCGCCAGGAAAACGCCGGCTTCGTCGTGCAGCGTGTCCGGGAGCCGACTGCCGAACAGCGGCTGCCGGAAGTTCGCGTCGTGGGGGCGGGTGAAACCGGCCTGCAGGCGAAGACCGCGTCGACGCTCGGGCCGCTGGGTTCGGCGGCATTGCTCGACACGCCGTACAGCATCAGCGTGATCACGCAGGAACTGATCCGCAATGAAAATCCGACCCGGCTGACCGAGGCGCTGCGCTACGTGCCCGGCGTTGTCAATAGCCAGCCTGGCGGCAGCTATTACGACCAGGTCATGGTCCGCGGCTACGATGTCAGCGCGTTTTCGAATTACCGCAAGAACAATCTGCCGCTGCTGATCCGCGGCGACACCGCCTTCGAGAACATCGAGCGGCTCGAGCTCTACAAGGGGCCGTCGGCGATGTTCTACGGCTTCAACTCGCCGGGCGGCGTCATCAACTACATCACCAAGCGTCCTCCGGAGTCGGGGCAGGTCGTCAGCGTCCAGGCCGGGGTCAACGGCTTCGGCGGCTCGCGCGCCGCGGTGGATGTCGGCGGGCGCCTCGGCGCCGAGGGGCAGCTGGGCCTGCGCGTCAATGCCGGCTACGAACACATCGCCAACCATATCCGCGATTTCTCCGGGCGGCGCGACGTCGAGAGCCTCGCGCTCGACTGGCGCATCGGCCGCGACACGCTGCTGCAGTTCGACTACGACCAGCAGTACAAGCGCACCCACATCCAGCCGGGCATCACGGCGATCAACGCCGCGCAGATTCCGTCGGAAATCGATCCGCGCAAGTTCCTCGGGCAGCCCTGGACCTACCACGTGTCCGATTCGCGCAACCTGATGCTGCAGCTGACCCATGCCTTCAACGCCGACTGGTCGATCCGCGTCGCCGGCAACCAGCTCAACCTCGACCGCCCGTACAAATACTCGAACATCCAGCTCAACGACAAGGTGACCGGCGACGGGCTGGCCTTCTTCGGCATCTACGACCAGTATTACGACACCTGGTCCGGGCAGCTGCAGGTCGACGGCAAGGTACGAACCGGCGCGGTCACCCACGAGCTGATCATCGGCCATGCGCCGCAGCGCTACGTGTACGACGAATTCCGGACCTTCCCCGGCGGCGCGGCGTTCAACATCTACAACCCGACGCTGATCGCCGAACCCTTTGCGGCTTTCGGCGGCCTGCGGCGCTCGACCGTCACCAACCGTTCGAGTTATGTCGTGGACCGCATCACGCTGTCGGAACGCTGGCAGGCCATCGCCGGCGTGCGCCACAACGATTTCACGCAAACCCAGATCGGCCAGCCGACCTACGAGAAAAGCAGCAACACGCCGACGCTGGCGCTGGTCTACAAGCCGCTGTCCTGGGTTTCGCTGTACGGCAGCTACATGGAAGGCCTCGAGCGCGGCGGCGTGGCGCCGGTGATCGCGGCGAATGCCGGCGAGCTGATGCCGCCGCTGGAGAGCAGGCAGTACGAAGCCGGCATCAAGGCCGAACTGGCGCGCGGGCTCAGCCTGTCGGCCGCGCTGTTCGAGATCAGCAAGCCATCCGAATACCGCAATGCCGCGAACGTCTACGTGCAGGACGGCGAGCAGGTCAACAAGGGCGCCGAATTCGGCATCGCGGGGCAGGTGACCCGCAACCTGTCGCTGTACGGCGGCGCGACGCTGGTCGACGCGAAGCTGAAGGAAACCGGCAATGCGCTGCTCGACGGCAAGCGGGCGTCCGGCGTGCCGCGGCAGGCGCTGAGCCTCTACGCCGACTACCGGCTGCCCGGACTGTCGGGCTGGAGCGTCAACGGCGGCATCGTGCACATCGGCCGGCGCCCGATCTTCGCCGACAACAGCGCCCATGCGCCGGCTTACACGCTGCTCAATGCCGGCCTGCGTTACGAATTCAGGGTCGGCGGCACCCGCAGCCGGATCATGTTCAACATCGACAACCTGACCGACGAGTTCTACTGGGACTCGGTGGACTCCTTCGGCACGCTGACGGCCGGCGTGCCGCGCACGGTGCGGATTGCGGCGCAGTTCGATTTTTGAGCGTTCGCTGTGGGTTCGGCTGCACCGCTGGGCGGGGCTGTTCATGGCCCTGTTCCTGGTGGTGGCCGGCCTCACCGGTTCGGTCATCGTTTTCCAGGACGAGCTGGACCGCTGGCTGAATCCGTGGCTGCTGGTGGTCGAGCCGCGCGGCGAGCCGCTGCCGCCGGCGGTGCTGCGCGACCTTGCCCAGCGGTATTCCGCGGATGCCGAGGTCGGCCAGATCCCGCTGCGCCGCGCGCCGGATGCCAGCGCGGTGTTCTGGATGTCGCCGCGCGTCGATCCCGCCAGCGGCGAGCGGCGCGACCCCGGATTCACCGCGCTCTACCTCGATCCGTACAGCGGGGCGGTGCTCGGCACGCGCAATTTCGGCACGCAGTGGTTCGATCGTGAGCACATCCTTGCCTTCATCTACGAGCTGCATTACACGCTGGCGCTGCCCGAACCCTGGGGGCGCTGGCTGTTCGGCTTTGTCGCGCTGCTGTGGACGCTGGACTGCCTGAACGGTTTTTACCTGACGCTGCCGCGCCGGCGGCGCAATTTTTTCGGCGGATGGAAGCCGGCGTGGCTGGTCCGCTTTTCGCGCTCGCCGATCCGCATCAATTTCGACCTGCACCGCGCCGCGGCGCTGTGGACCTGGGCCATGCTGCTGGTGCTGGCGGTGTCGAGCGTGCAACTGAACCTCTACCGGGAACTGTTCGGGCCGTTGTTCACCTCGTTTTTTCCGGTGAGCAACGTGCGCGCGCAACTGGCCGCGGCACCGCGGCCGCCGCGCGGCTATGCGCCGGTCGGCTGGGACGAGGCGCTGGAACGCGCGCGCGGACTGATGGCGGCGCATGCGTGGCAGGCCGGATTCGCGGTGGCCGAGGAGACCAGCCTCGGCCTGAGCCGCCAGCGCGGAATCTATGCCTATCGCGTGCGCAGCACACTCGACATCGACGACCGTTACGGCCGGACCCAGATCTACTTCAGCGCCGTGGACGGCCGCGAGCTCGTGTTCGAGCACCCGCGTCTGACCCGCGGCGACCTGATCCTGCGCTGGATGACGATGCTGCATTTCGGGCATGTCTGGGGAATGCCGTTCCGGCTGTTCGTCTGCGTGATGGGGCTGGTCGTGACGCTGCTGTCTGTCACCGGCGTGGTCATCTGGCTGAAGAAGCGCCGCGCCCGGGCGCGTGCCGCCCTCGCCCTGCGCTGAACTGCGCCGGATCGGCGTGATGACAGGGCGGCATCGCCGCCGGTAACATCGGCGGCGATGCACAGTCCGGAAATTCTTCCTTCTAGCGCGGCCTGCGGCGCCGAAATGCGCGGCGTCGACCCTGCCGCGCCCGGGCCGGTCATGGCGGCGGCGCTGCAGCAGGCCGTCCACGAACATCTCGCCGTGGTGATCCGCGGCCAGCCGCTGTCCGAAACGCAGTTGCTGGCTTTGGCGCAGTCCCTCGGCACGCCGGAGGGGCAGGGCCTCGGTGTGCTGACCGGCGAGGCGTCCGGCGCGTCCGCGGACCAGCTGGTGGCGTCGAGCGCAGCGGTGCCGGCGCGGCCGACCGGCAGCCTCGGCGGCGACGCCGGCGTCTGGCAATCGGATCTCGCCTACCGGATGCGGCCCTGTTCGATCGCATTGCTGCACGCTCGGGCGCTGCCGGCCGGCGGCGGATGCGTCGCGATCGCCAACCAGTACCGCGCCTGGGAAACGCTGCCGGAGGATTTGCGCGCGCGGGTCGAAGGCCGCATGCTGCTGCACGACGAGAGCCGCGACAACGAGGGCCGGCTGCGCGCGGGCCACGCCGAGATCGCCGATCCGCGCGAGTGCACCGGCGCGCAGCACCGCATCGTGCGCACCCATCCCGAAACCCGGCGCAGGGCGCTGTACCTCGGCCGCCGGCGCAATGCCTGGATCGTCGGCCTGCCGCTGGAAGAAAGCGAGGCGCTGCTCGACCGCCTGTGGGCGCATGCGACGCAGCCGGCGTTCGTCTGGCAGCACGACTGGCAGCCCGGCGACACGCTGGTCTGGGACAACCGCTGCGTGCTCTATCGCCACGATGCGGCCGCGGCGCCGGGCCGCGAGATGCTGCGCGTGCAGCTGCGTGGCGAGCCGCCGCGCTGAGCGACCGCATGGAGTGACCGCGCCGGGCGCCAAAACCGTTTATCCTTCCGCTTCCCGCTCAATTCTTCAATCCATCACGCACGAGGGAATCGCCATGTCGTATCCGAACACGCTGCTTTATATCAACGGCCAGTGGTGCGCGGCGGCTTCGGGCCGCACGTTGCCGGTGGTCAACCCGGCCAACCACCAGCAGATCGGCACCGTCGCCTATGCCGAAAAGGTCGACCTCGACCGCGCGCTGGAAGCGGCGGAGCAGGGTTTCAGGGCCTGGCGCAAGGTGTCGGCCTTCGAGCGCTGCAAGATCATGCGCAAGGCCGCGGACATTTTCCGCGAGCGCGCCGACACCGTGGCGACGTACATGACCTTCGAGCAGGGCAAGCCGGTCGGCGAGGCGAAGCTGGAAGCGCTTGCCGGCGCCGACATCATCGACTGGTTCGCCGAGGAGGGCCGCCGCGCCTATGGCCGCGTGATCCCGGCGCGCGCGGAAGGCGTCTACCAGCTCGTCGTCAAGGAGCCGGTCGGTCCGGTGGCGGCCTTCACGCCGTGGAACTTTCCGATCAACCAGGCCGTGCGCAAGCTGTCGGCGGCGCTGAGCACCGGCTGCTCGGTGATCCTGAAGGCGCCGGAGGAGACGCCAGCCTCGCCCGCGGAACTGGTGCGCGCCTTCGCCGACGCCGGCGTGCCGGCGGGCGTGATCAATCTGGTCTACGGCAGCCCGGCGGAGATTTCGGGCTACCTGATCCCGCATCCGGTGATCCGCAAGATGACCTTCACCGGCTCGACGCCGGTGGGCAAGCAGCTCGCCGCACTCGCCGGCCAGCACATGAAGCGCGCGACGATGGAACTCGGCGGCCATGCGCCGGTGATCATTTTCGACGACGCCGACGTCGAGGTCGCGGCGAAGACGATGACCTTCATGAAGTACCGCAACGCCGGCCAGGTCTGCGTGTCGCCGACGCGCTTCCTGGTGCAGGAGGGCGTCTACAAGCAGTTCGTCGAGAAGTTCACCGAGGGCGCGAAGGCGATCAAGGTCGGCGACGGTTTCGACAAGGACACGAAAATGGCGACGCTCGCCAACCCGCGCCGGCAAAGCGCGATGGTCGCCAACGTCGAGGACGCGAAGAAGCATGGCGGCAAGCTGCAGACCGGCGGCTATCCGATCGGCGAGAAGGGCAACTTTTTCGAACCGACGGTGATCACCGAACTGTCGACCGATGCGATGGCGATGAATACCGAGCCTTTCGGGCCGATGGCGATCATCAATCCGTTCAAGACCTTCGACGATGCGGTGACCGAGGCGAACCGCCTGCCGTACGGCTTGGCCGCCTACGCGTGGACGAAATCGGCGAAGACCGCGACGGCGATTGCGGCGCAGGTCGAGACCGGCATGATGACCATCAACCACCTCGGCTTCGCGCTGCCCGAGGTGCCCTTCGGCGGCGTGAAGGACTCGGGCTACGGTTCAGAGGGCGGTTTGGAGGCGCTGGAACCGTACTTGGTCGGCAAGTTCGTGACCCAGGCCGGATTATAAAAATATCAATAAAATCAATATTTTATAAAATACCTTACTCGCAGACATCCATGCGCATATTGCTGGTCGAGGATGATGCGATGCTGGCCGAGGCGGTAACACGGGCACTGACGCAGTCGGCGCATGCCGTCGATTGCACGAGCAGCGGCGAGGAGGCTGACCGCGTGCTGGCGACCGAGCAGTACGACCTGGTGCTGCTCGACGCCGGCCTGCCGGAAATCGACGGTTTCGAGGTGCTGCGCCGGCTGCGTGCGCGGCGCTCGACCGTGCCGGTGCTGATGCTGACGGCGAACGACGCGCCGGAGGCCGTGGTCGCCGGGCTGGATCTCGGCGCCGACGATTACCTGACCAAACCCTTCCGCCTGTCCGAGCTCGAGGCGCGGGTGCGCGCGCTGATCCGCCGCGCCAACGCCAGCGTCACGTCCGAAGTGGTCAACGGCCGCCTGCGGCTCGACATGGCCGGCCGCAGGATCTATCTCGACGGCCGGCCGATGGAGCTGTCGCAGCGCGAGCTGGCGGTGATCGAGTTGCTGCTGCTGCGCGAGGGCAAGGTGGTCACCAAGCAGCAGATCATCGATCACCTCTACGGCTGGGAGGACGTGTCGTCGAGCAACGCGGTGGAGGTGTTCATCCACCGCCTGCGCAGGAAGCTCGAGGACTCCGGCGTGTCGATCACGACGGTGCGCGGCATGGGCTACCTGATCGAAAAGGCGAATGGCTGAAACCGTCGTCCGCCGGCCGTTGCTGCGCAGGCAGCTGCTGGCCGGGTTGCTGGCGCCGCTGTTCCTGCTGCTGGCCGCGGACACCTTCATCAGCTACCGGGTGGCGCTGGATTTCTCGCAGCGCGCGCATGACCGCATGCTGGCCGGGATCGCGCGCGAGGTCGGCCTGCACCTGCGCGGCGGCGACGACGGGCTGCGCTTCGAGATGCCGCCGGAGGCGCGGCGGATGCGGCTGGCGGATCCCGACGACCGGCTGTTCTTCGAGGTCGTCGGCGCGGATGGCAGCCGCATCGACGGCGAGCCGCTTGCGCCTGCTGCCGGCGCCGCGGCGAAACGCCGGAATGCCGAAGCCTTTTACGACGGCGAAGTGCATGGCCAGGCGGTGCGCATCGTCGAGCTGCGCATTGACGCCGCGGGCCGCCGCGGCGCGGTGGTGCGGGTCGCCGAAACCCTGAACAAGCGCAGCGAGCTGGCCCACGAGATCCTGCTCGGCGTGTTGCTGCCGCAGCTGCTGCTGATCCTGATCGCCGGCGTCGTGGTCTGGGTCGGCGTGGTGCACGGCCTGGCGCCGCTCGCGCGGCTGCAGCGCGCGGTCTCGCAGCGCTCGGTGCGCGATCTCAGCCCGGTTGCCGGCGACGGCGTGCCGGGCGAGGTCGCTCCGCTGCTGGATTCGATCAACGGACTGCTGGCGCGGCTCGATCACGTGCTGACGCTGCAGGGGCATTTCGTGTCGGACGCCGCGCACCAGCTGAAGACGCCGGTGGCGGCCCTGAAGACCCAGTTCGAGGTGGCGCTGCGCGAAACCGAGCCGCAGCGCATGCGTGAAGCGCTCGAAGGCATTTATCCGCGGCTCGAGCGGATGCAGCGGCTGGTCTCGCAGCTGCTGTCGCTGGCGCGCAACGAGCCGGCCGCCATCAGCGCGGTGACGCTGGCGCCGCTCGATCTCAATGCGCTGGTGCTCGATGCCGCCACCGCCTGGGTGCCGGAGGCGCTGTGCAAGCGCATCGACCTCGGCTTCGAGGGCGCCGGCGGACCGGTGACGGTGGCCGGGGATGCCGCGCGGCTGCGCGAGCTGCTCGACAACCTGCTCGACAACGCGGTGCGCTACAGCCGCGAGGGCGGGCGCATCACCGTGCGCGTGTCCGCGGCGCCGCCGGCGGTCGACGTCAGCGACGACGGCCCGGGCATTCCGCCGGCGGAGCGTGCCCGCGTCTTCGAGCGTTTTCACCGTCTGCTCGGCAGCGGCGCCGAGGGCAGCGGCCTCGGGCTGGCCATCGCCCGCGAGATTGCCGAGCTCCACGGCGGCGAAATCACGCTGCGCGAGGATGCTTCCGACGGCATCGGCAACACCTTCAGCCTGATCCTGCCGCCGGCCTGAGTTTTTTCACCGGCTGTAAGGTTCCGTTCATCTTCCGGCCGGGCTGCCGTAAGCCGGCATCCGTATCCTGTGATCATCCCCTGCGGCCGCGAGCCGCCGGGATCAAGGAGACGCCGCGGATGGAAATGCTCTCTAGTTCGTTTTTCTGGGTGACGCTGGGCCAGATCATCATGATCGACATCGTGCTGAGCGGCGACAACGCGGTGGTGATCGCGATGGCCAGCCGCTCATTGCCGCCGCAGCAGCAGAAAAGGGCAATCCTGTACGGCACCTTCGGCGCGGTTTTCCTGCGGATCACCCTGACCTTCTTCGCGGTCATGCTGCTCGATATCCCCTATCTGAAGCTGGCCGGCGCGCTGCTGCTGGGCTGGATCGGCGTGAAAATGCTGGCGCCGGCCGAGGACGAGGCCGCGGACGGAATCGAAAGCCATGCGCACATGTGGCAGGCGATCAGAACCATCATTATGGCCGATCTGATCATGAGCCTGGACAACGTGCTCGGGGTCGCGGCCGCGGCCAAGGGCAGCGTCCTGATGCTGGTGATCGGGCTGGGCATGAGCATCCCGATGATGATCTACGGCAGCACTTTCATCCTGAAGCTGATGAACCGGTTCCCGGTCATCGTCACCCTCGGCGGCGGGGTGCTGGGCTGGGTTGCGGGCGAGATGCTGGTGTCGGACCCGGCGATTGCCGGGTGGGTCGACGGCCAGGCGCACTGGCTCCACATCTTCGTGCCGGCGATGGGCGCGCTGCTGGTGGTGGCGGTCGGCAAGTTGATTGGCGCGGCGAAGCTGAACCGGGAGCTGACCCTGCCGGAGGTGAGGCACCCGCACAAGGTTTGACCCCACGGCCGGTACGCAGACCCGGCCGTCACTGGCAGAAGGCAGGGCAGCCCATCGCCCGGCCTTCTGCTTTTTTTTCGGAGCGAGCCCCCGGGGCCGGCTTCAACGGACGGCGACGCCGGCCTTGCGCAGGACCTCGGCAAAAGCCCGCGTGTCGTCGCGGATGGTCGAGGCGAATTCTTCCTGTGTGCCACCCAGCACATCAAATCCCTGACTGAGCAGCTTCTGGCGCGTGTCGCCCGTCTGCAGGACCGCGTTGACGTCGGCGTTGATCTTCCGGACGACGGCGCCCGGCGTGCCGGACGGAACGATGAAGCCGAACCAGTTCTTGAACTCGTAACCCGGGACCGTTTCCTGGAGGGCCGGTATCTCTTCGGCAACCGGCGAACGTTTGGCGGACGTGACGCCGATGATGTGGATCCGACCCGTTCTGTGCAACGGCAGCAGATTGGGCAGCCCCGTCGAGACCAAGGGGATCTGGTTGGATACGACGTCCATCATGGCGACGTTGCCGCCCTTGTAGCTGACGTGGACGATGTCGATGCCCGCGGCGGCCTTGAAGATCTCCCCGGCCAGATGTCCGCCGCTGCCGATTCCGGCGCTGCCGTAGCTCAGGGCTCCGGGGCGGGATTTCGCGAGGTCGATCAGCTCCCGGGCCGTTTTTGCCTTGGCCGAGGGATGGGTGCCCAGAGCCATCGGCTGCGCCGCGATCAGCACGGCCGGAGTCAGATCCCGTTCCGTGTCGTAGGGCAGCTTCCTGTGCATGGCGGGGTTGGCAGCCAGGGCGTTCGGCGACAGATAGATGGTGTATCCGTTGGGCGAGGCCTTGGCGACGAGTTCCGTCGCGATTAGCGTGCCGCCGCCCGGGCGATTGTCCACGACCACCTGCTGCGACCACGACTCGGTCAGCCGCTGGGCGATGGTTCTGGCCACGAGGTCGAACGTGCCCCCGGCGGCAAACGGCACGATGATCCGCACGGGCCGGTTGGGGTAACGCTCCGCGGCGGTGGCCCAGATGGGGCCGCCCAGCAGCGCGAGCAGGACGGGCAACTGCCATGAAAGGTGACGCATGAAAATTCTCCTCCGGTTGCGTTGAGGACCGATTGTTGTTGTATCCTTCAACTCATCCGTATGATACGTAAATTTGGCGGCACAACCAATCAAAGACAGGATGTAAGCATGGTTATTCGGGAAATCGTGATTCGGCAACTGCGTCTTCCGCTGGTGAAGCCCTACAAGGTGTCCTTCCGCACATATACCGAATTCGAGCCGGTGGTCGTCGAGATGATCGCCGCCGACGGCCAGGTGGGCTGGGGCGAAGCCTATGTGCCGGCAGGGTCCAGCCGGGAGACAGCCGAAAGCGCGTGGCAGTTCTGCTGCGCGCAGGCGGCGAGACTCGCCGGCCGGCCGGCGGAGGACATCCGCGCGCAGATCGACGGCGAGGTGGAGCAGTCGCCGTTCGCGGCCTGCGCCATGCTGTCGGCGCTGGCCATGGTGACCCGGCATCCGGCGCTGACGGTCGGCGAGGAAACCCGCATTCCGCTGCTGGTGCCCGTGTCCGCGACCGAGCAGGCCGCCATCGCCGAAGAGATCGAAGACCGGCTGGAACAGGGTTACCGGACATTCAAGGTCAAGGTCGGCTGGGATGTCGCCGCCGACCTGCGGCGGGTGCGCTGGGTGCAGCAGGCGCTGCGCGGACGCGCGGCGATCACGATGGATGCCAACCGCGGGTACGATTTGCAGCAGGGGCTGCAGTTCGCATCCGCGCTCGATCCGGAAGGCATTCTGCTGTTCGAGCAACCGTGCGAAGCGGATGAATGGGACGCCAATGCGCGGATCGCCGGGGTATCAAAGGTGCCGCTGATGCTGGACGAATCGATCCGCGGCGGCCGCGACATCGAGCGCGCCGCCACGCTGCCGGGCGTGCGCTATGTCAAGCTCAAGCTGAAAAGGGTCGGCGGCGTCGACCGGGCGCTGGACGCGATGCGGCTCGCGAAACGGCTGGGGCTGGGCATTTGTCTGGGCGACGGCGTGGCGACCGAGATCATGTGCTGGACCGAGGCCTGCGTGTCGCGCGGCTTCCTGTCGGGCGCCGGGGACATGAACGGTTTCTTGAAGCCCAAGGCGCGCCTGCTGGCCAATCCGCTGCCTTTCGAGCGCGGCGATATCGTCCTGCGTCCGGGCTACTGGCCGGAGGTCGATCGCAGGCTGCTGCGCGAGCACCAGACGCGTGAGTCGTGCCATGCCGCGCTTGCGGCGGCCTAGGCCCGGAGGCTAGATGCCGCCCTCGACCGTCCGGTAATGGTATTGGGTGGCGTCGAACACGCGGGTGCGGAACTCGACCGGTAATCCGCGGTAGGTGTAAGCCATGCGCTCGACGCGCAGGACCGGGCTGCCGGTCCGGATTTTCAGAGTTTTCGCCTCGGCTGCACTGGCCAGGGCGGCGTGGATGTGCTCCTCGACGCGAATCACGTTGACGCCGCATTCGTCCTGGTAGGCGGCGTAAAGGTTCTCCTGTGCATTGCGCACGGCCACGGCGGTCAGGCCGCCGAACAGGCGCGCGGGCAGCACGATGTCCAGCGTCGCGACGGTTTTGCCTTCGTCGACACTGATCATGGCCAGCCGGATGACCGGGGTCCTGGCGTCCAGAGGAAGTCCGAGCCGGGCGGTTTCCGCGGCGGTTGCCGTGCCTTTGGTGAACGACAGCAGCTCGCGCCCGGGAAGAATCTGGCGGCCGGCGGCATCATGGATGTGGGAAAACTGGTAGCGCTGCCGCAGCCGGGAATGGCGCGCGACGAAGGTGCCCTTGCCCTGCTTGCGTACGAGGATGTTCGAGGCCGCCAGTTCGCCGATGCCGGCGCGGATCGTGAAGACCGCGACACCGAAACGCTCCGCCAGCTGGCTTTCCGTGGGCAACTGCTCGCCGGGTTTCCATTCGCCGTCGGCGAGGCATTGCAGGATGCGCTGCTCCACCTGCTTGTACAGGGGATCCGGCCCGCTGACGTCGAGACCGGCGGGTGTGTTTTTCTGTGGCATGGGCGTGACGGATTATAAACAGGTATTGTCATTCATTCAAAAGATACGTATGATACGCATGTATTGAGTCCCTGCCTTCCGGGACATCTCATGCCATCATCACAGGAGACCGATCGTGCAGAACGCCCAGAACGCCGCCGCAGCAACCGAACTGACCCCGCAGGTCATTCCTTCCGGCAAGGGTTGCGGAGCGGAAGTGACCGGCGTGGATCTTGCGGCGCTCGATCAGGCCACGGTGGCGACGCTGAAGCAGGCCGTCCTGGACCATCTGGTCGTCGTCGTGCGCAGCCAGCCTGTCACCGATCCGCAACTGATCGCGCTGGGCAAAACCTTCGGCGAACTCGAGCCGCCGGGCACGAGCGTCATCGGCAAGCCTTACATCGACGAATTTCCGGACATCCTGGTGATCTCGAACATCATGGAGCAGGGCATACCGAAAGGCAATCTCGGTTCCGGGGAGGCGATCTGGCACACCGACATGTCCTACAGGGAAAAGCCGTGCACGATCGCGATCCTGCACGCCTTGGAGATTCCGCCCGCCGGCGGGAATACCTATTTCGCCAATCAGTACATGGCTTACGAGACCCTGTCCGACGAATTGAAGAAGAAACTAGAAGGGCTCGTGGTCATCCACGATGAAACCTACAACAGCGCCGGACAGTTGCGCAAAGGCTTCGGGGAGGTGACGGATCCGCGCGAGGCGCCGGGCGCGCGGCACAAGATTTTCCGCACGCATCCGCTGACGGGACGCAAGGCGCTTTATCTCGGTCGCCGCCGCAACGCCTACATCGTCGGCCTGCCGCTGGAGGAAAGCGAGCGGCTGCTCGACCAGCTCTGGGCGCATGCCTCCCGGCCGGAGTTCGTGTGGCACAACGAATGGAAGCTCGGAGACACGCTGATCTGGGATAACCGCTGCCTGATCCATCGCCGAGATTCCTTCGATGCGAGCCAGCGGCGGATGATGCACCGCGTGCAGATCCGCGGCGAGGCGACGCGGTAGGCGCATCGCGCGACAACGTGAAGCCCGCGGCATGCCGCGGGCTTTTTCGTTTCAGGTGGAGGAATTCAGCGGGTGACGCGGCTGCGGTGGTGGTTTCCCGGCGACGGCCGGCCTGGCTTCAAGTCTCTGCCAGTTTTTGCGCCAGCCAGACGGTGTGCCGGCCGCAGTCCGGATCCTCGATCCGGTGCAGCAGGACACGAAAACCGTTTGCAGCGAGCAGCCGTTCGTATTCCGTGCTGTCGAGACTGGCGTGATAGAGCGCGCGGCCGTAGATTTCGCCCATCGCCACGCCCGCCCGCGGGCCGGACGTGAACAGCAGCGGCGCGCCGGGCGCGGCATGGCGTGTGAACACCGGGAACATTGCTCGCTGGTCTTCCGGCGTGAGATGGAAAAAACTGTCCCAGGCGACGATCGCGTCGAAACGGCGCCCGAGGTCGAGGCCGCGCATGTTGGCTTCGATCCAGTGTTCTTCCGGATAACGTTCGCGGCACAGCGCGATCATCGCTGCCGCCGCGTCGACGCCGATGACGCGGCAGCCGGCGTCGCTGAAGAACTTCGCGATGGGTTCGGCGCCGCCGCAGCCGAGGTCGAGGATTTCCCGCGGCCCGCCCAGCCGCGACAGCAGGGCATCGAGGTACTCCCGCTCCATCAGGGCCCTGCTGCGGTCGCGGTCGAACTGCCGCGCGACCGCTTCGTACACGGCCCGGACGCCGGACATCAGGCCTTGTTGGCGGGACGCTCGGGTTTCTTGTAGCGGCCGACCGGCACCAGTTCGGCGACGGTGCCGCCGGGCGCGCGGAACTTGACCGGGATCACGCCGGGATCGCTGATGATTTCGCAGCCGTAGCCCTTGACCTGCGCGGTGGCTTTTTCGATGTCCTCGACTTCGACGGCGAAGTGGTGGATGCAGGGGCCTTCGCCGGCGGCCTTGGACTCGGCCGACTGCGTGCCTTCGTCGTACTTGATCAGCGTGAAATCGATTTCGCCGTCGGTCAGGTGGCGCGACAGGTGGTCGCGGGTCTTGCGGGTTTCGGCTTCCCAGAAGCCGAAGACTTCCTCGTAGAACTTGGTGGTTTTCTCGAGGTCGTCGACTTTCAGGGCGAGGTGGACGATGCGGTTCATGGCGTTCTCCTTTCGGGCTCCGCAGGGATTGCGGCCTGGGAGCGTTTTACGCCGCCGGCTGACGCTTCCGCAAGCGGGGTGTTACACTGCGGGCGTCATATTATTTGACCCCCGCAGCTCCTCCCCTTCACGTTCCCGCTTCCCCCGTGCTTTTTTCTGTGCCCGCCTGATCGAGCGGCCGCGCCTGTCAGGCCAGCGCGGAGATGGTCAGTCCGACGACCTTGTTGTCGGCGATGGCCTTTGCGACCAGACCGGTTGCCTTTGCATCCTCGATGAACGCGGCCAGGTATTTCGCGGCGTTGGGCCGTCCCTTGGGCACGCCCGCGGCCTGCAGCACGGCGGTGAAATTGCCTTCGACGATCGTCGAGCCCGGGAACTTGGCCTGGTCGGTGATCAGGCGCGGCTTCAGTCCCGCCAGCGCGTCGAATTTTTCGTCGACGAAGCGTTTGAAGCACAGGTCGCCGCCCTTGTCCCTGACGAGTTCCGCGTTCCGGATCGTGCGTGACAGGTAAAGTTCGTACGCCGCTTTCTCCGGGACGATGATGCGCACGTCTTTGCGGTCCACGTCATTGGCGTGTTTCAGTGGCGAGCCTTGCGGCACCAGGTAGGTCGATTCGATTTCGACGTAGGCCGCGGTGAAGTCGATTTCATTGGCGCGCTGCGGTTCGGCGCCGAGGAAGCCGACATCCCACACGTTTTTGTTCGCGGCGTCGGCGAGCGCGCCCGGATTCGGATGCGGCACGAACTCGACCGGCAAGCCGAGGCGCCGCGCGAGTTCGCGGCCGAGGTCGTGGGCGACGCCCGCCGGCTTGCCGGTGGCGGCGTCGGTGCGGGTGAGCAGGAAGTTGCTCATGTTCAGGCCCACGCGCAGCGTGCCGGTCGGGGCGAATTCGGAGCGGAGGGCGGCGGTGACTTCGGTCATGATGTGGTCCTGTGTTCGTGCGGTTTCGGAACGCAGGATTAAACACGGAACCGCGGCGGGTGTCACTCCGCAGCCGTCGCCGGCACGGATCGTGGACGCGGGGCGCCCGCGTCCTTTCCCGGCGTGCCGGGTCAGGCGGCCGTGTCTGCGGCCCCGCCTTCCGCCGCCAGTTGTCCGCGCAGCCGGCGGGCCGCGGCCACCATGTTGCGCAGCGCCGGCTCGACTTCGGACCACGACCGGGTTTTCAGGCCGCAGTCGGGATTGATCCACAGCCGCTGCGGCGGGATGACGCCGCAGGCGCTTTGCAGCAGGCGCAGCATGTCTTCCGCTTGCGGGATTCGCGGCGAGTGGATGTCGTAGACGCCGGGCCCGATGTCGTTCGGATAGCGGAACTCGCCGAATCCGTCCAGCAGCGCCATGTTCGAGCGCGAGGTTTCGATGGTGATCACGTCGGCGTCCATGGCCGCGATCGCCGGCAGGATGTCGTTGAACTCGGCGTAACACATGTGGGTGTGGATCTGCGTTTCGTCGGCGGCGACCGCGGCCGCGATCCTGAATGCGCGCACCGCCCAGTCCAGGTAGGCGTCCCAGTCGCGGCGCTTCAGCGGCAGGCCTTCGCGCAGCGCCGGCTCGTCGATCTGGATCACGCGGATGCCGGCCTTTTCGAGATCGGCGACTTCCTCGCGCACCGCGAGCGCGATCTGCAGCGCCGTGTGTTCGCGCGGCTGGTCGTCGCGCACGAAGGACCACTGCAGGATCGTCACCGGCCCGGTCAGCATGCCTTTCACCGGTTTCGCGGTCAGCGACTGCGCGTAGCGCGCGGTGTTCACGGTCATCGGCTCCGGGCGCGCGACGTCGCCGTAGATGACGGGCGGCTTGACGCAGCGCGAGCCGTAGCTCTGCACCCAGCCGTTCTGGGTGAAGCAGAAGCCCCAGAGCTGCTCGCCGAAAAACTCCACCATGTCGTTGCGCTCGGCTTCGCCGTGCACGAGCACGTCGATGCCCAGCGCTTCCTGGCGCGCGATGACTTCGCGGATTTCGGCGCGCATCGCTTCGAGGTACTGCAGTTCCCCGGTTTCGCCGCGCTTCCATGCCGCGCGGATGCCGCGGATTTTCGGCGTCTGCGGAAACGAGCCGATGGTGGTGGTCGGCAGCGGCGGCAGTTTCAGGCGCGCTTGTTGCAGCGCGCTGCGGCGTGCGTGGGGGCTCGCGCGTTTTTCGTCCTCCGCGGTCAGACGCCCGAGTTGGGCGCGAACGGCTTCGTTGAGGACGCGCCGGCTGGCGCGCCGCGATGCCAGCGCGGCGTCCGCGGCCTCCAGTTCCGTCCGCACGCTCGCGGCGCCGCCGTCCAGCGCCTTGCCCAGCACCCGCAATTCATCGAGTTTTTCGTCGGCGAAGGCCAGCCATGGCCGCACTTCCGGGTCGAGGCGCTGCTCGCCGGACAGCGACACCGGGACGTGCTGTAGCGAACAGGACGAGGCGATCCACAGCCGGTCGCCGAGCGCGTCGTGCGCGGGTTGCAGCAGATCCAGCGCGCGGCGCAGGTCGGTGCGCCAGATGTTGCGGCCGTCGACGATGCCGGCCGACAGCACGCGATCCGCCGGCAGCCGGGCCTGCCATGCCGCCAGCTGCTGCGGCGCGCGCACCAGGTCGATGTGGACGCCCCGTACCGGCAGGCGCAGGACGCGGTCGGCGTGTTCGTCGGCGGCGTCGAAATAGGTGGCGAGCAGCAGGGCCGGCGCGTCGGCGGCGAGGATCGGGTAGGCGCGGTCGAAGGCGTCGAGCCATGCCGGTTCGAGTTCGAGGCACAGCGCGGGTTCGTCGATCTGCACCCAGCCGATGCCCAGGCCGCGCAGCCGGCCGAGGATGCGCGCATAGGCGCGGGCCAGCGGTTCCAGCAGATCCAGGCGGTCGAAGCCATCGTTACCCTTGGCAAGGCGCAGGAAGGTGACCGGACCGATCAGCACCGGCTTCACCGGATGTCCGGCCGCCAGCGCCTCGGCGATGTGCTCGAAGTACCAGTCGGGACCGCCGTCGAACCGCGTCTGCGCCGACAGTTCGGGGACCAGGTAGTGATAGTTGGTGTCGAACCACTTGGTCATTTCCAGCGCGGGCTGGCCGGCATTGCCGCGCGCCAGTTCGAAATACTGCCGCAGCGTCAATCGTTGAGGGTCGAAGCCGAAACGCGGCGGCGGACAGCCCAGCAGCGCCAGCGTGTCGAGCATCGGGTCGTAGAACGAAAAATCGCCGGCGGTGACCAGCGACAACCCCGCTTCGCGCTGCCGGCGCCAGTGCGTCGCGCGCAGCGCCGATCCGGCGCGGAGCAGGTCCGCGTCGCCGGTTTCGCCGCGCCAGCAGGCTTCGAGCGCGAACTTGAGTTCCCGCCGCGCGCCGATGCGGGGGTATCCGGGAATATGGATGGTGGTGGGCATGGGGGAACGGCCTCGGTGGGTGAAGGAGGCGTGGAGTATTCGGCGGGCCCGGCGTAGAATCAAACGATAAATTTTCAGAATGAATTGAATGAAATTAATATTGGTGTCCGATGCTTGAACTGCGCCACCTGCGTTCGCTGGCCGCGATCGCCGACACCGGAAAACTGGTCCAGGCCGCCGGCCGCGTGCACCTGACCCAGGGCGCGCTGTCGCACCAGATGCGCGCGCTGGAGGCGCATTACGGCGTGTCGCTGTTCCAGCGCACCGGCGCCGGCCTGCGCTTCACGCCGGCGGGACAGCGCCTGCTGCAGCTCGCGCGCGGGACGCTGGCGGCGGTCGCCGATGCCGAACGCGATCTCGCGCGGCTGCGGGGAGACACCCGGGGCGACCTGCGCATCGCGCTCGAATGCCATACCTGCTTCGACTGGTTGATGCCGGTGATGGACGAGTTCCGCGGGCGCTGGCCCGAGGTCGAGGTGGACCTGCTCGCGGGTTTCCACAGCGATCCGCTCGAGCTGCTGAAAAGCGGGCGGGCCGAACTGGTCATCGGGTCGCAGCAGCCGCGCGGACGCGACTACGTGGCGCTGCCGCTGTTCCGTTTCGAAATCCTCGTCGTGCTGCCGCTGGAGCATCGCCTGCGGGGGAAGCGGCGTCTCGAGGCGGCCGACCTGAAGGGCGAGACGCTGATCACCTATCCGGTGCCCGAAGACCGCATCGACCTGGTCCGCCAGGTGCTGAAGCCGGCGGGCATCCGCCTGGAACGCCGCACGTCGGAGCTGACCGTCGCGATCCTGCAACTGGTCGCCAGCCGCCGCGGCATCGCGGCCCTGCCGAACTGGGGCGTGCGCAACTACGTCGATCTCGACTACGTGATCGCGCGGCGCATCGGCGCGAAAGGGCTGTGGAGCGATCTCCATGCCGTCGTGCCGCGTTCGCTCGCCGGCCGGCCCTACGTCGCCGAATTCGTGGAGATCATCCGCGCCAAATGTGCCGCCGGACTGCCGGGCATCGAGCTGCTCTAGACGGCCCCGATGACGCCGCGGTACATCGCCCACCTCGACATGGATGCGTTCTACGCATCGGTCGAACTGCTGCGCTACCCGCAACTGCGCGGCCGTCCGGTGGTGGTCGGCGGCCGCCGGCGCGCCGCGCAGGACGACACGGACGACGGAACGTTCAGGACGTTGCGGGGCTACACCGGCCGCGGCGTGGCGACGACGTCGACCTACGAGGCGCGCGCGCTGGGCGTGTTCTCGGCGATGGGTCTGATGAAGGCGGCGAAACTGGCGCCGGACGCGGTGCTGCTGCCGGCGGACTTCGATGCCTACCGGAAATATTCGCGGATGTTCAAGGACGCGGTGCGCGCGATCGCGCCGCAGGTGGAAGACCGCGGCATCGACGAGATCTACATCGACCTGACCGAGGCGGTCGCGGCCAGCGCCGCCGAGGGCGCGCCGGATCCCTGGGCGCGGGCTCGCGCCGTCGCGCTCGACATCCAGCGCGCGGTGCGCGAGGCGACCGGGCTGTCGTGCTCGATCGGCATCACGCCGAACAAGCTGCTGTCGAAAATCGCCTCCGAATTCAACAAGCCCGGCGGCGTCAGCGTGATCCGCCCCGACGACATCCGCGGCGCGGTGTGGCCGCTGGCGGTGCGCAAGATCAACGGCATCGGCCCGAAGGCGAACGCGAAGCTGGAACGGCTCGGCATACGCACCATCGGTGAACTCGCGCGGCAGGACGTGGCGTGGCTCATCGAACACTTCGGCCGCAGCCACGGCACGTGGATGCACCGCGCGGCGCAGGGCGAGGACGAGCGGCCGGTGGTGACCTGGAGCGAGCCGAAGTCGATCAGCCGCGAGACCACCTTCGAGGACGATCTGCATCCGGTGCGCGACCGGCCGCGGCTGTCGCGGATTTTCACCGACCTCTGCGTGCGCGTCGCCGGCGACCTGCAGCGCAAGGGCTACGCCGGCAAGACCATCGGCCTGAAGATCCGCTACGACAATTTCCACACCGTGACGCGCGACCTGACGATCGACGTCCCGACGCAGGATGCGAACACGATCCGCCGCGCCGCCGGCGAATGCCTGAAGCGCGTGCCGTTGGACCGGCGCATCCGGCTGCTCGGGGTGCGGGTGGGAACGCTGTCGCGGCCGGGGGCCGTCGTCGACGCCCCGGCACCTTCATTGTTCGATGCCTAGGACTGGTCGGCGACTTTGATCTTGCCGGGCTGCGGATGGACCACGTACAGCGGCTTGTCGGAGAGCTTGTCGACGTAGGCCCTGCCTTCCTTCATCACCAGCCGGATGTTGTCCTTCTTCTGCAGCACCGCGATGTTGTTCAGCGGGTTGCCGTTCACAGCGATGATGTCCGCGAACTTGCCCGCTTCCAGCGTGCCCAGGTCCTTGTCGAGCTTCATCGCTTCCGCCGCATTCCTGGTCGCGGTCTGTATCGCCTCCATCGGCGACATGCCGAGCTGCACGTACAGCTCCAGCTCCGCGGCGTTGCTGCCCATTTCCGGGTCGAACTGGATGTCCGTGCCCATGAAAATCTTCACGCCGGCCTGGTGCATGCGCTTGAACGACTCGTAGCAAACGGGCTGCACGTCCTTCATTTTCTTCAGGACGTTGTTCGGCGAGCCCATTTTCTTGCGCACCTCGATCGCGCGATCGGTCCGGTGCAGCAGCGTCGGCGTGACCGGAATGCCGGCGTCCACCACCATGCGCGTCGACTCGTCGTCGGTGTAGACCATGTGCTCGATGGTGTCCATGCCGGAAGCGACGCACATGCGGTGCGACAGCGGCGTCCAGCAGTGCGCCGCGCAGGGCTTGTGGAAGCCGTGGGCCTCGTCCACCGCGGCGTCCAGTTCCTCCTGCGTCAGGTTGCGGGTGTCGCCTTCCTCGTCGGCCGAGGCGCCGCCGGTCACGCAGGTCTTGATGATGTCGACGCCGGTGCGCAGGTGCTCGCGGACCGCGGTGCGGATGTTCCAGGGGCCGTCCGCGGTATAACCGGGATGGCGGTAGGCCGCGCGCGGCAGGTTGAGGTCGTGGTGCGAGGACGTGGTCATGATCCTGCCCGACACGTAGAGCCGCGGCCCCGGCACGATGCCGTTGTTGATGGCATCCCTGACCGCGCAGAGTTCCGGCGCGAAGTTGGCGCGGGCATTGTTGCGCCCCATGTCGCGCAGCGTGGTGAAGCCCATCTCGAAACAGAGCTGGGCGTGATACAGCGTGTAGAACGACTGCAATTGCCCGCTGATTTCGAACATCGCGATGCGGTAGCTCGCGAACGATACGGTGTTGTAGGCGGCGATGTGGACGTGGCAGTCGAACAGTCCCGGCATCAGCGTCAGCTTGCCGGCATCGACGATTTGCGCGCCCTTCGGGATCTTCACTTTGCCCGCGACGCCGATCTCCTTGATGCGCTTGCCCTGGATCACGATTACCGGATTTTTCAGGGGGTTGCCGCCATTGCCGTCGATCAGCAGGCCGCCCTTGACCACGGTGACTGGCTCCGCAGCCGCTATCTTGCCCCCTCCATTTTTCGACATTTATCATTCCTTTCAACAGGTTATATTATTTATTGCAAGCGCTTGCAAGTATTGCTACCCTAGTCAAAAAAGAAGTGACTGTCAATGTTTACGATGGAGGAGACAATGCCGGGATTTGTCGCACGGAGTATTCACGCTGTACTGGTTTCGGTCTTGCCGGTCCTGCTGGCGACCGGTGTTTCCACTGCAACCGCCCAGGGTTACCCGAACAAGCCGGTCCGGCTGATCATCGCGCAGGGCGCGGGCAGCGCCACCGACATCATGGGGCGGATCATCGGGCAGAAGATTTCCGATGCCGTCGGGCAGCAGGTCGTCGTCGACAATCGGGCCGGCGCGGGCGGATTGCTGGGCACGGAACTGGCAGCCAAGGCGACGCCTGATGGCCATACTCTGTTTCTTGCCAGCATTTCCACGCATGGCGTGAATCCGGCGCTGTACCGCAAGCTGCCTTATGACCCGATCAGGGATTTTGCGCCGGTGTCGATGACCGGGCTGACGGCCAATCTGTTTGTCGTGCACCCGTCGGTGGCGGCCGCCTCGGTGGGCGAACTGATCTCGCTGCTGAAAGCCAGGCCCGGGCAGCTGAATTTCGCATCTCCCGGAAACGGCAGTTCGCAGCACCTGGCGATCGAACTGTTCAAATCCATGGCGGGCGGCCTGAACGTGGCGCATGTTCCGTACAAGGGCGGGCCCCCGGCCATTACCGCAGTGATGGCCGGCGAAGTCGCGGGCATGATCCCGGCAATGCCGCTGGCGCTGCCGCATGTGAAATCGCGCAAGGTGAAGGCGATCGCCGTGACAACGGCGGCCCGCGTACCGGAGATGCCGGACATTCCGACGGTCGCGGAAACCGTTCCGGGTTTCGAGGTCGTCACCTGGTACGGGCTGATGGCGCCCGCGGCGACGCCGAAAGCGGTGATTTCCACCCTGAATAAGGTGGTGGTCGCGCAACTGGCGCTGCCCGACACCCGGAAAAGCCTCGCCGCCAGCGGACTGTCGCCGCTTGCCGGAACGCCGGAAGAGATGTCCGGATTCGTCAGGGCCGAGCTGGCGAAATGGTCGAAAGTCGCCCGGGATGCCGGAATCCGCCTTGATTGAACCGGATCCGGCGCATGTCTGAGCGCGCTCCGGATTCCCGGCTGCCGGTGTGCGTGATCACCGGTTTTCTCGGCAGCGGTAAAACCACCTTTCTCAATCGCCTGCTGACCGATCCCGCGCTGGCGCGCAGCCTGGTCGTGATCAACGAGTTCGGGGAAATGGGGCTGGATCACCTGCTGGTCACCGCGCCCGTCGAAAACATGCGGCTGCTGGAAAACGGCTGCCTGTGCTGCTCCAATCGCGGCGATCTCGTGGAGACGCTGACCGACGCCCACGAAAAATGGCGATCCGGCCGGGTCCCGCCGTTTGACCGGGTGATCGTCGAGACGTCCGGGCTCGCGGATCCCGTCTCGATCATGCAGACCGTCGTCGCCGACGAGAATCTCGCGCCGCGTTTCGTGCTGGACCGGATCATCACGCTGGTCGACGGGGTCAACGGGGGCGGGCAGCTGGAATCGTTTCCCGAGGCCGTGAAACAGGCCGTGATCGCGGATCAGCTGATCCTGTCGAAAACCGATCTGGCGACAGCCGACACGATCGGCTCGCTGCGCGAGCGGCTGCGCGGCATCAACCCGGGCGCCGAAATCATCGCGGCGGTGCATGGGCAGACCGGCGCGGGACAGTTGTTTGCGCATGGGGAAACCCGGCGGGGTTTGCGCGAAGTGCGCCGCTGGCTGGGCAATGACGCCCTTGCCGGGCGCGGCGTGTCCAGCCGGCGCCGTGAAGCCGCCGATCATACGGCAGGCGTGAACACCTTCAGCCTGCGCCATGACCGGCCGGTCAACTGGACGGGGCTGCAGCTGTGGATGGATCTGCTTTCCCGCTTCAAGGGCATGGATCTGTTGCGGATCAAGGGCATTCTGAATGTGGAGGGACGGCCCGTGGTCATCCATGCCGTGCAGAGCATCGTCCACGAACCCGTGACACTGGATGCCTGGCCCGACGAAGACCGCGGCTCCAGGCTGGTATTCATCGTTCGCAACATCGGGCGCGCGGAAATCGAAAACACCCTGGAAGCCCTGTCGTACGAGGTTGCCCCGTCGGCTGCCGCCGGCATCGACCCGGAGGCATACGCCCGCTTTGCGAGGCAGGCCGGCCGGTTTCATTCCTGAACGGCGTTCGAGCCGGCGTGCCGTCCGCGGGCCGCCGGAAAAATACGCGGCCTAGAGTCGCCCGCGCGCCGCGCCGGCGCGTTTTCCCGTGGCGACCGCCGGTTTCGATTCTCCGGTGCCGATCGCGTGGATCAGCGATTCCAGGTCGTCGCGCAGGTCGGCCGGCAAAGCCAGCCCGGAAAGACGCCGCAGGCGCGCGCCGCGATCCGGCAGATCGAGCATGCCGGTCAGGTAGAGCAGCAGATCGTTGGGCGTGTAGCGGTTGCCGGGGCTCGCGCGCCAGAAATCGCGCGGCATGTCCGGCTGCCCGCGGCTGCCCGGAAACAGCGCACGCAGGACCAGACCGATGCAGCTCATGCATTTGCCCTGCGGGCTGTCGTCGAGGCAATAGGGAATGCCGGCCCTGACCCAGGCATCGACCCGGGCCGGCAGCGCCTTGCGCAGCCGCGCCATCGCGGCGTTGCCGGGGAAGGGGCGGATGCCGTAGAGGTGCCAGACGTCGTAGCTGTTGCCGCCGACCTCGATGGTTTCGCCGCTGATGAACGGCGAGACGACGACGCCCAGTTCCGGGAAGGACCAGGCGATGCGCCGGTCCTCGAGCTCGATGCCGACCTGCACCTCCACGCTGTCGTCCGGCATGCGCAGCAGGAAGTAGTGCACGTAGCCGGCCTGTCCCGGTGCGACACCGACGACGCTGTGCAGCGGCGCCGTGCCGCGGGTCGCCGGAACCGTCTTGCTGACCGGCACCGCCGATCGCAGCAACGTGTCGGCCGCCGGCGGAACCCGGGCCGCCGCGTGGCCGGAGAGCTGCAGCGCGATGGCGGCGCCCAACATGCGGATGATGAATGGCCTGCTCATGATGGTTTGCATTATTCCGTGGTTCAGCCGCCCGTTGCGGATGTCAATTAGATGGATGGCCCCCATGCCTGCGGGTGACTGGTCCTTTAGAATGTCCGGACCAAGGAGGGTTCCATCAATGGTCAAAATCGAATTTCACGATCCGTCGGGCACGCTGGAAGTCACGCAATCCTTCGCACCGCGTGTCGACACCCTGGACGGCAAACGCATCGGCTTCGTCAGCAACGAGCAGTGGCAGGCCTTCCGCATGCTGCCGCTGCTGCGCGACCTGCTGAAGGCCGATTTCCCGACGGCCGAACTGCTGCCGATCGACGCCTATCCGCAGGGCAATGTGCTGATCCCGACCGGGGAGACCGCGGCGCTGGTCAAAAAAAGCGGCGTCGACGCGGTCATCGTCGGCAACGCGGCCTGAGGCTCCTGCGCCACCGCTTGCGGCCGTGCTGCCGCGAGGATTGAAACATTGGGCATTCCCACCGTCACGCTGACGCGGACGGATTTTGTCGGGGTCATGAAAAACGCTGTCTCCGGGCTCGGTCTTGCCCCTGACGCGGCGATGGTGACTTTCCCCATCGACATGTTCCTGCCGGGTAGCGACCTGTCCGCGATCACGGCTCGCAAGAAGGAGTTCTACAACGGGCTGACGAAATGGCAGTCCGATTTTGCGCAGGCGGCGGCGGGGTCGAAGATGCTCTCGGTCGAAGGCGCGACCTACGAGGACGCGCTGCAGAAAGCCAACAACCTGCTGTTGACCAACCTCTGGGGCGACGGGCTGCCGGTGTGGCCGGCGACGCGCGAGCGCGTCGACTGGATGCTGCGCGGCTCGGCGCTGCCGCGCGACCAGGTGCTGGGCAAGTTTCCGCCGCGCGGCGGCGTGACCACGGTCGAGACCTGCGCCGTCGCGCTGGCGATGGCCGGCGGCCGGCCGGAATATCTGCCGGTGCTGATCGCCGCGGTCGAGGCCTGCCTCGATTCCGAAACGCTGTTCGACCAGTTGCAGGCGACTTCGGGCGGGCCGTTCCCGGTAGTCATCGTCAACGGGCCGATCGCGAAGGACATCCGCCTCAATTCCGGCTTCGGCTGTCTCGGCCCCGATCCGCAGCGGCCCGCCGGCGCCAGCATCGGCCGCGCGCTGCGCCTGTTGCAGCAGAACGTCGGCGGCGCGCTGCCGGGCATCGGCACGATGGCGATCTACGGCGCGATGCGTTACACCAACGCGGTGTTCGCCGAGGACGAGGCGAGCCTGCCCGCGGGCTGGCAGCCGCACGGCACGCGCCGCCATGGCTTCGCGCCGGGCACGAATTCGGTGTCGGTGTTCTTCGCCAGCGGCGTCACCAACATCCGCCGCCGCGGCGCGAAAAAGGAAACGCCGGAGGAGGACGTCAGCCAGGGCCTGCACCGCATGGCCGATTTCATGCGCACGCCGAATTTCGCCGCGCTCGCCGGCTGGGAGCAGGGCACGCCCGGCGCGATGCTGATCTCGCCGGTGGTCGCCGGCATGATGGCGAAACTCGGCTGGACGCCCGCGAAATTGCAGGATTTCCTGTGGGAACACTCGAAGATCCCGATGGAGACGATCAAACGCGCCGGCGGCCGCGCCTGGATCGAGATCGATCCGAGTCCGAAGGCGCGCGCCAGCATCGACCTCGACCCTTGGCCGATCGCGATGAAGCCGGACAACCTTGTTTTCCTCGTCGCCGGCGGTGATCATCCGACGCACAGCCAGTGGCTGCAGGCGCATTCGCCGGCAGTGACGGGGCGGCAGATCCGCACGCCGGAGTCTTTCGACCGGCTGCTCGCCGAGTCGGACCGCGACCTCGGCTGCGGCTCCGAGGAGTGCCGGATCTGAAAAAAACGGAGAATGGATTGACGATGCAGAAAATCACGCCGCAGCAACTGCGGCAGTTCTACGACGACGGCAAGGAACTCGCCGTGCTCGACGTGCGCGAGGAGGGTGTGTATTCGTACACCGGCCACTTGCTGCGGGTGTCCAACGTGCCGCTGAGCGTGCTCGAACTGCGCGTGCCGCAGTTGCTGCCGCGAAAGAATGCGCGCATCGTCGTCTGCGACGGCGGCGAAGGGCTTGCCGCGCAGGCCGCGGAGAAACTGCAGGCCGGCGGATACGCCGATGTCGGCGTGCTCGACGGCGGCACGCCCGCGTGGAAGGCCGACGGCGGGCGGCTCTATACCGGCGTCTACGTGCCGAGCAAGGCTTTCGGCGAATACATCCAGCACGAGGATGCGCCACCGGAAGTCACCGCGACCGAACTCGATGCGTGGATGAAGGCCGGCAAGGATCTGGTCGTGGTCGACAGCCGGCCGCTGGCGGAATTCCGCCGCAACAGCATCCCCGGCGCGTACGATTGCCCCAGCGCCGAACTGCCGTACCGGATGCCGGCCTTCGTGAAATCGCCGCAGACCGCGGTGGTGGTCAACTGCGGCGGCCGCACGCGCAGCATCATCGGCGCGCAGGTGCTGATCAACGCCGGTTTCCCGAATCCGGTTTATGCGCTGAGGGACGGCACGCAGGGCTGGAAACTGGCCGGGCTGCAGTTGAACCACGGCCGGACCGAGGCGGTGCCGCCGCCGCCCGATGCCGGCAGGGGCTGGCCGCTGCAGGCGGCGGAGCGGGTGGCGCGGCGTTTCGGCGTGCGCCGCATCGACCGCGCGCGGCTGCGCGAGTTGCAGTCTGACCCGTCACGGACCACCTATCTGTTCGACGTGCGCAATCCCGAGGAATACGAGGCCGGGCATCTGCCGGGGGCGGTCCATGCGCCGGGCGGACAGATGGTGCAGGCCACCGACACCTTCATCGCGGTGCAGCCTTCCGTGGTGGTGCTGGCCGACAGCGACGGCGTGCGGGCGACGATGACCGCGGCCTGGCTGGCGCAGATGGGACACCGGGAAGTGTATGTGCTGGCCGCGGGTGCGGCGGATTGCACGGAGCGCGGTAATCCGGCGCCGTCGGTGCTCGACGGCGCTGCGTTGCATGGCGCATCGATCGCCGCGGCGGAACTGAAGCGGCTGCTGGATGCCGGGCAGGCGCAGGTCGCCAATCTCGACTCCAGCCTGCAGCATCGCGAGGGGCATATCCCCGGCGCCTGGCATGTCGTGCGTTCGCGGCTGAAGGATCAATTGCCGAAAATCCCGGCGACGCCGCTGCTGGTGTTCAGCGCCGCCGAGGAACCCTTGGCCCGCCTTGCGGCGGCGGATGCCGCGCGGCTGACGGCAACGCCGGCGCAGGTGCTGGCCGGCGGCACCGCGGCGTGGCGCGCGGCCGGTTTCGCGCTGGAGACCGGCGACACGCGCATGACCGGCGAAGCCGACGACCTCAGCTATCGCGCGCTCGATCGCAAGGACAAGGTGGAGGAGGCGATGCGCGAGTACCTGAAGTGGGAAGTTGAACTGCTCGATGCGGTGGGCAGCGATCCCGATTTCGGGTTCCGGCGTTTTCCGCGGGAATCATAAAAATATTAATAAAAACAAATACTTATAAATGATAGCAGTGGCCGTGTCAGTATCGGCGCTGTTTCCGCAATCACTCTGAACACCATCATGAACGACGACATCGACATCCTGATCAGCGAAGTGGGGCCGCGCGACGGCCTGCAGAACACGAAGGCTTTCATGCCTACCGAATGCAAGAAGCAGTGGATCAGCGCCGCCGCCGCGGCCGGCATCCGCGAGATCGAGGTCTGCTCCTTCGTGCCGCCGAAACTGATCCCGCAGATGGTCGACGCCGCCGAGGTGGTCGCGCACAGCCTGACCATCCCCGGCCTGCACGTAGCCGCGCTCGCGCCGAACTTCAAGGGCGCGCAGCGCGCGATGGAGGCCGGCGTGCACAAGCTGACGCTGACGATCTCGGTGTCGCGCGAGCACAGCCTCGCCAACGTGCGCATGACGCCGGACGAAGCCATCGCCAGCGCGAAAAAAATCTGCGCGTTCCGCGACAGCCTGCCGCCGGAACAACGCCCGGTCATCGAGTCCGGCCTGTCCACGGTGTTCGGCTGCACGCTGGAGGGCGCCGTCAGCGAGGACGAAGTCGTGCGCATGGCCGTGGCCTCGGTCGAAGCCGGCTGCGACGAGGTGGGGCTGGCCGACACCACGGGTTACGCCAACCCCGAGCAGATTCGCCGCGTGTTCAAAAGGGTCCGTGCAGAGATCGGAGACAAACTCTCCGGCGCGCATCTGCACAACACGCGCGGCCTCGGACTCGCCAACGTCGTGGCCGCGCTGGAAGTCGGCGTGACCACCTTCGACAGCTCGTTGGGCGGCCTCGGCGGCTGCCCCTTCGCGCCCGGCGCTTCCGGCAACATCGTCACCGAGGATCTGGTGTTCATGCTCGAATCGATGGGCCTGCGCACCGGCATCGACCTCGACAAGCTGCTGGCGATCCGCGACATCCTCAAGCAAGGCATGCCGGAAGAACCGCTCTACGGTTATGTGCCGCTGGCGGGCGTGACCAAGGGTTTCGTGCCGGCGACACGTTTCTCTTGAAGCGATTGCCCTGATCACCGCGATTCCCTCTCCCCGCAAGGCGGGGAGAGGGTTAGGGTGAGGGGCTGCAGCAAGACTCCATTCATCGCAATGAATCAACGGAATCCACCATGACCAAAAAACTTCCCCTCGAAGGCATCCGCGTCATCGAGTTCTGCCACGTCGTCATGGGTCCGACCTGCGGCCTGGTGCTGGCCGATCTCGGCGCCGAGGTCATCAAGGTCGAGCCGCTCGACGGCGACCACACGCGCAAGTTGACCGCTTCGGGTGCCGGGTTTTTCCCGACCTACAACCGCAACAAGAAAAGCCTCGCCGTGGACCTGAAATCCGAACAGGGCCGCGAGCTGGTGCTGAAGCTGATCGCCAGCGCCGACGTGGTCACCGAGAACTTCCGTCCCGGGGCGATGGACAAGCTCGGCTTCGGTTACGAGGCGCTGAAAAAGCTCAATCCGCGCCTGATCTACTGCTCGATGAAGGGCTTCCTGCCCGGCCCCTACGAGCACCGCACCGGGCTCGACGAAGTGGTGCAGATGATGGGTGGGTTCGCCTACATGACCGGCGGGCGCCACGGCCCGCTGCGCGCCGGCGCCTCGGTCAACGACGTGATGGGCGGCATGTTCGGCGCCATCGGCATTCTCGCCGCGCTGAACCAGCGCCAGGCCAGCGGCGAGGGCCAGTACCTGCAGAGCGCGCTGTTCGAGAACAACGCCTTCCTGATGGCCCAGCACATGCTCGAAGGCTACGCCACCGGCCAGCCGGTGAAGCCGATGCCCGACCGCATCCGCGCCTGGGCGCTGTACGACAACTTCAAGACCCGCGAAGGCGAACTGGTGTTCGTCGGCGTGGTCACCGACACGCAATGGAAAGTGTTCTGCGAATCCTTCGGCCTGACGGAACTGTTCAACGACCCGGCGCTGAAAACCAACCCGCAACGCGTCGAGGCGCGGCCGCGCATCCTGCCCATCGTCACCGAAATCTTCGCGAAGATGGGCAAGCAGGAACTGATGGACCGCTGCGAAAAACTCGGCCTGCCCTTCGCGCCGATCGCCAAGCCGGAGGATTTGTTCGAGGACAAACACCTCAACGCCTCGGGCGGCCTCGCGCCGGTGCGACTCAACAACGGTGTGAAAACCAAGGTGCCGGTGCTGCCGCTGGAGATGAATGGACAGCGCTTCGGCACCCGGCTCGACATCCCGCATGTGGGGGAGCACACGCGGGAGGTGCTGAAGTCGGTGGGTTTGGACAATGCGGCGATTGACCGGCTGGCTGCTGACAAAGTGGTCGCTGCGCGCGCCTGATCCCGCATTTATCCTGCCGGCGCAGGCTGGCATCCGGCATTGGGTTCATGTCGTCGTTGACTGGAATTTCCTTGGAGGAGCCATGTGCCGCCAGATTTTCCGCGTTATCGTTTTGTTGTCGCTGACACTACTCACTTCTAATGCGCTTTTCGCGCAGGTGCCGGTCTCGACTCCATCGACATCGGGTTTCTGGTACTCGTGCAAAGAGTTCAAACTGGAAGACTGTGGCTTTGCAGACCCCGGGAAGCTCGTATTCGAGCGTGATGATTCTGCTGTATTCCTCATTTTGCAGGCACTCGCGGGAAAGCCCGATCAGGGGAGCTACGACCATCTCGTTCAGCATTTTGGCAGGGCGCCGGACCTTGATCGGCAGGCCGGGAATGGAGTGCGACAGATTGCGTGGACGGAAGGCGATCCTGTCAAGAAACTCATTCGGGCCATGACTGTTTTCAATACACTGGATGACCGCATTCTCTCTATTAGCCTGTGGCGGAAAGAACATTACTATTTTTTCTGGTCCCGGATCCCGCCGGCGATTTTCCTTCCTCGGTTTTCCGAGGAGTCGGAAAGCCGCACGGGCCTCAGATTGCTTAAACCGGAGGCTGGAGGCGAGGCCGTGCGCATTGGCCTTGCAGCTCCGTTTTCATCCGCGAACTTCGGGGGACTTGCCGGGGAAATCGAGCGAGGCGTGCGCTTGGCAGCGGAGGAAATCAATGCGCGCGGCGGCCTGCAGGTCGGCGCCAACCGATTTCCGGTGGAACTGGTGATTGGCGACGACAAACACAACCCAGCCGAAGCAGAGCGGATCGCACTACTGTTCGCAGAGCGGCGGGTTGCTGCCGTGATTGGTCACTTGACCCGGAGTCCCTCGCTCCGTGCAAATCGCACATACGTCAAGCAAGGCATTCCCGTCATAAATCCGTATGTGATCGATCCCATGTTCAACGAGGAGGGGGCCAGAAACATTTTCCGTATTGCTACAAATGAAGACCGTCAGGCCGAGGTGCTGCTGCGCTTTGCCGCTGAAGAGCTGAAGGCGCGGCGGGTGGTGGTCCTGTACGAGGCCGGCCCGTACGGCCAGCGCCTGGGGGAGGCTTTTCATTTCGGTTCTTCGAGGTTCGGGTTGCGCCAGGAGCTGCTTCGGGTAATGTCCGCGAGGTCTGAGCCGCTGGGAAAGTTGATGGCGGAGATCAAAGAGGCGGAACCCGATGTTATTTTTTATTCGGGACACGACCTTACGGCAATCCGTCTACTGATGGCGTTGGAAAAGGCAGGTTCGTCGGCGCCCGTGTTGGCGGTGGATGGCGCGTGCACGCAAAAAATTGCCGCGATCGGCAGCGCAGTCCAGCGGCTGATGTGCACTATCCCGGGCGCGTTTCTGGCTGGCGCTCCCTTGAAAGATCTGTTCATGCAAAAGTACAAGAGGCGCTTCGGCGAGGATTCAATAGTGATGGCTCCATACGGCTACGACGCGATGATCGCAATCGCCGCCGCAATCGAGCAGGCGGGATCGGTTGATGGTGCGAGCGTTGTCGAGGCATTGCGTGGCAACGAGTCGTATGGTGTATTCGGCCCGATTGCTTTCGATGGCGGTGGCGAATTGATGAAAGGTGGTGTTTCGCTTATCAAGATCGAAAGAGGGAAGCAAACGTGGCTGCGGAATTTGTACCAGAGCCTGTTATGGACTTGCGAGAATTTTCCCTCATCCCCACCCTTCTCCCAGAGGGAGAAGGGCTTTAGCCTCTCTCCGGGGCAGGGGAGCACTTGGGGCGCAGCAGAGGAGCAGTGATCAGCTAAGGGTGCCGGAGTGAACTGCCCCGGCTTGTACGGACACATTTAAGTGGGTTCACAATACGC